>NZ_LQWV01000012.1:513936-514144 GCF_001553855.1 Streptococcus gordonii
CAAAGCTGTAACAGGTCTTAAGACAATTAACAATCAAGTTCTCTACTTTGATCAAGATGGCAAGCAAGTCAAAGGTCAGGTAGTGACGCTAGCAGACAAGAGCATTCGTTACTTTGATGCCAATTCAGGTGAGATGGCCGTCAACAAATTTGCAGAAGGCGCTAACAATGAATGGTATTACTTTGATCAAGACGGCAAAGCTGTAACA
>NZ_LQWV01000012.1:514151-632335 GCF_001553855.1 Streptococcus gordonii
TAACAGGTCTTAAGACAATCAACAATCAAGTTCTTTACTTCGGTCAAGATGGTAAGCAGGTCAAGGGCCAAGTTGTCTATGTTGATGGTGCTGAACGATACTTCGATCCGAAGTCAGGTGATATGGTTCGCAACAAATGGATTCGTCTAGAAGACGGAACCTGGATGTACTTTGACCGAAATGGTAGAGGCAGACGCTTTGGTAGAAACTAATCATGAAAGAGTATAAGCTAAATGTAACTTGAGCTTTTAGCTTTCCGATACTCAAAAAAAAACGATAACTCCTTATTTGGAAGTTGTCGTTTTTTACTGTCTAAAATAAGACTGCTTTTAACTCAAAGTCAATAGAATTGCATTCATCGGATTTATTTTATCTCTTTCTTTTTTCAATAGATAAGAGCAGAGCGATTACGCCGATAAAGCTGAAGATTAGCCAGCTAGCATTCATATTCCAAAGAGCTAGACTGGAGAAAATCATAGTTCCCAGAGGAACGGAGAAGGAAAAGAGCAAACTTAGAAAGCTGGACGTCTGAGCGAGAACATCGGAAGGTAGCTTACTTAGCAAGAGGGTGTTGATTTTGGGATTGATCTTGCCGGAAGCATAAGCAAGAAAAAATCCAAAAATAATACCGACGAAAACGGGCAGATGTAAGAAGTTGCTGATAGCAAGCAGAATCATCATAACAGCGGCCCATATGATGAGCTGATTTAGTGATAGACGGCTGAAGTAATCGTTGGGAGTCAAACTAGCAATGATCATAGCTAGGACAAGCGTCGTCTGAAGAATCAAGAGCGACTGGCTAAAAGATAGATGAAAGATGGGGTTGTCTAGCAAATAGAGATTATAAAGTGCTATAAGAGAACCTGCCATAGCGTTAATGACCAAGATTTGAGCCAGCAACTTGAGAAAGTTGTTAGAGCCCTCCTGCTCAAAGATGAGTTTAGAAGATGTATACATTTTTTTCAGTTCTTCCTTGAGAGGAGGTTTATTCTCAGAAATGGTTACCGGATCATGGGTCAATCGACGTCGGACTAGATAGAGGGTAGTAGAGGAGAGTAGGAAGGTTAAAGAATTGACTAAAGCTACTAGGAAAAAGTTTTGCTGGCTGATCGCTAAGAGCCAAACTCCTAAAGCCTGACCAGCTAGACTACAAAGAAAACTGATAAGCTGGGTAAAGGAGAAGGCCTCCATTAGATCTTGCTCGGGAATGTTCTTTTTCAAAATTGGCATTTGCAGACCACTTCGATAGTCGCTGATAATATCAGAAAGAATATTCATGAAGCAGACCACTGAAAAGGCTAGATATGAGCTAGAGCGAGTCATAAAGGCGACAAGAACAAATAGCAGGGCTTGTACATAACCAAAATGAATCAGCCAGCGAGCTTTATGGATGGTCTTATCTGCTTTGATGCCGACGAAAATAGTAAAGAAGGTCGGAACCAGGACAATAAAATTAGCAACAGCAATAGCAAACTTGGGGCTAGGCATGCTGGAGGCAAATACAACAAAAACAATATTGAAAATAGAAGCTCCCAGGGTGTTGAAGATTCGGGAGAGGCTAATAAAAGCAAATAATTTATTCCGTAAGGCAAGTTTCATAAAAATCTCCTTTGGTAATGAATAGCTTGAAAGATTTTTCAAAAATAGTCAATAACTACAAGGCCTTGATAGTTTTGATTATAGCAGGAAAAGTCTTGGTTTCAATAGCTTTTCCGCAAGTGGTCAAGTCTCCTAGGTAAGTGGTCAGGTTCTAAAAGTGACTTGCGAGTGCTCTTTCTAGTTTTAGTATAAAATAAAAGATTTAAGAAGCAAAAAATGTTGCATATATTCAACGGATTTGATGGAAGTTATTGAAATTAGTAAGCTAGGGATCGTCTAGTATCAAAAAATCTCCACTTTTCAACTCAAAATCGTCGAGTTTAAAAGTGGAGGTTCGTTTTATTTACTATATTTTTGAAAAGCAGCTTCAAGAGCTTCTTGGTAGTAGTCGGCGCTATGCTGGCAGTTTAAGATTTGGAAAATATCGACTGCTTGCTTCATTTGAGCGAATCCTTCTTTCTTTTGTCCTTTCAAACAAGCTAACTCTCCCTGAGCAAAGAGATAGACAATTCGAAAGTAAGTCTCATTTTCTTCATAAAAGTGTCGCTCGATTACTTGTTGAAAAAAGTCTGCATGGGTGATATTTTCCTGACTGATGGCTAGAAGATAGCCATTTAAAAAAGTGGTATGCAAGGTGTTGCGATTGTTGGCAAATAAGGCTGTAAAATCATTTCTTGAGAGGATTTCTTTGGTGTATTGGGAAAACAAGTCTAGAGATAAAACCGGAGTGCAGATAGAAAAAAGCTTCAGTTCATAGCGACCCCAAATATCAACTGAAAAGAGATAATCATGGAGGAAATCTAGCTCGTCTGGACTAGCTTTTTCAGATTCCTTGAGGGCACAGAGGTAGGCCTTTACAATCAGGCGCTCAACCCAATCATTTGCCTCTTTAGAATTTTGACTAATTTTTTTCTTCTCTAGATAGAGTTCTTCTAATAAGTCATGCTGATTAGCTTGGAGTAGATCTTGAATGTGACTTAGGAGTTCCTTGTGAGAATGATGATCCTGGATGCCAGCTGCAACTGTAAATTCTTCTGTTTCTGTGTGAATGGCGCTGAGGGCACTGAAAAGTTTCTGAGCTGATAGCTCGCTCTGCCCATTTTCAAAGCGTGAAAGCATGGACTTTGAGAATTCTCCGCCAGTGGCTTCAGATAAAGAGATGTGCCTTGCCTCTCGAAAAAACCTAAAAACTTGTCCTAGTGGTGTCATTGTCTTCCCTCCTTACAATTTATTATAACAAAATAATTTTCAACAACAGCGGAGCGCTTAAACATGATATAATAAAAGAAAAAAACAAAGAGGAACTTATGTTAAATATACAAGAAATTCGCAAAAATCCAGATGGTTTGGCTTTTGAAAAGAAGCTAGACTTGGCTGAAGAATTAAAAGAACGCAATGCTGAGATTTTAGACGTTCAGGATATTGTTGCTAGTGGTAGAGCCCAGTATGAGGATGGACTCTATTTCTTAGATTATGAACTTTCTTATACCATTACATTGGCTTCTAGTCGCAGTATGGAACCCGTAGAGAGGAAAGAGTCTTATCTGGTTAATGAAATTTTCATGGAAGATGGACAAGTCGCTTCTCAGGAAATGATTGATCAGGATCTGGTGCTTCCCATTGAAAATGGTGAGATAAATGTTGCAGAAAGTGTAGCGGACAATATCCTTTTGAATATTCCCCTAAAAGTTTTGACAGCTGCTGAAGAAGCTGGCTCAGACTTGCCAACAGGAAGAGATTGGCAGGTTATGACAGAGGATGATTATCAGAAGTACCAAGCAGAAAAAAAAGAAGAGAATAGTCCATTTGCAGGCTTGCAAGGTCTTTTTGATGAATGAGGGATAAAATTTTCTAGAAAAAAATTGGAAATAAAAGATAATTTGGTATACTAAGATAATAAAATAAATTGGACAAGTTTTCTTGTCGAAAAAGGAGTTATTATGGATACATTTTTCTTTCCAACTTGGCTAATCCTAGGTGCAATTGTTTTGGTTATTGTACTTGTTCTTTTGGCTAAGGGATATGTCAATGCTCGACCAAATGAAGTAGTCGTCATCACAGGGCTTCGCAAACAACGCCATTTGCGAGGTAAAGCTGGGTTTATGATTCCTTTTGTTGAACAGCGCTCTTATCTGGATATTGAGCAATTCTCAACAGATGTTCGTACATCTGAGGCGGTGCCAACTCTAGACTTCATTAATGTGCGAGCTGATGCAGCTGTGAAGCTGAAAATCGGAACGACTGACGAAATGATTGCCCGTGCGGCAGAAAACTTCCTTAATTGGAATACAACTGATATTTCTAACTCTGTTCAAGATGTCTTGGAAGGAAATCTTCGGGAAGTAATTGGTCAGATGGAATTACGTAAGATGGTCAATGACCGCCAGGAATTTGCCTCAAAAGTGCAGGACAACGTAGCTCCTGATTTGGCAAAAATGGGCTTGGAAGTCATTGCCTTTACCGTTCAGTCTTTCTCTGACGAGGGTGGCGTGATTGATAACCTCGGTATTGAAAATGTCGAAACCATCAAAAAAGATGCCTTAATTGCAAAGGCCAAAGCGGAACGTGAGCGCAAGGAAGTAGAAGCTGAGCAAGACAAATTGGCTAACGACAAGCGGGTAGCGGCTGACTTGGAAATTGCTCAAAAGCAAAATGAGTTGAAATTGAAGCAAGCAGCCCTCAAGCAGGAAGCGGATATTGCTCAAGCTAAGGCTGATGCAGCCAAAGGGATTGAGGCAGAGATTCAGCGTCGTGAGCAAGAACGTGTGGCTGCTGAAGCTAATATCATGAAGCAAGAGAAGGAAGCTGAAGTCAAGGAACGTGAAGTTAAGGTCCGCGAGCAAGAACTGGATGCTAACATCCGCAAACAGGCTGAGGCAGAAAAATACTCTCGTCAACAAGCAGCAGAAGCGCAATTGATTGAGCGTCAACGTCAAGCTGAAGCAGAACTTTTTGAAACTCAAAAAGAAGCAGAAGCTCGCAAGGCTCAAGCCGAGGCTGAAAAATTTGCACAATTGCAAGAAGCTGAAGCCATTGAAGCCAAGGGACGTGCTGAAGCGGAGGCTATTCGTCTTAAGCTGGAAGCAGAGGCTCAAGGTTTGGATAAAAAAGCAGAAGCCATGAAGAAGATGCAGGAAGCTGCCATTACTGAGATGATTGTAGACAAACTGCCAGAAATTGCCCGTGCTGTAGCAGAGCCGCTTACTAAAGTGGACAAAATCACCATGTATGGTGAAGGCAATGCTTCTAAGATGGTTGGTGATATCATGCAGAGTATTGACCAAGTGTCGCAAGGTGCAGGCTTCGACATCCGTCAACTCTTAGCAGGAGCTCTTGGTGTTAATATGACTGTCAACAAGCTTAAACAAGATGAACAGCCAGTGATTGAAGCTAAAGAAATTACGACTGATGACAAGAAATAAAAAATGATTAGGATGAGGCTCGCCTTCATCCTATTTTTCCCCAAGAGATTTTCTTCTTCGAACATTTCAAGATAAATTCTTTATTTTATAGCTTAAACATGATAAAATAAAACAAACTAACTATAGGAGAAAAAAATGACTAAAGCAAATTTTGGTGTTGTTGGTATGGCCGTTATGGGTCGTAACCTTGCTCTCAATATTGAATCTCGTGGCTATACAGTAGCCATCTACAATCGTTCAGCAAATAAAACAGAAGATGTAATTGCTTGCCATCCAGAAAAGAACTTTGTGCCAAGCTATGACGTTGAAAGCTTTGTAAACTCAATCGAAAAACCTCGCCGTATCATGCTCATGGTTCAAGCTGGACCTGGTACAGATGCGACTATCCAAGCACTTCTTCCTCACTTGGATAAAGGTGATATCTTGATTGACGGAGGAAACACTTTCTATAAAGATACTATCCGTCGTAACGAAGAGTTAGCAAACTCAGGCATCAACTTTATCGGTACAGGTGTCTCTGGTGGTGAAAAAGGTGCCCTCGAAGGCCCTTCTATCATGCCTGGTGGACAAAAAGAAGCTTATGAATTGGTAGCAGATGTTCTCGAAGAAATCTCTGCTAAAGCACCAGAAGATGGTAAACCATGTGTGACTTACATCGGTCCTGATGGAGCGGGTCACTATGTGAAAATGGTCCACAACGGTATCGAGTATGGTGATATGCAATTGATCGCAGAAAGTTACGACCTCATGCAACACTTGCTTGGCCTTTCTGCAGAAGACATGGCTGAAATCTTTACTGAGTGGAACAAGGGCGAGCTTGATAGCTACTTGATCGAAATCACTGCTGATATCTTGAGCCGTAAAGACGATGAAGGCCAAGAGGGGCCAATCGTAGACTATATCCTTGATGCTGCAGGTAACAAGGGAACTGGTAAATGGACTAGCCAATCAGCACTTGACTTAGGCGTGCCATTGTCACTCATTACGGAGTCTGTGTTTGCCCGCTATATTTCAGCTTACAAAGAAGAACGTGTACACGCCAGCAAAGTACTTCCAAAACCAGCTACATTCAAATTTGAAGGAGATAAGGCTGAGTTGATCGAAAAGATCCGTCAAGCTCTATACTTCTCAAAAATCATTTCTTATGCACAAGGTTTTGCGCAATTGCGTGTGGCTTCTCGTGAAAACAATTGGAACCTACCGTTTGCGGATATCGCTTCTATCTGGCGCGATGGCTGTATCATCCGTTCACGTTTCTTGCAAAAGATTACAGATGCTTACAACCGTGATGCTGACTTAGCTAACTTGCTTTTGGATGAATACTTCCTTGATGTAACTGCTAAATATCAACAATCTGTGCGTGATATCGTAGCTCTTGCTGTTCAAGCTGGTGTACCAGTACCAACTTTCTCAGCAGCCATTACTTACTTTGATAGCTATCGTTCAGCAGATCTACCTGCTAACTTGATCCAAGCACAACGTGACTACTTTGGAGCACACACATATCAGCGTAAAGACAAAGAAGGTACTTTCCACTATTCTTGGTACGACGAAAAATAGGACGATAGGTCAATGGCGAAGCGGATTTTATTAGTTGAAAATGAAAAGAATCTAGCACGATTTATCATGCTGGAATTACAAAAGGAAAGTTATCAAGTAGACCTAGCGGAAACAGGCCAAGAGGGACTAGCTCTAGCAAAGGAAAACGATTATGATTTACTTTTACTAAATAATCAGTTTGCTGATGGAACAGCCTTTGCCTTTGCTCAACAATTGAGTTTATTAAAACCTGCTGCAGTTATCATTGTAATGGTGAGTCGAGAGGAAATTGCGGATTCGGCTGAAGAGATTCAGCAGTTTGCAGTTTCTTATATGGTAAAACCCTTTATTATCAGTGATTTGGTTGATAAGATATCCGCTATTTTTCGTGGGCGGGATTTTATCGATCAGAGATGTAGCCAGTTAAAAGTCCCTACTGCTTATCGAAATCTGCGGGTTGATTTGAAAAATCATACGGTTTATCGAGGGGATGAAATTATTGCTTTGACGAGACGAGAGTACGATTTACTAGTGACTCTAATGAGCAGTAATAAGGTGATGAGTCGTGAGCAACTGTTAGACCGAGTGTGGAAATATGAAAGTGCATCTGAAACGAATATAGTGGATGTATATATTCGCTATCTCCGCAGTAAAATCGATCTTCCAGGTCAAGAAAGTTATATTAAAACCGTTCGTGGAATTGGTTATTCCATGCAGGGTTAATCTATAAAAACTCTAATTCTTTGAGAATTGGAGTTTTTTATATGATTTTTAGTCAAAATTAGCTCAATTCACGCAATCGTTTGCTCAAAATCTATAGATGGTGTTTACTTGTTGAAAGACAAAAAAGAAGATAAAATCTATATTATTATGTTGACTCTAGGCCTTATACAGCCTGATAAATTAACTCTTTTTCGAGTAAGTGAAAATTAAGGTAGAAAAAGTGATAATAAAAGAGGAAATAATAAAAATTAAAATTTTTTTATGAAAACCCTTTACAAAATTAAAAAAAGTGATAAAATAGTAGTGTGCAATGCAAACGATTTCATATAAAAGTTTGTAAAAAAGAAGGAGGTCTGGATGATGAAAAATTCATTCAAGAACATTTTTAGCTTTGAATTTTGGCAGAAATTCGGTAAAGCTTTAATGGTGGTCGTTGCGGTTATGCCCGCAGCTGGTCTAATGATTAGTATTGGTAAGTCGCTTCCAATGATTAATCCTAATTTTGGTGTGTTGGTAACGACAGGTGGCGTTTTAGAGCAAATTGGTTGGGGTGTTATTGGGAACCTCCACGTACTCTTTGCTCTTGCAATTGGGGGAAGCTGGGCTAAAGAACGTGCTGGCGGTGCCTTTGCAGCAGGTCTATCTTTTATCCTGATCAACCGTATCACTGGTGTGATGTTTGGTGTTTCTAGTGATATGTTAAAAAATCCAGATGCAACTGTTCACACTCTTTTAGGTGGAACAATTAAGGTTTCTGATTACTTTATCAGCGTTCTAGAATCGCCTGCCCTAAACATGGGTGTATTTGTCGGAATTATTGCTGGTTTTGTTGGAGCAACTGCTTACAACAAATACTATAACTTCCGTAAATTGCCAGACGCACTTTCATTCTTTAACGGGAAACGCTTTGTTCCATTTGTTGTAATTTTGCGTTCTGCGATTGTTGCGATTGCACTTTCATTTGTATGGCCAGTTATTCAAACTGGAATCAATAACTTTGGTATTTGGATTGCTAATTCTCAAGATACTGCGCCGATTTTTGCACCGTTCTTGTATGGTACTTTGGAACGTCTCTTGCTTCCATTTGGATTGCACCATATGTTGACAATCCCAATGAACTATACTGCTCTTGGTGGAACATATGAAGTGTTAACTGGTGCAGCAAAAGGTACACAAGTATTCGGACAAGACCCACTTTGGCTTGCTTGGGTAACTGACCTTGTTAACCTTAAAGGTTCAAATATGGCAAGCTACAATCAATTGCTTGAAGCATACCATCCAGCCCGCTTTAAAGTTGGACAAATGATTGGTTCATTTGGTATTTTGATTGGGGTAGCTGCAGCTATCTACCGCAATGTAGATGCTGACAAGAAGCACAAATATAAAGGTATGATGATTGCGACTGCATTGGCAACCTTCTTGACAGGGGTTACTGAGCCAATCGAGTACATGTTCATGTTTGTTGCGACTCCGCTTTACTTGATCTACTCACTTGTTCAAGGTGCTGCTTTTGCAATGGCAGACATCGTTAACCTTCGTGTACACTCATTCGGTTCTATCGAATTCTTAACTCGTACACCATTGGCAATCAATGCTGGTTTGGGAATGGATATCATTAACTTTATTTGGGTAACAATCCTCTTTGGAGTTATCATGTACTTCATCGCAAACTTCATGATTAAGAAATTCAACTACGCTACTCCAGGACGTAATGGTAACTATGAAACTGCAGATGGATCAGATGAAGCATCTTCAGCAGAAGCTGGCAGTGGCAAGGTTGCAGCAGCATCTCAAGCAGTCAATGTTATCAATCTGCTGGGTGGTCGTGCTAATATCGTTGACGTAGATGCATGTATGACTCGTCTTCGTGTGACTGTCAAGGATGCTGAAAAAGTTGGAACTGAAGAGCAATGGAAAGCTGAAGGCGCTATGGGCTTGGTTATGAAAGGTCAAGGTGTTCAGGCTATCTATGGACCAAAAGCTGACGTTCTTAAATCTGATATCCAAGACTTGCTGGATTCTGGTGAAGTGATTCCTGAAACTCTTCCTAGCCAAAAAGCAGAATCAGCAGCTACTGAAGTTGCCTACAAAGGTGTGACAGAAGAAGTAGAAACTGTTGCAGATGGTCAAGTCATCGCAATTGATGATGTTAAAGATCCAGTATTCTCACAAAAGATGATGGGAGATGGATTTGCTGTTGAGCCAGAAAATGGTAAGATTTACTCACCTGTTTCAGGTACTGTAACAAGCGTATTCCCTACGAAACATGCTTTAGGTCTTTTGACAGATAATGGTTTAGAAGTGTTGGTTCACATCGGCTTAGACACTGTCAGCTTAGAAGGTCAACCATTTGAAGTTCATGTTTCAGAAGGTCAAAAGGTTGCTGCAGGTGATCTACTTGTGACTGCTGATTTGGAAGCTATCAAGGCGGCTGGTCGTGAAACTTCAACTGTTGTTGTCTTCACAAACGCGGCAGCTATCAAGTCTGTGACTGTAGAAAAACTTGGTCAAGCATCTGCTAAGACAGTTGTTGCTAAGGTTGAATTGTAAAATAGAAAAGAGAAATCATGGCGAAATTCCTGACATTAAATACTCATAGTTGGATGGAAGAAGAGCAAGAAACCAAGCTAAATCAGCTTGTAGAACGCATTCTTCAAGAAAAATATGATGTCATTTGCCTGCAGGAAGTCAATCAATTAATGGAGTCTGAACAGGTTGTTCAGGCTCCTTTCTATCAGGCTGTTGAAGGAGCGATTTCGATTCATCAGGATCACTTTGCCCTTTGTCTAGTAAAAAAATTGGCAAAAGCAGGACTGGACTATCATTGGTCTTGGGCTTATAATCATATCGGTTTTGACATTTACAATGAAGGTGTGGCAATCTTGTCCAGAAAACCGATAGCTCCTAAAGAAATTTTGGTCTCAGAAGAGAATGATCCTAGGGATTACCACACTCGCAAGGTCTTGTTAGTGGAGACTGAGGTAGAGGGTCAATTGATGACCATCGCCTCTTGCCATCTATCTTGGTGGGACAAGGGCTTCCAAGGGGAGTGGTCAAAGCTTGAAGAAGAGCTTCTCAAGGTCAAAACTCCTCTGGTCCTCATGGGTGACTTTAATAATCCTGTCGATTACGAAGGATATCAGCATATTTTAAAGAGCCCACTCAAATTGCAGGATAGTCATAAGGTTGCTCAAAAGATTAGTGGTAGGGCAACAGTTGAAGGCGAAATTGCTGGCTGGGATGGCAACCAAGACGCTCTGAAGATTGATTATATCTTTACCAGCCAAGGTATCCAAATTGAAAGCTCTGCTGTGGTCTTTGACGGAAAGGAAACCCCTGTTGTCAGTGATCATTTCGGTTTAGAAGTAGAAGCAAAATTTTAGAAAAAAATAGTTCCAAGTTAAATGAACTGTACTAGCGAGGTTAGTTTAAAAACCTAACTTTCGAGCCTCAGTTCAACTTGGAACTTTTTTGTATAAGAGAATATCTTCTTGGGAGAAATTATCAAATTTTTTTAAATTACTATTACTCAAAAAGTTCACCCCCAATACGTAAAGGACTACCAATTCCAATAGAATTAATTAGAATTTTTCCATCTTCAATTCTAATAATAACACTCCAGCTTGATTTTTCTATATTATTAAAGCCTCCATAAACCTGAACAATATCGCCTCCACCTTGAGGTGTTCCATTCCCTATCTGATCCCATTGTGTTTGATCCCAATCAATTTGAACAGTTTCTATCTTTGGATTCAAAGATTTAATATAATCCTCAATATCCTTTTTATGCTTCTTCAAATAAGCCAACTGTTTTTCTTTGGTGTTTTGATATTTCTGTTGAGGGATTCCACCAAATAAGTCTTTATTTTGAACTACCACAATTGTTCCTCCTATGATAAGAGTTGATGCGATTGCAAGGACGAGCATTTTTCTTTTTTTCATTGTTGTTTACCTACACTAAGAGAGTTTTCTAGCATTATAACACAAGAGGATTCTTTTTTTAGTATGAAATGTAGGAGAAATACTTTTAATAGTTCTGTGTACTGATTTAGATTTGCCTTGCTTTTGTTATGGGCAAAATTATGGTAAAATAGAGTATTAAGATTTGAGGAGGAAATCGTATGCGTTGTCCAAAATGTGGCGGGAGCAAATCCAGTGTTATAGATAGCCGTCAAGCTGAGGATGGAAATACTATTCGTCGCCGTCGTGAATGCGAAGATTGCCAGCATCGATTTACAACTTATGAACGGGTAGAAGAAAGAACCCTAGTCGTTGTCAAAAAAGATGGGACTAGGGAGCAATTTTCAAGAGACAAGATTTTTAATGGTATTATTCGCTCAGCTCAGAAGCGTCCGGTTTCAAGTGATGAGATTGAAGCTTTGGTCAATCGCATTGAGCAGAAAGTACGAAGTAGCAGTGATAATGAAATTAGCAGTGACTTTATCGGGAATCTTGTTATGGATGAACTAGCTGAATTGGATGAGATTACCTATGTTCGCTTTGCCAGTGTTTATCGTAGTTTTAAAGATGTTGGTGAATTAGAAAGTCTGCTCCAGCAAATTACTAAGGGTGTAAAAAAGAAGAGAGAAGAATAGATGAGGCCAAACGATCAGTTTTCTTATATGAAAAACAATCTGGTTAGTCAAGATACAAACAATCTGATCCGTCTTTATCTGCCGATTATTGGTCGAGAAGCAGTCAGTCTCTATCTGTACTGTCTGGCTTTTTGGGATGACGGTCATCAGGCCTATACTTTTGGCCATATTCTGAATCATCTGAATATGGGAATGGAGGTCTTAAAGGCGAGCTTTGAACGCTTAAGTGCTATGAACTTGCTAGAACTCTACCAAGCAGAGTCGACTTATCAGATTAAACTTTTCAGTTTGCTTTCGGCGGATGAATTTTTCCAGCATCACGTTTACAAACGACTTTTAGAAAAGAAAATTGGTGAAACGGCTGTTGAAGCCTTAATGGGAAGTCAGCCTCAGGGTCAGCCTTTGGCCAAAAAATTATCGACAGTCTTTGATGTGGAAGATGAAGTCGGAGTGATTAAGAAGAAGCAAGCAGACTTTGATCTGACTAACTTTAAGCGAAGAATGGCTCAGGAAAATTTACGTTTTGCTGATGAAAAAGAAGATTTACTAGATTTGTTTGCCATTGCTGAGCAACAAAATTGGACCTGGTATGAAACCTATGTCTTGGCTAGAGAAACCGCGATTTCACATGTTATTTCTGTCGAGCGTATGAAGCAAAAATTGGCTCAAAAACGTGTCAATGAGAAATTCACCCAGGATGAACAAATCATAATCCACGCCGCTAAGAGTAAGGTGCCGATGCTTTTCTTAGCAGAGCTTAAAAAAAAGCGTCAGGCAACAATTACCCAATCAGAAAGACAGCTTTTATTGGACTTAGCTAAGTTAGGTCTTTTAGATGAGGTCATCAATATAGTTTTACTTCTGACTTTAAATAAGGTTGATTCAGCCAATCTGAATGAGAAGTACGCTCTAAAAGTCGCCAATGATTTTGCCTATCAAAAGGTGACTAGTGCTGAGGAAGCTGTTCTGAAAATCCGCGAGCGCAACCAGCAAAGTCAGAGTAGACCAGTTAAATCTAGCCAGAAAGTTGCTAAAAGCAATGTTCCTGAATGGAGCCAGCCAGATTATAAAAATGAAACAAGTGCAGAGAAGCAAGCTGAGCTTGAAGAGCAAAAACGCCGCTTGCTTGCTAAGATAGAACAAGGAGGTGACTAGATGGAAAAGATTGGAGAGACCCTTTCGCATAAAAATCCTGCTCGTCAATTCAACTATGAGGAGTTAGTCCGTCAAATCGTAGAAGATCCTGATGTGGCAGCATTTATTAAGCAAGAAAAACTCAGTCAATCTGAAATTTCCCGTAGCATCTCGAAGTTTAATCAGTACATCAGTGAGCGGAATCGATTTTTGCTGGGAGATGAAGCCTATATTGCCAAAGGCTATAAGCCAATTTTGATAAAAAATGCAGGCTATGCGGATGTTTCCTATGAGGAGACAGCTGAGCTAGTCGAGCAGCAAAAGAATGAAGCGATTAAGAGTAGACTAAACCTGATCAATCTGCCAAGTAGCCTCAAGGAAGCTAGTCTGGCACAGGTAGATCTCGATGATGTTGGTCGCTATAAAGCTTTTGAACTGTTGACCAACTTTGTTGCTGAGTTTCCTCATTATCAGAAGGCTGTTTATCTTTACGGAGATTTTGGGGTCGGCAAGAGCTACATGATGGCTGCTCTGGCGCATGATTTGTCAGAAAAGCGCAGTGTTTCAACGACTTTGCTCCATTACCCAAGCTTTGTTTTGGATGTTAAGAATGCGATCAGTTCCGGCTTGGTCAAGGAGAAGATTGACCAGGTCAAGACAGCTCAAGTGCTGATTTTGGACGATATCGGTGCAGAACAGTCTAGCCCCTGGATGCGTGATGAGATCTTGCAGGTCATTCTACAGCACCGCATGCAGGAAAATCTGCCAACTTTCTTTACTTCTAACTTTAGTTTTGCGGATTTGGAGCGTCACTTTGCCAGCTCTAAGAATGGCGATGAGACTTGGCAGGCCAAGCGGGTTATGGAGCGGATTAAGTTTCTGGCTCAGGAGGTACGCCTAGAAGGAGAGAACCGCCGATGAATGAAACAATTAACTTGATGAAGGCTCACACGTCTGTTCGCCGCTTTACGGAGGAGCAGATTTCGGATCAGGAATTACGTGCCATCATTGATGCGGGGCGGGCTGCTTCCAGTTGGAAGAATTTCCAGTCTTATTCTATCATTGTGGTGCGAAGCAAAGAAAAAAAAGAAGCCCTCTTTGACTTGGTGCCCCAAGAAGCCATTCGGCAGTCTTCGGCTTTCCTGCTTTTTGTTGGCGACCTCAATCGAGCTCAAAAGGGTGTTTGCTTGCATACGGAGAAATTTTACCCTGAGGGGACAGAGAATCTCCTGATTAGCTCAGTAGATGCTGCTTTGGCAGGGCAAAATACTCTCTTAGCAGCTGAAAGTTTGGGTTATGGCGGAGTAATCATTGGGCTGGTTCGTTATGCTTCCAGTCAAATAGCGGAGCTTTTTAAGTTACCAGACTACACTTATCCAGTCTTTGGGATAGCTCTGGGAACTCCCAACCAGAACCATGCAGTCAAGCCACGTCTGCCTTATGAAGCAGTGGTCTTTGAGGAAGAATATCGTGAACAGGATCGTTCAACTATCCAAGCCTATGACCGCGTGCAGACTGAATATGCAGGTGAGCGAGCTAAGGAAACTTGGAGTCAGCGTCTAGCTGCTCAATTTGGTCAGGAGCCTAATCAAGCTATCGATCAACTATTCAAAGAAAAGAAATTAAAAAAATAGGACGGAGTTTGGCTCTGTCCTAAAGAATGAAAGAGGAAAAACATGGCCTTACCAACTATTGCCATTGTCGGCCGTCCCAATGTCGGCAAGTCAACGCTCTTCAATCGGATTGCCGGTGAGCGAATTTCCATTGTGGAGGATGTCGAAGGAGTGACCCGCGACCGAATCTATGCGACAGCAGACTGGCTTAACCGCAAGTTTAGTATTATTGACACGGGCGGAATCGACGATGTTGACGCGCCGTTTATGGAGCAAATCAAACACCAGGCTGAGATCGCCATGGACGAAGCAGATGTCATCGTTTTTGTCGTATCTGGCAAGGAAGGTATCACGGATGCGGATGAGTATGTGGCTCGCATGCTCTACAAGACCCATAAGCCGATTATCCTAGCAGTCAATAAGGTGGATAATCCCGAAATGCGCAATGAGATTTTTGATTTCTATGCGCTGGGCTTGGGTGATCCATTCCCAGTTTCCTCAGTCCACGGGATTGGTACAGGGGATGTTCTTGACGCTATTGTTGAAAACCTGCCAAATGAAGAAGTGGCTGAAAATCCTGATATGATTAAGTTTAGCTTGATTGGCCGTCCCAATGTTGGCAAGTCTAGCTTGATCAATGCCATCCTGGGTGAGGATAGGGTTATTGCCAGTCCTGTTGCCGGTACTACGCGTGACGCCATTGATACGGTCTTTACGGACAGTGAAGGTCAGGAATTTACCATGATCGACACGGCTGGTATGCGCAAGTCAGGCAAGGTCTATGAAAATACGGAGAAATACTCTGTCATGCGGGCTATGCGGGCCATTGATCGTTCAGATGTCGTTCTGATGGTGCTGAATGCCGAAGAAGGAATTCGTGAGTACGACAAGCGAATCGCTGGCTTTGCCCATGAAGCAGGTAAAGGAATGATCATCGTTGTCAATAAGTGGGATACGCTAGAAAAAGACAACCATACTATGAAAAACTGGGAAGAGGATATTCGTGAGCAGTTCCAGTACTTGTCTTATGCCCCGATTATCTTTGTCTCTGCCTTGACCAAGCAGCGTCTCCATAAGCTGCCGGATATGATTAAGCAAATCAGTCAGAGTCAGAATACCCGTATTCCGTCAGCGGTGCTCAATGATGTCATCATGGATGCCATTGCGATTAATCCGACGCCAACTGACAAGGGCAAACGTCTCAAGATTTTCTATGCGACTCAAGTAGCTACTAAACCGCCAACCTTTGTCATCTTTGTCAACGAAGAAGAGCTCATGCACTTCTCTTACCTGCGTTTCCTGGAAAATCAAATCCGCAAGGCCTTTGTCTTTGAAGGAACCCCGATTCACTTAATTGCAAGGAAGCGGAAGTAGAGACAGATTTCCTCTAGTTTAATGGTTCATGGCTTTTTTGGTAGAACATTAATTTCGACCCTTACATTTTTTTGGGTGTCTGAGTTTCAAAGAAATTATTTTACTGACCAAGCTATGAAGGCTTTCGAGAAATAATATTTTGAATAGAGTCATTGGATCTTGCCGTTATTTATCAAGGTTTAGACTACCAAATAAGCAAAAATGAGAATCAAGAATCCGGTTTGGCTATTACTTATCTCAAACAAAAGAAGTAAGCAAAAAGGCTTACTTTTTTCTTTGTCTGCAATCTATGTTATAATGGAGAGATAAGTATAAGGTGGTAAGTATGGCGAAATTAATTCCAGGAAAAATTCGAACTGAGGGAATAGGCTTTTATGAAAAAGGTCAAATCAGCATTAGTGAAGTCAAAAATCGGATTATCTATAGTCGAGTTTCAGACTATAATTTGAGATACAGTTTGGCTGATGATGCTGTATTCTGTTCCTGTGAATTTTTCCAGAAAAAACAATATTGCGCCCATTTAGCTGGACTAGAGTATTTCCTAAAAAATGATGCAGAAGGCAAGGAAGTATTGGCTAAGTTGGAGTTGGAGGAAACGAGTCAGCAAGAGACACAAGGAAAGGTTTCATTTGGGAGTCTCTTTTTAGATAAGATTTTACCGCTGGATCAAGAAAATCCTAAGTACCAATTATCAGCAGTTGGCCAAGAAGATGCATATACAGGAGAATTTTTGTGGACTTTGCGTCTCAGTCGATTACCGGATGAGAAATCTTATGTGGTAAGGGATATTCGCGCTTTTTTACAGACTATTCAAAAAGAAGCTCCTTACCAGATTGGTAAAAGCTATTTTGAACCCCTCCGCTTTGAGGAATTTGACAGACCTAGTCAAGACCTATTAATGTTCTTGCGGGGATTCTTGGCGACTAAGGATGATTCTTTGATTTTTCAAAATGCTGGTCGACATATAGCCTTTCCTGCTTCTTTGCTCGAAGAAGGAGTGACACGCTTGATGGAGTTAAACAGTTTCCATTTGGCGTATAGTGTCTTTGATTTCCAGCAGGTCTTTTTCCAAGATCTACATGAAGACGCAGGCATTTTCTCTTTTGAACTAGAGGAGTCTGCTGATTACTTAGAACTTGTGATCTCTGAACAGTACTATAAACTTTTATACAATGGTGAATTCTTATTTTACGGAGATACTTTCTTTCAACTCAGCTATCAGCAGCAACGTATACTGGCTGCCCTGAGAGATTTGCCTATAGATTCAGATAGGAGAAAACGTCTGCAATTTGATAGTTCTGATCAAGGCAAGCTGGCTACTAGTCTGTTAGAATTCAAGAAAATGGGTAGTTTATCAGCACCTAAAGAACTTATGATGCATGAGTTTCAGCCTCGTTTTTCTTTTGATCTCCTGACTTCAGGTGAAATTGAAGCTAAGCTTGTCTTTGTCTACGAATCTCTGACTGTAGCTAGTCAAGAAGAACTAGATAGTCTTCCTTTTGCCAGTGACTTCAGACTAGAACAAAAGGTGTTTCAAACTTTACTACAAGCAGGATTTGAAGCAGCTTTTGAAAGTCGTAGACCTGCTTTATTGCCTCAGGATGTCTACACTTTCTTTACTCATACCATGGAAAAGTTCCGCTCCTTAGGAAGAGTAGAGATCAGCCCTAGTTTATTAGCTCTTTATCAAGTAGAAAAACCTAAGATTGCTATCGAAACCAAAGGAAGCCTGTTAGAAATTGGTTTTGATTTTACCAATATTGACCCAGCGGAAGTGGATGATGCCTTATCTGCCCTATTTGAATCTCGTGATTATTTTGTCAGTCAATCGGGCAAGGTATTGGTTTTTGATGAAGAGACTAAAAAAGTTAGTCAAACCTTGCAAAAATTAAGGGCCAAAAAGTTAAAGGGTGGTCAGATAAGGACTAACCGTTTGGCTGCCCTTCAGCTAACAGATATCCTAGAAGATCAAGAAAATGTTTCTTTCTCAGAAGGATTTCGACAGTTAGCTTATGATCTGAGGCACCCAGAAGAATTTCAACTACCATCCTTACAGGTTGAAGCCGAATTGAGAGATTATCAAGAGCTGGGAGTAAAATGGCTCAGCATGCTTAATCATTATGGCTTTGGAGGGATACTAGCTGATGACATGGGGCTTGGGAAAACCTTGCAAACTATTGCTTTTTTGACGGCAGTGTTAAAAGATTCTCAAAATGCTTTGATTTTAGCACCGTCAAGCCTGGTTTACAACTGGCAGGATGAATTTGGCAAGTTTGCTCCACATTTGGATATAGCAGTTGTCTATGGGCCCAAGCCTCTTCGGGATAATCTAATAGCTGAAGAACATCAGGTGATGATTACCAGTTATGCCTCTTTTCGTCAGGACGTAGAAGAATATGGTCGTCTGAGTTTTGATTATCTGATTTTAGACGAAGCACAGGTCATGAAGAACGATCGAACAAAGATTGCTCAGCACTTACGAAACTTTGAGGTAAAAAATACTTTCGCCTTATCTGGGACGCCAATTGAGAACCATATGGGTGAATTGTGGTCTATTTTTCAAATTGTCCTCCCTGGTTTATTACCTGCTAAAAAGGAATTTTTAAAAATGCCAGCAGAACTGGTAGCGCGTTATGTTCAACCTTTTATCATGCGTCGGAAGAAAGAAGATGTTCTTCAAGAGTTGCCTGATCTGACAGAAGTAATTTATCGAAATGACTTACAGGATAGCCAAAAGGCGATTTACCTGGCCCAACTGCAGCAAATGCAGGAACGCGTGCGTTATGCAACGGACGAAGAACTGAACCGAGATAAGATAGAGATTCTATCTGGTCTCATGCGCCTGCGTCAAATCTGCGACACCCCAGCTCTCTTTTTAGAGGATTATCAGGGTGATAGCGGAAAACTGGATAGTTTGAGAGAGCTTTTAGAACAAATTCACTCCAGCAATCATCGGGTATTGATTTTTTCTCAATTTAGAGGTATGTTAGATCTGATTGAGCAGGAACTACAAAGTCTTGAAATGGAATCATTTAAAATAACCGGTTCTACTCCGGCTAAGGATCGTCAAGAAATGACAACCGCTTTTAATGATGGTCAAAAGGATGCATTTCTAATTTCCTTGAAAGCTGGTGGTGTAGGTCTCAATCTGACAGGTGCTGATACCGTTATTCTGGTTGACCTTTGGTGGAATCCAGCTGTTGAAGCCCAAGCGATTGGGCGAGCACATCGAATGGGGCAGGAGAGAAATGTGGAAGTTTATCGCCTGATTACTCGTGGAACTATTGAAGAAAAAATTCAAGAGTTGCAGGAAAGTAAGAAAAATTTAATTTCTACTATTTTGGATGGAACGGAATCACGTTCAAGTCTGACGCTAGCAGATATCCGAGAAATCCTAGGAATTTCAATAGAATAGTTTTCAAATTGATCAGAATAGTTTATAATGAAGTGTTGAAAGGAAAAAAGCATGACAAATACCAAGTTTCCTCTAATCTCTGACAACGAAGCAATTTTTTCAGAAGTTCCTCAAATGGATCTCTATGATGAATTTGACTTTATTAGTAATATCAAAGGTGACTATCAGGAGAAGACTTTTGCTGATTCTTCTTCGTCGAGTAAAACGGTAGCTCAGCCTATTCCATCTTCACAGTCAGAAACACGAAAACAAGTAATTGCCGACAAGGTGAATCAATCCATCTCGCCTAAAGTTCAAGAAAAAAGTTATGCCGAGATGGCAAGAGAAGAGGCTAGAGCTGATTTGAAAAAGAAACGCTCTGCTTCCTACTTGACCAGTGATGCCGTTTCAAAAAAACACCGTAGCAAAATTGGCTTTTCTGCGCGGAAGTCTACGGCGACAAAAACTCAGCCAACTGCCTTTTTCCAAAAAGAAAACCCAGGTGAATTTGCAAAATATGGTCAGCACTTGAAGCAAGAAGACTATATTGTAGCTGATTTATCTGCAGAGCCAGTTGTCCAAGTCGAAGCGCCAAAGACTGAAAAGAAAAACAACTATGATTTTTTGAAGACTAGCCAAGTCTACAATAAAAAAGAGTTGCGCGATAAAAAAGAAAATAAAGTTGCGGCTGAATTGAATTTGACACGCTTTGATCAAGCTTAGTAGCAATAGACCTTAATATCTATCTAGAAGATTGTTAGCTAAATTTTTAACTAGAGCATCTGCTTTCTAGTTTCTTCGTTTTGCTTTTAAGAGGCATTCGAATTATTTGGAGTTTGGGGGAGGACTCCCTCAACAGGAAAGGAAAGAATCATACTCATGACAAAAATCTATCATTTTATCGGAATTAAGGGCTCAGGTATGAGTGCCTTGGCTTTGATGTTGCACCAAATGGGCCACAAGGTTCAGGGGAGTGATGTGGACAAATACTATTTCACTCAAAGAGGACTTGAGCAGGCAGGGATAAAAATTCTGCCTTTTGATGCAAAGAACATTCAGGCTGATTATGAAATCATTGCTGGCAATGCCTTTCGTCCAGATAATAATGTAGAGATTGCCTATGCAAATGAACACGGAATTAGCTATAAACGTTACCACGAATTTTTGGGTGGCTTTATGCGTGATTTTGTCAGTTTTGGAGTGGCCGGAGCCCATGGAAAGACTTCTACAACAGGAATTCTCTCTCATGTCTTATCCAACATTACCGACACGAGTTATTTGATCGGAGATGGAACAGGTCGCGGTTCAGCAGGTGCTAAGTACTTTGTTTTTGAGTCTGATGAGTACGAGCGCCACTTCATGCCTTATCATCCAGAATACTCTATTATTACGAATATTGACTTTGACCATCCTGACTACTTTACTAGTCTAGAAGATGTCTTTAACGCTTTTAATGATTACGCCAAGCAAATTACCAAAGGGCTTTTCATTTATGGAGAGGACGAGCAATTACGTCGTATCACGTCAGAAGCACCGATCTATTATTATGGCTTTGAAAAGGAAAACGATTTTGTTGCCCATGATTTGTTACGTTCAACAACAGGTTCTACTTTTAAAGTTTCATACCGTGGTCAAGAGTTAGGTGAATTCCACATCCCGACTTTCGGACGTCATAATATTATGAATGCGACAGCTGTTATTGGACTCTTGTATGTATCAGGTTTTGACTTGAACTTGGTCAGAGAACACCTGAAAACATTTGCTGGTGTAAAACGTCGCTTCACTGAAAAGGTTGTTAACGGTACTGTCATTATTGATGATTTTGCTCATCACCCAACTGAAATTATTGCGACTTTAGATGCAGCTCGTCAGAAATATCCAAGCAAGGAAATCGTGGCAATCTTCCAACCGCACACCTTCACTCGCACTATTGCCCTTTTGGATGAATTTGCTGATGCCTTGAATCAGGCGGATGCCGTTTATTTAGCTCAAATCTACGGCTCAGCTCGTGAGGTGGATCATGGAGATGTTAAAGTCGAAGACCTAGCTGAAAAAATTGTTAAACGTGTTCAAGTTGTAAGTGTAGATAATGTATCTCCACTTTTAGACCATGACAATGCTGTCTATGTCTTTATGGGAGCTGGAGATATCCAGACCTATGAATATTCATTTGAACGTCTCTTGTCTAATTTGACTAGCAATGTTCAATAAGAAGGAGTCGTTATGGAATCACCAATGCGAATTCGACAGGTCATGTTGCTTGATTTGGAGGAAATAGTTCGGATTGAGCAAGCCAATTTCTTGGGAGAAGAAGCTACTAGCCCTGAGAAACTAAAAGAACAAATTGAAAAGATTCCAAATACTTTTTTAATCGCTGATTTGAATGGAGAAATCGCTGGCTACATCATTGGGTCAGCGGTTTCTTCACATCACCAGTCAGCAGATTGCCTAGTAAAGGGAATGAGAAATTTAGACAAATCTAACTTCATATTTCTTCTGAGACTTTCGATTAATCCAGATTTTAAGGGTCAGGGAGTTGGTACTCTCTTGCTTGCGGCTATGAAGGAAGTAGTAGTTGATCTTCAAAACCAAGGAATCTATCTAGCTTGTAAGGATCATTTGCTTTCCTATTTTGTCATGAATGGTTTTTCTGACTCAGGAATTTTTGAGACTACTTATGGAGATGAACCACACATTGAGATGATTTGGGAGAATCCCTATTTTAAGGAGTAAATCATGAAGATAAGACTTGCCGATTTAACCGATTTACCTGACATTTACAAGATTGAATGTGAAAATTTTAGTCCTGAAGAGGCTATGAGTCAGGAATTGTTGGCTAGGCACATCGAACTCTTACCTGAAACTTTCCTTGTTGCTGAGAAAGATGGTCAAATTTTAGGCTTTCTTGAAGGTCCAGTGAGACCGGAACGCTACCTCTTGGATATCTCCTTTACAAAGGAGATTGAAGATTTCAGCCATCAAGCAGGGGGTTATATTTCAATAACCAGTCTTTCGGTTTCCAAAGAAGCTCAGAGCATGGGGGTTGGTCGTAGGCTTCTGGAAGCAATGAAAGAAATCGCCATTTCAAATGGACGTGATGGCATCAATCTGACCTGTCATGATTATTTAACGGCCTATTATGAAAGGCATGGCTTTAGGAATCATGGGCTGTCTAAGTCAACTTATGCGGATGAAGTTTGGTATGATATGGTCTGGGAAGTTCCTTCTAAGGACTAATTAATTTAATATATTATGAAAGAAAGCCTAATCTTATTGCATTTATCAAAGTTTTAAGATATAATGTTAAGGATTATGAAGAAGGAGGTCAAATTTTTGACTGAAAATTCACAAGATAACGAAAAAAAGTTGAGCTTTAAAGAGCAGATTTTAAAAGAGTTTGCTAACTCTCAAAAAAATGAAGCATCTTCCAATGAAGAAGGTCCTTCTCTATCTGAACAAGTAGATAAAGCATTGGCGGAAGAAAAAACCAAAGAGGATCCTTCCCTATCTGAACTACTGCAACAGGGTGATTCTTCCCTAGCTGAGGTTCTAGGAAAAGATTCTCTATCAGCTGATTCAGCAAATGAAAGTCAAGCTGAGACAACGGCTTCGCAAAAATCAGATAGTTTTTTGGATGAGCCTGAATCCGTTAAAGTTCCAGTAAAGGTTTCCTATAAAAACCAATCTAAAGAGCCAAATGTGTCAAAAGAAGAGCCTTTGGCAAAGACTGCAACATATAGAAGAGATGATCTGACATCTAAGGAAACCTTGTCTCGTTCTGCAAAAGAAAGACAAGCTAATAAGAAAAAACGTCAAAACAATGTAGCGAAAAAAATTGTATGGACGATTATTGCTCTCTTGTTAGTTACTTTGGCAGTGACAGGTGCCTTTGTGTACAGCTATATTGATTCTGCCCTAAAACCAGTCAATGCTAATGATACCGAATATGTAACTCTTGAGATTCCTGCCGGATCAAGTGCTAAGGAAATTGGTTCGATTTTGGAGAAGAAAGGACTGATTAAGAGCGGTCAAGTCTTCAATTACTACAGTAAGTTTAAGAGCTATGCTAACTTCCAATCTGGCTACTATAATCTTCAAAAGAGTATGGACCTAGACACCATTGCGAAAGCTTTGCAAAAAGGTGGGACTGATACTCCTCAGCCACCAACTCTTGGCAAGGTAGTTGTCCCAGAAGGATATACTTTGGATCAAATAGCTAAAGCGGTTGAGAAAAGTGGTAATAAAAAGGTATCCATTAGTGCGAAGGATTTTCTATCCAAAGTGCAGGATGAAAGCTTTATTAGCAAAATGGTGGCCAAATATCCTAAATTATTGAGCGGACTTCCGACCAAGGATAGTGGGGTCAAATACCGTTTGGAAGGCTATCTCTTCCCAGCAACCTATAATTACACGAGTGACACAACAGCAGAAACTCTGATTGATCAAATGCTGGCAACTATGGATAGCAAGTTGAGCACCTATTACGAAGTGTTAGAAAGTAAAAATCTAACAGTGAATGATGTTCTAACTTTGGCTTCCTTGGTTGAAAAAGAAGGCTCAACGGATGAAGACCGCAAGAATATTGCGAGTGTCTTCTATAACCGTTTGAACCAAGGTATGCCACTTCAAAGTAATATTGCGATTCTTTATGCGGAAGGTAAACTTGGCAAAAAAACAACCTTAGCAGAAGATGCGGCGATCGATACTAATATTGATTCAGCATTTAATGTTTATAAAAATCCAGGTTTGATGCCAGGACCTGTAGATAGTCCAAGCCTTTCAGCGATTGAAGCAACTGTTAATCCAAACAAGACAGATTACCTTTACTTTGTTGCCAATACTGAGACTGGAACAGTCTACTTCGCAACAACCTATGAGGAGCATGCAAAAAATGTTGAAGAGCATGTCAATAGCAAATTAACACAATCAAGCAGTTCAAATTAAAAATTGGGAGTGGGACAGAACTCTAAGGCTTATTAGTTTGTTGTGTCCACCCTCAATTTTATTTTAAAGATTTTATAGAAACGAGATAAAAATAAAAATGGCAGAAAAAACATATCCAATGACCCTTGCGGAAAAGGAAAAACTAGAAAAAGAACTAGAAGAATTGAAATTGGTCCGTCGACCTGAGGTAGTAGAGAGAATAAAAATTGCTCGCTCATACGGTGACTTGTCTGAAAACAGTGAGTACGAAGCAGCTAAAGATGAACAAGCCTTTGTAGAAGGTCAAATTTCAAGTTTAGAAACTAAGATTCGCTATGCAGAAATTGTAGATAGCGATGCAGTTGCTAAAGATGAAGTAGGAATCGGTAAGACTGTAACGATTCAAGAAGTCGGTGAAACTGAAAAAGAGGTTTATATCATTGTAGGTTCAGCTGGTGCAGATGCCTTTGCCGGTAAGGTTTCAAATGAAAGTCCTATTGGCCAAGCTTTGATTGGTAAGAAAAAAGGGGACATCGCAACTGTTGAAACACCGGTTGGAAGCTACGATGTTAAAATCCTTAAGGTTGAAAAAACTAAATAACTCTAAAAAAATGAGCTTCTGCTCGTTTTTTTTCGTCTTGAACTTTCCACTCAAAAAGAGTATAATGTTCGTGAAAAAAGATTAAACGAAAGGGATGCTGATGCTAGTCAAGCTTGTCTTCTTGTTCTCACTGATTTTATGGATCCTCAATAGATATTTTCCGAGTCGAAATGCAGCGATAGGCCTGCGTTTTCCTACGGCTTTTTCTTCGCTAAAAAAGTGGCAACAAATACAGGAAAAATTTTATCGTTTACTAATCCTCAGTAATGGAGTTCTTTTGCTGTTATCCTGCTTTTATAAGATCAATCCCTTAAAGTTAAATGCCTTTAGTCTATTAACGGTACTTGCTTCCGGTGTGCTTGTCTTAATCAAATACAATCAATAAAGAGAAGGAGCTTGTTGTAAAGGGGCTTTATGCTATTGGAAGAAATCTAGGTATCATATTTTCAACTATTGGGGGAAAAAAGACGCTAACCCCACTTCTTTTTAGGAGCTGGCCAATTACTGGTGGTCGCTAGTAGAACCAACAATTTTCTTAAGAGTTCTCTCGCTTGAAAAAGGAAATTTATATTTCGAAAAAATTGTTTTGCTATACAATTTTTGGGTGAAATTACTCGCTATTCTGGTGCCTATTGACAAAGCAATCAAGTCAGGGACTTGTGTAAAAAAAAACCTTTCCGTTACTAACGGAAAGGTTTTTTTATCTTGAACGTTGTTTGCCAGCGTTACGATTCTTTTTCTTTTTGTTATTGTTAGGACGGTTATCAATAGCCTGGCTTGCTTTTGGTGTAACGTCTTTCAAATAAGCATTAGCTGACATGGTTTTGGGTGGGTTCTTTTCGTACTCCTCTGCCACTCGTTTCTTCATGTAAGGGCGGATAAAGAAGTTGATGATAAACTGTTGCAAGATTTGAACAAAACCACCGACTACCCAGTAAAGAGTAACTCCAGCTGGCGCAGTGAGGGAGAAGATGACAATCATGAGCGGGCTCATATAGATCATTTTCTTCATTTGTTCTTTTTGTTCTTCATCTAGTCCAACGAGTGATAGAAGTGATTGAACATAGTAAAGAACTCCGACGACAACTATAAGAATCATACTTTGTTGACCAAGATTGATTCCCAAGAATGAACTTTCGGCAATTCCTTTAGTGTAGCGAGCTGCATAAAAGAGGGCTGAGAAGAAAGGCATTTGGATTAAGAGAGGTAAACATCCAACACCACCCAACATGCTGATGCCATTTTCTTTTTGAGCGGCCATTAAAGCTTGTTGGGCTGCTAATTTCTCTTCCTGAGTTTCCGCATTTTTCATGCGCTCATTGATAGGAGTGAAAATTGGACTTAAATAATTTCTCTTTTCGGACTGATAGGTTGCATTCCAAGATTGATAAAGCCCAAGTGGTAGAATGATCAAGCGAACGATAACTGTCACCAAAATGATAGCAAGACCAAAGCCCAGTCCTAAATCACTTGCAAAGTATTTGATGACTTGACTCATAGGAGCAACCAAGAATTGATAAACAAAGCCTTGACCTGTTGGTTGACCTTGTTTATTGGTCTGGACACAGCCAGAGAGAATCAGAAGAAGGGTTAAGCCCATTCCTGAAAATAATAAACGTTTAAATGTTTTCACGATTCTATATTCCTTTTTTAAATGATACCTTTCTATTCTACTGTTTTTTTCTTAAATATACAATAGTTCCCTAGACCTAATTTGAAATTTTGAAATCTGAGAAAGAATCAAAATTGGCCATTGTTACATCCAGATAGCTTACCTTAGCAAATGGTGTAGGACCTTTTCGGATTTCTTGAATAAACTTAGCCATAGAAGCAGAGCTGTCTGCTTGGGCAAGAATACTGACCGTTCCATCCTCATTATTCCATACACGGCCTGTAATACCACCAATTTCTAAAGCAAGAGAATAGACGCCCCAGCGAAAACCAACTCCTTGGACCCGTCCCTGAGCAATCATTTTAACTTTTTGCATGACAGCCTCCTTTTTATATCCGACTTAAGCATGAGTTTTATTCTTAAAATTTATGCTATACTATTCTTATGAATATTATAACCTCTAAAGCTAATAATGTGGTAAAAAAAGCTAAAAAACTCCATCAAAAGAAATACAGAACAGATTCCTACCTAATAGAAGGCTGGCATTTGTTTGAAGAGGCTCTTTCAAGTGGGGCTGAAATTATCTCTATTTTTGCTTTGCCAGAATATGCGGATCGCCTGTCTGGGTGTAAACAAGTATATTGGTTGAGCCCTGACTTGCTGAGGGATTTGGCTGATAGCAAGACTCCTCAAGGAATTGTTGCCGAGGTTAGGCTCCAACAAGAAGTCTTGCCAGAGAAACTGTCAGGGAAATATCTTTTTCTAGAAGATGTTCAGGATCCGGGGAATCTAGGGACGATTATTCGGACAGCGGATGCGGCAGGTTTTGCTGGGATTTTTATCTCTGAACATTCGGCTGATTTGTATAATCTGAAGACCTTACGGTCCATGCAGGGGAGTCATTTTCATCTTCCAATCTATCGTCTAGCAACAGCTGACTTGATTGACTTGGCAAAAAAATCAGATCTTCCTATTTTTGCTTCGACCCTTTCTAATGATTCAATCGATTACCAAAAATTAAAAGGGAGCCAAAACTTTATCTTAGTGATGGGCAATGAAGGACAGGGGATTAGTTCTATGATAGAAGCTGCAGCCGATCAGTTGGTCCATATCCCTATGAAGGGGAAGGCTGAAAGTTTAAATGTGGCGGTAGCAGCTGGAATTTTAATCTTTTATTTAAGCTAAAATTTAGGAATTAGGTTATAATAAAGGCAAATGGAGGTGATTCTATGCCTTATCAAAATGATGATGAGTTTATGGCCTACGTGGGACATTTGATTGAGAAGCCCAGCGTCCAGCGCTTGAAGGGTATTCCACATCATTTGCATTCCAATCGGCTTGAACATTCTATCAATGTAAGTTATACTAGTTATAAGATTGCGAAAAAATTGGGCTGGAATAAGCGCAGTACAGCTAGAGGTGCTCTTCTTCATGATTTGTTCTATTATGATTGGCGGGTGACTAAATTTAAGAAAAGCCATGCTTGGGTTCATCCCCGTTTGGCGGTTCGAAATGCTCGGAAGCTAACCAAATTGAATAAAGTCGAAGAGGATATTATCATTAAGCATATGTGGGGCTTAACAATTGCGCCACCACGTTATAAGGAAGCTTATATTGTAACTCTTGTTGATAAATACTGGGCAATCAAAGAAGCAACCTCTCCATGGAGACAAAAGCTTCGCAATCGAAAGTTATTTCATCGTAAGATGTTAAAGAATTAAAAAGGAGACGAGATGTTATGAACAATCGTACAATCATTCAAGATGCAAGTGGCATCAATACTTTTTATGCAAAAATTTATTCTCTTGTTGGAGTCGGACTTGGAATTTCAGCGCTAGTGTCGGCACTGATGTTGAGTATGTTTCAGTCAGTTATTGTTTCTGTATTGATGGGCTCTACTTGGATATTCTATGTGGCTATTGCTGCTGAACTTATTTTAGTCTTTGCTGCTTCTGGTATGGCTGTTAAAAATAGCCCTGCTGCCTTACCTCTCTTTCTGGTTTATTCTGCATTAAATGGCTTTACCTTGAGTATTGTTCTTGCTCTTTATACTCAATCATCTGTCTTATCTGCATTTGTAACGGCGTCAGCTATGTTCTTTGCGATGGCCTTTATCGGAAAGGTGACTAAGAAAGATCTTTCTGGAATGGGCCGAGCATTGAGAGCTGCCTTGTTTGGTTTGATTATTGCTAGTGTAGTGAATATCTTCTTAAGAAATGGAAGTTTTGACTTCTTGATTAGTATTGCAGGTGTCATTATCTTCTCTGGTTTGATTGCATGGGATAATCAAAAAATTCGTTACGTGTATGAACGGTCAAATGGTCAAGTTGAAAATGGCTGGGCAGTATCCCTTGCTTTGAGTCTTTATCTTGATTTTATCAACCTCTTCCTCAGCCTTCTTCGTTTATTTGGTCGAAACGACTAATTAATGAACAATGGATTTCTCCTTGCTTGATATTGCCAGTAGAGAATTCCATACTGTATGAGAAGAGATCTTTCTCATTGCTATATGAATAACGGAGTTAGGACTAGCTTTTAGTCCTGACTCTTTTTTGTATGTATGGGAAGGAGTCTAGAAGTTTTAGATTTTTTTAGCTAGGGGTTAATTAAAGTTTGTGAAAAAATAATCTGTCCCAAAATACTAAATTTTCTGAAAATTCCTTGACATTATGGTGAAAAATGGTAACATAGAGTATACGTTTTTGAAAAAAGTGATGTCAAGATAGGACTAAGAGCTTTTGGGATATATCTACGAAGCCTTTTAGGATGTGAGATATGCTTCTGCGCTTTATTAAAAAATAATAAAAATCGCTAGTTTTTTTCTTGATTTATTGGGAAAAAATGTTATTATTGGTAGCAGAAGTTAGAATTTTTTGACAATTCGGAATTTATCTATGAGGGAGGAACATGTGAAGCAAATCAAATTAAAAGAACCAAAAAATGGTTCTGAACTGGTTTTAGAAACCTTGTTAGAACTTGGTATAGATACAGTTTTTGGTTATCCTGGTGGTGCAGTCTTGCCTTTGTATGATGCGATTTATAATTTTAAAGGTATTCGCCATATTCTAGGTCGCCATGAGCAAGGTTGCTTGCATGAAGCTGAAGGTTATGCCAAATCAACTGGGAAGTTGGGTGTCGCCATTGTCACTAGTGGACCTGGAGCAACAAATGCTATTACAGGGATTGCTGATGCTATGAGCGATAGCGTTCCTCTTTTAGTCTTTACAGGACAAGTTGCTCGGGCAGGAATTGGGAAGGATGCCTTTCAGGAGGCGGATATTGTTGGTATTACGATGCCAATTACCAAGTACAATTACCAGGTACGTGAGACGGCTGATATTCCACGAATTATCACTGAAGCTGTTCATATTGCAACAACTGGTCGTCCTGGTCCAGTCGTCATTGACTTGCCTAAGGATGTATCTGCCTTGGAAACAGACTTCATCTATTCTCCAGAAGTGAATTTACCAAGTTACCAACCAACGCTTGTGCCCAACGATATGCAGATCAAGAAAATCTTGAAACAACTATCTAAAGCCAAGAAACCAGTTTTATTAGCAGGTGGTGGTATCAGCTATGCGGAAGCTTCTAAAGAATTAAATGAATTTGCAGAGCGCTATCAAATCCCTGTGGTGACCAGTCTTTTGGGTCAAGGTACTATTGCAACTAGCCACCCACTTTTTCTTGGAATGGGAGGTATGCATGGTTCCTTTGCGGCTAACATTGCCATGACTGAAGCGGACTTTATGATTAGCATCGGTTGTCGTTTTGATGACCGTTTGACAGGAAATCCTAAAACTTTTGCTAAGAATGCAAAGGTTGCGCACATTGATATTGATCCAGCAGAAATTGGTAAGATTATTAGTGCAGATATTCCTGTAGTAGGCGATGCTAAGAAAGCCTTACAAATGCTTCTAGCAGAGCCAACAGTTCATAACAATACTGAAAAGTGGATTGAAAAAGTTACGAAGGATAAGAATCGTGTTCGGTCTTATGATAAGAAGGAGCGCGTAGTTCAGCCTCAGGCGGTAATTGAACGCATCGGTGAGTTGACAAATGGGGATGCCATTGTTGTCACAGATGTAGGGCAACACCAAATGTGGGCAGCTCAATATTATCCTTATCAGAATGAGCGTCAATTAGTTACATCTGGTGGCTTGGGCACCATGGGATTCGGAGTCCCTGCTGCTATTGGAGCTAAGATTGCTAACCCAGAAAAGGAGGTTATCCTTTTTGTTGGTGATGGTGGCTATCAGATGACAAACCAAGAGATGGCTATTCTCAATATCTATAAGATTCCGATTAAAGTCATCATGCTAAACAATCATTCACTAGGAATGGTGCGCCAGTGGCAGGAAGCTTTCTATGATGGTCGTACCTCTGAGTCGGTCTTTGATACTTTGCCAGATTTTCAGCTGATGGCTCAGGCCTATGGTGTTAAATCTTATAAATTTGACAATCCAGAGACTATTGCTCAGGATTTGGAAGTGCTGAAGGAAGATATACCAATGTTTATCGAGGTGGACATTTCTCGTAAGGAGCACGTTTTGCCAATGGTACCAGCTGGTAAGAGCAATCATGAGATGTTGGGGGTGAAGTTCCATGCGTAGAATGTTGACCGCTAAACTCCAAAACCGTTCGGGTGTTCTAAATCGCTTCACTGGTGTTCTTTCCAGACGTCAGGTTAATATTGAGAGTATATCAGTCGGAACGACGGAGAATCCTGAAGTATCACGTATCACCATCATCATTGATGTGACTTCATTGGCAGAAGTCGAGCAGATTATCAAGCAGCTTAATCGTCAAATTGATGTGATTCGAGTTCGAGATATCACAGACCGTCCTCACTTAGAGCGTGAAGTGATTCTGGTTAAGGTTTCAGCTCCAGCTGAGAAGCGTGCAGAGATCCTGGCCATTATCCAGCCTTTCCGCGCAACGGTAGTGGATGTGGCTCCAAACTCAATTACCATTCAGATGACTGGAAATGCTGAAAAGAGTGAAGCTTTATTGCGAGTGATTCGACCATATGGTATCAAAAATATCGCTCGTACGGGTGCAACTGGATTTACCCGCGATTAAAAATCCTACTTAAATTTGTTAAACCAGCCTTTAAGGCAATAAAAAAATAGAAAAGAGAGAAAAACTATGGCAGTTCAAATGGAATACGAAAAAGATGTAAAAGTAGCAGCGCTTGACGGTAAGAAAATTGCCGTAATCGGCTATGGTTCACAAGGTCATGCTCATGCCCAAAACCTGCGTGATACAGGCCATGATGTGATTATCGGTGTTCGCCCTGGTAAGTCATTTGACAAAGCTAAAGAAGATGGCTTTGATACTTATACAGTAGCAGAAGCAGCTAAATTGGCTGATGTAATCATGATTTTGGCGCCTGATGAAATCCAACAAGAACTCTATGAAGCAGAAATTGCTCCAAACTTGGAAGCTGGTAATGCAGTTGGATTTGCCCATGGTTTCAATATCCATTTTGAATTTATCAAAGTTCCTGCTGATGTAGATGTCTTTATGTGTGCCCCTAAAGGTCCTGGCCACTTGGTTCGTCGTACTTTTGAAGAAGGATTTGGTGTTCCAGCACTTTACGCAGTCTACCAAGACGCTACAGGAAATGCGAAAAATATTGCTATGGACTGGTGTAAAGGTGTTGGTGCGGCTCGTGTTGGTTTGCTTGAAACAACTTATAAAGAAGAAACTGAAGAAGATCTCTTTGGTGAACAAGCTGTCCTTTGTGGTGGTTTGACTGCCCTTATCGAAGCAGGCTTTGAAGTCTTGACAGAAGCAGGCTATGCCCCAGAATTGGCTTACTTTGAAGTACTTCATGAAATGAAATTGATCGTTGACTTGATCTATGAAGGTGGATTCAAGAAAATGCGTCAATCAATTTCAAATACTGCGGAATACGGTGATTACGTATCAGGCCCACGTGTAATTACTGAGCAAGTCAAAGAAAACATGAAGGCTGTTTTGGCAGACATTCAAAATGGTAAATTTGCAAATGACTTTGTAAATGACTACAAGGCTGGCCGTCCAAAACTCACTGCTTACCGTGAACAAGCAGCCAACCTTGAAATCGAAAAAGTAGGTGCTGAATTGCGTAAAGCAATGCCATTTGTTGGTAAAAATGACGACGACGCATTTAAAATCTACAACTAATCGGTAAAAAAAGAAACAGATGGGGCAGAGAAATGAATTTCCTGCCTCATTTCTTATCAAATGAAAACTTGCTGTATTTAATGATGCCAGATTCCTTGTTAAAAAAATGGTAACAGCTGGGATTGGCTTTGGTGTGGTTAATTGATTTCCACGCTTACAAGGATAATACATAAAGAAGGGAATTGTATGCTTGCAGCTAGAGATATTTTTAAAGCCCATCAAGTATTAAAAAATGTAGTTGAACGGACTCCACTGGACTTTGACCGTTATTTATCTGAAAAATATGGGGCGACAGTTTATCTGAAGCGCGAAAATATGCAAAAGGTACGCTCCTTTAAGATTCGCGGTGCTTATTATGCCATTCACCAGCTATCTGAAGAGGATAAAAAAAGAGGAGTGGTCTGTGCTTCGGCGGGAAATCACGCGCAGGGAGTAGCTTTTACTTGCCATGAGATGAAAATCCCAGCGACTATATTTATGCCTGTTACGACACCCCAGCAAAAGATTGGACAAGTGCGATTTTTTGGTGGCGATTATGTAACCATTAAGTTGGTAGGAGATACGTTTGATGCATCTGCTAAGGCCGCGCAAGAATTTACCAAATCAGAACAACTGACCTTTATTGATCCTTTTGATGATCTAAATGTTCAGGCCGGTCAAGGAACGGTGGCTTACGAAATCCATGAACAAGCCCAAGAAGAAGGTGTTGATTTTGATCAGATCTTCGTTCCAGTTGGTGGGGGAGGTCTGATTTCAGGAGTTTCAACTTATATTAAGTATGTTGCACCTGGAATGGAAGTGATTGGAGTTGAGGCTTCAGGTGCTCAGAGTATGCAAGCCGCCTTTGATCACGGAGAGCCAGTTAAGTTAGAGGAGATTGACAAATTCGCGGACGGAATTGCTGTCCAAAAGGTTGGGCAATCAACTTATGAAGTGGCTCGTAAATATGTTGATAAACTGGTTGGTGTGGATGAAGGTCTGATTTCAGAGACTTTGATTGATATGTATTCAAAACAGGGGATCATTGCTGAGCCAGCAGGTGCAGCTTCCATTGCAGCTTTAGAAGTAATGAAAGAAGAAATCAAAGGCAAAAACGTTGTCTGCATTATTTCAGGGGGTAACAATGATATCAACCGGATGCAAGAAATGGAAGAACGCGCCCTTATTTACGATGGAATTAAGCACTATTTTGTGGTTAATTTTCCGCAACGCCCAGGAGCTCTTCGAGAATTTGTGAACAACATTTTAGGTGTCAATGATGATATCACGCGTTTTGAATATATCAAACGTGCCAACAAGGGAACAGGTCCAGTTTTAATCGGTATTGCCCTAGGTGATAAGAATGATTATCAAGCTTTGCTTTCACGCTTATCAGAGTTTGATCCTGGCTACATTAATCTTCATGGTAATGAGAGCCTATACAATCTCTTGGTCTGATTGAGTCTTTGATTACGATTAGGAAAGGAAGATTTGGTTTTGTTGCATACAAGGCTAAATCTTTTTTGATCTTCTAAGTTTTTTGAACATTGAAAAACACCGCAAAATCTCTGTCTTGTGGTGTTGATTTTTATTTATAGGTCAGGTGCTTAAAGGAACAACCTCATCAGTTCATGGGCTACACCGTCCTGATCATTTGTTAACCCCAGTTGTTGATCAGCAAAAGGCAGGAGACTAGTATTAGCATTTTTCATAGCATAGCCAGTACCAGCGAACTCTAACATTTCAGTGTCATTGTGTTCATCACCAAAAGCAATCAAATCTTTACGGTCAACATTCATGACATTTAAAAGATACTTCAAGGCAAAGGCCTTGTGAACTCCTTTGGGAGTACATTCAAGAATGTTGAGTGGCCCGCCCCAGGTATTGATGGTCAGCTCATGTTGGTAAAATGAACTCATTTGATCGGCTAGGGCATATTTATCTTCTGCTCGTGTCTGCAAGAGGATGACACTAGGATTCTTAGTGACGAGCTGAGGGTTAAACTGATTCTCAGGGACAAAAGCATTTACGCCAAATAATTGAGGATTGGCAATTTCTTCGTTGGTGTTGGTAATGTAAAATTTATTGCGGTACTCACCGGCAATAAAGTCTGCTTCAATTTCTTCTTCTCGAGCAACCATGTCAATTAGAAATGATTTATCCACTGTCAAAGATTGTTCAAATTTCCATTTCTTACCTGGTAGATGTGTTAGAGAGCCATTGAAGTTAATCATAGGAGTATCCAGCCCCAATTCTTCATAGTACTGGTGAGCCATGCGGTAGGGGCGACCAGTTGTAATGATGACCTTATGACCTTTTTGAGCGACTTTTTTTATGGTCTCTTTAGTAAAATCTGACAATTGACTTTGCGAATTAAGCAAAGTGCCATCTAGGTCTACAGCAATAATTTTATGCGCCATGTTAAATCCTCTTCATGTATGATAGTTCCTATTATAGCAGATTTTAAGTTTAATGGTAGTGATTTGTGTTATAATGAATTTCCAATGGTCGAGGCAGATGGTTGTAATGAACAATTAAATCTGGTTGGACTTTTTATTTCTAAGTAAGGAGTTTTCTTGTATGCGTAAAATTTTCATGATTCATTTATTTTTTCTATTGATTTCCTTGTTAGTATACATGGAAGGAATAACTAAGTCAGGTCCTGACTTAGTCTGGAACATGATGCTGGCTTTGATTGCCTATGATTTTGCTATTTTGACTCGTTATTTTAAACAGGCTTGGTTATTTCCCGTATTTTTCATCCTTTGGCTGGTCTTTTATCCTAATACTTTTTATATGATAACTGATATTGTTCATATGCATTGGGTTGGAGATACCTTATGGAATAAGACTAGTTTGCATTTGTTTATGGCTTTTGTTCCAAGCATCTTGTTTGGTGTATACTGTGGAATTGAAAGTTGGATCATTATTAGAGAGCGTTTGAGATTAACTTGGTGGCTGGACTTACTCGTAACAGGTGGCCTCTCTTTTATCTCTAGTTTAGCAATTTATATCGGTCGTTATGACCGCTTAAATACGTGGGATTTAATTAATAATCCCAGTCAAGTAGTTGAGAAGTTATTAGCTACTTTTCAAAGGGAACGCTTGTTTTTTATACTGGGGTTTACATTTATTCAGTTCATGAGTTTGGTTTTTATGGCAAGAGATGATAAAAAATAATAAAAATATAAACATTTGTCTTGAAAAGATGAATGTTTTTTTGTTATAATGGATTCGTTGTTCGTTTAAAACGAACTAAAATCTTTGTCTATAGATGGGAGTTATGAATTGGACAAGCTTTTTAAATTAAAGGAGAATGGTACGACCGTTCGTACAGAAATTCTCGCTGGCTTAACAACATTCTTTGCGATGAGTTATATTCTCTTTGTCAATCCAGCAATGCTATCTCAAACTGGTATGCCAGCACAAGGAGTATTTTTAGCAACAATTATTGGTGCTGTGGCGGGTACCTTGATGATGGCCTTTTATGCTAATCTGCCCTACGCACAAGCACCTGGGATGGGTCTGAATGCCTTTTTCACCTTTACAGTTGTCTTTAGTTTAGGCTATACTTGGCAGGAAGCTCTGGGAATGGTCTTCATCTGTGGAATCATTTCTTTGATTATTACCTTGACCAAGATTCGGAAGACCATTATTGAGTCTATTCCAGGATCCTTAAGAGCTGCAATTTCATCTGGTATTGGTGTTTTCTTAGCTTATGTAGGTATTAAAAATGCAGGCTTATTGAAGTTTTCTATTGACCCAGGGACCTATACAGTTGCTGGCGAAAGTGTCGAGAAAGCTCAATCGGCTATTACTGCTAACTCATCTGCTACGCCAGGCCTAGTTGCTTTTAATGATCCTGCTGTTTTAGTTGCCTTAGTAGGTTTAGCAATTACTGTCTTTTTTGTGGTAAAAGGAATTAAAGGCGGAGTTATTCTATCCATCTTTGCTACAACTGTGGTTGCCATTTCTGTTGGTTTGGTAAACCTATCCTTAATTGACTTGAGTCAAAATAATCTTGGTACTGCCTTTAAAGAGTTAGGAGAAATTTTTGGTGTAGCAATTGGTCCAAAAGGTTTAGGTGCTCTCTTCACTGATACGGCTCGTTTACCTCAGACTTTTATGGCTATTTTGGCCTTCTCATTGACAGATATTTTTGATACGATCGGAACCCTAATCGGTACAGGAGAAAAAGTTGGGATTGTGGCAAGTTCTGGAGAAAACCATGAATCTGAGAGATTGGATAAGGCTTTGTATTCAGACTTGATTGGGACTTCTATTGGGGCTATTGCCGGAACTTCAAACGTTACTACTTATGTAGAGTCAGCTGCGGGTATTGGAGCAGGTGGACGGACAGGTCTAACAGCTCTAGTTGTGGCAATCTGTTTTGCTATATCTAGCTTCTTTAGTCCTCTCTTGGCAATCGTTCCAACTGTTGCGACAGCTCCAATCTTGATTGTTGTTGGGATTATGATGCTGGGAAGTTTGAAAAATATCGAATGGGATGATTTGACTGAAGCAATCCCTGCTTTCTTCACTTCAATATTCATGGGATTCAGCTACAGCATTACTCATGGTATCGCAGCTGGTTTTATCATGTACGCTCTGGTCAAAACAGTAAAGGGACAGGCCAAAGAAGTTCATACTATGATTTGGATTTTAGATGCTCTCTTCATTTTAAACTTCGTCAGTCTGGCTTTAGCAAAATAATCAGAGAAGTTGGATTTATCCAGCTTCTTTTTTATGTTGTGATTTTATGCATGAAAAAAATTTTTCTGGTATAATAAGACTTATGTTTAGTCATAATGAAAATGAGCTGATTGCTATTGGTCAAAAAATAGGGCGATTGTTGCGAGCGCGTGATGTGCTGATTTTGTCAGGTGATTTGGGGGCTGGTAAAACAACCCTGACCAAGGGGATTGCTCAAGGCTTGGATATTAGGCAAATGATCAAGAGTCCTACCTATACCATTGTTCGAGAGTACGAAGGGCGGTTGCCACTCTATCATCTGGATGTTTACCGGATTGGAGAAGATCCGGATTCAATAGACCTAGATGACTTCCTCTATGGTGATGGGGTTACTGTTATCGAGTGGGGAGAGCTTTTGGAAGATAGTTTGCCACAAGATTACCTGAAGATTCAGCTTGTCAAAGAAGAAGACGGAAGGCGGATTTTATTCGAGGCTGTTGGACAAGGTTCAAAGGGGCTCTTGCAAAAGATAGAAAGCGAAATCCGTTAATGCCAAGAGAATATGATTTGCTACTGAGGGAAGCTGAAGCTAGTGATGCGGAACTTCTGATTGACTTTCTCAGCCAGATTGGTCAAGAGTCTGATTATACGACTTTGGATGAGGAGGGAGTTATGATGAGTGTGCAGCAAATGGCTGAATTTTTAGACTTACAGGCTTCCTTGGAAAATCGAATTTCAATTCTGGCTTTCCTAGATGAAAACTTGGCCGGACTAATCAATATTACTGCTGATCGTCATGCGCGTGTTTGCCATATTGGCGATCTGTTCATTGCTGTAAGAAAATCATACTGGAACCAAGGTTTGGGTAGGATTCTCATGGAGGAAGCCATTGATTGGGCTAGCCAGTCTGGTGTGATCCGCAAATTAGCTCTAAGTGTGCAAGTAAGAAATGAACGAGCAGTGCATCTCTATCAAAGTTTAGGCTTTGAGATTGAAGGCTTACAAAAACGTGGAGCCTATCTAGACGAAGGGAAATTTCTAGATGTTTACCTCATGGGAAAACTGATAGATTAAAAATATATGTTTAAAAAGACCTTATTAATGTTTTTAAGTTTATTGCTGGTGACAGTCATGGGAGTGGGGGCCTATGCCTGGACTATTTATGATCAATCTACTGGGGAACTCTCGAAGACCTATAAGAGTCTGGGAGGAGAAACAGATGTTATCTCTGCTACGAAACCTATGACGATTCTTCTGATGGGAGTGGATACAGGTAGTGGCTCTCGTGAAGATACATGGGCTGGAAATAGTGATAGTATGATTCTAATGTCTGTCAATCCAACAACTAAGAAGACAGTTATGATGAGTTTGGAAAGAGATATTCTTACCAAATTTAAGGATAAAGATGGTGAAACAGTTGAGGCAAAATTAAACTCAGCCTATGCTTCAGGTGGGGCTAAGTTGGCTATTTCCACTATCCAGGAGATGATGAATATTCATATCGATCGCTATGTTTTGATTAATATGAAGGGCCTTGTTCAATTGGTGGATGCTGTCGGGGGCATTACAGTTAATAATACCTTTGATTTTCCAATCTCCATCGAAGAAAATGAACCGGAATACACAGCTAAGATTGAGCCGGGTGTTCAAAAGATTAATGGGGACCAAGCCTTGGTATACGCTCGGATGCGCTATCAAGATCCAGAAGGAGACTATGGTCGTCAAAAACGCCAACGTGAAGTGATCAAAAAAGTTGTTGAGAAGGTTCTCAGTCTAAATAGTGTGAGTCACTACCAGGCCATTTTGAAGGCAGTTAGTTCAAATATGCAAACCAATATTGAATTAACATCTGGAAGTATACCTCAGCTTTTGGGCTACAAGGATGCTTTCAGACGAATTGATAGCCAGCAATTACGAGGCGAAGATGCGACTCTAGCTGATGGTGGAAGTTACCAAATCGTGACACGTGACCACTTGTTAGAAATGCAAAATATCTTGCGTAAGTCACTTGGATTAAGTACTTTGTCAAAATTAGAGACGAATGCAGTCTTGTATGATGAAATAGATGGAAGTGGTGGGCCTTCAACAAGTTCTTCTGCTGGCTATTCTTCGTCCTTATCGGATGCGACGGACACAGAAACGACTTATTCAAATAATACTTACTCTTATTCAACTCCGGCTAGTACCAGTCAGGGGAATACAATTACATCACCTAGTTCAGTGGATCAGACGGCAACGGCAACGCCTACTGGCCAGGAACAATCTACTACAACTGGGACAGAAGCGCAATAAGAACAAAGAGTCAAGCTTTCAGTATGAAAACTTGACTCTTTTTGATTCTAATTATTTTTTTGTTTGATAGGAGAAGATTCCCAAATATCTTGAATTTCAGCAAATCTTGCTTGCGCTTCTTGATTAAAAACATTGATCTTATATTGGAGGTCTTTGCTTATATCTTCCAGTGTGCTTTTTTGCTCTCTTAGGTAACTTAAGTTAGCTTGGATTTCAGATAGGCTGTCTTGTGCTTTGTGTAATAATTGACCAGTATCACTGATTTCGTCTGTAATGCTTTCGCGATTTTTTACCAGTAAGTAACTAGTGACGGCTGCTCCGGTAAAGAGAAAGAGGTTAGATAATTTCATTATAAGCCTCCTAATCTATAGCTTGAGAAATTTCTGCTGCCAAGCGACTTAGTTCAGAAAAGTCAGGTTCATGAGCAACAAAGGTTAGTTTTAAATCGTCATTTTCATCATAGCGTGGCGCTAAATGAACATGGGTATGAAAAACAGTTTGGCCGGCAATTTCTTCGTTATTATTAATGATATTCATGCCTGCCGCACCAGTTGCTTTCATAACTTTACGGGCGATTTGAGGCACACGTTCGAAGAGTTGACTAGAACTGTTTCCGTCCATGTCCAGAAGGTTACGAAAGTGTTGCTTGGGGACAACAAGTGTGTGACCAGGCGTTACTTGTGAAATATCAAGAAAGGCTAGAACGGCTTCGTCTTCATAGACTTTAGCCGCAGGGATGTCTCCTGCAATAATTTTACAAAAAATACAATCTGTCATAAAATGCACCTCTTTGGCTAGATTTTGATATAATAGAGGAGACTGCAATACAGAGCTCACCGTCTTAAAAAGGAGACGTTTTGCTGAGTTAAGAGCAGTACCCACAATACAGATATTATACCAGAAATTGGAGAAAAAATGTTAGAAATAAAAGGGCTTACAGGTGGCTATGTCAATATTCCTGTTTTGAAAGATGTCAGTTTTGAAGTTGGAGACGGTCAGCTTGTTGGACTGATTGGTCTAAACGGGGCTGGAAAGTCAACAACCATCAATGAAATAATCGGTCTCTTGACGCCTTATCAAGGAGAAATTTTGATAGATGGTTTGAGCCTGAAGTCAGACAGGACAGCCTATCGCAAAAAGATTGGTTTTATCCCTGAAACACCGAGTCTCTATGAAGAATTAACCTTGAAGGAACATATTGAGACGGTTGCTATGGCCTATGATATTGACTCGCAAACAGCTATAGATCGAGTAGATAAATTACTTCAGGTCTTTCGTCTTAAAGACAAGTTAGATTGGTTTCCGGTCAATTTTTCAAAGGGAATGAAGCAGAAGGTTATGATCATCTGTGCCTTTGTGATTGACCCTAGTTTGTTTATTGTGGATGAACCCTTTTTAGGATTGGATCCTCTGGCCATCTCCGATTTGATTGAGCTCTTGGCAGAAGAAAAGGCTAAAGGGAAGTCTATCCTGATGAGTACTCATGTGCTTGATTCGGCAGAGAAAATGTGTGATTCTTTTGTTATCTTGCACAAGGGTCAGGTACGGGCTAAAGGAAATTTAGCACAGTTGAGAGAAGAATTTTCATTGCCAGAAGCAAGTCTCAATGAAATCTACCTAGCTTTGACAGAAGAGGCTGCCCTATGAGAGAAGTATTTGCTAAGCGCAGACTGGATTTTCGGAACCAGTGTGTAAAATATCTGCGCTATGTTTTGAATGACCACTTTGTTCTATTTTTAATGGTTTTCTTGGGTTTTACAGCGGTTCAATACAGCCAGTTGCTTCGAAATTTTCCTAAGAATCATTTGCCTATCTGGCTAGACTTAGTCCTCCTTTCACTGGGCTTGGTTTTTATGGGCAGGATTGCTACTTATCTTGAAAAGCCAGATAGCCTCTTTCTTTTGGCTAAGGAAGAAGAAGTCCGTGTCTATGTCGGAAAACAAACGAGAAATTCTTTTATTCTTTGGGGAATTTTGCAAACCTTGGTTTTGCTTCTCTTGGCACCTCTTTTTCTAGCTTTAGGTGTGCCTATATGGGGATTTGCTCTATATTGTTTATTCCTATTTGCTTTGAAAGCTCTGGTATTTCAATGGAAAAGTCGGAAATTCTATTTGCAGGAAGGGCTTGATTGGAAGTCTCTAATTGCCTACGAAGAGAGACGCAAACAGCGAATTTTGCAATTTTTTGCTCTCTTTACGAATGTTAAGGGAATATCAAGTAGCGTAAAAAGACGAGCTTATTTAGATTTCTTGACCAATCGCCTGTCCAAGAATCAAGAGAAAGTTTGGGACAATCTCTTCTTGCGCTCTTATTTGAGAAATGGGGACTTTTTTGCTCTTAGTCTACGTTTGTTGATTTTATCTTTGCTGATCATTATTTTTCTGCCTCAAAGCATGATTGCAACAGTGTTTGTCGGTATTTTTCAGTACCTCTTGCTCTTTCAGCTTCTAGCCTTGTATGATGCTTATGATTATCAATATTTAATCAAACTCTTCCCTCTAGAGGAAAGTGCAAAGGTAAAAGGAGCTAAACGAGTTATCACTAGCATTGGAGCAGTCGTATTAATCGTAGAATTATTGACAGCTCTGCTATTTTTTAAAGAAAAAATAATGGTCCTTTTTATCCTTCTTGTATACCTGATACTTTACGCAGTTTATCTGCCTTATAAGCTTAAAGGATTGGTTGACGAAAGGGCTTAAAACTAGTAAAATAGATTGGAAACTTTGATGGAGGGTAAGAATGGACTTGAACGATAATGAACTGACCCTAACGCCTATAAATGGTAAGAGCGGGAAGGCTTATATGGGCAGTTATCCTGATGGAGAGCGTGTATTTGTGAAGATGAATACGACTCCAATTTTGGCAGGGCTTGCTAAGGAACAAATTGCTCCGCAACTTCTATGGAGCCGTCGTCTTCCTGATGGCAATGTGATGACTGCACAAGAATGGCTGTCTGGTGAAATTTTAGGACCAGATGGTTTGGAAAGAAAGCAAATTTTTGATATTTTAATCCGACTGCACCGGTCACGGCCACTGATGACTCAGTTGACAAAACTAGGTTACGCTTTAGAACATCCTAATGATCTCTTAGATAACTGGGTAGAAAAAGTGCCTATGGCCTTGAAGAGCAACCAGTATTTACAGTCCATCATTGCAGACTTACGTAAAAACTTGCCTGCCTTCCGAGAAGATTATGCAACTATTGTGCATGGAGATGTACGCCATAGTAACTGGGTAGAAACAAGGAGTGGATTGATATACCTCGTTGATTGGGATTCTGTCCGCTTAACAGATAGAATGTTCGACGTGGCGCATTTGCTCAGTCACTATATTCCAGAAGCACGTTGGGAAGAATGGCTGATTTATTATGGCTATAAATACAATGAAAAGGTTTTAGAGAAGCTCTACTGGTACAGCCAGTATAGCTACCTTTGCCAAGTCGCAAAGTATTATGAGAATAACGATTTAGAAAATGTGAACCGTGAAATTTATGCCTTGCGCAATTTCCGGGCCAAATACAGAAAGGAATCATGAGAGTAAGAAATCGCAAGGGGGCTACAGAGCTTCTAGAAGCCAATCCCCAATATGTCGTCTTAAACCCAGCTGATGCTAAAGGAAAATGGCAGGAGCTTTTTGGTAATGATCACCCGATTCATATTGAAGTTGGAAGTGGTAAAGGGGCCTTTATTACTGGTATGGCCAAGGCCAATCCAAATATCAATTATATCGGAATTGATATTCAAAAATCAGTTCTCAGCTATGCTCTTGACAAGGTCTTGGCAACCGATGTTCCTAATATCAAATTGCTCTGGGTGGATGGTTCTGATTTGACCAATTATTTTGCTGACGGGGAAATTGAGCGACTTTATTTGAATTTTTCTGATCCTTGGCCCAAAAAACGCCATGAGAAACGACGCTTAACCTATAAGTCTTTTCTGGACACCTTTAAGCAGATTTTACCTGAAAAAGGAGAAGTCCATTTTAAGACAGACAATCGTGGTTTGTTTGAGTACAGCCTGGTTAGCTTTTCTCAGTATGGTATGAAGCTGAAAGGGGTCTGGCTTGACTTACATGCGAGCGACTTTGAAGGAAATGTTCTGACAGAGTATGAACAAAAATTTTCTAGCAAAGGACAGGTTATTTACCGAGTAGAAGCAGTATTTTAATAAAAAATGCTGAAAAAGCCTCTATCTCTTGCTTTTTAAAGAGAGGAGTGCTATAATATAGTTTAGTGAATATTAGAAAGTGAGGCGGAGATCATTCTTCGCCTCTTATCTATGAGGAGGTGCAGTCTTATCGCAACAATTGTAGAGTTAGTAACGGCAGTGATTGAGCCAGCTATTACAGCGCCATTTGAATTGGTAGATGTAGAGTATGGCAAGATAGGTAGCGACTATGTCCTAAGTGTTTTTGTGGACAAGCCAGAAGGAATCACCGTCAATGATACAGCTGATTTGACAGATATTATCAGTCCCTTGCTGGATACGATTAAGCCGGACCCCTTTCCTGAGCAGTACTTCCTTGAAGTGACTAGCCCTGGCTTGGAGCGACCACTTAAGACCAAAGAGCAGGTGGAAGCAGCAGTTGGTCAATATATTCATGTTGGTTTGTATAAATCCTTGGACAAACAAAAGGTCTTTGAAGGGACCTTGCTCCAGTTTAAAGAGGATGTTCTGACCTTAGAATATATGGACAAAACCCGTAAGAAAGAAATTGATATTCCCTATAGTCTTGTTTCCAAGGCAAGACTCGCTGTTAAGTTTTAGAAATAAAAGAAAGGATTGCTTTTGCCTAGCAAAAGCGAAGAAAACATGAGTAAAGAAATGCTAGATGCTTTCCGCATCTTAGAAGAAGACAAAGGTATCAAAAAAGAAGACATTATCGACGCAGTAAAAGAATCTCTTCGTTCTGCTTATCGTCGCCGTTATGGTCAAGCTGATAGTGCTTTGATTGATTTTGATGAGAAAAAGGGTGACTTCCATGTTTATACAGTTCGTGAAGTTGTAGACGAAGTTTTTGACAGTCGTTTAGAAATCAGTTTGAAAGATGCGCTTGCTATTAGTTCTGCTTATGAGCTAGGAGATAAGATTAAATTTGAAGAAGCTCCTGTTGAGTTTGGTCGTGTTGCCGCTCAGTCTGCTAAACAGACTATTATGGAAAAAATGCGCAAGCAAACTCGTACTATCACTTATAACACTTATAAGGAACATGAAAATGAAATCATGTCAGGTACGGTAGAACGCTTTGATAACCGTTTTATCTATGTAAACCTAGGTAGTATTGAAGCCCAACTTTCTAAACAAGATCAAATTCCTGGAGAAGTCTTTGCTTCACATGATCGGATCGAAGTATTTGTTTACAAGGTTGAAGACAACCCTCGTGGAGTGAATGTCTTTGTAAGCCGTAGCCATCCTGAAATGATTAAACGTCTGATGGAACAAGAAATCCCAGAAGTTTACGATGGAACTGTAGAAATCATGAGTGTGGCACGTGAAGCAGGTGACCGTACTAAGGTCGCTGTCCGCAGTCATAATCCAAATGTTGATGCTATCGGTACTATCGTCGGTCGTGGCGGAGCTAATATCAAGAAAATCACTAGCAAGTTCCACCCAGCAAAATACGATGCTAAGAGCGACCGTATGGTTCCTGTTGAAGAAAACATCGATGTCATCGAATGGGTAGCAGATCCAGCTGAATTCATCTACAATGCTATTGCACCAGCTGAAGTTGACCAAGTTATCTTTAACGTAGAAGATAATAAACGTGCTTTAGTGGTCGTTCCAGATAATAAGTTGTCTTTGGCCATCGGCCGTCGCGGACAAAACGTTCGCTTGGCTGCTCACTTGACAGGCTATCGTATTGATATCAAATCAGCAAGTGAGTTTGAAGCGATGGAAGCAGCTAATGAATTGGGTGGCTTTGGAGAAGTGGCAGAGGAAGTTGTCTACGAAGATGATGCAAATCTGACCTATACGGACCAGGCAGTGGAAGAAATGGCGGCAGCAGCACTAGCAACAGACCTTGAAGAAAGCGAAGTTACAGAGCTAGACTAAGGGGGCAAGCATGGCAAAAACACGAAAAATCCCTTTAAGAAAATCAGTTGTTTCAAACCAAGTGATTGACAAACGTGATTTACTGCGAATTGTTAAAAACAAGGAAGGTCAAGTATTTATTGACCCAACCGGTAAGGCAAATGGCCGCGGCGCTTATATCAAACTGGATAACGAAGAAGCGCTTCAAGCTAAAAAGAAACAAGTCTTTAATCGCAGTTTTAATATGGAAGTGGACGAAGCTTTCTATGATGAATTGATTGCTTATGTTGATCACAAAGTGAAAAGAAGAGAGTTAGGTCTTGAATAAACAACAAGTCGCAAATCTACTAGGTCTGGCTCAAAGAGCAGGTCGCATTATCTCTGGTGAAGAATTAGTCGTTAAGGCCATTCAAGAAGGAAAGGCCAAACTGGTTTTTCTAGCCTATGATGCCGCTCCAAATTTGAGTAAAAAAATTAATGATAAAAGCCACTATTACCAAGTAGATGTATCAACCGTGTTTTCAACACTGGAATTGAGCTCTGCGATTGGTAAAGCAAGAAAAGTGCTTGCCATCACAGATGCTGGTTTTACAAAGAAAATGAGGTCTATTATGCAATAGAACAGGAGGACAAGGATTTGTCTAAAAAAAGATTATACGAAATCGCAAAAGAACTGGGAAAAGAAAGTAAGGAAATTGTTCAGCGGGCAAAAGAGCTAGGCTTGGATGTTAAAAGTCATTCATCAAGTGTTGAAGCTGCTGCTGCGGATAAGATTGTAGCCAGTTTTGCTTCTGCAAAAAAAGCAGTGGTTGCTGCCTCTGAGTCTAAAGCAAAACCAAGTACTGAACCAATAAAAACAGAGGCGACACCGACCAAGTCTGCAAATGATAAGACTGAACAGGCAACAAACAAGCCGTCACCTAGCCCAGCATCATCTCCTAAGCCTGTGGAAGAAGCTAGTGCAAAAGCCCCAGCTAGTAAGCAAGAACAAGCACAAGGAACTACTGCTCCAAAAGTTACACGTCCACAAAGTCGTAACTTTAAAGCGGAAAGAGAGGCACGGGCGAAAGAGCAGGCAGAGCGTCGTAAACAACAGGGTCAACAAAGACCGCAAGGAAACCGCAATGATCGCAACGATCGCCGAAATAACCAAAACGATCGCAATGACCGTAATAGTCAAAATCGCAATGATCGCCGTAATCGTCAAGAGCAAGGCAATCAACATCGCAATCAAGGTCAATCACAATACAATCAACAACGCCAGTCCTTTAACCAGGGGCCTAAGATTGACTTTAAAGCGCGGGCAGCAGCCTTGAAAGCTGAGCAAAATGCTGAGTATGCTCGTTCTAGTGAAGAGCGCTTCAAACAGGCTAAGGCTAACAAGGAAGCTTTGCGGGAGCAGAATAAGCGTAAAGAACAAGCTAAATTGGAAGATTTATTTGTAGAAGTAGAATCTCCAAAACCTACAGCGCAAGCACCAGCAACACCGGCTCCAACAACTCAAGAGCCTGCTGTAGATACGCGTCGGAAGAAACAAGCACGACCAGATAAGGAACGTGATAACTTTGATCACGAAGAAGATGGTCCAAGAAAACAACAAAAGAATCGAAGCAGTCAAAATCAAGTGAGAAATCAAAAGAATAGTAATTGGAATAACAATAAGAAAACGAAAAAAGGCAAAAACAATCGGAATAATAATGCGACTCCAAAACCTGTTACAGAGCGTAAATTCCATGAATTGCCAACAGAATTTGAATATACAGATGGCATGACCGTGGCAGAAATTGCAAAACGGATCAAACGTGAACCAGCAGAAATCGTTAAGAAGCTCTTTATGATGGGCGTTATGGCAACGCAAAACCAATCTCTTGACGGTGATACAATTGAACTCCTTATGGTAGACTATGGTATCGAAGCTAAGAAGAAGGTCGAAGTTGACACTGCTGATATTGAACGTTTCTTTGTCGAAGAAGGCTACATCAATGAAGATGCTTTAGAAGAACGTCCACCAGTTGTGACTATCATGGGTCACGTTGACCATGGTAAAACAACGCTCTTGGATACCCTTCGTAATTCACGCGTTGCGACAGGTGAAGCGGGAGGAATTACTCAGCATATCGGTGCCTACCAAATCGTCGAAGGTGGCAAGAAGATTACCTTCCTAGATACGCCAGGACACGCGGCCTTCACATCTATGCGGGCTCGTGGTGCGTCTGTTACAGATATCACTATCCTGGTCGTTGCAGCTGACGATGGCGTTATGCCTCAGACTATTGAAGCGATCAACCACTCAAAAGCAGCTAACGTTCCAATCATTGTTGCTATCAACAAGATTGATAAGCCTGGTGCCAATCCTGAACGTGTTATCGGTGAATTGGCAGAGCATGGTGTTATGTCAACAGCTTGGGGAGGAGACTCTGAGTTTGTAGAAATCTCAGCTAAGTTCAACCAAAACATCGATGAATTATTGGAAACAGTCCTACTTGTAGCAGAGATCCAAGAACTTAAGGCTGACCCAACAGTCCGTGCAATCGGTACCGTTATCGAAGCACGTTTGGATAAAGGAAAAGGTGCTGTTGCGACCTTGCTTGTCCAACAAGGTACCTTGAATGTTCAAGATCCTATCGTTGTTGGTAATACCTTTGGTCGTGTCCGTGCGATGACCAATGATTTGGGTCGTCGTGTCAAAGTGGCTGGTCCATCTACACCAGTTTCTATCACAGGTCTGAACGAAACACCAATGGCTGGTGATCATTTCGCTGTTTATGAAGATGAAAAAGCTGCGCGTGCAGCCGGTGAAGAACGTGCTAAACGGGCTTTGCTGAAGCAACGTCAAGCCACTCACCGTGTCAGTCTTGAAAATCTCTTTGATACCCTTAAAGCGGGTGAAGTGAAGTCTGTTAATGTCATCATCAAAGCCGATGTGCAAGGTTCTGTTGAAGCCTTGGCTGCTTCCCTACAAAAGATTGAAGTAGAGGGTGTGAAGGTAACTATCGTCCACTCAGCGGTTGGTGCTATCAATGAATCAGACGTAACCTTGGCTGAAGCTTCAAATGCCGTTATTATCGGTTTCAATGTCCGTCCTACACCACAAGCTCGTCAGCAAGCTGAGTCTGACAGCGTTGAAATTCGTCTCCACAGCATCATCTACAAGGTTATCGAAGAAGTGGAAGACGCCATGAAGGGAATGCTGGACCCAGAATACCAAGAAAAAATTATCGGTGAAGCCCTTATCCGTGAAACCTTCAAGGTTTCTAAAGTTGGTACCATCGGTGGATTTATGGTTATCAGCGGTAAAGTTACCCGTGACTCTAAGGTCCGTGTGATTCGTGACGGCGTCGTGATCTATGACGGCCAACTGGCTAGTTTGAAGCACTTCAAAGACGATGTCAAAGAAGTTACAAACGGCCGTGAAGGTGGTCTCATGATTGAAGGCTATAATGATATTCAAGTAGATGATACAATTGAAGCCTACATCATGGAAGAAATTAAAAAATAAAAGCTAAATCCTGAAGTTTTTAAGTCCGTATTCATGAGATCAATGTTGATAGGGGTGATAGATTCTACTGAAATCCTAGATCAAGTCATTTCTCAAAATGAGACGGTTAGCTTCTATAACCAAATAAAAATAAGCTAGGCTGAGCCTAGCTTATCTTACAGAGAAAGAAATAGAAAGGAAATCCAATGGCAAATCATTTCCGTGTGGACCGGGTTGGAATGGAAATCAAGCGCGAAGTCAATGAGATTTTGCAAAAGAAAGTCCGCGATCCGCGTGTCCAAGGTGTGACCATCACTGATGTGCAAATGCTGGGTGATTTATCAATGGCCAAGGTCTACTATACTATTATGAGTGATCTAGCATCAGATAATCAAAAAGCACAGTTGGGACTTGAAAAAGCAACTGGAACCATCAAACGTGAGTTGGGCCACAATTTAAAAATGTATAAAATCCCAGACTTGACCTTTGTAAAAGATCAGTCAATTGAATATGGTAACAAGATTGACCAAATGTTGCGGGATTTGGATAAATAATAGGGAAAAGACCTTCTGTGGTCTTTTTTTCTTGTACAAAATAGTATAGTTTTTTCATTTTTTTTAAAAAAGGTCTTGTGACTTTGACGATTATTCTATAAAATATAAAAGGAATACTTCGAAAGAGGTTTTAGGAGGCAAAGAATGTCCATTAATTGGCAAGATATTATTTTTAACTTTTTAGGTGGTTTGGGACTATTTCTTTATAGTATCAAGATGATGGGGGATGGTCTACAACAAGCTGCTGGTGATCGCCTGCGTTATTTTATCGATAAATATACCAGCAATCCTATCTTAGGTATCCTGGTTGGAATTGGGATGACAGCACTTATCCAATCCAGCTCAGGTGTGACAGTTATCACTGTCGGTATGGTAAGTGCGGGGCTTCTGACCTTGCGCCAGGCCATCGGGATTGTCATGGGGGCCAATATCGGAACAACAGTGACTTCCTTCATCATTGGTTTTAAGCTGGGGGAATATGCCCTTCCAATTCTCTTTGTCGGGGCTGTTTGTATATTCTTTACTAAAAACCGTGCTATAAACAATATCGGTCGGATCCTCTTCGGGGTCGGAGGAATATTCTTTGCACTGAATCTGATGAGCGGAGCGATGGAACCTCTTAAGGATTTACAGGTCTTCAAAGATTATATGATTCAGCTCAGCAAAAATCCAGTCTTGGGAGTCTTTGTCGGAACAGGATTGACTTTGCTGATTCAGGCTTCATCTGCTACGATTGGTATCTTGCAAAATCTATATGCTAGTGATTTGATTAGTCTTCAAGGAGCCCTACCGGTGCTTTTTGGGGATAATATCGGGACGACCATAACAGCTATTATTGCTTCCTTGGGTGCTAATATTGCTGCCAAACGTGTTGCAGCATCTCATGTGCTTTTTAACGTTTTTGGGACCTTGGTCTGTCTACTCTTTCTTGGGGCCTTTACCAATATGGTTCAGTGGTTCCAATCGACCTTGCATCTATCGCCTGAGATGACGATTGCTTTCTCTCATGGTGCCTTCAACATTACCAATACCATTCTTCAATTCCCACTGATTGGTTTTCTTGCTTATATAGTGACCAAACTAATCCCTGGTGAAGATGAGGTTGTTAAGTACGAACCTCTGTATCTGGATAAGATCTTGATCAAGCAAGCACCGTCACTAGCCTTAGGAAATGCGAAGAAAGAATTACTTCATTTGGGAAGCTACGCTGTTAAATCTTTTGAACTGTCCTATGATTATTTGATCAACCATACTGAAAAATCTGCAGACAAGGGTCATAAGACAGAAGGAGCCATCAATGCTATTGACGAAGAATTAACGCGTTATCTCATTGATCTTTCTGGAGAACAGCTGAATCAAAAGGAAAGTGAAGTCTTAACCAATATCTTAGACTCTTCTCGAGATTTGGAGAGAATTGGGGACCACGGTGAAGCCTTGCTCCAACTGACAGACTACCTGATCAAGAAAAAGGTTATCTTTTCAGAAGCTGCCTTGGAAGAATTAGAAACGATTTACCAAATGACCTTGAATTTTGTCAAGGATGCCTTGCAATCGGTCGAAGATAATAATATTGAACTGGCTGACAGTCTAGAAGAGAAGCATACAAAAATTGACCAGCTGGAGCGTAAGCTTAGGAAGACCCACATTTCTCGTCTCAACCGCGGAGAATGTACACCACAAGCTGGGGTCAACTTTATTGATATCATTTCTCACTATACAAGGGTTGCGGACCATGCTATGAATTTGGTTGAAAAGGTCCAAGCAGAACAAATTTAGACAGGAAAAGCTTCCTGTCTTTTTAATATAATAATTTTTTGTAAAATAGGTCTATACCATTTACAAATAAATGGGAAAGGTTTATAATATAGATGACATAATCAATGAGTACCAAATAGGGAGAAATTTAGTCTATTTGGACAAAATCTGGAGGTTATATTATGCCTAAATATATTAAAGCTGATCAGTTTTTCTATCCTCAAGGGATCCGTCAAGGTGGTTATTTAGAAATCAAAGATGGCAAATTTGGAAAGTTGGTCAAAGAAGTTCCTGCTGATGCTGAAGTGATTGATTACACTGGTTATTCTATTGCACCTGGTCTAGTAGATACCCACATTCATGGCTTTGGCGGAGTGGATGTCATGGACAATAACATCGAGGGCACCCTACATACCATGAGTGATGGTCTTTTGACAACAGGGGTTACGAGCTTTTTACCAACTACTTTGACTTCGTCTTATGAGCTTTTACTGGCTGTGACAGAAAATATCGGTGCCCGCTACAAAGAGGCTACTGGTGCCAAGATTCGTGGTCTATATTTTGAAGGACCTTATTTCACAGAGAAATACAAGGGAGCGCAAAATCCTTCCTACATGAAAGATCCTCGTATGGATGAATTTCGTGCTTGGCAAAAGGCCTCAAATGGCTTGCTGAATAAGATTGCCCTTGCGCCTGAACGGAATGGTGTCGAAGAATTTGTTCGCACGATTACTGACGAAGGTGTGACAGTAGCACTTGGCCACTCAGATGCAACCTTTGATCAAGCTAAGGCAGCAGTGGAAGCTGGTGCTAGCGTATGGGTACATGCCTATAACGGTATGCGTGGCTTGACACACCGGGAGCTAGGTATGGTTGGTGCCATGTATGAGCTTCCTCATACCTACGCAGAATTAATCTGTGATGGCCACCATGTGGATCCTAAGGCTTGCGATATTCTGATCAAGCAAAAAGGCCATGAAAATATCGCTCTGATAACAGACTGTATGACAGCAGGCGGTCTGGAAGACGGTGATTATATGCTGGGTGAATTTCCAGTCGTTGTGGCCGATGGGACTGCCCGCCTTAAATCAACAGGCAACTTAGCTGGTTCAATCTTGAAATTAAAAGATGGCTTGAAGAATGTTGTTAAATGGGGCATTGCCAATCCTCACCAAGCCGTCATGATGGCTAGCCTGATTCCGGCTAAGTCTGTTCATATTGATGATGTTTGCGGTCAGATCAAAGAAGGTTATGATGCGGACTTTATCGTTTTAAATGATGATTTGGACTTGATTGCCACATACTTGGATGGTGAGAAAAGGTTTGAAGCCTAATATACAAAAGAAAAGTCTCCTAAATATTTAAAGAAAGAACAGGTGAGCCTGTTCTTTCTGCTTTTAAAAACTAAGAAAATAAATTTGAATCAATAAGAAATGATGTATTCATGATATAATGATATCAACGAAATAAACAGGAGTGAAACATGAAAAAGATTGATTATAAATTTACTCTCATGGGTGTGGTCTTTCTTCTTTTTGGCTTAGCGATGAGTCGTATTTTGATGATTGTCGCTGGAGCCGCCTTTATCATCTATAGTTTTATCAGCAAGGGCATGGCTCCGACCAAGAAAAATATCTTCAAACCAGGGCCTATAGTCCCTAAGAAGAAAAAGAAGGACTAGGTTGGATAATAGACGACTATTTCTCAACAGAGCTGTTTAGCTCTTTGAGGCTCACATAAATAATAGACGGAGGATACCTATGAAAACTTACCTTTTAAACAACGGCGTGAGAATCCCAGTGCTTGGCTTTGGTACATGGAAGGCTAAGGATGGTGAAGAAGCCTATCAGGCAACATTAGCCGCTCTCAAGGCAGGCTATCGTCACATTGATACGGCAGCTATCTATAAGAACGAAGAAAGTGTCGGACGGGCAATCAATGACAGTGGCATTCTGCGGGAGGAGCTCTTCATCACGACCAAGCTTTGGAATGACAACCATACTTATGAGGAGGCTCAGGAGGCCTTTGCCCAATCAATGGAGCGGTTGGGACTGGACTATCTGGACCTCTACCTCATTCACTGGCCAAATCCTAAAGCTTTGAGAGAAAAGGATGCTTGGAAAAAGCGCAATGAAGAAGTCTGGCGTGCCATGGAAGATCTCTATGAGGCTGGGAAGATTCGTGCGATCGGCGTCAGCAATTTCTTGCCTCATCACTTAGAAGCCCTGCTTGAGACAGCGCGCATAAGACCAGCAGTCAATCAAATCCGCCTAGCGCCAGGTGTCTATCAGACAGAGGCGGTGAACTTCTGCCGTGAACGCAATATTTTACTGGAAGCTTGGGGACCATTTGGCCAAGGTGAGCTCTTCCAAAATCCTGACGTACAAGCTGTGGCGGACAAGTATGGCAAGACTATTGCTCAAATCACTCTAGCGTGGAGCTTGCAGGAGGGCTTCCTACCCCTGCCTAAGTCGGTCACTCCGAGCCGGATTGCCAGCAATCTGGATTGCTTTGACATTGAGCTTGATGCAGCAGACTTAGAAGTCCTCAAAAATATCAGTGGCCTGGCCGGTGGCGCGCCAAATCCTGATGTAATGGATTTTTAAATGAAAATCCGATTTTATCGAAGCTCAGATAGAGAGGCCTTGCAGTCTTACCAATTAACGGACTTGAGATTTACCAGCCATCCTAAGGAGGCTGTCACTGACTTAGAAAATCGCTATGCCATCTTGGGCCTTGTAGAAGATCAAATCGTAACCTTTCTGCTCTTGGATGCTGGAGAAGAGAAGTACACCTATGGCGGTCAGCCAGATAGCCTGCTCCTTCGTAGCTTTTCAACGGATGAAGACTTTCGGATACGAGGCTACGGTAGTCAGACGCTGAAGCTCTTGCCTGATTTCATAAGAGAGCATCTACCTATGTATAAAAGTATCATCCTAGGCGTCAATGAGAGAAATCAAGTCGCTTCCTATCTCTATCGAGAGACCGGCTTTAGCAAACAGCCCCAGCGTATATTAGGACCAGCAGGCTGGCAGGAAGTCTATGAATTAAAAATATAAAATCATCCCCAGTTTGAAAAGAGCTGGGGATTTTCTTACCAGGCCATGGAAACGCTATAAAATCAAGCCTTTCTATGCTATAATGAAACATAGAAGAATAAAGTGAAAATCCTCATGTAAAGCAAAAGGAAATCAAATGAAAACAAGCCAGGAATTAGAAATTGAAAAACAGTTGATCCAGCAGTTGGCATCTGGAGAAAGCCAGTGGACCTATCGGAAAGATCTCAAGACAGAGGACCAGTTGTGGAAGAATTTTTTTGAGAAATTAGCTCAAAATAATGTCGCCATGTTAGCGGATCATCCCTTGACTGATCAAGAAAAACACCAAATCAAGAACCAGCTTAACTTTGTCAGCTATTATGAAGCAGCTAAGTGGCTTGCTGGTGAAAATGGCATCGCCAAGGTTGAAGTTCAACGTGAGGATGCCAGTCTAGGGACTATCCGCTTAGCGGTCATCTGGCGGGACAATATCGCAGCTGGTAAGTCGAGCTACGAAGTGGTCAACCAAGTCGAACGTGACAAGGCCTATCCGCTAGACCAGGATCGACGGCTCGATACGACCCTTCTGATCAATGGCCTGCCTCTCATCCATATCGAACTCAAGAGTCCACGAGTGGCCTTTCTAGATGCCTTTCACCAGATCAAAAAGTACGACCGTGAAGGTAAGTTCCGGGGCATTTACTCGAGCTTACAGATGTTTGTCGTGACCAATAAGGTCGACACACGCTACATTGCTGCAGCCCGTGAAAGTAAGCTAAACAAGCAATTCTTGACCAAGTGGGTGGACAAGGACAACCAACCCATGATCGATCTCAACAGCTTTGCTCATGAGGTCCTCTCTATCCCTCGGGCCCACCAAATGGTCATGCAGTACTCGGTCATCGACGATAGCAAGAAAGCCCTCATCCTCCTGCGTCCCTACCAGATCCATGCCATCGAAGCTGTACAGGAAGCCTCCCGCCGTCAGGAGTCAGGATATATCTGGCATACGACCGGATCAGGCAAGACCCTGACCTCTTACAAGGTGGCTCGCAATCTCTTGCAGATTCCTGCTATCCAAAAGACCATCTTTGTCGTTGACCGCAGAGACCTGGACCAGCAGACGACCTCGTCCTTCCTCTCTTATGCGGCCAATGATGTCATCGACATCGACGAGACGGACAATACCCATGAGCTGGTCAAGCGCCTAGGGGGTAATGACAAGCGCGTGGTGGTCACAACCATCCAGAAAATCACGACCATGATGCGCAAGTTTGAAGAAGGGAAGTACCAGCGGGATGCTGGGAAGATCAAGGACCTGCGCGTGGCCTTTGTCGTGGATGAGTGCCACCGAGCTGTCACCCCACAAACGCAAAAGGAAATCAAGGCCTACTTCAAGAACTCTCTCTGGTATGGCTTTACAGGGACTCCGATCTTTAAGGAAAACAAACGCAAGCAAGTGGGAGATCTGGCTCAGACCACCCACCAACAGTATGGTGATCGCCTACATGAATACACGGTCAAGGAAGCCATCCATGATGGAGCGGTTTTGGGCTTTAAGGTAGACTACCGCAATACCATTATTTCAGATCTGCTAGAAGAAGAGATCCCAGACCAGGCCTATGAGGACAAGGAGCACATGCTAGAGGTCCTCGATGCCATCCTCAATAAGAGTCAGCAACAGCTCAATATCCCTAAAGGGGTTGGAAAGACCTATGAAGCTATTTTGACGGTCAAGTCCATCCCACGAGCACAGGCCTATTATAATCTGCTCAAGAGCATACTTGCTAGCAAGGAGCGGGTCAAAGTCTCCGAGCGGGTCAAACGCCACCTACCAGATTTTCCAAAATTCACCATCACCTACTCAGTGTCTGAAAATGAGGAAGAGTCCATTGGCTACCAAGACCACATGAAGCAGGTCATGGAGGACTACAACCAAGAGTTTGGAACGCATTTTAGCCTAGCGGATCAGCGAGGCTTTAACACCGATGTCAACAATCGCCTAGCTAGAAAGCAGGACAAGTATCTCTACCGCAACGAGCAGTTGGATTTGGTCATCGTGGTTGATCGTCTCTTGACCGGCTTTGATGCTCCTTGTCTTTCTACACTCTTTATCGATCGCAAGCCCATGCGCCCACAGGACTTGATCCAGGCCTTCAGCCGGACCAATCGGATCTTTGATGACAAGAAGCACTTCGGCCATATCATCACCTTCCAGCGCCCTCAGGCCTTTAAGGAATCTGTCGACAATGCCCTCAAGCTCTACTCCAATGGAGGAGAAAATGAGGTTTTGGCTCCAAGCTGGGAAGAAGAAAAAAGCAACTTTCTATCAGCTTGCGGAGAATTTCAAGCTCAAATTACGGATCATGAAGAAGAAGGAATTGCTATCGAGCAAGCTAGCACGGCTCAGCTACGTAAAATAGCGAAATCTTACCAAGCCTTTGATAAATATCTGGCCTCTATCCGCGTCTATAATGAATACAAAGAAGAAGAGATTTACCAAGAGACTGGCTTGACGAATGCCAAGCTAGAAAGCTACCTAGGTCTCTATCAAAATATTCTAGCAGAGCTTAAAAGCCGTGTAGATGACGATGATCAAGATGATCCGCTGGATATCCACTATGAGCTTGAGTCTGTCCAGGTCGATGAGATCAACTATGCCTATATCTTGACTCTCATCCAGAGTATGATCCAGCAGGATGACAATGTAGCAGAGCCTCTTAGTGACAAGGATATTGCTGCCGTGGATGGTTATATCCAAGGCTTGAATAGGACCAATCCAGGACTTGCGACAATCATCCAAAATCTTTGGACAGAAGTGCAAGCAAATCCAAAACTCTATCGTGGTTTATCCATCACAGGTGTCTTAGATAACATGATTGAGACAGTGATTGATAAACATATCTCTAACTTTGTCAGAAAATGGTATGTCGGAGAGGACGAGCTTCGCTACTATATCCAGCACTACCGCAAAGGCGCCAAAAAGCAAACAGGTGAAAGCCAGCTGACTAAGAGCCAACGCTATAAAGACTATAAAGTAGAAGTAGCAGACGCCCTCAACCCACTCAGCTACAAAAAACAAATCAAAGAAGCCTATACCCAACTGATCGAAGAGGTGATTGAACCATTGAGGGTTGGGAGGTAGGAAAACTTTGGAGGAAAAATGGCAGATACAATATTAATTTTAGGAAATGGATTTGATTTGTCCATGGGACGAAAAACGAGTTATAGTGATTTCGCAGAATTTGCTAATAACTTATTTCCTATTACAGATATTCAGTTGAAAAAATTCCTTGATGAAAATAATATTAACATTGAGGAATATAGAGATAATTTTTATCTTAGATTTATAAATGAGAATAGAACTACCCTTGGAGAAAATTGGTCAAATCTGGAAATCATGATTTCACAACTTGCCGAAGCAATTGATTTTTATAGATCAAACCCTGATTCGATATATTATAGTAGTGAAAATACCTTAAGGATAATTTATCCTGATAAGTTTCGTAAAGAACTAGTTTCTCAAGAAAATTTTGCGTCAAAAATATTTGTGGCTGAAATATTTTATAAAATGTTCACTATTTTTGGTTGGGCTAGACTAGAAAGAAGGATGGCAATATCAGAATTAAATGAGCTTTTTATATCCCATTTAGAATTACTGACAAATCTTTTAGAAATATACCTTTCTTACAGAGACTATATAGATTTTGAAATTGATAAAATATCCCCAGTAGAAACTGCATTGAATGCTATAACTGATATTTCAGAGTCGTATGTAATTAGTTTCAATTATACTCATACTCCATATAAACTTTATAGAATTCCTAAAGAAAATACTCACTATATTCACGGGGAAATTGATTTAAGTAGACATAAATCGGAAATTAATACGATGGTTTTCGGAATTGAGGATAAAGAAATTGATGTTAATAGCAGTTTGATACCTTATCAAAAGTATTATCAAAGAATTGTAAAAGAAACTGGTAGTGAATATTTAGACTTTCTTAAGCCAAGACATGCGGAAGATTTATACGGTGGATTAAAGAAAAAAAATATTATTGTTTTTGGACATTCAGTTGACCCACTAGATAAGGAAATTTTTCAAAATTGTTTTGCTTTAACAAGTCACTATACTTACAATTACCGATTTATTTTTACATACTATAACGAGTCTGCTAAACGGTCTATCGTTAAGAATTTGGCTATCATTCTAGGGAAAGATAAACTTGTCGAATTAACTGGGAATAAAAATGTTGTCTTCGTTAAAAGTGGCGATGTTGATGGGATGAAAGAAGTTCTATTGGATTAAATAATTTTTTAATAATAGGCAAGTTGCAATAATATTATTAACACCTGATACTTAAGGGAAATGGCAATAAATGGATAATATAATTACATTGATAGGGGCTTTACTAGGTGCTGGCGTAGCGGTGTATGTTGCAAAGCTTCAAAATAAGCAGCAACTTAAACAGCTACAAGATGAACATAAGTTACAACGAGAATTTTTTGAAAAACAAGAAGAGAACGAAAGAGAACGTATTTTCTTACAGTATACAATTGAGCGGGCAGAACGTTCATATGAGATATTGAGTGATATAAGAACTGCTAAAAATTTATTTGCAGATTCAATATTTGAATTGGTGAAGATGCTTCCTAAAGAAATAGAATCAGACGAAGATATTGAGTTTGAAAAGTTTTTTCCTTTACTATATTCAGATTATTTGCTACCTAAATATGATTCAATTATAAAATTAAAAGATTTGTTATTACTGACGCTGGTTATACAAGATGATATTGAACTATCTAGATTGAAAGGTGAGGTTCGTAAGGAAGTTTCAATTTTTGTAGACTATCATAAAAGAATAAGTCAAGTGAAGAATTTTGAAGATTATAAAGAAGTCGCTGAAGACTTTATGAAAAAATCTCAATTAACTGAAAAATGTGATGAATTAAGGACTTATTTAACGAAGTATATAACAGAAACTACATTTAGGTTAGTTTCTCCAGAGAAAATGGCAGAAAAAATAGTAAAACAAGAATATAATGTATCTAATTTAAAATTTAAAATAGTAAGAAAGCAGGATAGTGATGGAGAAACCAAAAATTAGGTTCTTTAAAAATAAACATTCATGGGTAAGAAATACGTTTGAAGAGATAGCAAAAAGGAGAACTAAAAGTTCTGACAACCCTGATTTACCAAGAATTGAATATCAAGATATAATTTCTGGAGAAGGGAGATTGAACAAAGATTTAAGTAAAAATATTGATTGTCGCAAAGGAATAGTGTTTGAAACGAATGATATTCTATATGGGAAGTTACGTCCATATTTAAAAAATTGGCTACACCCAAATTTTAATGGTATTGCAATAGGAGATTTTTGGGTATTGCAGGCAAGAAATTGTGATTCAAATTTTTTATTTTCATTAGTACAATCGCCAAAATTTCAAAGAGTTGCAAATGATACATCTGGAACAAAGATGCCACGTTCTGATTGGAAGACAGTTTCACAGACAGAGTTTAGTATTCCTACTTCTAATGAGGAACAATCCGCCATCGGCTCCCTCTTTCGCACTCTCGACGACCTTCTGGCTAGCTACAAGGACAATCTTGCTAACTACCAATCTCTGAAGGCGACTATGCTCTCAAAGATGTTTCCAGAAGCTGGACAGACTGTTCCTGAGATACGTTTGAATGGGTTTGATGCTGAGTGGGAGAAAACTACTTTAGAAAAATCTACAGATCGTGTAAAATCTTACTCTTTGTCAAGAGATGTTGAGACGAATCAAGATACAGGTCTAAAGTACATACATTATGGTGATATTCATCTAGGAAAAGTTTCTATGATAGATGATGGAAATTCAATTCCATATATTAAAACTGATACAAAATTAAGTGAATTTCTACAGCAGGGAGATTTAATTTTCGCGGATGCTTCAGAAGATTACAAAGGAATTGCAGAAGTTGCAGTAGTTGTTGATGCTCTATCAGAAAAAATAGTTGCAGGCCTTCATACGATAGCTGTTAGACCTCAGTCAATTTTTGATTCAATTTTCTTATATTATATGTTTAAAACTCAAACGTTTAGGAAATATGGTTACAAAGTTGGTACAGGTATGAAAGTTTTTGGAATAAGCCCCTCAAACTTAATGAAATATGAATTTTACTATCCTGATAAGAAAGAACAACAAGCCATTGGTGCTTACTTCTCAAACCTCGATAACCTCATCAATTCTCACCAAGAAAAAATTTCTCAGCTTGAAACACTCAAAAAGAAACTCTTGCAGGATATGTTTATATAGAATCTTGTTATGAAAAAATTTAAAAGATTATGTTTGTCATTTTGTTTATCAATTTGTTCTTTTTCGCCAGGTTTAGTCTTGTATCTATTTACTATAGACATTTTTCCCTCACATGATACTTATGTATGTAGTTTTCTAAAAATAGGAGTGTTGACTTTCCTGATGCTTTCTTTTTCTTTTGGAGTCTTACAGTATTTGATAAGATTCAAGGAAGCGAATGATACTGCTCAAGTTGAAAGTATACAGCCGGTAGAAAATGAAATCATTCCAACTTACTTAGGCCTTTTTGTAATTATGCTGGGTTTAGGTGAATTAACTTTCTTATATCAGATTGTAGTAATAGTCCTCATTTTTCTAATATGGTGGATTCTTATGGAGAGATCGTATTATTTTAATTTGATATGGTTACTCTCATATCGTTATTACAGAGTCACTGATAAAAACGGTAATGTCTTTATTATTTATAGCAAGAAAAAAGATGTTAAAGAGACTGGGACTATAGAAGGTCTAGTTAGAATAAACAATTTTACATTTTTGGAGAAGGGATAATATGTTTTTAGTAAAAGTAGGTCAAATATATAGAAAATTGGAGAATTCGGATGATATTTCAGAATTAGTTGCTCCGGAGATTGATCCTGAAAATAGTAGAGAATTTGATCCAGAAATAAAATTAGAACATGATGAATGGTTCTATGTTGAAATTGATGATTCGCATATGTCTATGGTCAAAGAATATGAAGATAAATTTTTAAATACCGCGGGTCTAAATGATGTGAATGAAGCAGAGTTCTCAAAAATTGACTTGATTTTTCGTAAAGTTGAAAATGATGGTTTAGTTTTTCAAAAAATTACACAATCAAAGAGACTGGTTGATAAGTCAATCTTGAAATGGAGACGTAGAAAAGCTGAGAGAACAATTATTGAAAATGGTATAGAATTAAAATCTGAGAACGATGCCTATTTTGATGGAAATAATAAATTGTACTTTAGAAGTTTTAGGACGATTCATAGTCTATTCAAAGGTATTGATGATTATTACCGTATAGCTAGTCTTGCAGAAGTTGATGAATTAAAAAGAATTGATTTAGTTACTTTCTCAGATTTTGAAATTAAATCTAATAATTTGAAAATGGTGGCAATTCTAAAAGATGATGAAATTGACCTATCTGATACCTCAATAATTAGCACCTTATTAACATCATATGAACAATATCCAGAGCAGGATTTCAAGGTTTCAGAAGGAAAATTTATTATTGATACCAACAAACGATTGACAAGTTTCTTGAAATTGGCGTTAGGGAGATTATATACTAATCCAATTACAAGTCATCAGATGGAAGCCAGCTCTGCTAGGCGATTACGGAAGAAGGAAAACTGAAGTAACATTCTTTAAAAAATTATCTATAAAGAGGAGTATTAATGGTATCTGTAACACAACATATCAAAGAAATTAACCAACCTCGAGGTGGTTATCTGCCCATCAAATTATTTTCAGTAGAACAGTTCGAAGATCACAGAGTTCTGCACTCTGTAGAGTCTGTATCTCCTAGTTTAGTGGGGATTTGTGTAGACTACTTGACCCGTCTCATGAAAGGGGCAGAAGCCCGTGATGCTTTCAGAATTTCTCTCATGGGAGCTCAGATTGTGGGCATGGGAGACCTAGCAGAAGCACTTCTCGATTTGGTGATAGGATTGGATGACTTATCGATAGAAAGTGCTTGTCGTTTGGTTTCTTTTGATGTCGTTTTTCGTGCAGGGAAACAGTATTATAAGCCTTTTGAGGAAATTTTGGTGGATGCAGAAACGATAGAGAATATTCGTATCATGGTAGAACGAAGTCTTTGCTTTTTCGACCTCTTTGGTCCTTTGGTAAAGGATGGCTTTCATTTTCATGGAGGTTATACAGATACGATTGACAAGGGTGATGGAGATTTTCTTACCAAGGATACACTGTGGGATTTTAAGGTGACTAAAACAGCTCCTAATAAAGACCATACACTACAAGTCCTTGTCTACTATATCATGGGGCTACATTCCTATGACTCCGATTTCCTTTCTATCGTAAATCTTGGATTTTATAACCCTCGAAAAAATATCGTTTATCAACTTCCAGTCTCTTCTATTCCTTTAGATTTGATTCAAACGATTGAAAATGAAGTGATTTGTTATAAATGATTGCTTGTTTAAAAATAAATTGCAAAACTTAGAAAGAAACATTATGGAAACAACACAAACTTCCCAGTCGCTCTATCAGGCCCTGTGGAACTCAGCGGATGTTCTCCGCTCCAAGATGGATGCTAATGACTATAAGTCCTATCTCTTGGGTATGGTCTTTTACAAGTATCTATCAGATAAGATGCTCTTTTTCGTGGCGGAGACCATGGAGGAGGGGACAGATAGTCTTGAGACTGCCCTTGAGGTCTATCGCAACTACTATGAGGATGCGGATACCCATGAGGATCTTGTCTCTGTTATGAATGATGAGCTCAACTATATCATCAAGCCAGACTTGACCTTTACGGCTCTGGTAGCACGTGTCAATGAGGGAACTTTCCAGCTGGAAGATCTGGCTCAGGGTTTTCGAGATATCGAGCAGAGTGACGACCTCTATGAAAATCTCTTTGAGGATATCGATCTCTACTCTAAAAAGCTAGGAGCAACTCCTCAAAAGCAAAACCAGCTAGTAGCTGCCGTTATGAAAGAGCTAGCAGTACTGGAAGTGGCGGGGCACGCAGGAGATATGCTTGGTGATGCCTATGAGTATCTGATCGGTCAGTTTGCGACCGACTCTGGAAAGAAAGCAGGAGAGTTCTATACTCCACAGCCTGTAGCCAAGCTCATGACCCAGATTGCCTTTTTAGGGCGTGAAGACGAGCAGGGTTTTACACTCTACGATGCTACCATGGGATCAGGCTCGCTCTTGCTCAATGCTAAGAAGTATTCTCATCAACCTCAAACCGTCCAATACTTTGGTCAGGAGCTCAATACTTCGACCTACAACCTGGCTCGGATGAACATGATACTCCACGGGGTTCCTGTTGAAAACCAGTTCTTGCACAATGCCGATACGCTGGACGAAGACTGGCCGACCCAGGAGCCGACCAACTTTGACGGTGTTCTCATGAACCCTCCATACTCAGCTAAGTGGTCCGCAAGCTCTGGTTTCCTCCAAGATCCTCGCTTCTCTCCTTTTGGGAAACTCGCGCCTCAGTCTAAGGCTGACTTTGCCTTCCTCTTGCATGGTTATTACCACCTCAAGCAGGACAAGGGAGTCATGGCTATCGTCCTACCTCACGGGGTCCTTTTTCGTGGCAATGCTGAAGGAACCATTCGCAAGGCCTTGCTGGAAGAAGGGGCTATTGATACCGTGATCGGTCTTCCAGCCAATATCTTCTTTAACACCAGCATTCCAACCACGGTTATCATTCTTAAAAAGAATCGCACCAATCGGGACGTTTACTTTATCGATGCTTCTAAGGAATTTGATAAGGGCAAAAACCAGAATATCATGACGGATGCTCATATTGAGAAGATCCTGGAAGCCTACAAGTCTCGTGAGGAGATTGACAAGTTTGCTCATCTAGCAAGCTATGAAGAAATTGTTGAAAATGACTATAACCTCAATATTCCTCGCTATGTAGATACCTTTGAGGAGGAAGAAGTAGAGCCTTTAACAGAAATCGTCAGCAAGATTAATGATACAAATAAAGCAATCGAAAGCCAAACAGCTTCTCTACTAGAGATGCTGAATCAACTCCACGGAACCACACCAGAAGCAGATGCTGAGCTCAAACAGTTTTTGAAGGAGTTCAAAGGGTGATGGGAAAGTGGTTAGATATGTCAACCCGATTTAAAATCCCAGCCAAATTAACTTTTGGCTGGTTTTTATTGTCTAAAGATAGTATAATTAAATTACCTAATAGGTAATTTAATTTAACGGAAAGGGACATATGGAGCTTATCTATACAAATAAAACTGTTGAAAAGCAGTGCACAGAGCTGAGACAGGCGAAAAAGGATTTTTCGGATAAAGTTGCTGTAAAGTTGCATCAGTTGATCAACTTTTTGGAAGCGGCGGATTCTTTGGCTAGTGTGACGGCTTTTCCTAAGTATCACTTTCACCAACTCAAGGGAAAGAGACAGGGACAGTTTGCTTTAGATATAGATGGCCGAAAGAGTTCCTATCGTTTGATTGTAGAATTTCGTGAGGAGGATCTAGAAAAGGTATTTCCTAGTCCTGTTGAAATCGAAATCCTAAAAATAGAGGAGGTCAGCAATCACTATGAGTAATAAAATTGTTGAATACAAAGACCTGATTGCTTTTCATCCAGGTCAGTATGTTGGAGAGTTGATTGAAGATTATAACGTAACGCAAAAAGAATTTGCGGAGCGTTTGGGAGTTTCGGCAAAGACTGTCAGCAAGCTCGTTAATGCTGAGGAGTCTATTAGTAAGGATACGGCTCATAAGTTAGCCAAGCTAAGCGGAGTTTCCATGCAAACCTGGCTCAATCTTCAGAATGCTTATGATGTAAAAGTGGCAGAGATTGCGGAACAAAGAGAGCTAGAAGAAGGTAGCGAGAAAGATATCTGTGAGATGATTGACTTCAAGTATTTTAAGGATGAAGGCTACGTTCCAGAAAAACGCTATACCTTGAAAGAAAAGATTGTCGAGCTTCGCAAGATTCTAGGTGTGGCAAGTTTAGAAAACCTCGCGATTTTCAACCATCTAGTGAGCTATCGGAATACACGTGAGTTTACGCCTAAAAGTATAGTAAACTCCAATATCATGCTTGAGTTGGCATCTAAAAAAGCGCGTGATAAAACGACAACTAAGCTCAATCGCAGAAAGTTAGAGAGAAGCCTGCCTGCTTTGAGAAAGTTGACCAGACAAAGTCCAGAAGTTTTTCCTCAACGCTTGTCTGATATCTTGCTTGACTGTGGTGTTGTCCTAGTTGGCCTTCCAGCTTTGCCAAATGCCAATCTGAATGGAGCAACGAAAAAATTTGGAAATGGCAGTGCCATGCTATTACTCACAGATCGAAACAAAGCATCAGATATTTTCTGGTTCTCACTTTTCCATGAGATTGGGCATATTCTGGAGAATGATTTTTCATCTGATGATGGAAATAGCGAATCTTACCGACGTTCTGAGGAAGAGGCAGATCAGTTTGCAAAAGATCTTTTGATAAACCCTGAAGACTATCAAGCTTTTGTTAAAAAAGGGAATTTCGATAAGTCAGATGTCATACGCTTTGCTGAGGAGATAGATATTCATCCTAGTGTCGTCCTAGGAAGATTACAAAATGAGGGCATTCTCAGTTTTGACCGATTCCGAGAACTAAAAGAAAATTATTACTTTATATCTTGAGTCTATGGAAATTTGTGGAAGATGAAAAAACTTAATATGGTCAGTAATGAGACTCATTTATTCGCTCATTTTTTAAAGTGAGTTAGTTTTCAGCTATGAATAGTAAGAACCTCAGCAACTCTGGGCTAGAAACAAATACCTCGTTTTGAGCCATTCCAGCAAGACTTACCAAGAAATCCGTCAATACTTGAAATGAACAGATTGAATTAATCGAGCTTGAAATTATGATTTCGCATACCTGTCAAATCCCAGAGCATGGGGTCAGGCTTCCAAGGAAGATGCCTGCTCTTTATCCAAACACCTACTTGCAACATTTTACTTTACTGAAAGGAGACTTCTATGAGACTTTGGCATGAGGCATTGATTCCTCAACTTCCCCGACCTCAGCTGTTGGGGCAACATCGGGAATGTTGCGCCCTACGTGGTAATGGCTGGGGCAGAAGGCATGCGACAGTTGACTATGTCTTTACCCACTCGCCCTATCGTCTCTATGCCTATCATCGTTTGATCATGGAGGAAATGGCTAGTCGTGGTTATCGGGTCGGCCCAGAGTGGCTGGACAAGAACTACCGTGGTAAGGCCTGCCCTCCTTATGAAGACTTGCCTGAGGAGAAGCTAGGCAATCCTATCTATAGCGAGCATGATGCCCGCTACTATGAGGAATGTTTAGATAATCTCCGTGAGAAGGGGATAGAGCTGGAGTAACGGCGTGAAAGGTTTGCGATGAAAAATTCTTCTTCGTATTTTTGAGTCATAAAGAAGAGACCTAAGGATTATTCCCTAGGTCTTATGCTTTAGTATTATGATGTATTTTCAGTTATAAAGTGATGAAAAAGAGCTTGTTGCTCGCTATTTTATAAACAGGGAGACAAAAGGGCCTTCTCCGTAAATAGTGAGATTTTTTGCAACAAACCTTAAGAACCCTATACTGTAAAAGAATCAATAAAAAAACGAACTGATCATAGAGTAGTTCGTTTTTTGTTTAATAGAAAGAGGCATTAGTGAGTGAAGTCAAGTACCATACGTCCTTGGATAGTACCAGCTTCCATTTCATCAAAGACATCTACGGCATCTTCAACAGGGCGTTTTTCAACGACTGGAACAACTAAGCCTTCAGCACCAAATTGGAAGGCTTCTTCCAAGTCTTTACGAGTACCTACAAGAGAACCGATGACTTGGATACCGTCTAGAACAGTCTTGACAATGCTGAGGTCCATCATTTCAGATGGCAAACCAACAGCTACTACACGACCACCTGCACGTACAGAATCAACGGCTTGGTTGAAGGCCACTTTAGAAACGGCTGTTACGACAGCAGAATGAGCTCCGCCGTTTGTTTTTTCTTTGATGAGGCCAGGAACGTCATCAACTTCACGTCCATTGATCACAATATCAGCACCAACTTCTTTGGCTAAGGCGAGTTTGTCATTGTTGATGTCGACTGCGATAACATGGGCATTGAATACTTTCTTAGCATATTGAACAGCTAGGTTACCCAAACCACCTGCACCATAAAGGACGATCCATTGGCCTGGTTGGAGCTGAGCTTCTTTGATGGCTTTGTAAGTAGTTACACCGGCACAAGTGATAGAAGAAGCTTGTGCAGGATCAAGACCTTCAGGAACTTTGACAGCATAGTCAGCTGTTACGATACATTGTTCAGCCATACCACCGTCAACAGAATAACCAGCATTTTTTACTGTACGGCAAAGAGTTTCACGTCCTGTAGTACAGTATTCACATGTGCCACAACCTTCAAAGAACCAAGCGACACTGACGCGGTCACCGACTTTCAAGCTCTTCACATCAGGAGCCAATTCTTTGACGATACCAATCCCTTCGTGACCAAGGATACGACCAGGGACCTTACCGAAGTCACCATGTGCAACGTGCAAGTCAGTGTGGCAGACACCACAGTATTCAATTTCTACAAGAGCTTCACCTGTTTCAAGCGGACGGAGTTCTTTGTTTTGGATAATTTCTACACCAGTGCTTTCTGGATTAACAACAACTGCTTTCATAAGTAGTTCCTCCTGTTTAGTTATTATTATTAATATGTTAATTATATCACAAAGTTTTTAGGCGGGCAAGCGTTTTCAACAAAAAGTAATTCCCTGCTAGATTGCTAGGAAGACTATTTTTCACAACAAAGGTAGTAAAAACCGTATATTATTCTAATTTTGTTCTATATTTCAAACAAATTGATTAATCAAACTTTATAAAATAGGTATTAAGTAGAAAAACATTCGGGAATATTACATTTTCGTTACATTTTATAACAAAGTATGAATTTTCAGACAATTTTTATTATAATATGATTTAAAAAATATTGAGGAGTTTTGTATGAAAAGACAACAACGTTTTTCACTTCGGAAGTTCAAATTTGGTTTGGCTTCGGCTTTGTTGGGAACTGCTTTGATTTTTGGTTCAGGCCAAGCCAATGCGGACGAACAGACAGCCGTTAGCACATCAGAAGCTAGTCAGCAGTCAAGCCTAGTTACAACAGCTGATCCGTCAGAGCAGGAGTCTCTTTCTGTGGATAAGGCGACAGTAAAAGAGGACAAGTCGCAGGCTTCTGAAGAAGTAGACAAATCCTCAAGTTCAGAGCCAGTAAATGCTCAAGCTCCATCAGCAGGAGAAACTAAGGAAGAAAAGCAAGTAGCTAGCGAAACAGCAGTAGCTATAGATCTAAAACAGACTGTTTCGACAGCAGAGGTGACAAGCCCTTCATCTGCGAAGAAAGATGATAAGCAGGAGGTTAGGACTGAGAATCCTGAAAGCAAGCCAGCGACTACAGAAGCTGTAGCGTCAGAAAATACAGGTCAGCCAGTTGCTACTGCGACTTCTGCGGAAGAAGCTAAAGCTAGCAAGGACGAGCAACCAACTAGCATTAGTAGTAATGAAATTATCAAGGTTCCTCAAACATGGTCTCAAGGTTATAAAGGGGAAGGCCGCTTGGTTGCTGTTATCGACTCTGGTTTAGACGTCCACCATGAAGTCTTGCGTATTTCGGACCCTTCAAAGGCCAAATACCAAACGGAAGCTGCTCTTGAAGAAGCAAAGAAGAAGGCCGGAATTGATTATGGTAAATGGTATAACAGCAAGGTTGTTTATGCCTATAACTATATTGATGGTGATGATAGCATCAAGGAAAAAGATAGCTATTCTCACGGTATGCACGTTACTGGTATCACGGCTGGAAATCCAGACAAGAAGGATAGCAATGGAGAATACATCTATGGGGTTGCTCCTGAAGCCCAAGTGATGTTCATGCGGGTCTTCTCAGACCGTCAAAAAACTACGAGCGACGCCATTTATATCAAGGCCATCGAAGATGCGGTAGCCTTGGGGGCAGATTCCATCAATATGAGTTTGGGTTCAGCAACAGGATCAGTCGTAAACATGAGTCCTAGTCTCTCCGCTGCGATTGAACGAGCTCGAGCTAAAGGAGTCAGTGTCGTAATTGCGGCTGGTAACGAAAATACTTTCGGAAGTGGCCATTCCAAACCTCTGGCTGAAAATCCAGACTATGGTTTAGTCGGAAATCCTTCAACTGCAGAAGGAGCTATTTCTGTTGCCTCTGTTGATAATACGGTAGTGACTGAAGAAGTCATGGAAGTTCGTGGTCTAGAAGATAATGCTGAATTAAGCAACGGAAAATTCACATTTGCCAAAGCAGATAGCAAGGCTGATTTTGAAAAGGGCAAGGAATACGAGTATGTTAATGCTGGTCAAGGACGCGAAGAAGATTTTAATGGTTTAGATTTGACAGGTAAGTTGGCCCTTATTCAGCGTGGTTCGATTACATTCTCTGAGAAGATTAAAAATGCGATCCAACATGGTGCAGCTGGTGCCCTCATCTACAACAATGTTGAAGGGGCTAATATCCAGATGGCCTTGGATGAGGATTCAGAATCAGTTCCATCCGCCTTTATCAGCAAACAGTATGGTGAAGCCTTGGCTGCTGGTAATTATAAGATTGCCTTCAATGGATTGAAAGATAATCGTCCAAATCCAACAGCTAAAGAACTATCTGATTTCTCTAGCTGGGGTGTTACTACCGATGGGCAGCTGAAGCCGGATGTATCAGCTCCAGGTGGATCTATCTATTCTTCACTCAATGACAATACCTATGGTAGCATGAACGGAACCAGTATGGCCTCTCCACATGTGGCTGGTGTTGCAGCCTTGGTGAAAGAATACCTGCTTAAACATTATCCAAACCTAACTCCAGCTCAGAATTCTGAATTAGTCAAGGCTTTGATCATGTCTACTGCGAAGCTGCATATTGATAAAGAAACAGGTGCTTATACCTCTCCGCGTCAGCAAGGTGCAGGAATCGTTGATACAGCTGCCGCAGTGTCTACTGGACTTTATGTTACTGGGGAAAACCAATACCCAAGCGTATCCTTAGGCAATGTCGGAGATAGCTTTACGTTTGACGTGACAGTTCATAATATTACTGATACTGACCGAACCCTGAAAATGATTGTCAATACCAATACGGATACGGTTAAGGATGGTCAATTTGATCTGACACCTCGTAAATTGACTGAGACAGTCTGGCCTGAAGTTACGGTTAAGGCTCATAGTAGTCAGACTGTAACTGTGAAGGTTAATGTAGCTAAATTTGCAGAAGAGCTGACCAAGTTAATGCCAAACGGTTACTTCTTAGAAGGTTTTGTTCGCTTTGTTGATCCAGCAGATGATGGTGACGTAGTGAGTCTGCCATTTATGGGCTTCCGTGGTCAATTCCAGAATCTGCCAGCTGCTGAAAAACCAATTTATAAATTAGTTCGCGATGGCAAATCAGGTTTCTATTATCAGGTACCAGAGGATAAAAGTATTGATTCTAAAAGCAATGTGACGAGCCTCGTAACAACGTCTAAAGATACCCTTTATTCGACTGGTAAAACTGTAGACCGCAGTTCAGTTGTCTTAGGAACAGCAGAAAATGCCGATGGGAAACATATCTTGCAGCTGGATGCTGATGGCAACATTCGCTTAGCCTTCTCACCAAATGGCGATGGCAATAAAGATGTGATCCAGTACCGTTCTGTCTTCTACCGGAATGTGAACAATCTGACAGCTAGTGTGTATACAACAGATGATACTGACTACCGCTTCCCAATCTGGCAAAGTAGCAAGGCTTGGGATGGTCGTAAGAATTTCTATAGCGGTGATGCGAGAAAACCGAAGTCTTATCTTTTGACAAATACTGTTTGGGATGGTCGCGATAGCAAGGGCAACCCGTTAGAAGATGGCCGCTATACATATGTTGTTCGCTACACACCTGACGTGCCTGGTGCAGAAGAGCAAACCGTAAGCTTCGATCTTCAAATTGATACCCAAAAACCTCAGATTACCTCAGGTTATATCACGAATAAAGACGGTGTTGAGACTTTAACAGTCCGTAAGCCAAATGATGTCGGAAACGGTGGTATCCTGCGCGAACAAGTCTTCTACTTGAAGGCAGACGAAGAAGGTTCAATCACTTATAAAGACGTGGATTCCCATGGAAAAGAACGGGAATACGAGCATAGAGTTTATCTTTCAGCCAATGAAGATGGTACTTACACCTTGCCAGAAGGAGTGGACAAGTCCCAGATTTTCTATGCGGTAGAAGATTATGCAGGCAACAAAGATGTTCTTGCCTTGTCTGAATTTGTCAGCTCTGAAAATTCAGGCCGGATCCGAGTTTCCATGGTGGATGCAACTACACATAAAGATGTTGACACGACCTTTGTCTATCGAATCAAGGATGACAAAGGAAAATACGTTGATTTGGACAAAGGAAAAGATATCAACTTCTTGCCGTTCGGTCGTTATACAGTAGAAGTCTTCACCTATGATAGAGATGAAATCAAGTTTTACGGTTCCAAGACGCAGGAATTTGAATTAACAGCACAAGATAGTTTCAAGACCATCGAGTTCCTTGTTAAGGAAGTTGTCTTTGCGCCAGTCAGTGTTGCTTTTGATCAGGCTGTACCAAAGAATACCCAAGTGCTTCTGAAGAACAACAATGGCGATGTATATACTTTGCCTGCTGCTAAATTTGGTAAGAATTCCTTTGGACGATCAGTAGGGGCGGGATTCTACTCTGTCTTTGTAAATCTCCCAACTGGTTATGAGCTTGTAGAAACAGATCCAACTGTTGAAGTTCTTGAAGGTAAGAACAATCTTCTTAAACTAGGAGTTGTTGTTAAAACGCTTCTTATGGCTGCGGTTAATCAGCAATCAAATCTAGTAACGACAGTTCAATATTACAATGCTTCTAGCGCAAAACGTCTGGCTTATGATCAAGCTTATCAATCTGCTAAAGACGCTTTAGCTGGTAAATTGACGCAGGCAGAGGTGGATGCTGTTGTTGCTAAATTGCAAGCCGCAACAACTGATCTTGACGGTAAAGAATCCGATGTGGCAGCTGTTAAAGCGGCAGTAGAAGCCTATGCCGCAACAACGAAAACAGGTGCTTATGCTAATGCTAAGGATAGAAACCGCCGTGCCTATGACCAAGCCTTCCAAGAGGTTACTCTTCTTTTACTCCAAGAGAAGGTGACCCAGGAGCAAATCGATACAGCACTGGCTAAATTGGCAGCTGCTGAGAAAAAATTAGATGGTAAGCCAACGAACTTTACTGATTTACAAAAATTAGTAGAATACGACATGCACTATCAAGCAATCAGCAATAAGTTTATCTATGCTAGCGAGAATGTTAAAGCAGCATATTTAGAAGCGTACGCTCAAGCTAAGGCAGTTCTGGACGATCCGGGAGCTAGTCAAGCAGAAGTTAAGGAAGCTATTGCGAATTTGAAGGTAGCTAGAAGAAAACTTGATGGCAGAAAACCAAGAGTTGTGAAGCCAAGAAAGCCAAGACAAGCTTAAAAGTTTCAAGCTTACTTTAGAATTAGAATCCCTTAGGTTTAGACTTGAGGGATTTCTTTTGTGATAGGTACATTAGTGTTTTACAATAGTTAGGATTTCTGCTATAATCTTTTTTAGAAAGAAATCACTTTGTCTACTTTTTAGCGAGTCTGGGATAGTGTGAGCCAGATAGGGAAGCAGAGCAGATGGCGCTTTTGGTTATATTTTGTAAACAGAATGAAGTAATAAATTAGGGTGGAACCGCGTTTTTGACGCCCCTAGGTCGCAATAGCCTAGGACTGTCGGATGTGGTTCTTTTGTTTGTTCAAACGGAGCAAAAGATGGTCCCTGAGCTAAAATAAAAACAAAAGGAGTAACTAATGTCCAAGAAACTTACCTTTCAGGAAATAATTTTGACTTTACAGCAATTCTGGAATGATCAGGGTTGTATGCTTATGCAGGCTTATGATAATGAGAAGGGGGCGGGAACCATGAGTCCTTATACTTTCCTGCGAGCTATTGGTCCTGAGCCTTGGAATGCGGCCTATGTCGAGCCGTCTCGTCGCCCAGCAGATGGACGATATGGGGAAAACCCTAACCGTCTTTACCAGCACCACCAATTTCAGGTGGTTATGAAGCCATCTCCAAGCAATATCCAAGAACTTTACTTGCAGTCTTTGGAGCTCTTGGGCATCAATCCGCTGGAGCACGACATCCGCTTTGTCGAAGATAACTGGGAAAATCCGTCAACTGGATCAGCTGGTCTGGGCTGGGAAGTATGGTTGGATGGTATGGAAATCACTCAGTTCACTTACTTCCAGCAGGTTGGAGGGCTACCAACTCAACCAGTGACTGCTGAGGTGACTTATGGTCTGGAGCGTCTGGCTTCTTATATTCAAGAAGTGGACTCAGTCTATGACATTGAGTGGGCTGATGGCGTTAAGTACGGCGAAATTTTCACTCATCCTGAGTATGAGCATTCCAAGTACAGCTTTGAGGTTAGTGACCAAGACTTGCTCTTGGGGAATTTTGAGAGGTTTGAAGCAGAAGCTAAGCGCTGTCTGGACGAGCATCTGGTGCACCCAGCCTATGACTATGTTCTCAAATGCTCGCATACCTTTAACCTCTTGGATGCGCGTGGAGCTGTATCCGTGACAGAGCGAGCAGGCTATATCGCTCGCATTCGTAATCTGGCGCGTGTCGTGGCCAAGACCTTTGTGGCTGAGCGCAAGCGTCTGGGCTATCCGCTTTTGGATGCTGAGACTCGCGAGAAACTCTTGGCAGAGGAGGGAGAATAATCATGGTAAAAAACTTACTAGTTGAATTAGGCTTGGAGGAAATGCCAGCCTATGTGGTGACACCGAGCATGAAGCAGCTGCGCGACAAGATGGGAGACTTCCTGACAGACCATCGTCTGACCTTTGAGAAAATTGAAATGTTCTCTACGCCTCGCCGTTTGGCGGTGCGCGTGGTTGGCTTGGCGGACAAGCAGTCTGATCTGACAGAAGATTTCAAAGGCCCTTCTAAGAAAATTGCTCTGGACGCAGATGGGAACTTCACCAAGGCTGCCGAAGGCTTTGTCCGTGGCAAGGGTTTGACGGTTGAGGACATTACTTTCCGTGAAATCAAGGGGGAAGAATACGTCTATGTGACCAAGGAAGAAATCGGTCGCCCTGTAGAGGAGATCATCCCAGCAGTGACGGAAGTTCTGCAAGCTTTGACCTTTCCTGTCAGCATGCACTGGGCCAACAACACCTTTGAATATATCCGTCCGGTCCACACCTTAACTGTACTCTTAGATGAGCAGGCCTTTGATTTGGATTTCTTGGACATCAAGAGCGGTCGTACTAGCCGTGGACACCGTTTCTTAGGTCAAGAAACGGAGATTGCTTCAGCAGATTCCTATGAAGATGACCTACGGGCTCAGTTTGTCATTGCTAGTCCTCTTGAACGTGGAGATATGATTGTTGAGCAGATTCGAGCACTGGAAGAGGAGCACGGTGTTTCTATCGAAATTGACGAAGACTTGCTCAATGAAGTGTTGAATCTGGTAGAATATCCAACTGCTTTCTTAGGTAATTTTGATGCCAAATACTTAGAGGTGCCTGAGGAAGTCTTGGTAACTTCTATGAAAGAGCACCAGCGTTACTTTGTTGTGCGCGATGCTGAAGGCAAACTTTTGCCGCACTTCATCTCTGTCCGCAACGGAAATGCAGAGCATCTAGAAAATGTCATCAAGGGAAATGAGAAAGTCTTGGTGGCTCGTCTGGAAGATGGGGAATTCTTCTGGCGGGAAGACCAAAAGCTAGCTATTGCTGACTTGGTTGAAAAGCTGAGCAATGTGACCTTCCACGAAAAGATTGGCTCTCTGGCAGAGCACATGGAGCGGACTAGTAAGATTGCTGCTCTCTTGGCGCAAGAAGCAGGATTGGATGCTGATGAGACAGCCGACTTGGCTCGTGCAGCAGCTATTTATAAGTTTGACTTGCTGACTGGCATGGTTGGGGAATTTGATGAGCTGCAAGGTATCATGGGTGAGAAGTATGCTCTTCTGGCTGGTGAGAATGCTGCAGTAGCAGCTGCCATTCGGGAGCACTATATGCCGACTTCAGCTGATGGCGAATTGCCTGATACTAAGGTCGGTGCGGTCTTGGCGCTGGCCGATAAGTTGGACACCATTCTGTCTTTCTTCTCAGTTGGCTTGATTCCAAGCGGATCTAATGACCCTTATGCTCTGCGCCGTGCGACTCAAGGTGTCGTGCGTATCTTGGACAAGTTTGGCTGGAACATTGACTTGGCTCAGCTGGTTAGCCGACTTTACGAACTCAAGTTTGAAAGTCTAAGTTATGACAATCAAGAGGCGGTGCTGGACTTCTTCCGTGCCCGCGTTGAGAAAATGATGGATCGCAGCATTCCAAAAGACATCGTGACGGCTGTTCTTCAAAGCACTCACTTCGTCGTACGTGATTTGGTAGAAACAGCAGCGCTTCTAGCAGAAAAAGCTCAGGAAGACAACTTCAAGTCAGCAGTCGAAAGCCTATCTCGGGTCTTCAATCTAGCTGAGAAAGCACAAGGGCAGACAGTTGTCAATCCAGCACTCTTTGAAAATCAAGAGGAAAAAGACTTGGCAGCGGCCATTGAAAAAGTCAAGCTGACATCTGACTTAGCTGCCAATTTGGACCAATTCTTTGCCCTCAGTCCAGTTATCGACGCTTTCTTTGACCATACCATGGTCATGGCAGAAGATGAGGCTGTGCGTAACAACCGTCTAGCTCTCCTGTCTTCTTTGACAGCCAAGGCGGGACAAATGGCGCAGTTTAATCAGATTAATACCAAATAAAAGGTAAGAGAGAGGTGGAATCATGGATCCTAAAAAAATTGCCCGTATTAATGAACTGGCTAAAAAGAAAAAAACGGAAGGCTTAACTGCTGAGGAAAAAGTGGAACAAGCCAAGCTTCGTGAAGAGTATATCGAGGGCTACCGTCGCTCTGTTCGCCATCACATCGAAGGTATCAAGATTGTCGATGAAGATGGCAATGATGTGACGCCTGAGAAGTTGCGTCAAGTTCAGCGCGAGAAAGGTCTTCATGGCCGCAGTCTAGATGATCCAAATTCATAAAAAAATGAGAGTGGGACAGAAATCGGTAATTCGTTAGAATTCGATTTCATCGTCCCACCTCCGCACAGTTGAGTAGGGCTGTAAAAGCTGATGAAATCAGCGTAGTAGAGCCCACTCAACCACTGCGTCTTGCTCGACAATCTAAAGACAATTGAGAGGCTAGGACTTTTGTCCCAGCCTCATTTTATTTTTTCTTCCTTTTTAAAAGTTTATAGCTGATGTAGAGAATGGCGACGCAAGTGAAGGTTAGAATCCAAAAAAGAACTGGATCTGTTGTGGTCCTCAGAAAGAAGAGGCAGACTAGAAAAATAGCAAATAATAGAATTAAGATAGTATTTCTATAAGATTGAAGGTTCATTCTTCTTCCTCCCTTTTTTGTGCTTGACGAATCTTTCCTTTGGAAATAAAATGCATAATCAGTCCAAATCCAAGACCAGCAGCTAATCCGGCTATAATGAGTTTAGGTTGAAGCAAAACTTGTAGGATATCTTTCTTTTCCATGACAGCTATCATGATGCTGAAGAGAGGGTAAAAGAGCAGCCAATAAGAGAAGCCTGCTTTGAGACCAGCATGTTTCATAGCTTTTTCTTCTTTTTCATCCTGAAGTCCTAGCTCTAGATTATCAATTCCTTTGCGCCGTGCTTGAATGACTATATAGACACAGAAGACGAGGATAAGGATTTCCAGAAGGGTAGGATAGGCAACAGCGATAATTTTAGGCCAGCGAAAAGCCATTGGAAAGGCGATGGCATTGCCAAAAATCAGAATAAAGAAAAGCCAGATAAAGCCTATATTTCCTAGATGCTCAGCCTGTTGTCGCTTTTGCTCGTCCAAGGGTCCAGTAATGCCGTAAAATCGTTTGATCATCTTGTCTGAGAATGTTTCTTTTTTCATGTTGTTTCCTTTCTTTAGGTATGAAATTGCTGCAAGGAAAAATTCTTAGTCTTCTGAATCTTCATCTGTCAGCTGGGGATCCCAAAAGAGGGCGTTGAGGTCAGTATCTAGCGTTTTAGCTAGATTGATGCAGAGTTCTAAGGTTGGATTGTATTTGTTGTTTTCAATCATATTGATAGTTTGCCGTGATACCCCGATAGACTTGGCCAACTCTAGCTGAGACATCTTTTTTTCTTTTCTAAATTCTTTGACACGATTCATTACACCCTTCCTTTCTATTTTTTTTCACCAGTCAAATGTCGTGTATATTTGACTTTTAAAATAGTATAATCCTTTTTGAAGATTGTGTCAAGTATATACGACAAAAACTTAGGATTATTTTTCCTGGTCCTACTTTTTCTTTAAAATTTTTTTTGCTTTTGATTATGGTATAATAGATAAGATATGACAAATGAATTTCATCATGTAACCGTTCTTCTTCATGAAACTATTGATTATTTAGATGTTAAACCTGATGGGGTGTATGTTGATGCGACCTTAGGTGGGGCAGGCCATAGTGAATATTTACTAAGTAAGTTAAGTCCCAAGGGCCATCTCTATGCTTTTGATCAAGATGCGACAGCTATCGAACATGCCAAAAAACGTTTAGCACCATACATCGAAAAAGGCATGGTTACTTTTGTGCAGGATAATTTCCGCCATCTCAAACTACAGTTAGAAAAACTTGGTGTAGATGAGATTGATGGCATTTGTTATGATTTAGGGGTTTCAAGTCCCCAATTAGATGAGCGAGAACGTGGTTTTTCTTATAAACAAGATGCACCATTGGATATGCGTATGAATCGTCATGCGGATTTTAGCGCTTATCAAGTAGTTAATGACTATGATTATCATGATTTAGTGCGTATTTTCTTTAAATACGGTGAAGATAAATTTTCAAAGCAAATTGCTCGTAAAATTGAGCAAGCTAGGCAGATCAAGCCGATTGAAACGACGACAGAGCTTGCAGAGATTATCAAATCTGCCAAGCCAGCCAAGGAATTAAAGAAAAAAGGGCATCCAGCCAAGCAGATTTTTCAAGCCATTCGGATTGAGGTCAATGATGAGCTAGGAGCAGCTGATGAGTCTATTCAGCAAGCAATTGATTTATTGGCGGTAGATGGTCGGATTTCAGTCATCACCTTTCATTCTTTGGAAGATCGCTTGACCAAGCAACTTTTTAAAGAGGCTTCGACAGTAGACGTGCCAAAGGGCTTGCCTTTTATTCCAGATGACTTGAAACCTAAACTGGAATTGATCAGTCGAAAGCCGATTTTGCCGAGTGCAGAAGAGCTTGAGATGAATAATCGAGCACATTCAGCTAAATTGCGCGTGGCGAAAAAAGTACACAAGTGAGGGAATAAATGCCAAATAACAGCCAAGAAACGAGAGGACAGCAGCTCCAATCACGGATTAAAAAGTTCACTCGTATCGAGAAAGCATTTTATGCTTCGATTATCTTGACAGCGATTATTATTGCCGTTAGTGTTGTCTTTATGCAAACAAAACTCTTGCAAGTTCAGCATGATTTGACGGACTTAAATGTCCAAGTCAGCACTAAGCAGGTTGAAATTAATAACGCCAAGCAAGAGATTAATGATTTAACTCGTAAGGAAAGACTGTCTGGCCTGGCCAGCTCTCAGGAAATGACCTTGCAAAATGCAATCGTAAAAACGGCGGAATAAAGCATGAAGAATAAGATTTTAAGGTATGCTTTAAAAAATCGAAAAACAGCTAATATGAATCGAAAACAAGTGGGGAAAAATCTGAGTATCCTGACTGTTTTTCTTTTCTTTGTTTTTTTGATTAACTTTGCTATCTTGATTGGGTCTGGTCGAAAATTTGGAGTAGACCTGGTGGCGGAGGCTAAAAAAGTTTACCAGATTAAAAAAACAGTACAGGCCAAGCGGGGAACGATTTATGATCGTAACGGCAATGCCATTGCAGAAGATTCAACGACTTATAATCTCTATGCCATTATTGATAAAAAGTATAAATCAGCTACAGGTGAGATTCTCTATGTAGAGCCCTCTCAGTATGAGACTGTTGCTCAAATTCTACACGATAAGTTAGACATTGAGACTGATTATGCCAAGAGCCAACTATCACAGGAAAAATTGACTCAGGTCTATTTTGGTGCTAAAGGAAATAATATTCCTTACGCAACGATGACAGATATTAAGAAGTCCATGGAAGATGCCGGCGTTAAAGGAATCAGTTTTGATACTAGTCCTAGTCGAAGCTATCCAAATGAAACCTTTGCTTCTCAGTTTGTCGGTATTGCCCAATTGGTAGAAAATGAGGATGGATCTAAGAGCCTACGTGGTTCAACAGGTTTAGAATATTCCTTGGATAAAATCTTGGCTGGACGGGATGGTTTGGTGACCTATGAGCGCGATAAAAACGGAAATATTGTGCCTGGTTCAGACCAAGTTTCTGTGGCAACAGAAAATGGTAAAGATGTCTATACGACTATTTCTAGCCATCTGCAAAGCTATCTAGAGACAAGAATGGATATCTTCCAGGAAAAGGTTAAAGGGAAATTTGTGTCTGCAACACTGGTTAGTGCCAAGACAGGTGAGATTTTGGCAACAACTCAGCGCCCAAGTTTTAATGCAGATACCAAGGAAGGTCTGTCTAAAGACTTCAATTGGTCAACCTTGCTTTATCAAAGCCCTTATGAGCCAGGATCGACTATGAAAGTATTTACCTTGGCTAGTGCTATCGATAATCATACTTTCCCTGCCAATGAAACCTACTTTAATGACGAGTTTCAAATCGAGGATACAACCATCAAAGACTGGGGAGTCAATATGGGGCTCTCAACTGGTCAGACCTTGACTTATGCTCAAGGATTTGCCTATTCAAGTAATATCGGTATGGCCCGTCTGGAGAAAAAGATGGGAGATGATAAGTGGCGTGATTATTTAGATAAATTCAAGTTTGGTGTTCGTACGCGGTTTGGTATGATGGGTGAAGACGTCGGCAATCTTCCGGATAAAAACGTCGTTACAACTGCAATGAGTTCCTTTGGTCAAGGGATTAACGTAACGCAAGTTCAAATGCTACGTGGTTTTACTGCAATTGCTAACGACGGTGTCATGTTGGAACCTAAATTTATCAGTGCAATTTATGATTCAGCGACTAATAGTGCTAGAAAAAGCTCGAGAGAAATTGTTGGAAACCCCGTTTCGAAGACAGCAGCTCAAGAGACTCGTAAGTATATGATCACTGTTGGGACAGATCCAAATTTTGGTACCTTACAGACAAATGGAGTGCCGGTCATTCAGGTTCCAGGTCAAGATGTAGCGGTCAAGTCTGGTACGGCCCAGATTGCGGCAGAAGCTAAAGATGGTGGAGGCTACTTAGATGGTGAATATATCTATTCTGTAGTAGCCATGACATCTGCCGAAGACCCAGATTTCATCATGTATGTGACAGTAAAACAGCCTGAAGAAAAGCTTTATCCAGATTTATGGAAAGAGATTGTCAACCCTATCTTACAGGAAGCGGTTGCCATGAAGGATACGCTAAGCCTAACTACTCCGACTCCTGTTTTGGATAATATCATTACCGAAACCAAGTACACCATGCCTAAAACAAAAGAAAAAGGCAAGGATAAGTCGCCGGGTTCTTATGCTGAAGAGCTACGTCGTAATTTGGTTCAGCCGATTATCCTTGGTACAGGAAGTAGCATTACTAAATTATCTGTTGAAGCAGGTAAGAATGTTGCTTCTAACCAGCAAGTCCTTCTTCTAACAGATGAGCTGGATGACATGCCAGACATGTACGGTTGGACCAAAGAGAACGCATCAACCGTTGCCAAATGGTTAGATATAAAGGTTACCTACAAAGGTGAAGGTTCGAAGGTTGTTGGACAGAGTGTAAAAGCCAATACCTCTATCAAGAACCTCAAAGAAATAACAATAACACTAGGAGAGTAAGATGCTTACAGCTATAATTGCAGGAATTACTACTTTGATTTTAACAATTATTGGAATCCCTGCCTTTATTCGTTTTTATCAAAAAGCCCGCATTTCTGGGCAACAAATGCACGAAGATGTCAAACAACACCAGGCCAAAGCTGGAACACCCACTATGGGAGGAACTGTTTTCCTCTTGGCTTCGATTGTGGCGAGTTTTGTCATTGCATTATTTTCAGGAAATCTTTCTAGCAACGTTACAACGATTTTGTTTATTCTGTTCTTGTACGGTTTAGTTGGCTTTTTAGATGATTTCTTAAAAGTTTTCCGCCGAATCAACGAGGGACTGAATCCTAAGCAAAAACTATTCTTGCAGCTGGTTGGCGGTGTGGTTTTTTATCTCTTTTTTGAACGCCACGGCGGAGGGGATATGCTGAACGTTTTCGGTTTCCCACTGGAATTAGGTTTTCTTTATATTTTCTTTGTTCTCTTTTGGTTGGTTGGTTTTTCCAATGCAGTCAACCTAACTGATGGAATTGACGGTCTTGCAAGTATTTCCGTCGTGATCAGTTTGGGGGCTTATGCGGTTATTGCGTTAGAACAAAAACGTTTTGATCTTCTAATCGTGATCTTTAGTATGATTGGTGGCCTGCTTGGCTTCTTCGGATTTAACCATAAACCTGCTAAGATCTTTATGGGAGATGTAGGTAGTCTGGCTCTAGGAGGTATGCTGGCGGCTCTCTCTATTGCCCTCCATCAAGAATGGACCCTTCTTTTGATTGGGATTGTCTACGTATTTGAAACAGCTTCAGTCATGCTTCAAGTTACTTACTTTAAGATGACAGGTGGTAAGAGGATTTTCCGAATGACTCCAGTTCACCATCATTTTGAACTTGGTGGTTTTTCTGGCCGTGGTAAGGCTTGGAGTGAATGGAAGGTGGATTTTCTCTTCTGGGGAATAGGCCTTGTTGCAAGTTTGATTACTCTAGCAATTTTGTATTTGTAAGAAAAAGGAGAACGATTGTTCTCCTTCTTTTCATATAAATGGCTATAAATCCATAATTTCTGTTATAATAGATAGGACGAATAAGGATAAGAGGAAAAAATGAAATTTACAGAATTTACTTTTAAAAATTATATTCAGGAGGCTTTAGAGGATCTAAAGTTTGTTGAAGCAACAGAGGTACAGGAGAAGTTGATTCCAGTTGTTTTGTCTGGGCGCGACCTGGTCGGTGAATCAAAGACAGGTTCTGGGAAGACCCATACTTTTCTGCTACCGATTTTTCAAAAGCTGAATGAAGATGAGGATCACGTACAAGTTGTGATTACAGCACCAAGCCGCGAGTTAGCCACCCAGATCTATCAAGCAACTAGACAGATTGCTTCTTTTTCTGATAAAGAAATTCGTGTTGCTAACTATGTAGGAGGGACTGATAAGACCCGTCAAATAGATAAACTTGAATTTAGCCAACCTCATATTGTTATCGGGACACCTGGACGAATCTATGATTTGGTCAAGTCAGGAGATTTAGCCATTCATAAGGCTAAGACCTTTGTTGTGGATGAAGCGGATATGACACTAGATATGGGCTTCTTGGAAACAGTGGATAAAATCGCCTCAAGTCTGCCAAAAGATTTGCAGTTTTTGGTATTCTCAGCGACTATTCCGCAGAAGCTACAGCCTTTCTTGAAGAAATATCTGTCCAATCCGGTCATGGAGCAAATCAAGACTAAAACGGTTATTTCTGATACAATCGAAAATTGGCTGGTCTCAACAAAGGGGCGTGATAAAAATGCTCAGATTTATGAAATCAGCAGAATCTTACAGCCTTATTTGGCTATGATTTTTGTCAATACCAAGACAAGAGCAGATGAGTTACATAGTTACTTACTTGCTCAAGGCTTGAAAGTGGCTAAGATTCACGGTGATATTGCACCTCGTGAGCGCAAGCGGATTATGAATCAAGTGAAAAATCTTGATTTTGAATATATTGTTGCGACTGACCTAGCAGCAAGGGGGATTGATATTGAGGGGGTCAGTCATGTCATCAATGATGCTATTCCGCAGGACCTGTCTTTCTTTGTCCATCGAGTGGGAAGAACAGGACGCAATGGACTTCCTGGTACGGCTATTACGCTTTATCAGCCAAGTGATGACTCTGATATTTGTGAATTAGAGAAACTGGGTATCAAGTTCATTCCTAAGATGATAAAGAACGGTGAATTTCAGGACACTTATGATCGAGATCGCCGAGCCAACCGCGAAAAGTCTTATGAGAAGCTTGATACAGAAATGATTGGTTTGGTTAAAAAGAAAAAGAAGAAAATCAAACCTGGCTATAAGAAAAAAATTCAGTGGGCTGTCAATGAAAAACGTCGTAAGACCAAGAGGGCTGAAAATCGTGCTCGAGGTCGTGCAGAACGCAAGGCCAAGCGCCAAAGCTTCTAGTCATAAAATTTTCTTATACCCTTGATAAATAATTTATACTGTTCGATATAAAAATGGTGTGATAGACTAGAGTATACTGGTCTATCTTTTTTCTTGTGTTATTCAGATACAGTAAACCGAGTAAAAGAGCATAGACCTTCTTATATGAGAATGATGAAAGGATTGAATAATGAACGCAAGTTTAGTTATAGTGGCTTCTAACTGGTATCAGGAATTAATGAAGTCCATTCCGGATGGCCAAAATTTTAGTTTAAGATCTGTTTTTGATGCCCTGCCAAGAATTATTGAAAAATTACCAACAACTTTATTTTTAACACTGGGCGGCGCCCTTTTGGGTTTGGTTTTGGCTCTTCTGTTTGCTATTGTCAAAATCAACCGTGTCAAAGTTCTGTACCCTATTCAGGCTTTGTTTGTCAGCTTTTTAAGGGGAACACCTATCTTAGTCCAACTGATGCTTACCTATTATGGGATTCCTATAGCTCTAAAGGTTTTTAATCAACGTTTTGGAACTGCTTTTAATATCAATGCAATCCCAGCCTCAGTCTTTGCTGTTGTTGCTTTCGCCTTTAATGAGGCAGCATATGCTAGCGAAACTATCCGGGCAGCAATCCTCTCTGTTAGTGAAGGAGAAATTGAAGCAGCTAGAAGTCTGGGAATGACCAATACCCAAGTATACCGTCGTGTGATTATTCCTAATGCAGCAGTTGTAGCTACACCAACCCTGATCAACTCCTTAATTGGTTTGACTAAAGGAACTTCACTAGCCTTTAGTGCCGGAGTGGTAGAAGTATTTGCTCAAGCCCAGATTTTAGGTGGTTCAGATTACCGTTATTTTGAGCGCTTCATTTCAGTCGCTCTAGTCTATTGGGTTGTCAATATTATGATTGAGCAATTTGGCCGCTTTATCGAAAGAAAAATGGCCATCCAAACGCCAGCAGCAATTGATTCAGCAATTCAAGCGAAAGGAGATATCCTTTAATGATTCATATTTTTAACCTCAGTAAATCTTTCTCTGGTCAAGCGGTATTGGATAATCTTAGTTTGGATATCCAAAAAGGAGAAGTTATTGCCCTGATTGGTTCATCTGGGGCTGGTAAATCCACCTTTCTTCGCAGTTTGAATTACTTGGAAACTCCAGATAGCGGTATCATTGAGATTGATGATTTTAGAGTTGATTTTTCCCAAATTACTCAGGAGGAAATCTTAACACTTCGTAGAAAATTAGCCATGGTTTTCCAGCAGTTTAATCTATTTGAGAGACGGACTGCTCTGGAAAATGTAAAAGAAGGCCTGCTCGTTGTCAAGAAACTTTCAGATGAAGAAGCTACTAAAATAGCTAAAGAAGAATTGGCCAAGGTAGGTTTATCAGATCGAGAAAACCATTACCCCCGTCATTTATCAGGTGGTCAAAAACAGCGGGTAGCTTTGGCAAGGGCTCTAGCCATGAAACCTGATGTTCTCCTGCTTGATGAACCTACATCTGCTCTGGATCCTGAGCTTGTCGGCGAAGTAGAAAGATCCATTGCTGATGCTGCAAGATCTGGTCAAACAATGATTTTGGTTAGTCATGATATGTCCTTTGTTTCACAGGTTGCTGACAAAGTTCTCTTTTTAGATAAGGGGCATATTATTGAAGGTGGTAAGCCTGATGAGATTATGAATAATCCGAAAGAAGAACGGACGAAAGAGTTTTTTGCTAGTTACAAACGAACCTATATTTGATATAATGGAGAAAAGATAACTCGGTTGGTTTTACCAGCTGAGTTTGTTTTGAGCAAAATAAGCATGACTTATTGGACATAAATAGACCAAAACATAGGAGATTAAATGTTAAAGCAAATTTTTTCTCTCTATATAGAGAGTCTTCTTTTGACAACAGCCCTAATCGGCGGTTTGTCAGGGATTTTAATTTTAGCCAGAATGGCTAGTCGCAAGGATAAGACAGCAAAGGCACGACAGGCGCATTTGTTTGATGTACTTTTGATTGATATTATGACTATCCCTATTTTATCTTTTGCGGTTATGGGCATTCTCTTAGTGCTGAAAGCATAATGCTTGCAAAAGTTTTTTATTGGCGTTAGAATAATTATTATTACAACAAAAGAAGGTGGAGTCATGTACGATACAATTATTATTGGAGCAGGTCCTGCAGGAATGACAGCGGCACTTTATGCTGCAAGAAGTAACCTCAAAGTTGCCTTGTTGGAAGCTGGTATTCCAGGCGGGCAAATGAATAATACAGCAGATGTTGAAAATTATCCTGGCTATGCCCTAATTAGCGGTCCGGAATTGGCTGAAAAAATGTTTGAGCCATTGGAAAATCTCGGAGTAGAGCATGTCTTTGGTCATGTTCAAAGGATTGAAGATCAGGGTGATTCTAAAAAAGTTATCACAGAAGACGAGGTTTATGAAAGTAAGACTGTTATTATTGCGACAGGAGCCTTTCACCGTCAGCTCAATGTACCGGGTGAGGCTGAATTTAATAGTCGGGGTGTTTCTTACTGTGCAGTTTGTGATGGAGCTTTTTTTCGCGATGAAGACTTACTAGTTGTCGGAGGAGGCGACTCAGCAGTTGAGGAAGCCATTTTCTTGACCCAGTTTGCTAAAAGTGTGACCATTGTTCACCGTCGTGATCAATTACGCGCACAAAAAGTTTTGCAAGATCGTGCCTTTGCTAATGAAAAAATTAGTTTTGTCTGGGATTCAGTCGTAGAAGCTATTCATGGTGACGATCGTAAGGTGACTGGAGTAACCTTTAAAAATATCAAGACTGGTGAAACTAGCCAAGCAGATTTTGGTGGTATCTTCATTTATGTTGGTTTGGATCCAGTTAGTGAGTTTGTAGCAGATTTGGGTATAAGAGATGAATCAGGTTGGATTGTGACAGATGACCATATGAAAACCTCAGTAGCTGGTATCTACGCAATCGGAGATGTCCGTCAAAAAGACTTACGCCAGATTACGACAGCAGTAGGTGATGGAGCGATTGCGGGTCAAGAAGCTTATAAATATATCACTGAACATGAATAAAACCGAAAACCTTGTTAGTTTATGACTAACAAGGTTTTTTGGATTTGTTGAAGCTTTTGAGGCATAATTGTGGAGTGGTTTATTAGAAATTAAATAGCTATTAGCTAAATTGGAGAAAGAATAATTTCAATTTTCTAATTGCCGGACTATTTCCCTATCACCTCTTAATTGTAAATTTATGATATAATAAGTAAAATCCATGCAGTTTATAAAGGAGAAAATATGTTTCCAGATGATAGTTTAACCTTACATACAGACTTGTATCAAATCAATATGATGCAGGTTTATTTCAATCAGAATATACATAACAAACGTGCAGTCTTTGAAGTTTTTTTCCGTAAGAATCCTTTTAATAACGGCTACGCTGTCTTTGCGGGCTTAGAAAGAATTATTTCCTATCTCAATAATCTGACGTTCAGCCAGAGTGATTTAGACTATCTTGAGTCCTTGGGTTATCATGGAGACTTCTTAGATTACTTGCGGGATTTAAAGATGAGCCTGAGTGTTCGGTCAGCTCAGGAAGGTGACTTGGTTTTTGCTAATGAGCCAATCGTGCAGGTGGAAGGCCCTCTAGCTCAGTGTCAACTTGTTGAGACTGCATTGCTCAATATCGTTAATTTTCAGACGCTGATTGCTACCAAGGCAGCCCGTATTCGCTCTGTTATCGAAGATGAACCTCTGATGGAGTTCGGTACTCGACGGGCTCAGGAAATGGACGCTGCTATTTGGGGGACAAGGGCTGCGGTGATTGGCGGAGCTAACGGTACCAGCAATGTCCGGGCTGGCAAGCTCTTTGATATTCCTGTCTTAGGAACGCATGCTCATGCCCTCGTTCAAGTCTATGGCAATGATTATGATGCCTTTAAAGCCTACGCTGAGACTCATCATAACTGTGTTTTCCTAGTAGATACCTACGATACATTGCGTTTGGGTGTTCCGGCAGCTATTCGGGTGGCGCGTGAGCTAGGAGACAAGATTAAGTTTCTGGGCGTCCGCATTGATTCGGGAGACCTTGCTTATATTTCTAAGAAAGTTCGGCAGCAATTAGATGAAGCTGGCTTCCCTGATGCTAAGATTTATGCGTCCAATGATCTGGATGAAAATACCATTCTCAACTTGAAAATGCAAAAGGCTAAGATAGATGTCTGGGGCGTGGGAACCAAGCTTATTACAGCCTACGACCAGCCGGCTTTAGGGGCGGTTTATAAGATTGTTGCTATTGAAGATGAGACTGGAGAATTGCGCAATACTATCAAGCTGTCCAATAATGCCGAAAAAGTTTCTACCCCAGGTAAGAAGCAAGTTTGGCGCATTACCAGTCGCGAAAAAGGGAAGTCTGAGGGAGATTACATTACCTATGACGGCATTGATGTCAATGGCTTGGAAGAGTTAGAAATGTTCCATCCTACCTACACATACATTAATAAGACGGTTAAGGATTTTGATGCAGTACCGCTTTTGGTGGATATTTTCCAAGAGGGAAATCTTGTTTATGAAAAGCGGAGCCTGACTGAAATTCAAGCCTATGCCCGTAAGGAATTTGATAAACTTTGGGACGAGTACAAGCGGGTTCTTAATCCACAGGATTATCCAGTTGACCTGGCTCGAGATATTTGGCAAGATAAGATGGATTTGATTGACCAGATGCGCAAGAAAGCCTACCAGACAGGAGCAGAAAAATGAGTCTACAAGAAGAAATCATCGCTCAACTGGGTGTCAAACCAATCATTGACCCGGAGGAAGAAATCCGCAAGTCGGTGGACTTTCTCAAGGCCTATCTGAGAAAGCACCCTTTTTTGAAAAGTTATGTTTTGGGAATTTCTGGTGGTCAGGATTCAACCTTGTCTGGTCGCTTGGCTCAGCTGGCTGTAGAGGAAATGCGGGCTGAAACTAGAGATGATAGCTATCGCTTTATCGCAGTTCGTTTGCCTTACGGTGTTCAGGCAGATGAAGATGATGCGCAAAAGGCTCTGGCTTTTATCCAGCCTGATGTCAGTCTGACAGTCAATATCAAGGAATCCGCTGATGCCATGACAAGGGCTGTAGAGGCAACGGGTGCCAAAGTCTCTGATTTTAACAAGGGTAATATCAAGGCCCGCAGCCGTATGATTGCCCAGTATGCTTTGGCTGGTTCATACAGTGGGGCTGTTATTGGGACCGATCACGCAGCAGAAAATGTCACCGCCTTTTTCACCAAGTTTGGGGATGGCGGAGCAGATATCTTACCACTTTACCGCCTCAATAAACGACAAGGTAAGCAGCTTTTGGCCGCTTTAGGAGCTGATCCGGCTCTCTATGAAAAGGTACCGACGGCTGATTTGGAAGAGGAAAAACCTGGGATTGCGGATGAAGTCGCTCTGGGAGTGACTTACAATGAAATTGACGATTATCTCGAAGGCAAGTCCGTTTCAGCCCAAGCCCAAGAAACTATCGAATCTTGGTGGCATAAAGGACAGCACAAACGGCATTTGCCGATTACGATTTTTGACGAATTTTGGAAGTGAAAATCTCTATCGAATCTTTTTAGTCCGAGCCAAGAAACGAGAAAACTATGAAAAAGATAGGTACACAGTCTATTGAAACCAAACGTCTTTTGCTAAGACCTTTTCTGGAATCAGATGCTCAAGCTATGTATGACAACTGGGCTTGTCGTCCGGATAATCTGCTGCATGTGACCTGTGATGCTCATGAGAGCCCTGAAGTCACCAAACAGTCTATTGCTTGCTGGGTTGAGAATTATCAAAATATGGATTTTTACAAGTGGGCTATCTGCCTGAAAGAAAATCCTGATTCTGTAATTGGGGACATCAGTGTGGTGGACATGGATGAGGCAGTTAATGCTTGCGAGGTCGGTTATATTTTAAGTAAAGACTACTGGGGACAGGGGCTGATGACAGAAGCTTTGAAAGCTGTTTTAATTTATCTCTTGCAAGGTGCAGGTTTCAATCGTGTCTCAGCAAAATTTGTAACAGCCAATCCAGCTTCGGGACGTGTTATGTCAAAAGCTGGTATGAGCTACGAAGGTACTTTCCGTCAAGCTGTATTTCATAAAGGACAAGTCAAAGATTTTTCCGTTTATGGAATCCTAAGATCTGATTTAGAAAAAGGCTAGGACTCTCTTGTCTAGCCTTTTTACTTGCACTCCTTTTTTAAAGTTCTATAATAGATGTATAATGACAAGGAGGATTCTATGAAGTCGATAGAACAAGATTTTACAGATAAGTTGTATGCTGTTTATGAAGCTAATCCTAAGTTTGCAGCAATGGAAAATGCCATCAGTCACAATGGTCTCTTGACATCCTTGGAGAAGCGAAGCAGTGCTGTGGAAAACACGCCAGTCTTTTCACTGGACCTCACTAAGGACAAGGTTAGCGACCAAAAAGCTTCTGGACGCTGTTGGATGTTTGCAGCTCTTAATACCTTCCGCCACAAAATGATTGCTGGTTTCCAATTGGAAGATTTTGAGCTATCTCAGGCCCACACTTTCTTTTGGGATAAATATGAAAAATCCAACTGGTTCTTAGAGCAGGTGCTGGCAACCGCTGACCAAGAATTGACTAGTCGCAAGGTTAAGTTTCTCTTAGATACGCCTCAGCAGGATGGCGGTCAATGGGATATGGTTGTTTCTCTTTTTGAAAAATATGGTGTCGTACCCAAGTCAGTCTATCCAGAGTCAATCTCGTCTAGCAATAGTCGCGAGCTCAATCAGATTCTCAATAAGCTCTTGCGTCAGGATGCAAAGATTTTGCGAGAATTGGTGGTAGAAGGAGCAGACTTGGCAGAACTTCAGGCTAAGAAAGAAGAGCTCCTCCAAGAAGTCTTTAACTTCCTAGCTATGAATTTAGGTTTACCACCTCGCCAATTCGACTTCTCTTATCGGGATAAAGATAATCATTTCCATAGTGAGAACGGATTGACACCACAAGCTTTCTTCAAAAAATATGTTGATCTCAAGCTAGATGACTATGTCTCTATCATCAATGCGCCGACTGCAGACAAGCCTTATGGTCAGTCCTATACAGTTGAGATGCTGGGTAATGTCGTTGGTAGCAAGCCGGTTCGTTATTTGAATGTTGAAATGGACAGGCTAAAAGAGCTGGCTATCGCCCAAATGCAAGCTGGCGAAACCGTGTGGTTTGGTTCTGATGTTGGACAGTCTAGCAATCGAAAAGCGGGTATTATGGCTAACGGCATGTATGACTTCACTTCTAGTATGGATATCCAGTTGACTCAAGACAAGGCAGGACGTTTGGACTATAGCGAAAGTCTAATGACCCATGCAATGGTTTTGACAGGGGTAGACTTGGATGAAAATGGAAAAGCCAAGAAATGGAAGGTGGAAAACTCCTGGGGCGAAAAAGTTGGGGACAAAGGATACTTTGTAGCCAGTGATGCTTGGATGGATGAATACACTTACCAAATCGTAGTGCGCAAAGAATTTCTGACTGAAGCGGAATTAGCTGCTTATGAAGCAGAGCCTATTGTCTTGGCTCCGTGGGATCCAATGGGAGCCTTAGCCCTATAAAAGAATATTTACGGACAAGGTCTTTATAGCTATATAAGGCCTTTTCTAAATAAAAAAACTCTATCTTCTCTCATATGAGAAGATAGAGTTTTTATGTTGATCTTCCAAACATTAGCGCTGACCGTTATTAATTTGTGGTTTGCTTTCTTGTGGGTTGGAAGTAGAGGATGAACTAGATTCGGAAGTAGTAGAAGATTCCGAACTACTTGAAGAAGACTCTTCCTCAGAAGAAGATGATTCTTCTGAAGTTGAGGAAGGTTGGATATAGTATCGATATGGATTAGATCCGTTTAGGTATAGATAGTAGCCAACTCGATAAACCCCATTTGGTTGCTCCCAATCTTCGTTTCCATTGGCATTCAAGTAAGTCATCATAGATCGATAGACATCAGTTGCAACCTTGACCCCATCATCAAGAACTGGTGTGAAGCGGTTTGAATAACCAGTCCATACCGCCATCGAATACTGAGGAGTGTAACCGACGAAGAGCTCATCTGGAGTTACAATACTAGAGCCATAATAAGGCTTTGTAAGTTTGGTTAATTCATCGTCTGCATAGTTAGAAGTACCAGTTTTCCCAGCTTGATAGACACCAGAAATTGCTGCATTTGTACCTGTTCCGGATGTCAGAACAGTCTTCATCATATCTGTCATCATGTAGGCCGTTGTTTCTTTCATGGCTCTTGAACCTTCATTAGAGAAGATTTTTTCCGTACCATCGCTAAAGACAATTCTGTTGACATATTGAGGTTTGTAGTAGGTTCCACCATTAGCAAAAGCTGCATAGGCCGCAGCCATCTTCTCACTACTTGCGCCATATTCGTTTCCAGATTTGTTGGTATTACTTGAAATAGCATTTGAATAGTGCATTTCTGGATAGTTGATGCCAATCTTGTTCAAGAATTTAAGGGATTGTTTGAGGCCAACAGCTTCCAAAGTTTTAACTGCTGGAACGTTCCGTGATTCTTGGATGGCATATTGCATGGTTATATTACCATAATAGCGCATATCCCAGTTGTAGACAGGGGTGCTAGAGCCGGGGAAATTATAAGGAGCATCTGCAATAGTTGCAGATGTTGCACTATAGACCCCATCTTCGATGGCTGGTGCATAGTCTGTGATAGGTTTCATAGTTGAACCCCAGTCCCTATTGGTCTCAACGGCTTGGTTCGTACCAAATGAAACATTAGTAGACTGTTTACGAGCTCCAAGTTGGGCAATAACTTTACCATTTGTTACATCCATAACCGTGGAAGCAACTTGAAGTTCATCGTCTGGGTAGTTAACATAGGTATCGGAGTTATAGATCTCCCACAGTTGCTTTTGAGCGTCAGTATTGACATTGGTGTAGACTTCCATACCAGTAGTCAGCAAGTTATAGCCTGTTTCTTTTTCGACCTGCTCGATAACTTGTTTTAAATAGTTATCCATATAAGCTGGATAAGACGCAGAGCTCTTCAAGCTTTGCAAACCGTCAGTAACAGGAGTATTGATAGCTTGTTCATACTGTTCAGCAGTGATGTATTTCAGTTGGTACATCTCAGATAAAACCAAGTTACGACGTTGAAGTGCTGCTTCTGGTTGAGAGTATGGATCATATTGGTTTGGAGCTTGGGGCATTCCGGCAAGCAAGGCTAATTGAGGCAAGCTTAGGTCTTTTAAGTCCTTACCATAAAAACTTTGTGCTGCTGTCTGCATCCCATAGTTCCCATTAGACATGTAAACCTTATTGACATAATAGGTCAGAATTTGTTGCTTTGTAGCTGTTCTTTCTAGTTGGAAAGCCAACCAAGCTTCCTGAGCTTTACGTGAGACCGTCTGGTCTGCTTTAGAGGTAGAAAAATATGTCAGTTTGATTAACTGTTGGGTCAAGGTAGAACCACCCTGAAGCCCATTCGACCTCTTAAGAATATTATTAAAGATAGAGCCGATGATCCGAATGGAATCAACCCCACGGTGATTGAAGAAACGATGGTCTTCAATAGCAACAATAGCATTGACCAGATCCGTCGGAATCTGATCTGTGGTAACATTTACGCGTTTTTCAGAACCCAAATCTGCGATAAGGTTATTTTGACTATCATAAATTTTGCTGGAAGTAGTAGCAACGAGCTTGCTTTCTGATAATTCAGGGGCCTTGCTCACATAGTAGAAGAAGAGACAACTTCCTAGCAGAAGTCCCAAAAGAAAGAGTGAGATAAGGCCGCTTGCAACCCATTTTAGGGCTGTCATTAAGGTTTGTTTATTCATTAGAGTGACCACCTAGTAAATTTTTTGAGATAATATCAAGATAAGGTATGCTGGGAAGGATGTTTTGTTCAATGAGATAACCATGTTTCTGAATATAATCCAGGGGCATGGATTTCCCACCCTTATCAATCTTGTAAAACTCAATTAAGTAGGGAGCAGGAAGGAGGTAGGTTTCCTTCAGACTAGAAAAGTGAAGTAAGACAAAGCAAATCCCGCCTTGATTGAGCACTTGATCCATATGTTCAATCTGGTGTGCATGAAAATTTTTCATAGGCATAGATTGCTTTTGCCGCGTTTCCTTGGCTTCAAAATCAATGTAATGCCCACGGTAAACTCCCGAGTAGTCCGTAGTAGATGCTTGGCGAAAGTAGGCCTCGACAATCTTGGCACGGCTTCGCTTAGGATAATCAACTTTGACAATTTGCACGGGTGTAGGCTTTTTATGAATAACAGCTAATCCACGGCTAAGGTAATAGTCATTGGTGTCGTTAATCATTTTTTCAAAAGTCATTCCCCGATTAGCGAAATCGACAGTCTCTTTTTTCACTTTTTTTATGTTATTTTTAGATGTAAGCTTATGCGGATAGTTGACCATAAAACTCCTTATTGGTACAATAACATCACTCTATTATACCATAAAACATTGTAAAAGGATAAAAAATGGTCAGTGTACTTGTTGTAGGCTATAAAGCCTTTGATTTAGGAATCTTTGGAGACAAGGATCAACGCTTGAAAATTATCAAAGCAGCTATTCGTAGGGATTTGATTTATCTCTTAGAAAATGGCATGAAATGGCTGGTTTTTACGGGAAACTTGGGCTTTGAGGTCTGGGTTCTGGAAGTTGCTAAGGAATTACAGAAAGAATATAATTTTCAATTGGCGACGATTTTTATTTTTGAAAACCAAGGTGAAAATTGGAATGAGGTTAACCAAGAAAAATTGGCTAACTTTAAAAATGTTGATTTTATCAAATATGCTTATCCAAGCTATGAAAATCCAAGTCAGTTTCGGACCTATAATCAATTTTTGTTAGAGAGCACAGATGGCGCTTATCTATTTTACGATGAAGAAAATGAGACAAAGCTCAAGTATCTTTACCGAATGATGAAGGAAAATGAACAATATCATATCAAAAAATTAACATTTGATGACTTAAATGAGATGGCGGAAAATTTTTCTGAAATTTAAAGTTTATACCTTGATTTTTCTCTTCCTTTTCGTATATAATGATAATAATAAACCAGATTGGAGAGAGAAATGGCTAGTATTATTTTTACACCTAAAGATATTTTTGATCAAGATTTTAAAACAGCAGTACGTGGATATAGTAAGCAAGAAGTGGATGAGTTTTTAGATGATGTGATCAAAGACTACGAAACTTATTCAGCTTTAGTGAAGGAATTGCGTGAAGAAAATAGCCGTTTAAAACAAGAACTTTCTAAACGAATTCAGGAAGCTCCAAATTCAACTGCTTCTCAGGTTCATCAGTCATTTGGAGACACAACTCAAACGACAATTACCAATTTTGATATCTTGAAAAGACTAAGCCGTTTGGAAAAAGAAGTGTTCGGTAAACAAATCCAAGCGAGCGAATTAAATCAATTGTAATTATAAGACGTGCAATTTTTGGATAATCGCATGAAAAGTTATTTTTTATGAGGAAAGTCCATGCTAGCACTGGCTGTGATGCCGGTAGTGTTTGTGCTAGGCGAAACAATAAGCCTAGGGACGGATTATTCCGTTACGGCGGATGAAACAGCTAAGTCTCTTGATATGCTGGAGTAGGCCTGAAAGTGCCACAGTGACGTAGTTTTTGTGGAAACACAAAAAGTGGAACGCGGTAAACCCCTCAAGCTAGCAACCCAAACTTTGGTCGGGGCATGGAATGCGTGGAAACGAACATTGCATTCTGACTGGAAACAGTAGACAGATGATTATCGAAGGAAATGGTACCTAGTCATTTCTGGAACAAAACATGGCTTATAGAAAATTGCATATAGGTAGAGGCTAGGGCTTGGTTCTTAGCCTCTAATTATAGTGAAATATACTTTAAAAAGTTAGGGATAGCAACTTTTCCTGATCTAAGTAAATCTCAAGTCGGCTATCTCAGTATATAGATAGACGCTTCCCCTTTGTTTTGAGGAAATAATGAAAAAAACATTTGACTTAATAGCGACAGCTGCAGCAGGTCTAGAAGCAGTAGTTGGTCGTGAAATTAGAAATCTTGGAATCGATTGTCAGGTTAAAAATGGTCGAGTTCGTTTCGAAGGAGATGTCCAAACTATTATTCAAACCAATCTTTGGTTACGGTCGGCAGATCGGATCAAAATCATTGTTGGGACTTTTCCTGCCAAGACTTTTGAAGAGCTTTTTCAAGGAGTCTTCGCACTTGATTGGGAAAACTACTTACCCTTAGGTGCAAAATTCCCTATTTCGAAAGCGAAATGTGTCAAGTCCAAACTTCACAATGAACCTAGCGTTCAGGCGATTTCTAAGAAAGCCGTTGTGAAGAAGTTGCAGAAACACTATGCGCGTCCTGAAGGGGTTCCCCTTATGGAAAATGGACCTGAATTTAAGATTGAAGTTTCTATTTTAAAAGATTTGGCGACAGTCATGATTGATACGACGGGGACTAGCTTGTTTAAGCGTGGTTATAGGACCGATAAGGGTGGAGCACCAATTAAGGAAAATATGGCAGCTGCCATTCTTCTCTTATCCAATTGGTATCCTGATAAACCTTTAGTTGATCCGACATGTGGCTCTGGAACTTTTTGTATAGAAGCTGCTTTGATTGGTAAGAATATTGCTCCTGGTCTTTATCGTTCTTTTGCTTTTGAAGAATGGACTTGGATAGATCGAGCACAAATTCAGAAAGCAAAAGCTGATGCTCGTATGCAAATTAAGCAGGATATTCAATTGGATATTGCTGGATCAGATTTGGATGCACGCATGATTGACATTGCTAAGAAGAATGCTGAGGAAGCTGGGGTGGCAGACTGTATTTGCTTTAAGCAAATGAGGTTGCAAGACTTGCACACTAATAAAATCAATGGTGTGATTATCTCAAATCCTCCTTATGGAGAACGGCTTTTGGATGATACGGCTGTTACAAAGCTCTACCAGGAAATGGGACAAACTTTTGCACCATTAGAAACATGGAGTAAATTTATTTTGACTAGCGATGAAGCTTTTGAAAGCAAATATGGAAGTCCGGCAGATAAAAAGAGAAAACTCTATAATGGAACCTTGAAGGTTGATTTATATCAATATTTTGGACAAAGAGTCAAACGAAAACTTGAAGAGCAGAAAGGATGACTATGAGTAAGGAAAATAAAAAGCCTGAAAGCCAAGAGCAAGAATCTATTTTAGATTTTGAAGAAGCTAAAGAAATGACTATTGGTCAGGCTGCCAGAAAAAGTGAGGAATTAGAAGCTGGCGTCAAAGAAGATGATAGTGTTTTAGACAAATATATCAAGCAACATCGTCAAGAAATTGAAGCTGGAAAGTATACAGCAACCGTCCAAGCTCAAAAGAAACAAGACGAACAGGCTGAAGAAGCGAAAAAAGAAACAGTTTTAACTGATGAGACGAAAGAAGAAGTTATAGCTTCTCCTAAGAGTCCTGGGTTAGAAGCTGAAGTCAGCCAGGCCTTTTCTGACGAGCCCGAAGATAAGACTCAGGTGGACTTGGAGCCTGTTCCTCCAGTATCTACAGCAGTTACAGAGGATTCTTATGAAGAAGATGATGAAAAGACAGGCTCTGGTAGTAAAAAGGTCATCTATGCCCTAGTAGCTCTTCTGGCTGTAGCTGGAATTGCGGCAACTGCGTATTTTGCGATGAATCGTAATCAGGCAGGCAAAACAGTAACGAGCTCCAGCAGTCAAGCAAGTAAAAAGACTAGTTCAAGTAGTTCAAGTTCTGAAAACAGTGCTTTGAAAAAATTTAATGATTTGTATGATTCTTTCTTTACTGATAAGAATAAATTGGCTATTAAAAACAGTAGCTTTGCCAACTTGGATCAATTAAAAACGGCACTTGAAGCCCTGAAAAATGATAAGGAATATACGGTTGCTAAGGCTAAATATGATAATCTTGTAAAACAAATCTCAGCAATTCAAGCAGTCAATTCTCAGTTTGAAACAGCTGCGATCAAAGATGGTGTTTTAGATACTAATGCAAAAGTTAAGGGGGACGCGACTTTTACTGAAACTAAAACGGGCAATGATAATTTAGATAAGTTAATCAGCTCTGCCATTAGTCAAGGAAAGGGTCAGCAAACAGTCTCTCAAGCAGCTGGAGGTCAAGGGACTGCTTCCAATACAGCTCCAGCACCTGCTGAAACCACTCCAACAGCACCAACCACTAATAATGCGGATCAAGGCGTAATCACGGGTGGTTCTACTGGATATGGAGGACTGTCCAGCACTGGTGTTCCTTTTCAGAGAAATCTAAGCCGTGTTCCTTATAATCAGGCTGTGATTGATGATGTCAATAATCCCGCTTGGGTCTTTAATCCAGGTATTTTGGAAAAAATCTTAAAAATTTCACGGGAACGTGGCTATATTACTGGCGATCAATATATCATCGAACGTGTCAATATTATAAAAGGAAATGGCTACTATAATCTCTTTAAGCCAGATGGAACCTACCTCTTTAGTATCAACTGTAAAACAGGTTATTTTGTAGGAAATGGTCCGGGCTATGCGGATTCTTTAGACTTTTAGAAACAAATAAAAAATCTCAAGCTAAAAAATTAGTCTTGAGATTTTTTTCGTTATTGAATAATCAAATAACATGGCGTTCGAAAGCATTATCTGAGATCCCTTGTTTGAGGATTAATTTAGCCCACTCCTTGGCAGAAAAGAGGCTGTGATCTTTATAGTTTCCGCAAGACTCAATCGTAGTTCCAGGGACGTCCTCCCAAGTAGTGGTTTCAGCGATTTCTTCAAGGCATGATTTGATCACTTGGGCGATTTCGGATGGGGTATGACGCCCCCACATGATCATATGGAAACCAGTTCGACAACCAAAAGGAGAGCAATCAATCATTCCATCAATGCGTTTACGGATAAGCATGGCCAGCAGGTGTTCAATGGTATGGAGACCTGCAGTTGGAATGGAATCTTCATTGGGCTGGACAAGTCGGATATCAAAATTGGAAATGACATCTCCTTTTGGTCCGCTTTCTTCTCCAATGAGTCGTACATAAGGGGCCTTAACGATTGTGTGATCAAGCTCGAAACTTTCAACAATAACTTCTTTAGACATAAAAGTCTCCTTTGTAATCAATTTCTATAATTCGATTATATCAAATATTTTTGTAAAAAAATAATTTTTGACAAGAATAAGGTGGCACAAGGCTTTGCCAAAAACTTAATAAAATAATATAAGAAATCGCTCTCTTTTTTACCAAAATCAGTTTGTTAATTTATCAAATTTATGATAAAATAATTAAGAATTTTCGAATTCAATTTAAAATAAATTAATGAGGTAAAAACATGGAAATGATTTTCGCTCTTGTTTTTGCCGTCATCATTGGTTTAGTCATTGGATATGTAAGCATCTCGGCTCGAATGAAATCTTCAAAAGAAGCCGCGGAACTTACTCTTTTGAATGCTGAACAAGAAGCAACGAATTTACGCGGTCAGGCCGAGCGTGAAGCAGATATCATTTTGAAAGATGCAAAACGCGAGACTAATTCGCTTAAAAAAGAAGCACTTTTGGAGGCAAAAGAAGAAGCCAGAAAATATCGAGAAGAAGTTGAGGCAGAGTTTAAGTCTGAGCGTCAAGAGCTGAAACAAACAGAAAGTCGTTTGACAGAACGTGCAGCTAGCCTTGATCGAAAAGATGATAACTTGACCAACAAAGAGAAGTTGCTCGAGCAGAAAGAACAAAGTCTTTCAGATAAAACTAAATACATTGATGAGCGGGAAGAACAACTAGCTGAGCTTGAAAAACAAAAAGAAGCTGAACTAGAAAGAGTTGCTTCACTATCGCAGAACGAAGCACGTGATCTGATTCTTGCTCAAACAGAGGAAAAGCTAACCAAAGAAATTGCAATGCGTATTCGTGAGGCTGAACAAGAGGTTAAAGAACGCTCTGACAAGATGGCCAAAGATATCTTGGTTCAAGCCATGCAGCGGATTGCTGGTGATTATGTGGCTGAGCAGACCAACTCAACAGTCCACTTGCCTGATGATACTATGAAGGGACGGATTATCGGTCGTGAAGGACGCAATATCCGCACTTTTGAAAGTCTTACAGGAATTGATGTCATTATCGACGACACTCCAGACGTTGTAACCCTATCCGGATTTGATCCTGTTCGCCGTGAAATTGCTCGCATGACGATGGAGGCTCTCCTCAAAGATGGACGGATTCATCCAGCTCGTATTGAAGAGCTGGTAGAGAAGAACCGTCTGGAAATTGATAATCGTATTCGCGAATATGGGGAAGCAGCAGCCTATGAAATTGGAGCTCCAAACCTTCACCCTGATTTGATGAAGATCATGGGACGATTGCAATTCCGCACATCTTATGGACAAAATGTCCTTCGCCATTCAATTGAAGTGGCGAAGTTAGCAGGAGTCATTGCTGGTGAACTTGGTGAAAATGCAACTCTGGCACGCCGTGCTGGTTTCCTTCATGACATCGGAAAAGCAATTGACCGAGAAGTGGAAGGAAGTCACGTTGAAATTGGTACCGAGCTCGCTCGTAAGTACAAGGAACATCCAGTTGTGGTCAACACCATTGCTAGCCACCATGGAGATGTAGAAGCTGAAAGCGTGATTGCAGTCATTGTTGCTGCAGCGGATGCGCTCAGCGCTGCTCGTCCGGGTGCTCGTAGCGAGTCACTAGAAAGCTATATTAAACGCTTGCATGACTTAGAAGAAATTGCGAATGAATTCGATGGTGTTAAGACCAGCTTTGCTTTGCAGGCGGGTCGTGAAATCCGCATCATGGTTCATCCTGAAAAAATCAAGGATGATAAGGTGACGATTTTGGCACATGATGTTCGTGAGAAAATTGAAAACAATCTGGAGTATCCAGGAAATATCAAGGTCACAGTTATTCGTGAATTGCGTGCCGTTGATTATGCTAAGTAGAGAAACAGCTTTCGAGCTGTTTTTTTCTTTCAGTAGCTTATAATCATCATAAAAAGCAGTTGAAATATCTGCTTTTTTTTGTTACACTAGGTAAAAGACTGTGAAGGAGACCAAATGACGGAACGTGGCTTGTTAATCGTTTTTTCTGGACCATCTGGTGTAGGAAAAGGAACGGTTAGACGTGAAATTTTTGAAAGCTCAGAAAACCAATTTCAATATTCTGTATCTATGACGACACGTCCGCAACGTCCAGGTGAAGTGGACGGTGTGGATTATTTCTTTAGAACTCGTGAAGAGTTTGAAGAGTTGATCCGTCAGGGTCAGATGTTGGAGTATGCTGAGTATGTCGGTAACTACTACGGGACGCCACTAACTTATGTCAACGAGACCTTGGATAAGGGAATCGATGTCTTCCTTGAGATTGAGGTGCAAGGTGCCTTGCAGGTCAAGAAAAAAGTTCCAGACGCTGTCTTTATTTTTTTGACACCTCCAGATTTGGAAGAATTACAAGACCGTTTGGTTGGTCGTGGCACAGACAGTGCAGACGTCATTGCTAAGAGGATTGAGAAGGCCAAGGAAGAAATTGCCCTCATGCGTGAGTATGACTATGCTATTGTCAATGATGAGGTCAGTCTAGCGGCTGAACGAGTTAAGCGAGTGATTGAGGCGGAGCATTTCCGTGTGGATCGCGTGATTGGCCACTATCAAGACATGGTCAAAAATTCTGCAGCAGTAAGATAAAGATTAGAAATTAGGTAAAAAATTATGATGTTAAAACCGTCTATTGATACCTTGTTGGACAAGGTACCATCAAAATATTCATTAGTAATTTTGGAAGCAAAGCGTGCACACGAGCTTGAGGCTGGCGCCACACCGACTCAGGACTTTAAATCTGTCAAATCAACTCTTCGAGCTCTAGAAGAAATTGAGTCTGGTAATGTAACAATTCACCCGGATCCAGAAGGAAAGCGTGAGGCTGTTCGTCGCCGTGCAGAAGAAGAGCGCTTGCGTAAGGAAGAAGAAGAACGTAAAATTAAAGAACAAATCGCTAAAGAAAAAGAAGAAGGCGAAAAGATTTAAGATTGGGGAAACTCAATCTTCTTTTTTCTATTCCAGCTATTTTTTCGGTATAATAGAGAGACGTATATTTTTGTGCAAATAATTAGCTAATACTTAAAAGTGAGAAAGGAAGGAGAGGAAATGCTAGTTGCTAAAGTTATTGTAGATGTACCCTTGATGCAGACGGATAAACCTTTCAGTTATGCAGTTCCTCAAGAGTTTTCTCAAGCCTTGCAAGTCGGGATGAGGGTTCACGTTCCTTTTGGAAAGGCCAATCGTTTGATTCAAGGGATTGTTCTTGCTATTGAAGAGGAAGAGGGTTTGGGATTAAAAGAACTTGTTGAAGTTCTTGATTTTAGTCCGGTTTTAAACGAAGAGCAACTCTGGCTGGCAGATGAGTTACGTAAAACAGTCTTCTCTTACAAAATTTCCATTTTAAAAGCCATGCTACCTAATTTTCTTAACTCCTCCTACGACAAAATACTCTATCCGACGGAAGTGATGTCTTTAGAGGAGAGACAAGAGATTTTTGGGGAGCAGACTAGTCTTCGTTTTTCTGATTTAGACAAGGAACGACAAGCAGCCTTTATGCGCTTGAGCCAATTAGGACGGATTCGTATGGAGTATCAGGCAACAGATCAAAAACGAATCAAAACAGAGAAATGGTATAGGGTAAATCATAACTCCTTAGTAGAAATGGATATATCCAATCGTGCCAAAAGAAAGCAGGATTTAAAAGAGTATTTACTGAAGCAAAACGAAGCACAGTTGCTGGCGGATTTGCGGGAAAAATTTTCTAGAGAATTGGTTCAGTATTTTATAGACCAAAATGCAATTGTTGTTGAGGAAAAAGAAGTCAGTAGAACGGCAAGCTATTTTGAAAGAGAGAGAAAGGACCAAGAATTAGAGCTCAATAGTGAGCAAGAGAACGCTGTCGCTGCGATAACTGAGAAGATTGGCCAAGATGCGAATCCGATCTTGCTAGAAGGAATCACAGGAAGTGGCAAGACAGAAGTTTATCTTCAAGTAATTGAACAAGTCTTACAAAAAGGGAAAACTGCTATCATGCTGGTTCCTGAAATCTCTCTGACTCCACAAGTGACGGATCGTTTTATTGCCCGCTTTGGCCAACAGGTGGCAATCCTTCATTCTGGCTTGTCAAATGGTGAAAAATATGACGAATGGCGTAAGGTGGAAAGAGGGGAAGCCCAGGTTGTTGTTGGCGCGCGCTCAGCTGTTTTTGCCCCTCTCAAAAATATTGGTGCAATTATCATTGATGAGGAGCACGAATCTTCATACAAGCAGGATTCTAATCCGCGTTACCATGCTCGAGAAGTTGCTATTCTCCGAGCTCAGTATAATCGGGCGGTTTTAGTTCTGGGATCAGCAACGCCAAGCTTGGAAAGCAGAGCAAGAGCGGGGAAGGGTCGGTATCAATTTTTAAGGCTGACTAAACGGGCCAATCCCCTAGCCAAGGTTCCACAAGTTGAAGTGGTCGATTTTAGGGATTATATTGGTCAAAATGAAGCCAAAAACTTTACCCCTCCACTTTTAGAGGCTATTCAAGAGCGTTTGGATAAAAGGGAACAAGTTGTTCTCATGTTGAACCGCAGAGGCTATTCAAGTTTTATTATGTGCCGAGAATGCGGGACAGTGGACACTTGTCCAAACTGTGATATCTCTTTAACGCTTCATATGGATACCAAGACCATGAACTGTCATTACTGCGGTTTTGTCAAAGATATCCCCTATGCCTGCCCTAACTGTTCCAGCAGGAGTATGCGCTACTATGGAACGGGGACGCAGAAAGCCTATGATGAGTTGAAAACAGCCTTTCCTGATGCGCGGGTCTTGAGAATGGATGTGGATACGACTCGAAAAAAAGGTAGTCATGAAAAGATTTTAGAAGCTTTTGGGCGAGGTGAAGCGGATATCTTACTGGGAACCCAGATGATTGCTAAGGGCTTGGATTTTCCAAATGTAACCTTGGTCGGTGTGCTGAATGCGGACACAGCTCTGAATTTACCAGATTTTCGTTCTTCTGAGCGGACTTTCCAGCTTTTGACTCAAGTAGCTGGTCGAGCAGGCCGCGCTGAAAAGGAAGGCCAAGTTTTGATTCAGTCCTACAACCCCCACCACTATGCTATTGAGTATGCTAAAAAGCAAGATTATGAAGGCTTTTTTAACTATGAAATGAATATTCGCAGGCAACTTGGCTATCCGCCTTATTATTTTACAGTTGGCTTGACTTTATCCCACAAAGATGAAGAATTTTTAGTAAAAAAATCCTATCAAGTTTTGGATATTTTGAAGCAGGGTCTGTCTGACCAGGTTAAAATACTGGGACCTACACCCAAGCCAATTGCCCGTACACATAATCTTTTTCATTATCAGATTTTAGTAAAATATCGTTTTGAAGATAATTTGCAAGAAACTTTAAATAAGATTTTGGAATGGACGCAGGAACGGGATAACAAGGACTTGCGTTTCAGCATTGATAACGAACCACAAAACTTTATGTAAAAGGAAATAAGTATGATAAAACTAATATTTATGGGTACGCCTGACTTTTCTGCTACGGTCTTAAAGGGATTGTTGGAAAGTGACCAATACGAAGTTTTGGCTGTTGTGACTCAGCCAGATCGAGCAGTAGGGCGGAAAAAAGAAATTCGAATAACACCAGTGAAAGAAGTGGCTTTATCTTATGGGTTGCCAATCTATCAGCCGGAGAAATTATCTGGAAGTCCAGAAATGGAAGCAATCATGAATCTAGGTGCTGACGGAATTGTAACAGCAGCATTTGGACAGTTCCTTCCAAGTAAACTTCTTGCAAGCATGAATTTTGTTGTCAATGTCCATGCTTCTCTTCTGCCCAAACACCGTGGCGGGGCACCAATTCATTACGCCTTGATTCAAGGTGATAAGGAAACTGGTGTTACAATCATGGAAACAGTCAAAGAGATGGATGCAGGAGATATGATTTCCTGCAGAAGTATTCCAATCACTGATGAAGATAATGTCGGTACTTTGTTTGAGAAACTGGCCATTGTTGGTCGAGATTTACTTTTGGACACATTGCCGGCTTATTTTTCTGGGGATATTCAGCCTGAAGCTCAGGATCCAAGTCAGGTTACTTTCTCACCAAATATCAGACCTGAAGAAGAAAGACTGGATTGGAACAAGACCAATCGTCAACTCTTTAATCAGATACGCGGAATGAATCCTTGGCCTGTAGCCCATACTCTATGGCAAGGTGAAAGATTTAAAATTTATGAAGCGGAATTAGCAGATGGAGAAGGCCAGCCTGGAGAGATTTTAGAGATTGGGAAAAGGCAGCTACTTGTTGCAACTGGAGAAGGGGCACTTGCCCTTAAGACAGTTCAGCCAGCTGGAAAACCCCAAATGACTATCTCAGATTTTTTGAATGGTGCTGGCCGAAACTTAGCAGTAGGAGATAAGTTTGGAAACTAGAAGAAAAAGTGCGCGACAGGTGGCTTTAGAGGTGTTAGAAGAAGTATTTGATCAAGGAGCTTTTTCCAATATTGCCCTCAATAAGGCTCTCAAGAAGGTTCAGCTTTCTCAACAAGATAAAAGTTTGGCGACAGAACTTGTCTACGGAACAGTTGATCGTAAGCTGACCCTTGAGTGGTATCTGTCCCATCTAATTGAAGACCGGAATAAACTAGATTCTTGGCTATACATTCTCTTGCTCTTGAGTCTTTATCAAATGCTGTATTTGGATAAGATTCCAAATCACGCTCTTATTCATGAAGCTGTTGAACTAGCTAAAAAACGAAAGCTAGGAAGCGATAAGTTTGTTAATGCTATTTTGCGTCGGATAGAACGTGAAGGTGTAGCTGACGTTGAAACGATTAAACGGAAGAACAAGCGCTATTCTATCCAATATTCGACGCCAGTATGGCTAGTTAAGGCTTTAATAGAAGAGTATGGTGAAGAACGTGCCCTGGCCATTTTAGCGAGTCTTTTTGAGCGGAATAAAGCCAGTATTCGTGTGACAGACTTGGCTCGTAAAGAGGAACTAAAAGGACTTTTACAGGCAGAAGATTCTCTCTTAGCTCCGTCTGCTTTGGTTAAAAATCAAGGTCACTTTGCTGGTCACGAATTGTTTACGTCTGGCCTAATTACAATTCAGGATGAATCTAGTCAGCTGGTGGCACCAACTTTAGGTATTGAAGGAGATGAAAGAATCTTAGATGCTTGCAGTGCGCCTGGTGGAAAGACTCTTCATATGGCTTCATATTTAAATACTGGGGAAATCATAGCCCTAGACTTGTATGAGCATAAGCTTCAATTGATCGAAGAAGCAGCTACTCGGTTGGGTCTTGCTGATAAAGTTCAAACAAAAAAGCTTGATGCTAGAGAAGTCTATCAGAAATTCGGTAAGGATGCCTTTGATAAGATTTTAGTAGATGCTCCGTGTTCGGGAATTGGTCTCTTACGGCGAAAACCGGATATCAAATACAACAAAGAAAATGCAGATTTTCTCTCTTTACAAAAAATTCAGCTAGAGATACTAGATAGTGTTTGTAAAAGTTTGAGAAAAGGTGGTATAATAACTTATAGTACCTGCACTATTTTTTCACAAGAAAATAGTCAAGTAGTTTCTAAATTTTTAGAGAAACATCCTAACTTTGAGCAGGTAAACTTAAAACATGAAAGAAAAGATATTCTAAAAGATGGGTGTATTTTAATCACTCCCGAATTATATGGAAGCGATGGCTTTTTTATCAGTCAGTTTAGGAGAATATCTTGAAAGAGGAGGATACTAACAGAATGGAAATAGCATTATTAACAGATGTTGGTAAAAAACGTACAAATAATCAAGACTTCGTAAATCATTTTGTGAATCGCTCTGGGATGCCTTTGATTGTCCTAGCGGACGGCATGGGTGGTCACCGTGCTGGAAATATTGCAAGTGAAATGGCCGTAACAGACTTGGGTGCTGCTTGGGTCGATACGCAGATTGATTCTGTCAATGGTGTGAGAGATTGGTTTGCTGAGCACTTAGAAGCAGAAAATAAAAAGATTCATGAAGTTGGACAATCAGACGAGTACAAGGGAATGGGAACGACACTTGAGGCCATTGCGATTATTGGCAATCAAGCAATTTATGCTCACATAGGGGATTCCCGTATCGGCTTGGTCCGTGGAGAAGAGTACAAACAACTAACAAGTGACCATTCTTTAGTCAATGCTCTTTTGAAAGCTGGTCAGATTACAGCTGAAGAAGCTGAACGTCATCCCCAACGAAATATCATTACCCAATCAATCGGACAAAAAGATGAAATTCAGCCTGATTTTGGAATAATCACTTTAGAAGAGGGCGACTATATCGTGATTAACAGTGATGGTTTATCAAATATGGTAGCCGGAAGTGAAATCTATGATATTCTAAAAAGTGGTCTTACTTTGCCAGAAAAAGCTCAAACTTTAATTCGCTTTGCCAATAATGCAGGAGGTCTGGACAATATTACAGTAGCTCTTGTGTACTTTGACAAGGAGGAAGAAGCATGATTCAAATCGGCAAAATTTTTGCCGGGCGATATAAAATCATCAAACAAATTGGCCGAGGCGGGATGGCAGATGTCTATCTTGCCAAGGATTTGATTTTAGATGGTGAAGAAGTGGCGGTTAAGGTTCTTAGAACCAATTACCAGACGGATCCTATCGCTGTTGCACGTTTCCAACGAGAAGCGCGTGCCATGGCGGATTTGGACCATCCACATATCGTTCGTGTCACCGATATTGGTGAAGAAGACGGCCAGCAATATTTGGCTATGGAATATGTAGCTGGCTTGGATCTCAAACGTTATATCAAGGAACACTCTCCTTTGTCGAACGAAGAGGCCGTTCGAATTATGGGGCAAATTCTTTTAGCCATGCGTTTGGCACATGCTCGTGGGATTGTTCACCGAGATTTGAAACCGCAAAACGTTCTCCTGACTCCAGATGGAAATGCTAAGGTAACGGACTTTGGGATTGCGGTTGCCTTTGCAGAAACAAGTTTGACCCAGACAAATTCAATGCTGGGCAGTGTTCATTACCTGTCTCCTGAGCAGGCGCGTGGTTCGAAAGCAACTTTCCAAAGCGATATTTATGCGATGGGGATCATCTTTTATGAGATGCTGACTGGTCATATTCCTTATGATGGGGATAGTGCAGTGACGATTGCTCTACAACATTTCCAAAAACCATTGCCGTCTATTATTGCTGAAAATGCCAATGTTCCGCAGTCTCTGGAAAATGTTATTATTAAGGCTACCGCTAAAAAGCTGACAGACCGGTATCAAAGTGTTTCGGATATGTATGTAGATCTGTCTAGTTGCCTGTCACCTGAACGACGGAATGAAAAGAAACTGATGTTTGATGACGCGGTAAAAGCGGATACTAAGACACTTCCAAAGATTCCGCAAGTTACACCTCCTGTAGCTTCTAGAGTAAAAAATGATCCAGCTACAGATGTTGAACTGCAAGCCCCTCAAGTTGCACCACCAACAAAACCTAAGAAAAAGCGTCATTTGAGAGCGAGATACAAGGTTTTGTTAGCTGCAGTATTTCTGGTCATTGCTGCTTTTCTAGCATTGCTCTATCTAACACCATCTAATAAGCAGGTTCCAGATGTTACTGGCAAGACCGTTGCTGAAGCTAGAGAAGCGATTGAAAAAGTCAATTTAAAAGTTGGTGAAGAGATAGAAGAGAATAGTGATGAAGTAGCTTCAGGGATGATTATTCGCACAGATCCAGTGGCAGGAACTCAGAGAAAAGAAGGCAGTACAGTTAACTTAGTTGTTTCTAAGGGAGCTAAAACGCTAATTATGGAAGACTATACTGGCCAAACGACTGCCCAAGCTGTTGAGAGACTCACGGATGTTCTAAAAGTTCCAAAAAACAATATCAAAGTTGAAGAAGTTGAAACAAACGATGTAGAAGAAGGAACAATTTTTGAACAGACACCAGCTGCGGGAGCTACCTATGATCTCACTTCAAATACGAAGATTGTCTTAAAGGTAGCCAAAGCAGTATCAACGATTGAAATGCCAAACTTTGGTAGCCTTCAATATACTTATGCAAATGCTCGGAATTATCTGATTTCTCTAGGAATTCCATCTAGTAACATTGAAAGAGTCGTGGATCGTTCGGTTGTGTCGAGTCAATCTGATTTGGTGACATCACAATCTCCAGCAACTGGACCAGTTAATCCTAAGAAGGTAAAAGTGACTTTGTATGTCACGGAAGCAACTACTCCAAGTTCAAGTTCTAGCTCGAGCTCGAATTCTTCTTCTAGCAGTAAGAATACGTCATCGTCAAGTTCTTCAGAAGACGAAACGTCAGCATCAAGTTCGACACATGGTGATTAAAATAAAAGCAACCTCCTTGGTTGCTTTTTTTGGTGGAGCTCTTAAAAAGTTTTGATTTTCTGGAACGAATAAGAATTGAAACGATGTCTGTAAATTTAGGATTCATGCTCAGGTCTGAGGAAAAAATAGTAAAATTTGATACAATAGAAATAGAAAAGTAGAAAGGATAAGTATGATGAGAAAGATTCAGTTTTTTGTATTAATTGAAGCAATTTTACTGACAATGGCTTTTATTACGATTGTTGCAGGTGATTTTTCTCGACTTGTCCTTCTCTCAATTTTGTTTTTGCTCTTTCTCTATTATTATCTAGGTAGGCAAAGAGGTAATTTTTTCTTAGTTACAGCTTCTATTCTCTTTTTTCTTATTATTATGCTCAATCCATTTGTCATTGCAGCAGTTCTATTTGCTGTCGTTTATGGTCTGATTGTTGCTTCTCCTTATATATACAAGGAAAATGAAGCGACTCACCTAATTTTTGAGGAAGATACAGTTGTAAAAAAAGAGAAAAATCGTTGGCTTGGGGATATACATCATTTTTCCTCCCATGATAGTTGCCGATTTGACGATATTAACCTTTTTCGAATGGTAGGGAAAGATACTATTCATCTGGAAGAGGTAATTTTAACCAATCATGATAATGTCATTATCTTGCGAAAAGGAATTGGTGACACAAAAATTATTGTTCCAGTTGATGTGGCAGTCAGTTTAAAGGTCAATAGTTTATACGGGGAACTCTTCTTTTTAGGGCAGACTGTTCGGGAATTGAGAAATGAAAGTATTTCTCTGACTACGCCAGATTTTGACAGAGCCAATAAAAGCGTTAAAATTGTTATTGCCAGTCTTATTGGAAATGTTGAGGTCGTTCGTAAATGAGGAAGTCTTACTATTTTATACTTTTCTTTTATTCCTTTCTTGTTTTAGCCGTTGTCATTCAATATGTCTTCAGCCTTTTTGGTTTTCAATGGCAAACAGTTCTGGGGAATTTTGAAACACTACAAAAGTTTATCTTCTTCATTTTCTTTTTAACTCTGTCTTTGACTATACTACTCTTGCTGATTATGAAATTTGTACAGATTGTAACCTTAACATCTATCAGAAGAAATATTCGAAATATTTTAGATGGCCAAAAAATAGAGGTAAGTAATCAGGAAGACATTGATTATGGATTTGAAAAAATTGTTGCTAAGATGGCATTGTTAACAGAAAATCTGCAGAAGTCTGAAAATCAAGTTCTCCAAAACGAAGAGGTGATTGTTGAGAAAGAACGCCGTCGTATTGCTAGAGATCTTCACGATACGGTTAGTCAGGAGCTTTTTGCAGCGAATATGATTCTATCAGGTGTCTCAGGTCAACTGGGGACTTTGGAAAGAGAAGTGGTAGAGCAGCAAATAAAAGGAGTGTCTTCCATTTTGGATACTGCCCAAAAAGATTTGCGAATCTTGCTACTACATCTTCGGCCTACAGAATTAGAAGGTCGAAGTTTGGTCGAAGGTTTGGAAGTGATCTTGAAAGAGTTAGTTGATAAGAGTGAGATTGAAGTCAACTTTGAACATCGAGTTGGTTCCATCCCAAGACAGATTGAGGAACACATCTTTCGAATTGCGCAAGAGATTATTAGCAATACCCTTCGCCATGCCAAGGCTAGTCGTTTAGATGTCTACTTATATCAGAACAGACACGAAGTTCAGCTAAAAATGGCTGATAATGGTATTGGTTTTCACAGAGAAAAGCTAGATGAAATAAGTTATGGCTTGAAAAATATTGAAGAGAGAGTTCATGATATGGCAGGAGAAATTCAGATTTTGACTGCTCCTAAGCAAGGAGTTGCAATTGATATTCGAGTGCCTTTACTAGATAGAAATGAGAATTAGTATGAAAATTTTATTAGTAGATGATCACGAAATGGTTCGTTTGGGATTAAAAAGCTACCTAGACTTACAAGCAGATGTTGAAGTGGTGGCAGAAAGTTCTAATGGCCGTGAGGGAGTTGAGCTGGCTTTGGAGCTAAGACCAGATGTCATCATCATGGATATTGTTATGCCAGAGATGAATGGTATCGAGGCTACTATGGCTATTCTAGAAACTTGGCCAGAGGCAAAGATTTTGATTTTGACTTCCTACTTGGATAATGAAAAGATTTATCCTGTTCTGGATGCTGGAGCTAAAGGTTACATGCTGAAGACATCTAGTGCAGATGAGATCTTACATGCTATCCGAAAAGTAGCTAGAGGAGAAATTGCGATTGAAACAGAAGTCAGCAAAAAAGTTCAGTACCATCGCAATCACATTGAATTACATGATGATTTAACCGCCCGAGAACGAGATATTTTGGGGCTTCTAGCCAAGGGCTATGAAAATCAACGCATTGCTGATGAACTTTATATTTCTCTAAAAACAGTAAAAACTCATGTTTCTAATATCTTATCAAAATTGGAAGTGAGCGACCGGACTCAAGCGGTTGTCTATGCCTTCCAGCATCACTTAGTTCCTCAGGAAGACTTTTGATAAGGTAGAAAAAGTCTTCTGATTTTGAGAGCAGTCCTCTGGCTGTATTTATGGTATAATGGGAACATCGCAAATAAAGAGGGATATATGGACGTAAAATTAAAATACAAGGCTAAGAAAATTAAAATTGTTTTCTTTGACATTGATGATACTTTGAGGGTGAAAGATACAGGTTATATGCCGGCGAGTATCCAACAAGTATTTAAGACTCTGAAAGAAAAAGGGATCCTGGTAGGGATCGCTTCAGGTCGTGGGATTTTTGGTGTGGTGCCCGAGATTCGTGAACTAGAACCTGACTTTTTTGTGACCCTAAACGGTGCTTATGTAGAAGATAAAAAAGGACAAGTCGTTAGTGAGCAACCAATCCCCCAAAATATAGTAGAGAAGTACATTGCTTGGACTAAGGAAGTTGGGATTGAATACGGGCTTGTTGGCAGTCATGGAGCCGCTCTTTCGGCTCGCAGTCCAATGATTAATCAAGCCATTGATGTTGTTTACCAGGATTTACCTGTCGATTCTGACTTTTACCAGTCAGAAAAGATTTATCAAATGTGGACTTTTGAGGATCAAGGAGATAGTTTACAGCTACCTGGAGATTTATCAGGAGATTTACGTTTGGTTCGTTGGCACCCGAATTCCTCAGATGTCGTTTCGATTGCTGGTTCCAAGGCGACAGGAGTCCAAAAGGTTATAGAAAAACTTGGTTTAAAACCTGAAAATCTCTTGGTTTTCGGTGATGAGTTGAATGACCTAGAGCTATTTGACTATGCTGGCATGAGTATTGCTATGGGGCATTCGCATCCAAAAATTATTGAAAAAGCAGATTATATTACAAAAACAGTAGAAGAAGATGGCATCTTTGATGCTTTGGAGAAATTAGGTATGGTAGAAAAAGAATTAAACTTTCCACAAGTGGAAATGGAAAAAAACAAAGGGCCCTTTGCAACAATCAAGACAAATCTAGGTGACATGAAATTGGTCCTGTTCCCAGAACAAGCTCCTAAAACGGTAGCTAACTTTATCGCTTTGTCAAAAGATGGATATTACGACGGTGTTATTTTCCACCGTATTATTCAAGATTTTATGATTCAAGGTGGAGATCCCACAGGAACAGGAATGGGTGGCGAATCGATTTATGGCGAAAGATTTGAAGACGAATTTTCGCCAGAATTGTATAATATTCGCGGGGCGCTCTCTATGGCCAATGCTGGACCTAATACCAATGGAAGTCAGTTCTTCATTGTACAAAATTCTAATCTACCATACTCGGCAAAAGAATTGAGTCGTGGGGGATGGCCGGAACCTATCGCAGAGATCTATGCAACTAAAGGTGGTACACCCCACTTAGATCGACGTCATACCGTGTTTGGTCAGTTACTAGATGAACAGTCTTATCAAGTTTTGGATAAGATTGCTCAAGTAGAGACTGGAGCGATGGATAGACCAGTGGAAGATGTAGTTATCGAGACAATTGAGGTTGAAGACGAATGAAGATTGGCGATAAATTAAGGGGGACCATTACAGGAATCCAACCTTATGGTGCCTTTGTTGAACTTGAATCTGGTATTACCGGATTGATTCATATATCTGAGATTAAAACAGGATACATAGAAAATATTCATGATCTTCTAGCTATAGGGGATTCTGTGCAAGTGCAAGTCCTTGATTTCGATGAATATACTAAGAAGGCTAGCCTATCAATGAGAACTTTGGAAGAAGAAAAACATCGCCTACCTAAGCGTCATCGCTTTTCGAATGACCGTCATAAGTTTGGCTTTGCACCTCTTGCTAAGAGTATTCCGACTTGGACTGAAGAAGCCCTTCAATTTTTATCTCAGCAAAAAGACGAAAAAGAAAATCATCCTGAATGTTAGGATGATTTTCTTTTATCTGTCATATCGTTTGTAAAATTATTTGTCAAACTCATATAAAGCAGTTGACAAATAGCGTTCACCATTATCTGGAGCAAGAGCAAGGACTTTTTTACCTTGTCCAAGTTTTTTAGCAACTTCAATTGCTGCATAAATTGCTGCTGCAGATGAAATACCAACAAGGAAACCTTCTTTGCCACCAATATGACGGCCAAAGTCTAAAGCCTGTTCAGAAGTAACTCGCACAATTTTATCATAGCCATCAGTATCAAGGGTTTCAGGGATAAAGCCGGCAGAAAGGCCTTGGATTTTATGTGGTCCAGGTTTTTCACCAGATAGAACAGCAGACTCGTCTGCTTCAACCGCATAAATCTCGATTGCAGGATTTGCTTTTTTAAGAGTATGGGAGACTCCTGAAATAGTTCCTCCTGTTCCAACTCCACCAACAAAAGCATCCAATCCAGTGTCGCCAAAGGCTGCTAGAATTTCTACGCCAGTAGTTCTTTCATGTACTTCAGGATTTGCAGGATTATTAAATTGAAGTGGCAACCATGCATTTCTTTCCTCAGCAATTTCCTCTGCTTTTGCAATCGCTCCTTTCATTCCTTCGCTTCCAGGAGTCAAGACTAACTCAGCTCCGTAAGCTTGGATGATTTTACGACGCTCAACACTCATCGTTTCTGGCATGACAATGACAACCTTATAGCCTTTGGCTGCTCCAACCCAAGATAAACCAATTCCAGTGTTTCCACTGGTTGCTTCAACGATAGTTGATCCAGGTTTAAGAAGACCATCACGCTCTGCTGCCTCAATCATACTAAGAGCGATACGATCTTTGACAGAAGATCCAGGATTAAAGGCTTCTAACTTCACGTATACATCAGCTGCACCATCAGGAACCAAATGATTTAGTTTGACAATGGGAGTATTTCCGATTAGTTCGGTAATATTATTATAAATTTTAGACATAACTACACCTCATGAAATAGAATTAAGAAAAGTATAAAATGAAAATTGGAATTTGTAAAATATAAAAAAGCTATGGCTATCATAGCTTTTTTTTATATCAAGAAATAATAGGAACTTCCACTTGCCGAATTCCTTGGTTGCTTAACTGAACTTTACCATTGAAAAATTCGATCAGGCCTTCCTCGATTCTATTTTTATCTTCTTTATTCACAAAAATAGTAGTAGCTACAGAATCCGTAAACTCGGTATCAAACTCCATTAGGTTTTCAGATTTTAAAAAATTACCATACTCTTGGTACTGACTATAGGACAACTGAAGCCTTAATCCCACTTGCTCTTTAATTTCTACCAGTCCAATTTCTTTAACTGCTAGAGCAACGCTTCCTGCATAAGCTCGAATCAATCCGCCCGCACCTAGTTTAATCCCACCGAAATACCGAGTTACGACAACACAAAGATTGGTTAACTGATGGCTTTCCAAAACTCCCAGCATGGGGATACCGGCAGTACCACTTGGTTCACCATCATCACTAGTTCTCTTTATTTCGCTTTTTTCTCCCAAAATAAAGGCAGAACAGTTATGGGTGGCTTTGTAGTGTTCTTTTTTTATAGAGTTTATAAAATCTCTAGCTTCTTCTTCGGTTTCTACCCGCTTTACATGACAGATAAAACGAGATTTTTTGATTTCCTCTTCAACTCGACCATTTTCTTTAATTGTTTTAAATTCCATGATTTCATTGTACAAAAAAACAAGGATTTTTCCAAGAAAATACGAATAAAAAGATATGTTAGAATTGCAAGATTGTCTCGGTCGAATTTTTACTAAAGAACAGTTACCTACTGAACTTTTGAAGATAGCTCAAAGACTACCATCAGTTTTTGAAAAAAAAGGAGAACTCTTTTGTTCTCGCTGCCACAGTCAAATTGATAAGGAAAGAAATTTATTACCAATTGGTGCATATTATTGTAGAGAATGCATTCTTCTAGGGAGAGTACGTAGTGACGAAGATCTTTATTATTTTTCTCAAGAATCTTTTCCTATAATATCGAGTTTGAAATGGCTCGGCCAATTGACAGAATATCAGGAAAGAGTTTCTAAGGGATTACTTGAAGGAGTACAAAGTAAACAGGATACTTTAGTCCACGCTGTAACTGGAGCAGGAAAAACGGAAATGATCTATCAAGTGGTTGCTCGGGTGTTAGATCAAGGAGGGGCTGTCTGTATAGCTAGTCCTCGGATAGATGTCTGTTTGGAACTGTACCGACGTTTAAAAGGAGATTTCTTCTGTGATATTTCCCTTTTGCATGGGGAGTCCGACCCCTATTCACGGAGTCCCCTAGTGATTGCAACAACTCATCAATTATTAAAATTTTACCAAGCATTTGATCTACTCATTGTTGACGAGGTGGATGCCTTCCCTTATGTAGATAATCCTGTGCTTTATCATGCAGTCGAGCAAGCAGTTAAAAATGAAGGAACTACTATATTCTTGACCGCAACTTCAACAGATGAGCTTGATAAAAAAGTTCAAAAAGGAATTTTAAAAAGGTTAAGTTTGCCAAGACGCTTTCATGGAAATCCCTTGATTATCCCACAAAAAGTATGGCTTTCTGATCTAAATAAAGACCTTAAAAAAGCTAAGCTACCAGCTAAGTTAGTCAAGTATTTGAGAAAACAAAGAAAAACAAAATTTCCACTCTTAATTTTTGCTTCGGAGATTAAGAAAGGACAAGAGATAAAGCAAGTCTTACAGAAATATTTTCCAGAAGAAACTGTAGGCTTTGTAGCCTCTACAACGGAAAATAGATTAGAAATTGTGCAAGATTTTCGAGATAAAAAAATAAGTATACTAGTTACAACTACAATTTTAGAAAGAGGCGTTACTTTTCCCTGTGTAGATGTTATTGTTCTAGAAGCTAACCATCGTCTCTTTACAAGGAGTGCTTTAGTACAAATTGGCGGGCGAGTAGGAAGAAGTATGGAACGACCTACAGGTGACTTACTATTTTTTCATGATGGCACTAATATACAGATAGAAAAAGCAATCAATGAAATTAAAGCAATGAATAGAGAGGCTGGCTTATGAAACAATGTCTAATCTGCTTAGCTATATTAGAAGAGCAGTTGAATTTTATGGATTTATTACTATTAAAAAGAAAAGAAAATGACATTTGTCAAGAGTGCTTAAATTCCTTCGAAGAAATTCCAGAAGAACATTGTCCAACCTGTTATAAAGCTGGGGACAAAAAATTGTGCAAAGATTGTCAGTACTGGCAGGAAAGAGGATTAGAAGTAGCACATAAAAGTTTGTACACTTATAATAAAGCAATGAAAGACTATTTTAGTCGCTACAAATTTCAAGGAGATTATCTTTTAAGAAATGTATTTGCCTTAAGCCTAAGAAAAGAGTTAAAAAATTTTCAAAGCTACACAATTTTAAGCATTCCTTTAAGTGAAAGTAAGATGAGAAAAAGAGGATTCAATCAAGTGTCAGGATTACTTGAAGCTGCACAAATACCTTATCAAGAAATATTAAAGAAAAAAGAAAGTCAAACTCAGTCTAGTAAAGACAGAAAAGAAAGATTAGAAAACACAGGGAATTTTTACATGATTGAAAATACGAAAATCCCGAAAAAAATTTTACTTGTAGATGACATCTATACAACAGGAGCAACCTTGCAAGATGCAAAATTGACATTATTTGAAAATGGAGCGAAAGAAATCATGACATTTTCATTAGCAAGATAAGGAAAAAATTTGCAAAAAAAAAATGAAAGCGTTATAATTAATATATAAAAAGAAAAATTTTATGTTTAGAAAGAAGGTACTTATATGATTAAATATAGTATCCGTGGTGAAAACCTTGAAGTAACAGAAGCAATCCGTGATTACGTAGTTTCTAAACTGGAAAAGATTGAAAAATACTTCCAAGCTGATCAAGAACTTGATGCACGCGTAAATCTTAAAGTCTACCGTGAAAAAACGGCTAAAGTCGAAGTAACGATTCCGCTTGGTTCAATAACTCTTCGTGCTGAAGATATCTCACAAGATATGTATGGCTCAATTGACCTAGTAGTTGATAAAATTGAACGCCAAATTCGCAAAAATAAAACTAAAATTGAAAGAAAAAATAGAACTAAAGTTTCAACAAGTCAGATCTTTACAGATGCAGTAGTAGAAGAAGTTGATGAAGCACCTGCAAAAGTTGTTCGTTCAAAACACATTGATTTAAAACCAATGGATTTAGAAGAAGCACTTCTTCAAATGGAGTTGCTGGGACATGATTTCTTCATTTATACGGATGTAGATGACAACACAACAAATGTCATCTACCGTCGCGAAGATGGAGATCTTGGTTTACTTGAGGTCAAATAATGAGTTTTAGAAAAAGCTGGATGATTGTCCAGCTTTTTGATTATATATTTAACAAAGGGATAAAATATTATTTTTTTTAAAAAAGTAAAAAAATTTAAAAAAAGTAGTTGACAGTTTAGCAAGTAGATGATATACTAAGA
>NZ_LQWV01000013.1 GCF_001553855.1 Streptococcus gordonii
ACCAGTGGATCGCCACCTTCAAACGTTGGAGTACCGGTTTGTACAAGTCCCTTAATATTTTCAGAGGAAACATCCTTACCAATTGGTGTTACTTTCGTAAATTCTGGACTGTAAGTCGCAGTAACTGGAGTACCATTCTTATCCACACGTTTCACGATGATTGGATCTGGTTTCCCTACAAACTGCTTATCTGGAGTGAAGGTTACTGTACCATCTGGCGCAATGGTGTAAGTTCCTTGACCTGGAATGTTCTTCTCTTTGCTTCCATCTGCGAAGGTTGGCTCAACTGTTTCATCGATTGGAACTAGTGGATCGCCACCTTGGAAGGAGGTCGGACGTGCTTGCGTCTGACCTCCAGGCCCTCTGCGAGATCCACTAGTCCGTGTAGTGCTGACATAAGAGAATTCTGGACTGTAAGTTGCAGTGACTGAAGTGCCATTCTTATCTACACGTT
>NZ_LQWV01000014.1 GCF_001553855.1 Streptococcus gordonii
GACCTATGGGAGTTAACGGGATCGAACCGCAGACCCTCGGCTTGTAAGGCAGATGCTCTCCCAGCTGAGCTAAACTCCCAAATGGAATTTAGCTCACTGTTCCCTGTCGTGCACTGACTTTCGTCAGCTTCGACAAAGTCGAACTTGCGTTCTCCTTAGCTGAGCTAAACTCCCAAAAAGGAAGTTAATCCTAACTTCCTATCCTTGCTAAGCGACTACCATATCTCACAGGGGGCAACCCCCAACTACTTCCGGCGTTCTAGGGCTTAACTGCTGTGTTCGGCATGGGTACAGGTGTATCTCCTAGGCTATCGTCACTTAACT
>NZ_LQWV01000015.1 GCF_001553855.1 Streptococcus gordonii
GCCTTCTGCTGTCTTAACATCTGTTTTACTTGGTTGCGTTGGGGTTGCTTGGCTTCCATTTTAAAAATTTGTTTAAGTTGCTGAAAGCAGGTATTTCACTTCTTGTGGAAGTTCTTTGCCCGGGGTTCCACTGACAAACTCGTGCATCGCCTTGTAGGTTGGTGCTGGGGTGAATTCCCAAGTACCGATAAAGTGGGCGTCCGCTCCATTGATGGTTTCAGACGGCTTGTCGTAGGACTTGAAGCTCCATGTGCCTTCTGTTGTCTTAACTTCCGTTTTACTTGGTTGCGTTGGCGTTGCTTGACTACCGTCTTTCAGATCTGTTTGATCTGCTGGAAGCAGAGCTTTTACTTCTTGTGGA
>NZ_LQWV01000016.1 GCF_001553855.1 Streptococcus gordonii
CTGTCTTAATCTTCTTCAGATTTCTTCTTCCGATTTGCTAAACCAAAGAATGTTAAGCTGGCAATGGCTGCTAAGAGGCCTGAAGCAGTCTGATCACTTGCCTGACTTCCCGTTCTTGGAAGAACCCCTTTTTCATCTTTTGGATCGACATAAACAGGTTCTACTCTCTCTTCAGCTTTAGGTGTTTGAACTGCTACCGCAGGTTCAGCTGGAATTACTGGAACCTTTGGTTGTTCTGGAGTACTTGGTCTATTTGGAACAACCGGAATTTCTGTCACTCTCGGTGTGTAGCTTGCAGAAATTGTTTGACCATTGCGATCCTTACGGATTACAACGACTCCTTTAGCTGTACCAACAAAGTTTGGCTCTGGAACAAAGGTTACAACACCGTCTGGTGAGATGGTATAAGTGCCTTCTCCTGGAACAACTTTTTCAGTTGAGCCATCCTCAAAGGTTGGTGCTACTGTTAAGTCTACATCACCTTCAAAGATTGGTTTACCAGTCTGTGTTTGACCCTTGAGTCCATCTGAGGTTACATCTTCTACTCGTGTTTGGCCGATGACCGTTGGTGTATACTGCGCTGTAACAACGTTGCCATAAATATCCAAACGTTTTACAACCACTCCTTTGGCTGTACCAACAAAGTCTGGTTCTGGAGTAAAGGTAATCTTACCATCTTTATCAATTGTATAGCTTCCTTCTCCTGGAACAACCAGTGTCGTGCTGCCGTCCTCAAAGGTTGGTGGAACTGTACTATCGATATGTCCTTCAAACGCTGGGGTTGCCACTTGCGTTTGGCCTTTAGCTCCTGTAGAGGTTGTATCCTGTCCAGTAGACGGATCTACAACTGTTGGACGATAGCTTGCAGTAACTGGGGTACCGTTCTTATCCTTACGAACAATTGTTACGCCGGTTCCTTTTCCTACAAAATCAGCTTCTGGAGTAAAGGTGACGATGCCATCTGGTGAGATGGTATAGGTTCCTTCACCTGGAATCACTTTTTCAGTTGAGCCATCTTCAAAGGTTGGTGCTACAGTTTCATCAATTGGAACCA
>NZ_LQWV01000017.1 GCF_001553855.1 Streptococcus gordonii
GTTGCTGTACCGTCTGGCGCAATGGTGTAAGTTCCTTGTCCTGGAATTACTTTATCCTTACTTCCATCTTCGAAGGTTGGGTCAACTGTTTCATCAATTGGAACCCGTGGATCGCCACCTTGGAAGGTTGGAGTACCTGTTTGTGGAAGGCCTTGAGGACCTGTGCTGGTTGCACCAGTTCCTGTAGGAGTGACCTTAGTGAATTCTGGACTGTAAGTTGCAGTGACTGAAGTGCCATTCTTATCTACACGTTTGACCGTCACTGGGTCTGGTTTGCCTACAAACTGCTTGTCTGGTGTGAAGGTTACTGTACCGTCTGGCGCAATGGTGTAAGTTCCTTGACCTGGAATGGTCTTCTCTTTACTTCCATCTTCGAAGGTTGGTTCAACTGTTTCATCAATTGGAACCA
>NZ_LQWV01000018.1 GCF_001553855.1 Streptococcus gordonii
CTTGGAAGGTTGGAGTACCAGTTTGAGGAAGGCCTTGAGGACCTGTGCTAGTTGCACCAGTTCCTGTAGGAGTTACCTTAGTAAACTCTGGACTATAAGTCGCAGTAACTTCTGTACCGTTCTTATCCACGCGTTTCACGGTGATTGGATCTGGTTTACCAACGAACTGTTTGTCTGGAGTGAAGGTTACTGTACCGTCTGGTGCAATCGTGTAGGTTCCTTGACCTGGAATAGTCTTCTCTTTGCTTCCATCTTCGAAGGTTGGCTCAACTGTTTTATTGATTTGAACCAGTTGGTCACCTCCTTGGAAGGTTGGGGTTCCTGTTTGTGGAACCCCCTGCGGACCTGTGCTTGTTGCGCCAGTTCCTGTTGGAGTCACTTTAGTCCCTGTT
>NZ_LQWV01000019.1:0-419 GCF_001553855.1 Streptococcus gordonii
GTCGACGCGGACTTACTTGCACTTACAGATGCGCTCGTAGACGCTGATTCACTCGCACTTACAGAGGCGCTTGTGGATGCGGACTCACTCGCAGATACCGAGGCGCTCGTAGATGCCGATTCGCTCGCAGATACTGAGGCACTAGTGGACGCGGACGTGCTTGCACTCACGGATGCGCTCGTGGACGCGGATTCACTTGCAGATACTGACGCACTCGTTGAGGCTGATTCGCTTGCACTTACCGATGCACTCGTAGACGCGGATTCGCTTGCACTTACCGATGCACTTGTAGATGCGGACTCACTGGCGCTTACTGACGCACTCGTTGAGGCTGATTCGCTGGCACTTACCGATGCACTCGTCGACGCGGATTCACTGGCAGATACTGACGCACTCGTGGATGCGGACTCACTGGCGCT
>NZ_LQWV01000019.1:450-878 GCF_001553855.1 Streptococcus gordonii
CTGACGCACTGGTCGAAGCGGATTCACTTGCACTTACTGAGGCACTTGTGGATGCAGACGTGCTTGCTGATACTGAGGCACTCGTCGAAGCGGATTCGCTGGCACTTACCGATGCACTCGTCGACGCGGATTCACTCGCACTTACTGATGCACTCGTCGATGCGGATTCACTGGCAGATACTGACGCACTTGTGGAGGCTGAGGTACTTGCAGATACGGAAGCGCTAGTCGATGCGGACGTGCTGGCACTTACTGACGCGCTCGTGGAAGCGGATGTGCTTGCACTTACTGACGCGCTAGTCGACGCGGACGTACTTGCACTTACAGATGCGCTCGTAGACGCTGATTCACTCGCACTTACAGAGGCGCTTGTGGATGCAGACTCACTCGCAGATACCGAGGCGCTCGTAGAAGCCGATTCGCTCGCA
>NZ_LQWV01000019.1:1035-1365 GCF_001553855.1 Streptococcus gordonii
ACGCACTCGTGGAGGCTGAGGTGCTTGCACTCACGGATGCGCTCGTGGACGCCGATGTACTTGCGGACACTGACGCACTCGTGGAAGCCGAAGTACTTGCACTTACCGATGCGCTCGTCGATGCGGACGTACTTGCAGATACGGAAGCGCTGGTTGATGCAGACATACTTGCACTTACCGATGCACTCGTGGAGGCTGACTCACTCACACTTACAGATGCACTGGTTGAGGCGGATTCGCTGGCACTTACCGATGCACTCGTGGACGCAGATTCACTCGCACTTACTGAGGCACTCGTAGACGAGGATTCGCTGGCAGATACTGACGCAC
>NZ_LQWV01000020.1 GCF_001553855.1 Streptococcus gordonii
AGTGCATCGGTAAGTGCCAGTGAATCCGCGTCTACGAGTGCCTAAGTATGTGCGAGCGAATCGGCTTCCACAAGCGCTTCAGTAAGTGCCAGCGAATCAGCGTATACGAGTGCCTCGGTATCTGCCAGTGAGTCCGCCTCAACTAGCGCCTCAGTTTCTGCAAGCGAGTCAGCTTCGACGAGCGCCTCAGTAAGTGCGAGCGAGTCCGCTTCAATGAGTGCCTCAGTAAGTGCGAGTGAGTCAGCGTCCACGAGCGCATCTGTATCTGCGAGTGAATCGGCCTCCACCAGTGCGTCTGTTTCTGCCAGTGAATCCGCGTCTATGAGCGCTTCAGTTTCTGCCAGTGAGTC
>NZ_LQWV01000021.1 GCF_001553855.1 Streptococcus gordonii
GAAAAAGTGACAAATCCAGCTGTAGACGAAGTCAACGAAGAAGGTACCGATGCAGTTACTACAACTCAAGAAGTAGTAGAAAAAGAAGTTATCCATCATGGTAGCTCTACAGTTCAAAATCCAGCTCTACCAAAAGGCACAAGAAACACAAAAGTTCAAGGTGTAGATGGAGAGAAGGAAGTAACTTATACTGTTACTAAAGCTGATGGCGTACAAGTTAGCAAGGTTAAGAAGTCAGAGAAAGTGACAAAACCAGCTGTAGACGAAGTCATCGAAGAAGGTACCGGTGCAGTTACTACAACTGAAGAAGTAGTAGAAAAAGAAGTTATCAAACATGGTATCTCTACAGTTCACAATCCAGCTCTACCAAAAGGCACACGAAACATAAAATTTCAAGGTGTATATGGAGAGAAGGAAGTGACTTACACAGTTACTAAAGCCGATGTCGTACAAGTTAGCAAGTTTAAGAAGTCAGAAACCTTGACAAAACCAGCTGT
>NZ_LQWV01000022.1 GCF_001553855.1 Streptococcus gordonii
GTCATAAGGATAAGGAAGGGAATGACATTCCAGGTCATCCAAGCGAAGACGGCGAACAACCTAAGAAGGATATTCCAGGCTACCGCTTCGTAGAGACCAAGAAACTTCCAAACGGCGACACAGAACACGTTTATGAGAAGGTTAAGACTAGTCATAAGGATAAGGAAGGCAACGAGATTCCAGGATATCCAAGCGAAGAGGGTGAACAACCTAAGAAGGATATTCCAGGTTACCGCT
>NZ_LQWV01000023.1 GCF_001553855.1 Streptococcus gordonii
GTGAAGACAACAAGGTCGTTACCAATGGTTCCAAAGTAACTGTAACTGATAAAGATGATGACCTTCCACGTAAGGTAACTTTCAGTAAGATCAACCAATACGGTACCGAAATTGGTAGTGCACAAATTCAAATTTTCCGAGGCAACGAGGCAACTGGTAATCCTGTAGCAGAATGGACTTCAGAAGTAAACAAATCACATGATTTAGAATTAGCTCCTGGAGTATATACTTTCCATGAAGCGACAGCCCCAGCTGGTTACCTAGCTGTTAAAGACATCACTTTCCAAGTGAACTTCGACGGAACGATAACAATTTTGAACGCTAATGGAAACACAGTAGAGTACAAGGATGGGAAGTTAGTAGTAACAGACCAAAGTATTCCAACAATTCCAAGTGTCCCAAATAAACCAAATAAACCAAACAAACCAAATAAACCTGATAAGCCAGGTAATAAAGATCCTAAAGATCCAGGCAATGGAAAACCAAAGGATCCGGATAAGAAAAATCCTAAAGATCCTGGTAAGACAAATCCAAAAGATTCAGAAAAACCACAAGAAAAAGATAAGACTAAGAATACTTTACCATTAACAGGTACAGAGCTTAGCTTTACACTTCTTGCCCTTGGTTTAACTATGATTGTTGGATGGGGAGTTTACTACGGGACTCGTTTTAAAAACTAAAACAAGAAACAAGTGTCAATGAAAATTGACGCTTGTTTTTTTATGTCTTTTACTTTTTTTATCAGAAATAAGTGACAGAACTGAACAGATAAAAATTGCTGATAACTGAAGAAAATTCTATGATTCTCCTAATTTTAGAAAAATCACTCATAAATATGAAAACGGCTTCATTCGTATTGAGATTATGCAACTTGTTTTATAAAATAAGGTGAAGAAAACTATAGGAATAGCTTGCTTCTATAAAAATGGAAGCGATTACTTGGTGGAGGGCCTTATGGAAAAAGGATATTGGAATCGTAAAAGAGTCTATAGCATCCGGAAATTTACTGTTGGTGCATGCTCAGTACTTATTGGAACTTGTGCAGTTTTGTTTGGAGCTAGTCTTTCTGCAGGAAACCCTGTTTATGCGGAAGAAGTGGCCGTTAACGCTAGTGCTGAAAGCGTCAAAGAAGAAGGAAAGATTGAGGAAGAGCACTCTGATAAGGCAGTTGCCACTAGTGAATCATCTGAGACTGCAGATGCTAGTCCAGCTCTTTCAACACAGGAAACTTTTCCAGAGAAAACAGAAGAGAATTCACCTAGTCCTAAGGTAGAAAAAGAGTTTTCTGAATCAGTAAAAAATGAAGTGAAAGAAATAAGCGAGTCCTCTGCCCAAGAAGGATCAGAAAAGGATAAGGTGAAATCTGCTACTGAGGAGGAAGTGAGTCAAATGATTGAGGATAGAAAGGTCAATTTTAATCAGAATTGGCACTTTAAATTAAACGCTAATGCTAAGGAAGCAATAAAAGATGAGGCCGATATAACTTCATGGAAAAAATTAGACTTACCTCATGACTGGAGTATCCACTTTGACTTTGATCATGACTCTCCTGCACAGAATGAAGGGGGCCAACTTAATGGTGGAGACGCTTGGTATCGCAAGCCCCTTAAATTAGATGAAAAGGATTTAGATAAAAATGTACGTCTGACCTTTGATGGGGTCTATATGGATTCGCAAGTCTATGTGAATGGCCAGCTGGTCGGTCATTATCCAAATGGCTATAATCAATTTTCATACGATATTACAAACTATCTTCACAAAGATGGCCGGGAAAATATCATTGCTGTTCATGTGATTAACAAGCAACCAAGCAGTCGTTGGTATTCAGGAAGTGGAATCTACCGTGACGTTTCTCTTCTTATCAGAGATAAGGTTCATGTTCAAAAGAACGGAACAACCATCTTGACTCCTCAGTTGGAAAATCAAAAAGATGGAAAGGTAGACACTCTTGTCAGCAGTAAGATTGCTAATACAGATGATAAAGATCATGAAATTACAGCTGAATACCAAATTGTGAGACGAGGCGGTGAAGCAGTAACAGAAGTGGTTCGTACTGCCAGTCAAAAACTGAAAGCTCATGAGACTAGTACAATTCAGACAAGGCTACAAGTTGAAAGACCAGAGCTGTGGACTGTGCTGAATGCTAAGCCTGCCTTGTATGAGCTAGTGACACGGATTTATCGTGATGGTCAGCTTGTTGACGCTAAGAAAGACTTGTTTGGTTATCGCTATTATAACTGGACTCCTAATGAAGGTTTCTCTTTGAATGGTCAGAGAATCAAATTTCACGGGGTTTCCTTGCACCATGATCACGGAGCCCTAGGAGCAGAAGAAAACTATAAGGCTGAGTACCGTCGTCTCAAGCAAATGAAGGAAATGGGGGTCAATTCGATTCGTACGACCCATAATCCTGCTAGTGAACAGACTTTGCAGATTGCGGCAGAGTTGGGATTGCTAGTCCAAGAAGAGGCTTTTGATACCTGGTATGGAGGTAAGAAGCCTTACGATTACGGTCGTTTCTTTGAAAAAGACGCCACTCACCCAGAGGCTCAAAAGGGAGACAAATGGTCTGATTATGACTTGCGGACAATGGTGGAAAGAGGTAAAAATAACCCTGCCATCGTCATGTGGTCTATCGGAAATGAAATCGGTGAGGCTAATGGAGATGCTCATTCTTTAGCGACTGTTAAACGTCTGGTCAAGGTTATCAAGTCAGTTGATAAAACCCGCTATGTGACGATGGGGGCAGACAAATTCCGCTTCGGTGATGGTAGTGGTGGCCACGAAAAAATCGCTGATGAGCTAGATGCAGTTGGTTTTAACTATTCAGAAGAAAATTACAAAGCCTTGCGTGCCAAACATCCAAATTGGTTGATTTATGGTTCTGAAACGTCTTCTGCGACTCGTACGCGTGGCAGTTATTTCCATCCAGAGCAAGAATGGGTTGGAAGCAATCAGTCTTGGCGAAACTATGAACAATCGGACTATGGAAATGATAGAGTTGGCTGGGGTAAAACGGCAACAGCTTCTTGGACTTTTGACCGAGATAATGCTGGTTACGCAGGACAATTTATCTGGACAGGAACAGACTATATTGGTGAACCAACTCCTTGGCACAACCAAAACAGCACTCCTGTAAAAAGTTCTTACTTTGGAATAGTGGATACAGCCGGCATTCCTAAAAACGACTATTACCTTTACCAAAGTCAGTGGGTTTCTGCTAAGAAGAAACCAATGGTTCACCTGCTTCCTCACTGGAATTGGGAAGACCAGGAATTAGCAGACAATGTTGCAGATGCTGAAAATAAAATACCAGTCCGTGCGTACTCCAACGCTACTAGTGTTGAATTATTCTTGAACAACCAATCTTTGGGACTCAAGAAATTTAACAAAAAAGAGACAAGTGACGGCCGTAGCTATCAAGAGGGGGCAAATCCTCAAGAACTCTACCTTGAGTGGAAAGTAGCTTATCAGCCAGGGACTTTGGAAGCAGTAGCTCGTGATGATCAAGGTAAAGAAATCGCCCGAGACAAGATTGTAACAGCAGGTCAACCTGCAGGTGTACGCTTGGTCAAGGAAGAGCATGCTATTGCAGCAGATGGAAAAGACTTGACCTATATCTACTATGAAATCGTAGACCGTGATGGCAATGTCGTGCCAACTGCCAATAACCTCGTTCGCTTCCAGTTGCATGGGCAAGGTCAACTTGTCGGAGTAGATAATGGCGAGCAGGCTAGCCGTGAACGTTACAAGGAACAAGCAGACGGATCTTGGGTTCGCAAAGCCTTTAACGGGAAAGGGGTTGCCATTGTCAAATCAACAGACCAGGCAGGGAAATTCACCTTAACGGCTCATTCTGATTTATTAAAATCGGACCAGGTGACTATTTTCACTGGAAAGAATGATCAGAAAGAAAAGACAGTTTTAGGAACGGAAGTGCCAAAAGTTCGTACAGTTTTGGGACAAGCTCCAAGCTTGCCAGCGACAGTTCCTTTTGTCTACAGTGACGGAAGTCGGACTGAACAGCCTGTGACTTGGTCACAAGCAGATGTTAGTCATTCAGGCATTGTAACCGTCAAAGGAGAGTCAGAAGGCCGTCAGGTAGAAGCGCGAGTTGAAGTTCTAGCCGTTGAAAGAGAGTTACCAGTTATCAAACGAGTAGCACCAGGGACAGATTTGAGTGCTGTAGATAAGTCAGTTGCTCTTGCCTTAACTGATGGGAGTCTTGAACATTATGATGTGGATAAATGGGAAATTGCGCCAGAAGATAAGGACAAACTTTCTGTTCCAGGTTCCCGCATTCAAATGACTGGTCAACTTGCAGGTACAAAGGTTTCAGCAACCTTACTGGTGACAGATAGTGAAGCAGAAGCACCTGTGAATCCAGTTGTAACTCTTGACGGTGATTCTGTAACAGGTCTAACCAGTCAGAAACCAGTTCATTACCATAGTCTAGCCTACGGATCTCAACTTCCCTTAGTAGCTGCGACAGCTGAAAATGCAGATGTCACAGTTGTTCAAGCTAGTGTTGCAAATGGGTTGCGGGCCAGCATTTATGTTCAGCCTAAGGATGGCGGTGCTCTACAGACCTATGCTGTTCAGTTCCTAGAAGAAGCTCCTAAAATTGAACGTTTGAGCTTACAAGTTGAGCAAGCGAATCATCTAAAAGAGGATCAGACTGTTCCATTAACTGTTTTGGCTCATTATCAAGACGGTACTCAGGCGGTCTTACAGGCTGATAAGGTGGTCTTCTCTACAACAGGAGAGGGAGAGCTGGCTGTTCGTAAAGGAATGCTTGAATTACACAAGCCTGGAACAATCACACTCAAAGCTGAATACGAGGGAGCAGAAGGACAAGTAAACTTGACGATTCAGGCTAATACAGAAAATAAAACGGTTCAATCCGTTCGTCCTGTTAGTGTGGTAACTGATTTGCATCAAGAACCAAATCTTCCAACCACTGTTACTGTTGAGTACGACAAAGGATTTCCAAAAGTTCATAAGGTTACTTGGCAAGCGGTGGCTAAGGAGGAACTTGATCGCTACCATACTTTTGAAGTAGTCGGAAAGGTCGAAGGTATTGATCAAAAAGCCATTGCTAAAGTCTCCGTTGAAGGGATCATTGCAGTAGAAGAAGTCAGTGTTACGACACCGATTGCAGAAGCTCCACACTTGCCAGAGAGTGTACGAACTTACCACTCAAATGGCCAAGTTTCGTCAGCAAAAGTTACTTGGGAGTCTATTACCCCTAGTCAATATCAAAAAGAAGGTGTCTTTACTGTGTCAGGACAGGTGGAAGGAAGTGCTTTACCAACCAAGCTTCATGTACGAGTATCAGCTCAAACAGAAAATGGTGCTAACATCTCTGACCAATGGACAGGTTCAGAATTGCCACTTGCTTTTGCTTCAGACTCTAACCCTAGCGATTTAGTATCTAATGTTAATGATAAAGTGATTTCTTATACTGATCAGCCAGCCAACCGCTGGACTAACTGGAACCGTCGTGAAGAAGATTCGGTAGGGGTTCTCTTTGGAGATTCTGGTATCTTGACTAAACGGTCAGTAGACAACCTAAATGTAGCCTTCCATGAAGATCACGGGGTAGGGGCACCTAAGTCTTATGTGATTGAATATTATGTTGGGCAAGCTACGCCAACAGCTCCAAAAAATCCTAGCTTTGTAGAAAGTGAAGAGCATGTCTTTAATGATGATAGCAATTGGAAGCCTGTAACCAATCTGAAAGCTCCAGATCAGCTTAAAGCAGGTGAAATGAATCACTTTAACTTTGATAAGGTAGATACCTATGCTGTCCGTATTCGTATGGTGAGAGCAGATGACAAACTTGGAACCTCTATCACAGAAGTTCAAATCTTCTCGAAACAAGTTGCTCCAGCTAAGCAAGCACAGACTAGGATACAGGTGGCTGGGCAAGATTTGCCAAACTTTAATCCGGACTTGACGGACTACTATTTAGAAGCCAAGGATGGGAAGGCGGATTCAGTAACCGCAAGCGTCAGCAACAATGGTCTGGCAACCGTTGTACCAAGTGTCCGCGAGGGAGATCCCGTTCGTGTTATCGTCAAGGCTGAAAATGGAGATATTCTTGGTGAGTATCGCATCCACTTTACAAAGGACAAAGATCTATTGGCACGTAAACCAATAGCGACAGTAAAACAAGCTCGCCTGCTCCAACTAGGTCAAAATCTAGAGCTACCAAGCAAGGTCCCTGTTTACTTTACAGGGGAAAAAGACTATGAAGTGAAAGATTTGGCTGTCGAATGGGAACCTATTCCAGCTGAAAGTCTATCAAAAGCTGGTCAGTTTACTGTTCACGGTCGTCTGGTTGGAAGCGACTTACCTGTTGAGCTAAGAGTTCGAGTGACTGATAAGTTAGGCGAATCTGTATCAGAGAATCCTTACTATGATGAGAATAGTAACCAGGCTTTTGCTTCTGAAACAAATGATGCTGATCCAGATTCTCATGATCGAGTGGATTATATCAACGACGGGGACCTTGATGAGAGCCGACGTTGGACAAATTGGTCAGCGACACCATCAGCTAATCCAGATGTTTCAGCAGGTGTTATCTTCAAAGAAAACGGTAAGATTGTCGAACGGACAGTTAATCAAGCCAAACTGCACTTCTTTGCCGATAGCGGTACAGATGCTCCGTCTAACCTAGTCTTAGAGCGCTATGTTGGTCCGGACTTTGATGTTCCAATATATTATTCAAACTATCGAGCTTATGAATCAAACCACTTGTTTAATAATCCTGATAACTGGGAGTCCGTTCCTTACAATATGAAGCAAGATATCCAGGCTGGTACAGAACTGACAGCAACCTTTAATGCTGTGAAATCCAAGGCTATGAGATGGAGAATGGATAGAAAAGCAGATAAGAATGGAGTTGCCTTGATTGAGATGACTTTCTTGGCACCAAGTGAGTTGCCTAAAGAAAGTACAAAATCAAAAATCTTACTTAATGGCAAAGAACTTCCAGACTTCTCTGCGGAGCGCTTAGAATATCAAGTGTCCTATAGTGGTCAACGTCCTAAAGTTACAGTAGAAGAAAATGACCAAGTGGCTTCGACTGTTGTAGATAGTGGAGATAACCGTTTGCCAGTCTTGGTTCGACTTCTGTCTGAGAGTGGTAAGCAGGTTAAGGAATACCGTATTCAACTGACGGAAGAAAAAACTACAGCTGGTAAGGTAGCAGCTGCAGTTCAAGAAGAACTTCCTCGTCTAGAAGTTGAAGAAAAAGCACTTCCTTATCAGACGATTGAAAAAGAAGATGCCAATCTCTACCTTGGGGAAACCCGTGTAGAAAAAGAAGGACAAAATGGTAAGGAAAGAATCTTCACTGAAGTTGCTTCAGACGGTCAGCGAGCAGAAAAACTACGAGAAGTGGTTCAAGATCCAATCAATCGCATCTTGCTTGTCGGTACTAAGAAAGGAACAGCTCTTCCAGAAGATGATATTAAAGATTTGGTTCTCTATAGACCAGAGCTTCTGATAGAGGAAGAAGAGATTGATTTCCAAGTGCAAGAGCGAAAGAATGATATGCTTCCAGCTGGTCAAACGCGTATTATCCAAGAAGGTCGTAAAGGTATTCGTGTGAACTTAGTCGAGCTTGAAAATGGCAAACGCACTCTTAAAGAAAGCTACAATAAATTAGAAGCACAAGATCAGATTCTAGAAGTGGGAACAGCCCTTTCAGAAGAGAAAACAAAGTCACAAGATACTTATACAGCTCATTCACAAACTTCTGGGCAAGACAAAGATCAGATTCTAGAAGAAAAAGTTCAAGGCACCAAAGCTGTGAAAGAAGAGCGTACAGAAGCTAAATCTGAAGAAGCGAAGCTTCAAGCAGAAAAAGTAAAATCAACTGAAAAAGGCCACTTACCGAATACGGGAAGCCAGCCAGATCAAGCAGCGATAACCACGGGCTTAGCTCTCTTGGGCTTAGGCGCGGGTCTTGTAGCAGGGAAACGTAGAAAAGAAGACTGAGATTCAATGATAAGGTAAGAGGACAGTTAGTTGAACTAGACGAAGAGATCAGGGAATTATCCCTGATCTTTTTTATGTAAATACAGCCCTTTTAGTAAGCTAAGTCTAGCAAGATAAGGTTCATATTGACTTCTTGTGTTGAAAGATGACAAAATTGTAAGCTTTAACAGCCCAAATGAAAGGTTAAGTTATGGAAGCGAGTTTAAAAAAGCAGTATCCTTATAAGTGTAAAGGAAAGGGAAAGAAAGTTTCCCTTGATAAAAGCAAATGTTATAAAGGAGGCCCACTATGAAAACTAAACTTTTTAACCAAGACAAACGTCCTCTAAAAGCACAAAAGATTTCTAAAGAAGAAATCGAGAAGACTCGCTTAGGCTGTGCCTCTAGTCAATATTACTTCTGGTTACAGTATAGTCATTAAGGAATATTAAGTTCCAGTTTCTATAAAGAGAAAGTTTGTCAAAACTTTCTCTTTATACAGTTAAAGGCTAAAGATGACAAAAATGTAAGATTAGAAGTAAGATTGTAAGGTTAGGTTATGGAAAGCCGAGTGCAAATTCGGTAGAATAAGATTATCAAAAGAAAGAAGTGTTTAGAATGAAAGTATTTAAAATCAGCCAAAAGAAAGACAGACCTTCCATTCGGCCAAGTAAAAAAGAAATTGAATGGACGAAATTCGGATGCCAGGCCAATCAGGTAGCTCAAGAAATGTACTTAGGATTTTAAAGGAGAAGTTATGAGTTTATTAGATGTACAACACGTAAAAAAGATTTATAAGACCCGTTTTCAGGGCAATCAAGTAGAAGCGCTAAAGGATATCCACTTCACAGTGGATGAGGGTGACTATGTGGCCATCATGGGAGAGTCTGGCTCAGGTAAGTCAACACTCCTCAATATTTTAGCCATGCTGGACAAGCCCACAGAAGGCCAAGTCTTTCTGAATGGAACAGATACAGCGTCCATCAAAAACAGCCAAGCATCCAGCTTCCGTCGAGAAAAACTTGGCTTCGTCTTTCAGGACTTTAATCTGCTGGATACCTTGTCAGTAAAGGATAATATCCTCTTGCCTTTAGTGCTTTCTCGACGTCCCGTCACCGAGATGATGCAAAAGCTAGTCACCACTTGTACTGAATTAGGCATTAACAAGCTGCAAGAGAAGTTTCCTTATGAGATTTCCGGTGGTCAGAAGCAGAGGGTTGCGGTTGCGCGGGCTATCATCACTGAGCCAGAGATTTTGCTGGCAGATGAGCCAACAGGTGCACTGGATTCCAAGTCATCGGCTGCGCTTTTGGATGTTTTTGACGATATTAATGACCGAGGTCAGACCATTCTCATGGTGACCCACTCGACATCAGCAGCCAGCCGTGCCAAGCGGGTACTCTTTATCAAGGATGGCATTCTTTATAATCAAATTTTCCGTGGTGACAAGACAGAACGTCAGATGTTCCAGGAGATTTCTGATACTTTGACTGTCATGGCAAGTGAGGTGGGTGCTCATGATTAGATTAACCGGTAAGCTTGCGCTTTCCAATCTGGTGAAAAATCGTAAGCTCTATTATCCCTTTGCCCTCGCGACCTGTCTGGCAGTAGCTATTTCCTACATCTTTTTCTCTCTGACCTTTAATCCCCATTTGGCAGAAATGGTTGGAGCGAGTGCCGTTTCCATGGTCTTGGCTCTAGGATTAATTATTGTTAGTATTACCACATCTATTATTGTTTTTTATGCCAATAGTTTTGTCATCAAGAACCGGTCCAAAGAATTAGGACTCTATAGTATGTTGGGGCTGAATAGGTTTCATCTCTTTATCATGGTGGTCATAGAGTTGATAGTCTTTGGGCTGGTGACACTTCTAATTGGTTTGGGGATAGGTCTCTTATTTGACCAGTTGATTTACGCTTTACTGCTGAAAATCATGGATCTGAAGGTAGTTTTGGCTTCAACTTTTCAGCCTCTAGTACTATTCCTAGTCACTTTCTTCTATGGCTTTGTATTTTTCTTCTTGATGATTAAAAATGGCTTGTATTTGAGAAAATTAGATGCCCTCCAGCTCGTCAAAGAAAAAAATAGTGGCGAAAAGAAAAGTCGCTTCCTAGGTCTACAAACCATTTTAGGTTTAGCCTCTCTTATTTATGGTTATTACTTGGCATCAGGAGTAACCAATCCAATAGCAGCAATCCTTGTGTTCTTTGTTGCAGTTCTCTTTGTCATTTTGGGAACTTATCTTCTCTTCAATGCTGGAATCACGAAATTTTTACATTTCTTACAAAAGAGAAAAAACTATTATTATCAGCCCAATAATATGATTTCGGTGTCTAACTTGATCTTCCGAATGAAAAAAAATGCTGTTGGTCTGGCAACAATTACAATCTTGTCAACCATGGTTCTGGTGACCTTGTCTGGCGGTGCTAATATCTATGCTGGTGGAGAATATATGCAAAATGCCATGTTCCCTCATGATATCAGCCTACAAGGAAAAGGTGTGAATAGCCAGCAAATAGATCAAGTCTTGACAGAGTTTTCTCAAGAGCAGAACTTACCCGTGACTAAAAAAGCTGTCTATCAATACTATACTATGGGAGTCAAAAGTCTAAATGACAATCAGCTGGACTTATACCCAAGTACTCAAAAAGCAGTAGCACCTAATATCTATATCTTGGCTGTCTCTGAAGCGGTTTATCAAGACATGACTGGAAAGTCACTTAATCTTGAAGAAAATGAAGTGGCAATATTCCAACAAGGTTTGAAACTGAAAGATCAAGAAACGCTGACAATCGCTGACCAAACTTTGAAAATCAAGAAAGTGTTAAAAGAAGACTTTATTTATGGTCATTTACCAGATCAGATGAATATGATTGTTCCCGGGAAAATCTATATGGTGGTGAAAGATCCAAGTAAGATCTTCGCTGGCTTGATGGAAAAATATGCTGTCAATAGTAACTATTACGGAGGTCTGAATCTGGATCTGCCAAAAGACCAGCAAAGTAAATTGAGAGATGCCTATCAAGAAAAGCTCAGTGCCTATAATACAACCCTGCCTGAAAATCATGCGGTCTATGGATCAGTATCGACTTCTGATAAACAAGAAATCAAGGGGATGCTGGGAGGTATGTTCTTTATCGGAATCTTCTTATCCGTTGTCTTTATGCTTGGAACTGTACTCATCATCTATTACAAGCAGATATCTGAAGGGTATGAAGATCGGGATCGCTTTGTGATCCTGCAAAAGGTCGGTTTAGATGAAAAACAAATCAAGCAAACCATTCGTAGACAGATCTTGATAGTCTTCTTCCTACCTTTGGCCTTTGCCTTTATCCATCTAGCTTTTGCTTACCATATGCTAAGCCTCATCTTATCAGCTCTTGGAGTACTCAATGCAAGCTTAATGTTAGCAGTAACCTTGGGAGTCTGTGCAATATTCTTTATCAGCTATATTATTGTCTTTGCGATTACATCGCGTAGTTATCGTAAAATCATTTCAATGTAAGAAGTTGGGTTTGCCAACTTCTATTTTTATACAGCTATTATGCTTTACAAAGTAGTGAAAGGGTGTTATACTAAGTGTAAGAAAGCTAGTATGTATTGCATATTAGTTGATGTCAATTTTCACAGAGGAATTTGAAATTAGATGAAAGGAGAGAGGATGGAGCAAACGCAACTGTTAAAAGGAATCTTGGAGGGCTGTGTCTTGGAAATCATTTCGCAAAGAGAAATCTACGGTTATGAATTGATTCAAATATTAAATGAAAAAGGATTTAATATCGTAGCTGGGACAGTCTATCCCTTACTTCAGAAATTAGAGAAAAAAACCTACATTAGGAGTAGGATCAAAGCATCACCAGAAGGACCAGATAGGAAATACTTTTCGCTGACCAAGGAAGGACGACTCTATCTGCAAATTTTCTGGCAACAGTGGGAAGGGCTGTTGACTAATGTCACAAATGTCAGAGGAGGAAAAAGCAAATGAAAAAGGAAAAAAACAATATTCAGGAACTCATTCAAAAAACAAATGACTCAGTCCAGAACTTAAAACCTGAAAATCAAGCCTACTTTGATGATTTAATTGTTTATATGGCTTCGTCCTCTTTGTTTCATGACGAAGGGGCTATTCGTGAACAGTTATATCAGATGGTATTGGATTTTTCGGACGCTGAGAAGGATGGAATTACTGCTCAAGAATTTTTCGGTGAAAATCCTCAAGCAATGGCAGATGAACTAGTTAAAGACAGTCCTAGGATTAGTAAGCGACAATTGTTCGAAATCAGTTTGATGGTGGGGGCCATTTTGGTCTTCTTCCGTCTCCTAAGTAGTTTCGCCAGTAAATCTTATTTGCAAATCGCTCCGCTAGTTTACCTTAGTGATACAGTTTTAGGGCTGGTAGTTGTAAATGTGATTTTTTACTTAGTGGCTAAGACTATTTATGAGGATTGGAAAAAGTGGCAATTATGGCTGGCTAGTTCTTTAACAATCATACTGGCTGTCTTACTTAGATATGGAGCAGAAACTAGTTTGGTGGGAGTAGGTGGTTTTGTCATCTCTTGGCCGTGGGATGTCATTCTTTTAGGTAGCCTAGTTAGTCTTATTTCCATCTTTCTAAGCAAAAAAGAAGCTCTATTTCGAATGATTCTTATCCCGATTGTTGCTCTTTTCCTAGTTGGATTACTTAAACGCTGGTCAGACAGAATGCAGATTACAGATCCTTTATGGACAGTGGCTCTGCCTATCGGACTAATTTGCCTATCGCTTCTTATTTTCTATTTTTATAGTTGGAAACAAGGTAGGAAATAATTTTGCAGTTTCTAAAAGCTAAAACTTGTGATATAATGAACCGTCTATATTTTTGAGGAGATGATGATGGGTATTTTTCGTAAAAAAGATGTCAGCAAGTCTAGGACTGGGATGAAAAGACATCTAAAGATTCATGATTTGATTTTATTAGGAATTGGAGCTATGGTGGGAACAGGGATTTTCACCATCACAGGGATTGGAGCAGCCAATTATGCTGGTCCGTCCTTGATTATTTCGATTATCATTTCAGCGCTTTGTGTGAGCATGTCAGCTCTTTTTTACGCTGAATTTGCTTCTCGCATTCCGGCCAATGGTGGGGCTTATAGCTATATCTATGCTGTCTTCGGTGAGTTTCCGGCATGGATTGCTGGCTGGCTGACTATTATGGAATTTATGACTGCTATCTCAGGTGTTGCTTCTGGCTGGGGATCCTATTTAAAGGGGCTATTGAGCGGCTTTGGTATCCAACTTCCTACAGCCTTAAATGGCACCTTTAATCCTAAAGGGGGGACTTATGTAGATCTCTTGCCTATCTTGGTTTTACTTTTTGTCACCGCAGTTGTCTTATTAAATTCTAAAGCAGCTCTACGCTTTAACTCAGCCTTGGTAGTTCTGAAATTTTCAGCTTTAGCACTTTTCGTTATTGCAGGTCTTTTCTTTATCAAGCCAGAAAATTGGTCTAACTTTGCCCCTTTTGGTTTTGGTGAGATTTATGGCGGGAAGGTCGGTATTATGGCTGGGGCTTCGCTCATGTTCTTTGCCTTTCTAGGATTTGAGTCCATTTCTATGGCGGTCGACGAAATCAAGGAACCTCAAAAGAATGTTCCGCGTGGGATTGTCCTGTCCTTGACCATTGTGACCATTCTCTATATTTTGGTGACCTTGGTCCTGACAGGGATTGTTCACTACACTAAGCTAAATGTTTCAGATGCGGTAGCCTTTGCTCTTCGCAGTGTTGGACTTGGCTGGGCGGCAAATTATGTTTCAGTAGTGGCGATTTTGACCTTGATTACCGTTTGCATTTCCATGACCTTTGCCCTGTCTCGAATGATCTACAGTATTGCGCGTGATGGTCTCTTACCTCGTTCATTTAGACAATTGACAGAGACCAGTCGGGTACCAAAGAATGCAACGATTTTGGTGGGGCTTGCGTCAGCTGTTTGTGCGGGTATTTTCCCCTTGGCTAGTATCGCATCTTTCCTCAATATCTGTACCTTGGCCTATCTAATTTTATTGGCTCTTGCCATTTTGAAATTACGAAAAGACAAAGGGATGCCCCAAGCAGGTGAATTCAAGACTCCTTTTGTTCCGGTCTTGCCAATTTTATCTATTATCATCTGCCTATCCTTCATGACCCAGTATACTAAGGAAACCTGGCAAGCTTTCGGTATTGCTTTACTGGTGGGAAGTCTGATTTATTTTGGATATGGCTATAAGCATTCTGAGATTTATGCAGATCATTAATTTTTATCGCGAAAATATTAGACAGAGCTGTTTGTAGCTCTGTTTTTTTAACAGAAAAATCAGATTGATATGAGAAAGCAAAAAGTTTTCCAAATAGAATTTTTCATCTAAAGAAAATCGGAAGAAGAACGGTCACCTGAAGACAGCAGGGAAGGCTACTTTTCTGATATAATAAAATGTAAAACGAGGTGACAAATGATTCGTAAAGTAAAACTAAGTGACGCCGCAGCCATTCAGCGAATTAATGCTGAGAGTCTAGGATATGATTTTGATAGGGAAGCGACGGAGGCCCAACTGAAGAGACTGCTAGAGACTGACCAGCATTTGATTTTGGTAGTTGAAGAAGACGGTCAGGTCATAGGCTACGCTCATGCGGCTAGCTACGACTGTCTCTATTTCCCGTCTTTGCTCAATCTCTTGGCTTTGGCCGTCGCTCAGAATTTTCAAGGGCAGGGACATGGCAGAGCGCTGATGCAAGCTTTGCGTGACGAGGGAAAAGCTGCAGGCTACACAGGGATTCGGATTAATTCAGGCATTTCCCGCACATCAGCCCATAGATTTTATCGCAGTCTTGGCTGTAGTGAAAAAGCAGATCAGAAACGATTCTATTGGGATTTTTAGAGAAAAGAGGAGTAGATGATGATTGAACCACTAACCCAGCAGCATGCTTTGGAAATTGCTAAGGACTGGCATTACGAGGCGCCCTATGATTTTTATGATATGAAAAATGATTTGGAAGATTATGAAGAAATAGTCTCCCCAGAAGCGCGTGGAGACCGTTATTATCAAGTCCTGAGAGAAGGGGAACTCTATGGATTTTTCTGCTTGGAGCAGAAAGGAGAGCGAAATGTGAAGCTTGGTTTGGGCATGAAGCCGGAGCATTGTGGAAAAGGTCAGGGCGCTATATTTCTGCAGGAAATTCTGGACTTTATCATGGCAAATTTTGCACCCCAAGTCATAAGTCTATCAGTGGCTGACTTCAATCACCGAGCCCAGCAGCTTTATCTCAACATGGGCTTTGAAGTGGTGAGGCGCATCCCTCAGGAAAGTAATGGCGATATTCATCTTTTTGTGGAAATGGAGAAGAAGGTCTAATTTTAGATCAACTTTCAGAAGCAAGGTAAGATAAAATTGAACTTTCCGATTATAAAGATGTTTTAAACCGTGGTGATTGAATATGAGAAAAATAATTTTTATTGGATAGAGCGGTGATAAGGCAGTCTACTATAATACACGAACAAAAGAGGCTCTGGTAGCTGATAAGAGTGCTCTCTTAAATACGGAAGGGGCTAGGAAGACCAATAAGGCTATTATTCCTTTTATGTTGGTTTTCATTTTCTTAGGTTTAATTGGAGGGATGGTCGCTATACCAGCTTTTTCAGGTTTTCGATACAGTAGCTGGATGGTTCCGCCTTATATCGTTGCCCAGTTCTTTGTCTGTTTTGGCTTTATATGGATGATGGAAGTTGCCTTGTATAAAGACGTGAAGCAGGTTCAGGGGGGAAGTTCTCAACAGTTCGCGAAAGCTGTTGATTCAAATCTGTTCTGGGAAAATTTTAGTGAGAAAAAAGCGACGTTTGGGAAGATGTTTATTTTTATGATTGTCATGTTATTAGTTTTTATGACTACTATAGTAATATTTGCTGCTGCCATCCCGGGCATTATTGACTCATTCAATAAGCAAGAGACATTTGATATACAAATCTTTTTTTCGCTTTTGGCGGGATTGTTTCCAGCTGTTACTTACTTGCTTTTATTCCAAAACAACCCTATCCGCTGGTTCTTAGCTGTGCGGAAGTATGAGCAGGGGAAAGTGATATTTAAGGAAGAGAAGTGAGAGGAGGATAGGATGAAAGATAGATACTTATTTTTCTGCTTCTTCCGGCCCTAATGGTATTAGGAGATACAATGCAATGATTTGATCACAGAAGGAGCAAACTAATATGAAAAAAATTATCCTAAGTCTCTTCACCCTCCTTATAGCAGGTCTCTGTGTCTTTGGTTTTTTGAGATATCGAGACTATGACTCACTTAAAAACCCAATTGATGAAATCTATTATGCGAGTGTTCATTATAAAAATATTCTAGGATTACCAGATATGAGTAAGATTATAAGAAGTAATACGGCATATGTAGGTGAGCCGGCCTGGATATACTATCGTCGTGCCAAACCTAGGTTGGCAGATGATGAAGATTTGCAGCTATATATCAATTCCGATGGTCTGCTTGCTGTTCTGTATAGTAAAAAGTTATCAGGAGATACTTATCTCAACATTGACTATGTATATGAGGATGGCTTCGTTAAACAAAATGTTTCCATTGCTTTCTCCAAAGTTTCGGATTTCACTGTTCAAGCTTTTATTAATCAATCTAAAAAAAGGGGATATGTCCGGACAACAGATGAAATTTATCGCTCTATTGGAGGGGGAGAGCCCCCGCGTAAGAGTCTAGTTTCAAAAGAGGAGATATTGGACTATCTGAAGGATTACGATATTGATCAGGCTTGGTTTGCAGAAAAATCTGATCAAATTCTCTACACCTATTTTCTAGATATTTGGTTTAAAGAGGGAAGTCAGCGCTATTCCAAAGAAAATATGGGGAATTTAAAAGTGAAATACTCAGATACTATAGGTAAAGAGTGAGTATGCCATACAGAATTTAAAAAGTTTCTTTCGCTAAAAAAAGTTATACGCCTTTTCGATTCAAAGGTGAATCATCATAAGACAGTGTAGCTCTTAGAGGATATCAATACGAAATTGGAAAAGATCGACTATCGCTATATTTCCGTTAGAATCGGTATGGTATTTTTCCCTTGTCTGAATTAGTTTATAATCAAATGGTTTACTGATTGGTAGAATCTCAATTTTTGGGAAACTAGATAGCGTAATAAAAGTTGATCTGATACTTTTATCTCCCGACACTGATATAATATTCAATAGAGATTATAAAATACTTTCTACTCCCTATTTAGCTAATGTAATTGGGAACTTCTCATCAACAACCTGCTATGAGATTAGACATGATAAAATTGAACTTTCTGATTATAGTGATCGATGGAAACCATGGTGATTGAATCTGAGGAAAATGATTTGTTAAGCAGGAGGGGGACACTAGATGACAAAAAATCTGAATAAGATATGTAAATTTATTATTTGTTTAATATCTATATTGTTTATTTCAGCTTGTTCTTCAAAAGAGAAAAATAAGAAATCAAGTAATAAAAAAGAATCTTATCAATATACAATTTATAATGCTAATGCAGATATTCAAAATGTTGAATTTATTCATAATAAAAACGGTATCGTTGTTGAATGGAAATTTGATGAAAAAGAACGTAAAGAATCAATTGCGTCTCCGGATTCATCAGATTGGGTTAGGGTAAATTCAAACTATTTGGTTAGGCACAGGGAGCGAGTGAGAGGGGTTGTTCCGTCTAAAAAAATGAAGTCAGATGAATACGCCTATCTAGATATCTTTGATTTAACCAATAAAAAAGCTACTAAAAAAGAAGTTGACGTTTGGAAATTGATGGTCAACTATTTAAAAAATGACAATATTGAGTTGCATGGGACTTTACCAACCCTTAGAAGAATAGGTGACAACGACTATGTTGTACTTTCAATAACTGAACAGAAAAAATATCGATATTTTTTACTAAATTTAAAAAACCTTAAAATAGATGCTGAGAAAACTGAGCAAGAGTTGAATGAGAAAAATAAAATAGATCTCATGTTGGACACGAAAGAGGCTCTTAGAGCAGGTGTGGAACCTTTTGATAATGGATTTTGGAAATCTGAAGATTATAAGGGGGACATCAATTTAAGAAATTCTAACTCGTCAGCCTTCAAGCTATTTTCTAAAAAGAACAGCTTTGCTTATAAGGTAATTCAATCAGAGAATGGGGCCATTACAAATGGTAAGGAGCTCATTGAACTCGAAACAGAATTTTTGAAAACAGGAGTATCTGTTTATGATGAATTATACTTGCCGGGTAAGTGGAGCACTGAAGGGTAGGACACAAAAATCATGAGCTATGAAGATATTCAGAAATATTATAATGGCAAGTTTGGAGCAGAATAATGAGCACAATCTTGGACAAAATTTCATATCTCAACCAGAGAACCAGATTGCGCAAGATTCATCATCGTCTAATATAATTTCTAATGCTAAGTAGTAAATTTGTAAGTAAATATCAATAAAACAAAGGAGAAAACCATGACATTTGAAGAAATTTTACCAGGCCTTAAGGCCAAGAAAAAATATGTGCGTACAGGCTGGGGCGGAGCAGAAAACTACGTCCAGCTCTTTGACACGATTGAGCAAAATGGGGTGGCTCTTGAAGTGACACCATATTTTCTCATCAATGTTTCAGGTGAGGGGGAGGGCTTCTCCATGTGGAGTCCGACTCCTTGTGATGTTCTTGCGACAGATTGGGTGGAAGTAGATGACTAAGACAGTACTAGTGACGGGGGTTAGCTCTGGTATTGGTAGAGCTCAAGCCCAGAGCTTTTTGGAAAATGGCTACCGGGTTTACGGGGTGGATAAGGATGAAAATCCTGGCTTTCTAAATGAGCTTCGTTTCGTCAAGTTGGATTTGACAGGTGATTTGACGCCACTCTTCACCAGCTTGCCCGAGGTAGACATTCTCTGCAATACAGCAGGAATCTTGGACGATTATCGTCCCCTGCACGAGACCAGTGATGAGGACTGGGATCAGATTTTTGCGCTTAATCTGACCGCTACCATGAAAATCACCCGATTTTACCTGCAGAAAATGCTGGAGAAAAAGTCTGGTATCATCATTAATATGTGTTCGATTGCTAGCTTTTTGGCTGGCGGAGGCGGTGCTGCCTATACGGCCTCTAAGCATGCCTTGGCTGGCCTGACCAAGCAGATAGCCTTAGACTATGCGGATAAAAATATCCAAGTCTTTGGCTTGGCGCCAGGCGCTGTTAAGACAGCCATGACTGCTGCAGATTTTGAGCCAGGAGGCCTAGCTGACTGGGTTGCTGAGGAAACGCCGATTAAGCGCTGGCTGGATCCTCAGGAAGTAGCTGACGTCAGCCTCTTTCTAGCCAGTGGCAAGGCAGCTGCTATGCAGGGCGAGATTATCAAAATCGACGGCGGCTGGAGTTTGAAGTAAGTGAATGAAGGATACGAACAATGAAAAAACCTAAGAATCTTTTCCAATCCTGGACAAAAAATATGGTACTTTACGGTTTGGATGCTGGTCTAGGGCAGTTCTTTATGAACGCGCCTGAGACATCCTGCCTTTACCAACTAGGAAATTTCATCTTTCCGGCTGGTCAGGTGGATTTGGATTTTTGGCAGGATTATAGTAGCCAGTATGGTCTGGCTGATAAGATTATCATCTCTGAGGATTTCAGCTGGCGAGAATTTTTTGATAGTCAGAGTGAGTTGCAGCAGTTTACTCGCTACGCTTTTTTGGATAGGGCTGATTTTGATACAGAGGCTTTGGAGAAATGGCTGCGCAGGCTACCTGCAAACTACTACCTTTGTCCGATTGATAAGGAAAGTTATGAGCGTTTGGCTGGGGAAGTTTGGTCTCAGGATTTGCAGGGTGATTTTTCTGATTTTGACCATTTTCAAGCGTCGGGTGGCTTTGGTTTTTTAATCTATTCAGATAAGGAAATCATCGCTGCTGTATCGACAGGATTGGTCTATCATAGAGCTCTTGAGATTGAAATTGCTACCAAGCCAGCCTACCAAAGGCAGGGCTTGGCCAAAATCTTGGGCGCCCGGATGATTATAGAAGCGCAGCATCGCTCGCTCTTTCCTCTATGGGATGCGCACAATGAAGCTTCCAAGAAGGTCGCAGAAAGCTTGGGCTATCAGTGTCTAGGAGCTTATCCGGCTTATGAATGGAAAGGGACTTTTAACCAATGAAGAAAAACCAAACCTATTTCTTAAAAGATATCATGGAGGCTGTAAAATCAGAAGAGCTAGATGATGATTTCTGTTTATATGCTAAGGAAAATGGAGAACTGAATTTTCAGGACAGCTACTTGCTTGCTGATTATCCTCAAGTAGTGGATAATAAGGACGTTTATCCAGATCAAGTAAGAGAGCTGGAGATGATTTATTATGGTGAAGATTTTGTAGATGTTCTCTTATCAGTCATGGAGCAGAAAGCAGAAGCGACTGATCAAGAGTGTTTAAAGGCTCTACTTTACTATTATGAGCATGATGACTTTATGGATTTTGATAAAGATACAGTTTTGTAGGAAGAATTTTTATAAACAATAATTTTCATTTTAGAAAGACAGGAGAAGTGATGACTCCAAAAGAAATGTGGCAAGCATATAAGAAAATCAATCCAGAAATTGGCGATACGATTGACGCCTGGGCCTTCGGTGCTTCGGCAGATGAGCTTGCTGACTTAGTGCTATGTGGTGAGAAGACAGCGACGTCTTCGGCCTATGAGTTCTATAAGCTTGAAAATGAGCCCTTGCCGCAGGCAGGAAGCTTTGATGTCATTTTAGACAGTCAGGACAAGGCAGTCTGTATCATTGAAATCACCAAAGTCTCTGTGGTACCTTTTAATGAGGTTTCAGCCGAACACGCCTTTAAGGAAGGAGAAGGAGATAAATCCTTGGCCTACTGGCAGCAAGTCCATGAGGCATTTTTCACGGAGAGTCTAGCGGAAGCTGGTTTGGAGTTTTCCCAAGAAATGGGTGTCGTCTTAGAAGAATTTCGCAAGATTTATCCCTTGAATGAAGAGTAGAGTTTATTTTGAATTCGCATAGTATTTTTAAAAATTTTCTTTTAGTGGTATAATAATGGTACTATCTTACAGAAAAGAGTTGTTTTATGACAAATTACGCGATTATTTTGGCTGCGGGTAAAGGTACTCGCATGAAGTCGGATTTACCAAAGGTACTGCACAAGGTGGCAGGAATTTCTATGCTAGAGCATGTTTTCCGCAGTGTCAATGCCATTAATCCAGAAAAGACCGTGACAGTTATCGGTCACAAGGCCGAGCTGGTGGAGCAAGTCTTGGCAGGTCAGACTGAGTTTGTTCGTCAGACTGAGCAACTGGGAACGGGACATGCCGTTATGATGGCAGAGCCTGTTTTGGAAAATCTGACGGGTCAGACGCTAGTCATTGCTGGCGACACTCCCCTGATTACAGGAGAAAGCTTGAAAAACCTGATTGACTTCCATATCAACCACAAGAATGTTGCGACCATTTTGACAGCAGAAGCAGACAATCCTTTTGGCTACGGCCGTATCGTTCGCAACCAGCACGGAGAAGTTTTGAAAATTGTTGAGCAGAAGGATGCTTCTGACTTTGAGCAGCAGATCAAGGAAATCAATACTGGGACTTACGTCTTTGACAATGCTCGACTCTTTGAAGCCCTCAAAAATATCAATACCAATAATGCCCAAGGTGAATACTATATTACGGATGTGATTGGCATTTTCCGCGAAAATGGAGAAAAAGTCGGCGCTTATACGCTCAAAGACTTTGATGAAAGTCTGGGGGTTAATGACCGGGTAGCTTTGGCTACAGCTGAGAGTGTCATGCGTCGTCGGATTAACCAGCAGCATATGGTCAACGGTGTCAGCTTTGTCAATCCAGATGCGACCTATATCGATGTGGATGTGGAAATTGCGCCTGAAGTTCAAGTTGAAGCAAATGTGACCCTGAAAGGTCAAACCAAAATTGGGTCAGAGACGATCCTGACCAATGGTACCTATATCGTGGACTCTGTCATTGGAGAGCGGACTATTATCAACAACTCTATGATTGAAGAGTCAAGTGTGGCAGATGGAGTGACGGTCGGGCCTTACGCTCACATTCGTCCAGGTTCTAGTCTGGCCAAGGATGTCCATGTTGGCAACTTTGTAGAAGTTAAAGGATCGTCAATTGGAGAAAATACCAAGGCTGGTCATTTGACCTATATTGGAAACTCTGAAGTTGGTGCTAATGTAAACTTTGGTGCAGGTACGATTACGGTTAATTATGATGGTCAGAAGAAATACAAGACTATCATTGGCGACAATGTCTTTGTCGGTTCCAACTCGACCATTATTGCTCCAGTTGAGCTAGGTGACAACTCATTGGTCGGTGCAGGTTCTACTATTACGAAGGATGTGCCAGCAGATGCAATTGCTCTGGGACGTGGCCGTCAGATTAACAAGGAAGATTATGCTAAGCGTCTTCCTCATCACCCTCAAAATAAGTAGGTTTAATCATGGAATTTGAAGAAAAAACCGTCCAACGGACGGAGATTTATCAGGGACCGATTTTTAAAGTGGTTCAGGACCAGGTAGAGCTGCCAGAAGGGAAAGGCCAGGCACAACGAGATTTGATTTTTCATAATGGAGCGGTGGCTGTGATTGCTATTACTCCTGAAAATAAGATGATCCTCGTTAAGCAGTACCGCAAGGCTATTGAGGCAACTTCTTATGAAATTCCAGCTGGTAAGCTAGAAGTGGGAGAAAATGCAGATCCGCATGCAGCTGCCCTTCGAGAATTAGAAGAAGAAACTGGTTACACAGGTCAGCTAGAGCTAGTTTATGATTTTTATTCTGCTATTGGTTTTTGCAATGAAAAGATTAAGCTATATAAAGCTAGCCAATTGACAAAAGTAGAAAATCCTCGTCCTCAGGACGAAGATGAAACCTTGCAACTTTTTGAAGTCAGTCTGGAGGAGGCACATCAGTTGCTGCAAAACGGTGACATCTGCGATGCCAAGACCATCATGGCTCTTCAATATTGGGAAATGCAGGAAAATCAAAGATAGGGGGAAAACCTATGGGAAGACCTTTATTAACTGATGAAATCATCGAGCGGGCTAACCGTGGTGAAGTCATATCGGATCCTCCTCTCGTGGATGATGAGGAAACTAAGATTATTAGAACTGATCAAGGAAGATTTGGTTATGCTACACCGCAAGGAGAGTTTAATCAGGACACCATGCAAATTGAAGTTGATCGGGAAGTTGTGAAAAGCCGACGCATTGAAAATCAGAAGCGAGGGGTCTTTCAAGCTAAACTCAATAAAATTTTGTTGTGGATTATTCTCCTGTTGGTGGTTTTGATTGCAGCCATTATTTGGCTATAAAAATAAGCGATAAGCCTAAGGCTTTCGCTTTTTTAGAAAAGGTTGGAAATAATGAAAATTGGAATTATCGCGGCTATGCCCGAAGAGTTAAAAGTATTGCTGGAGCATTTAGAAAATCCAGAAAAGCATCTTCGATTGGGACATGTCTATCATACGGGTTCTATTGGCCGTCATGAAGTAGTCTTGGTTGAGAGCGGAATTGGAAAGGTCATGTCTGCGATGAGTGTGGCTGTTCTGGTCAATGATTTCAAGGTTACTGCTGTCATTAATACAGGCTCAGCTGGAGCGGTGGCTGAAGGTCTGGCTATCGGTGATGTGGTGGTCGCAGATCGTCTGGTCTACCATGATGTGGACGTGACAGCCTTCGGCTATGACTATGGTCAGATGGCTCGCCAGCCACTCTATTTTGAGGCTAGTCGCTATCTGGTCTCTGAAATGAAGAAAATTTTAGACAAGACCCATCAAAAGGCAAGGGTAGGTTTGATTGCGACAGGCGATAGCTTTGTTGCTGGTCAAGAAAAGATTGATCGTATCAAGGAACATTTTCCAGATGTCTTGGCTGTCGAGATGGAAGGTGCAGCTATTGCTCAAGCCACACATTCGATTGGCCTGCCTTTTATGGTTATTCGGGCAATGAGCGACACAGCTAGTCATGATGCAAATGTCACTTTTGATGAATTTATTATTGAAGCTGGTAAACGCTCGGCAGAAACCCTGATTCAGTTTTTAAAAGAGTTAATCTAGAGTAAGATCGACCTAGTCGGTCTTTTTCTATTCTTGCCAAAAAATCCCTTTTGATGGTATAATCAAGGGACTGCAATCAATGATAGAGGAGAAAAAGATGAGTATTTTAGAAGTAAAAAATCTTAGCCACGGTTTTGGTGACCGGGCTATTTTTGAGGATGTATCTTTCCGCTTGCTCAAGGGTGAGCACATTGGCCTTGTTGGTGCTAATGGCGAGGGGAAATCAACCTTTATGAGCATTGTGACAGGTAAAATGCTACCGGACGAAGGTAAAGTCGAGTGGTCCAAGTATGTGACGGCTGGCTATCTGGACCAGCATGCTGTGTTGGAGCAGGGCCAAACTGTCCGTGATGTTTTGCGCACAGCCTTTGACGAACTTTTCAAGACAGAAAGCCGCATCAACGACATCTATATGAGCATGGCTGAAGAAGGAGCCGATGTTGATGCCCTTATGGAAGAAGTGGGTGAGCTGCAGGACCGCTTGGAGAGCCGAGATTTCTATACCCTAGATGCTAAGATTGACGAAGTTGCGCGGGCACTAGGTGTTATGGACTATGGTATGGAAAGCGATGTGACGGAGCTATCTGGTGGGCAACGGACCAAGGTTCTCTTGGCTAAGCTACTTCTGGAAAAACCTGATATCCTGCTTTTGGACGAGCCAACCAACTATCTGGATGCCGAACATATTGACTGGCTTAAGCGCTACCTACAGAACTATGAAAATGCCTTTGTTCTCATCTCGCATGATATTCCTTTCCTGAATGACGTGATCAATATCGTCTATCATGTAGAAAATCAGCAACTGACCCGTTATTCTGGTGATTATTACCAGTTCCTAGAGGTCTATGAGATGAAAAAATCTCAGCTGGAAGCAGCCTACGAGCGCCAGCAGAAGGAAATTGCGGATCTCAAGGACTTTGTGGCTCGCAACAAAGCCCGAGTGGCGACCCGTAATATGGCTATGTCCCGCCAGAAAAAGCTGGATAAAATGGACATTATTGAGCTGCAAAGTGAAAAGCCTAAGCCTTCCTTTGACTTCAAGCCTGCCCGGACACCTGGTCGCTTTATCTTCCAAGCCAAGGATTTGCAGATTGGTTATGATCGACCGCTGACCCAGCCCCTTAATCTGACTTTTGAACGCAATCAGAAGGTAGCGATTATCGGGGCAAACGGGATTGGGAAAACAACCCTACTCAAGAGTCTGCTTGGTATTATCCCACCTATCGCAGGTCAAGTTGAGCGCGGGGACTATCTGGAGTTGGGCTATTTCGAGCAGGAAGTTGAAGGTGGCAATCGTCAGACACCGCTGGAAGCAGTCTGGAACGCCTTTCCGTCCCTCAATCAGGCTGAAGTGCGAGCGGCTCTAGCTAGATGTGGCTTGACTTCTAAGCACATCGAGAGCCAGATTCAAGTCCTTTCAGGTGGAGAGCAGGCCAAAGTCCGCCTGTGTCTTCTCATGAACCGAGAAAATAATGTTCTGGTGCTGGACGAGCCGACCAACCACCTGGATGTCGATGCCAAAGAGGAGCTCAAGCGAGCTCTGAAAGAATACAAGGGTAGCATTCTCATGGTCTGCCATGAGCCTGATTTCTACGAAGGTTGGATGGATCAGATTTGGGACTTCAATCAATTGACATAAAGATTTTTTCTGTAGAAAAAGTATTTTGTTTTTTAGATAAAAGAGAAAGAGGCTGGTCATATACTGACCAACCTCTTTTTGAACTTAATAATTTAAATATTCATTAATATCTTGTTTTTCAATCTCTTTGCCATATTCGCAGACAGGGCAGAGTACATAATATTTTCTACCATAAGGGATGAGAGGAATCCAGTAGAGGGAAAATTTCCGACCTGTTTCAATAAGATCCCAAGGAGCAGTTTGTTGACAGTTTCCACATTGGATAGCAGACTGAGTATGTCCTAGTTCTTTTTTATAGCCTTTGTAACCCCAAATAATCATATGAATTTATTCCTTTCTTAGTTAAACTAGAGGATTATTTTTTAAAGTTGTAATCCTTGATCACTTCGATCTTTTGAATCTTGATCTCGTTTTTAGGTTTATTGTTTTCATCAGTTTCGCTTTCGGCAATCTTATCAACAATATCCATGCCGTCTATGACTTGGCCGAAGACTGTATAATCACCATCTAAAGAAGGATTTCCACCTTTCTTGTATGCCTTAATAATCTGAGCTGGATATTTGCTTTCAGATAATTTGCTTGAGCTGTCTGTCTGGTTTTGGTTGATAAAGAATTGACTGCCGTTAGTATTATCAGATGCTGCATTGGCCATAGATAGAGCCCCGCGGAGGTTATATAGGTAGGCAGAAGTTTCATTCTTAAAGCCTTTTCCTGTGTCAATTTTTTGATTCTTTCCATACCATATTGACTCCCCACCTGTACCGTTTCCTTTAGGGTCACCACCTTGAATCATGAAGCCTTTGATGACGCGGTGGAAGATAACTCCATCATAATAGCCTTCTTTGGCATGAGTTAGAAAATTTTCAACTGCTAGAGGTGCATATTTGGGAAAGAGTTTGAGAGTGATGTCACCAGCTGTCGTTACGATTTTAACTTTCGCTTCATCTTTGGCAACTTTGGTTGATAGTTGAGGGAAGTTGGCATTCTTATTTGTCAATGCTTCCTTGATTTCAGCTTCTTTTTTGCTGGCTTCAGCACTGCTTGCACTAGCTGCTAGGCTAGAGTCTACATATTCATCACCCCGCAAGACACGTTGGATACTAGTACAGCCTGCTAACAAAAGGCTAGCTGATAGACCCAAAATAATTATTTTTTTCATCATGATCCTTTCTGAAATAGAAACTACTCACATTTTACTATAAAGATCAACGATTTTCAAATCTTGTTAAAAAAGAAAGGATCCTTACTTGCAAAGCTTTTGGTCTGAAAGGAAGATGAGGGAAGTCAGAAAGGTTGATCCACCTAGCTTCATATAGGTTTTGAGAATGACTGCGTTCCTTTTCCTCACCACCTATCGTTAAGTTTTCTAAGCCCGTATAGATTGTCCAGAAATAAATGTGTTGATTATCGTCAGAGTCATAAGTGAAGGCAGGTTTTAGGTCTTCTGACTTAAAAATAAGCTGGACTTCTTCTTTGATTTCTCTTATAGCAGCTTCGATTGGACTCTCACTCTCCTCAATTTGCCCACCTGAAAGGACGTAGTAGTGTTGTCCATTTTTATATCGATAAATGGTCAGAATGCTATTTAGTTTGGGATGATAGATAAGAACGCCAGCTCTCATAAGCAACCCCTTAATTTTTCTATTCATCAAGTTTAACAAAATAATGTTTAGAATACTAGATTAGAAACGTATTAACGAAAAAGTTGCGATTGTGAAATCTAGCTAATCACTAGGGCCTTTATTTAGTTGGTCATAATTTTTGTTTTATTCCTAAAATCTTTCTGACGCTATCTAGGGAAGGACAAGGTGAGAATTTTGATGAAAGCGACAAGAGTCTAATTAGAATCTAATGTAAGGCGATGAGATGCTAGTTCTTATCTTTACCTGAAAGGTTGTGCATACAAGAAGATTATGGTAAAATGAAAAAAATAAAAATTAATAGGAGCACTTTCCATGGAGAAAAGACTTACACGAGATACTAAGAATCAAAAAATTGCTGGTGTTTGTGCTGGTTTAGCTAAATATTTCAACGTAGATCCTACACTTGTTCGCGTACTGTGGATTATTTCAGTGTGTGCTCTTGGAACAGGGGTTCTTGCTTATGCAGTTTGCTGGTTCGTTATGCCAGAAGAGGGAGCAACCCAAGACTAAAAGAAGACTTGATCTTTTAAAATCCCAAGCCAGCTAAGCTGGTTTTTTTCTTTTCGTAAGAATTATTAAAGGTGAAGATTAAGTGTGTCAAAGCGTAAAATTTATCGTTTCTTGTCTATAGTTATTGTGGTATAATAAAGGTTATGGCAAATAGTAAAAATACGAAAAAAGGCCGAACAACACGTCGGCCAACAAAAGCAGAATTAGAAAGACAAAGAGCTATTAAAAGGATGTTACTGAGTTTTGGCTTGGCCTTCATTCTTCTTTTTGCTGCCTTAAAACTAGGTGTTTTTGGGGTGACTATTTACAATCTGATTCGATTAGTGGTTGGTAGCTTGGCATACTTAGCAATTGTAGCGACTTTGATTTATCTTTTCTTTTTCAAATGGTTAAGCAAGCGCGAAGGTCTGATTTCAGGTTTTATTAGCATTTTTGTTGGTTTACTTTTAATCTATCAAGCTTACTTTGTAGATGTCTTATCACTCAAAGGTCAAGTCTTGTCCAGCACTTTAGCCAGAATTTTTTCTGATTTAACTGCATTTAAAGTTAGTTCATTTGCTGGTGGTGGTTTATTAGGATCACTCTTGCACTTACCCATCTCTTTTCTCTTTTCAAATTTTGGTTCTTACTTTATTGGTATTCTCTTTATTTTAGTAGGTGCTCTACTAATCAGTCCTTGGACCATTTACGATATTTCTGAAAAGCTGGTTGAAACATTCCACCGTCTTAGTGAAAAACGTGAAGAAAAGCGACAACAGCGTTTTATTGAAAAAGAAGAACAGGCTGCTTTAGAGGCAATGCAGGCGATTGAAGTGGAGCAAGAAGGACCTGAAGTCGATTTGGAAACAGGCGAAATTTTGGATGATGAAAATCATGTAAGAACTCCCGTTGTCATTGAAGAAGAGGGATATGAAGATTTAGGAGAATTTGAACTAGAAGAAGTTCAAGATTTAAAAATTCAGCAGGAGTCAGAAGAAGCAGACGCGGACACAGATGTTGAGGTAGACTTCACAGCCAAAGAAAGTTTGGATTATAAGCTACCGACCATTAACCTCTTTGCGCCTGATAAACCAAAGAATCAGTCTAAAGAGAAGCGGATTGTTCGTGAAAACATCAAGATCTTGGAAGAAACTTTTGCTAGCTTTGGCATCAAGGCCACTGTTGAGCGGGCTGAAATCGGCCCTTCCGTCACCAAGTACGAGGTCAAGCCAGCTGTTGGTGTTCGGGTCAATCGGATTTCCAATCTGGCTGATGACTTGGCTCTTGCCCTAGCTGCAAAGGATGTACGGATTGAGGCACCAATTCCTGGGAAATCCCTGGTCGGGATTGAAGTGCCCAATTCTGAAGTTGCGACCGTGACTTTCCGAGAACTTTGGGAACAGTCGAAGACGGATGCCAGCAAGCTCCTAGAAATCCCACTTGGGAAGGCTGTCAACGGCTCTGTCCGCTCCTTTGACCTGGCTAAGATGCCTCACCTCTTGGTAGCGGGCTCTACTGGATCGGGTAAATCTGTGGCTGTCAACGGCATTATCGCCAGCATTCTCATGAAGGCTAGACCCGATGAAGTCAAGTTTATGATGGTGGATCCTAAGATGGTGGAGCTGTCCGTTTATAATGACATTCCCCACTTGCTTATCCCTGTTGTGACCAATCCTCGCAAGGCCAGTCGTGCCTTGCAGAAGGTTGTGGATGAGATGGAAAATCGTTATGAACTCTTCTCTAAGGTCGGTGCCCGTAATATTGCTGGCTACAATGCTAAAGTAGCCGAGTACAATGCCCAATCAGAATACAAGCAGGTGCCCCTACCTTTAATCGTCGTCATCGTGGATGAGCTGGCTGACCTTATGATGGTAGCCAGCAAAGAAGTAGAAGATGCTATTATTCGTCTGGGACAAAAGGCGCGTGCGGCTGGAATTCACATGATTCTGGCTACCCAGCGACCATCAGTAGATGTTATCTCCGGTCTGATCAAGGCCAATGTGCCATCTCGGATTGCCTTTGCTGTATCCAGCGGGACAGATAGTCGTACCATTCTAGATGAAAATGGAGCAGAGAAGCTCTTGGGGCGTGGGGATATGCTCTTTAAGCCCATTGATGAAAACCATCCGGTTCGTCTGCAGGGCTCCTTTATCTCAGATGAAGATGTTGAGCGAATCGTAGCCTTTGTCAAGAACCAAGCTGAAGCGGATTATGACGATAGCTTTGATCCCGGTGAAGTATCTGAAAGCGATATGGAGTCTGGCGGTGGCGCTGATGAAGGTGATCCGCTCTTTGAAGAAGCCAAGGCCTTGGTTATCGAAACTCAGAAGGCCAGCGCTTCTATGATCCAGCGGCGCCTCTCGGTCGGCTTTAACCGAGCTACACGTCTTATGGAAGAACTTGAAGCAGCGGGCGTTATCGGTCCAGCCGAAGGCACCAAGCCGAGAAAAGTTTTGCAGACAAATTAATTCTAATTTCACTAGTCTGCTAGCAAGATAATCATTTGATAAAAACAAATCTGCCAGCAGTCAGCCGGCAGATTTTCTCTACTCACTCAACGGAAAGGAAAAGAAGGTATGAAACTGGACACTATTCACCACATAGCCATCATTGGTCATGACTATGCCAAGACCAGGGAGTTTTATGTAGACAAGCTGGGCTTTGAGCAGCTGGATGAGCACCACCGGCCAGACAAGCAGGATATTCTCTTTAATATCCGCAAGGGAAATCTAACTCTAGAGATTTTCATCAAGAAAGAAGCACCCAAGCGGCCAGCCTTGCCGCATCCTGAGCATACAGGTCTGCGGCACCTGGCCTTCCGAGTGACAAATGTCGAAGAATGCTTAGCGGAATTTGACCGTTTGGAGATTCCCCATACAGAGTTGCGCTATGACGACTTCGACGGCCGTAGGATGGCTTTCTTCTTTGATCCGGATGGTCTGCCTCTGGAAATTCACGAATGAAAATGTAATTCTATTTTACAAGGGCAATTTTAAATATCCATACTTCAGCCTAAAGTCTGAAGAAATGTTGCCCTGTTTTTGCTACAATAAGTAAAGCAAAATCAATAAGGAAAACTCTATGCATCAGAATCAATTTCAAGGACTTAGTCAAGCTCAAGTTGAAGAACGTCGCCAAAAAGGTCTGACTAATCAGGTTACCATCTCTACAGAAAGAACAACCTGGCAGATTGTTCGGTCCAATATTTTCACCTATTTTAATTTTATTTTTCTTGTATTGGCTATTCTTTTGGTTGTAGTTCAGTCATGGAATAATCTCCTCTTTGTTCCTATCGTTGTCATTAATTCTTTGATTGGGATTTTTCAGGAATTGAGAGCTAGAAAAGTTCTCAACCAAATGAAATTCTTACATACTTTCTCAGCAAATGTGATTCGAGATGGGAATGAGCAAATAGTTTCAGTTGAAGAACTTGTTCAGGACGATGTGGTTAAATTTTCTGCTGGGAATCAGATTTATGCCGATGGACAAATTCTCTCAGGAAGCTTGAAAGTAAATGAATCCCAGCTGACGGGTGAGGCTGATGAGATTGAAAAAAATCCGGGAGATGAGGTCCTGTCTGGTAGCTTCGTAGTTGCTGGTCAAGCCTATGCTCGACTGGACAAAGTAGGAGACCAGGCTTACATAAACCAGCTAGCTAAAGAAGCCAAAGAAATAAGCGGTGTAGAAGAATCCAAGATGGTTCATGCTGTCAATCGCCTAGTGCAGATCATTGGGATATTGATTATTCCTTTAGGACTCTTGCTTTTCTTCCGCAGTTTTATCAGTAATCAAGAAACTCTGCAAGTCAGTGTGACTTCAACAGTCGGTGCTATTGTGGGAATGATTCCGGAGGGACTCTATCTCCTGATGACGCTTGCCCTAGTTTTGGGGGCTGTTCGCCTAGCCAAACAGAAAGTTCTTCTAAACAGTATGAAGGGTATTGAGACTCTGTCGCGTGTTGATGTTCTTTGTGTAGATAAAACAGGGACTATTACAGAAAATGAAATGGCTGTTAGCCAGTTGCTTCCAGTAGGGGATCAAAAAGAAGTTGCCTTGGAAGCACTGGGTCAATATCTTGAGGCTAGCCAGGACGCCAATGATACAATTGAGACCATGCGAGCTTATCCTGGGATAAAAAAAAGTGGACAAGCCTGGTCCATTAAACGGCAGTATCCGTTTAGCTCTAAAAATAAATATGCAGCAGTATCTTTTGACCAAGGGACCTTTGTTTTAGGAGCTCCAGAGTATGTCCTTCGACAAGATTTGGAACATTATCAATCTTATTTTCAAGATGCAGCAGAAGAAGGGAGCCGAGTGCTAGTTTTTGGACTCTATGAGGGCTCAAACTTAGAAGCTAGCTTGGAGGCCCCTGTTAGTCCGCTTCTGTTTATCCTTTTGGAAAATCCTGTTCGAGAAAATGCTGCTGAAACTTTTTCGTATTTTGAAAGACAAGGTGTGACAGTTAAGGTTATCTCAGGAGATAATCCAATTACTGTCGCCGCAGTTGCTAAGAAGGCAAAGATTCCTCATGCAGAAAACTATATCGATGCTAGAAGCTTGGATTCGGATGAAAAGATCATTCAAGCTGCAGAAACACATACAGTATTTGGTAGGGTCAGTCCAGAGCAGAAGCAAAAATTGATTCAGGCATTACAAGGTCAAGGCCATAATGTTGCCATGACAGGAGACGGTGTTAATGATATTCTTGCTATGAAAAAGGCTGATTGTAGCATTGCGATGGAATCTGGGAATGATGCAACCAAGCAGATAGCGCAAGTGGTTTTGCTGGACTCAGATTTCTCCCATATGCCCCACATCGTTGCAGAAGGAAGACGGGTGGTTAATAATATCCAACGTTCAGCCAGTCTTTTTCTAGTTAAAAATATATTTTCTATCTTATTAGCGCTGACTTCGACCATATTTGCCTTCACATATCCTTTGCAAGCTTCGCAGATGTCCCTGATCAGTGGTTTTACAATTGGGATACCCGGATTCTTGCTGGCTTTAGAGTCCAATAAGGCACGGATTAGAGGACGCTTTTTAGAGACGGTTTTGAAAAATGCCTTGCCTGCTGCAATTGTAGATTATCTAGCGGTTTTAGTGGCAGTATATTGTGGTCATTGGCTTGGACTTTCTCCTAAGGAAATCAGTACAAGTTCGATCATCTTGCTAGCGGTGGTCGGTTTTACAATCATGTATAAACTCATAAGACCACTGAATCGGATTAAGATGGGAATTATGCTCCTCAATATAGCAGGTATTAGTCTAGCAGCTTTGCTCTTACCTCGCATCTTTAATTTGAGTGGCCTATCAATCGCAGCGATTCTAATGACTGTCTTGCTTTCGTTACTTTTGGAAAGACTGATATGGTTCTTCCAGTTTTTAACTAACAAGGCAGTAGCTCTGTACAAAAAACGTAAATAAAATGAAGTTGGAAAATCCCAACTTCATTTTATTTTGCTAAAAAGAGGCCAATGACCATCGCTAGGTATAAAAAGAATGTCAACATAAAGCCAGCTCGCCAAAAAAATTTCAAAAATTTTGGATAGTAGAAAGTCTGCTTTTTCTTGAGAAAATAGACCGTAATTCCGATTGCCAAGGCAGATAAAGCCAAGACCAGCTGTGGCAACATGCTATGGTAGTATGCTCGGTCAGAAATAATATAGAATTCCAAAAAGAACATTGGGAAGGCTAGATCTGCAAAGTTAAGACCAAAGCGTTTTAAACGTAAAAATTTAATTAAAATAATAGATAAAGCAATAGTTAAAAAAATAAATAAAACAGCAGCAATTCTTAATAACATCATAGCTATATTTTATCACAAAAAAAGTTAAAAAAGAAGAGAATTATTCTTGCATTTTCAATTCTTTAGTGTATAATAGAAAGGTATGCGATAAGCATGCTTGTGGGAGGTAATGCTCAAGTTTTATTGAGTAAATTCTACCGCCTAACCACAAAGGAGGATTTAAAATGGCTAAAAAAGTCGAAAAACTTGTAAAATTGCAAATCCCTGCTGGTAAAGCTACTCCAGCTCCACCAGTTGGTCCTGCGCTTGGTCAAGCCGGTATCAACATCATGGGATTCACTAAAGAGTTCAACGCTCGTACAGCTGATCAAGCTGGTATGATCATCCCAGTTGTTATCTCAGTATACGAAGACAAATCATTTACTTTCGTTACTAAAACTCCACCAGCTGCTGTTCTTTTGAAAAAAGCTGCAGGTGTTGAAAAAGGTTCAGGTACACCTAACAAAACAAAAGTTGCAACTGTTACTCGTGCACAAGTACAACAAATTGCTGAAACTAAGATGCCAGATTTGAACGCAGCAAACATTGAGTCTGCAATGCGTATGATCGAAGGTACTGCTCGTTCTATGGGATTCACTGTTACTGACTAATTGTAATAATCCTATTTGCCCGCAATACACTTGATCATGAGACGAGTGACGTGGGAGATGAAAATCGATATGACCACATTACAAGGAGAAAGATAAAATGGCTAAAAAAAGCAAACAACTTCGTGCTGCTCTTGAAAAAATCGACAGCACAAAAGCATACAGCGTAGAAGAAGCTGTAGCTCTTGCAAAAGAAACTAACTTTGCAAAATTTGACGCAACTGTAGAAGTTGCATACAACTTGAACATCGACGTTAAAAAAGCTGACCAACAAATCCGTGGTGCAATGGTATTGCCACACGGTACTGGTAAAACAGCTCGCGTTCTTGTTTTCGCACGTGGTGCTAAAGCAGAAGAAGCAAAAGCTGCTGGTGCAGACTTCGTTGGTGAAGATGACCTCGTTGCTAAAATCAACGACGGTTGGTTGGACTTCGATGTAGTTATCGCTACACCTGACATGATGGCTCTTGTTGGACGTCTTGGACGTGTCCTTGGACCTCGTAACTTGATGCCAAACCCTAAAACTGGTACTGTAACTATGGATGTTGCTAAAGCAGTTGAAGAATCTAAAGGTGGTAAAATCACTTACCGTGCGGACCGTGCAGGTATCGTACAAGCTATCATCGGTAAAGTTTCATTTGATGCTGATAAATTGGCTGAAAACTTCAAAGCTTTCAACGAAGTTATCCAAAAAGCAAAACCTGCTACAGCTAAAGGAACTTACGTAACTAGCTTGACAATCACAACTACTCAAGGACCTGGTATCAAGGTTGATGTAAACTCACTTTAAAAATAATAAGAAACTCTGGTTCTGCCAGAGTTTTTTTCTGGAGAAAAATCAAAATATTTTACTTGGTGCATGAAAGTTTATTCAAATTTTAACAATGTTAGCAGACTAAGTGTATAAGAGAGGCCAAGAAATATCATGCTAAAACTGGCTGTTCCCCCAATAAGCCTAGTTACAAGTCCAGATAAACATGATATAATATGGTGAAACAATTTATTTATATAAAAAGGAGACGATGCGATGAAAAAAGATCAGAATCAGCTTACTTGGCTGATGGTGTCCCTGATTGCCTTTAACATGGTATGGGGGCTTGGAAATGTCGTCAATAACTATTCCCAGCAGGGAATCTCTGTTATTGTTTCCTGGATTCTTATCCTAGCTCTATACTTCATTCCTTATGCTCTGATTGTAGGACAACTGGGTTCTACATTTAAGGAAAGTGGTGGCGGTGTCAGTGACTGGGTTGAGAAGACTTCTACCAAGCGCTTGGCTTATTTTGCTGCTTGGACCTATTGGGTAGTGCATATTCCCTACTTGGCGCAAAAGCCTCAAGGAGTTTTGATTCCGCTTGGTTGGGCTCTTCAAGGGAATGGTGATTTTTTAAGTAGCCTCGACATTCATTGGATTGTGATTTTGAGTTTGCTAATTTTCGGAGCCTTTCTCTATTTGTCTACCAAGGGACTTTCTACCCTCAAGGTAATTGGTGGTCTAGCTGGAAGTGCTATGCTCATCATGTCTATCCTTTTTGTTCTTTTAGCTGTAGGTGCGCCTTTTATCAAGCCTGATATGCAATTTGCAACGGCTAATATGGATAAGCTTAGTACCTATATTCCTAATTTTGACTTTTCATATTTTACAACAATTTCTCTCTTGGTCTTTGCGGTCGGTGGAGCTGAGAAAATTTCTCCTTACGTTAACCAAACCCGCAATCCCGCAAAGGAATTTCCAAAAGGAATGATTGTCATGGCTGTTATGGTTGGGGCTTCTGCTATTTTGGGGTCTCTAGCTATGGGGATGCTATTTGATGGAAGTAATATTCCAGACGATTTGATGCGTAATGGTGCTTACCAAGCCTTCCAAAAACTTGGAAATTACTGGGGTGTAGGTAATCTTTTGGTTGTAATTTACGCCTTGACAAATATGGTCGGACAAATTGCTGCTCTGGCTTTCTCTATCGATGCGCCTCTGCAGATTTTACTTAATAATGCTGATGCTGAATTTGTTCCAAGCTGGTTGCGTAAACGCACTTCAAAAGGTGTATTGATTAATGGTTATATCTTAACAGGGATTTTGGTGAGTCTCTTGATTATCCTGCCAATCTTTGGAATAAAAGAAATTGATGGTTTGGTTAAATGGATGACCAATCTCAACTCCATCGTTATGCCGATGCGTTATCTCTGGGTTTTCCTTGCCTATATGTTGTTAAACAAGGCTTGGAAGAAGTACAAAAATGCGGAATATAAATTAACAAAGAATCCTAAAGTTGGCTTTGTTATTGGAGCTTGGTGCTTCCTCTTTACTGCTTTCGCTTGTATTCTGGGGATGGTTCCAAAAGTGGATTATGCTCAAGATCCAGCTGGTTGGAAATTCTCTCTCTTAACCAATGTTTTAACTCCTCTTGTTCTGATTAGTTTGGGAATTATTTTGCCTTTACTAGCTAAGCGAGAGAAAAGACAAGCTCGTCGGCAAGAAATCGCTGAAAAATAAATTAAGTAATATATAAATCGGTCCTATCTTATGATAGGGCTGATTTTAATAGAGACAGATAGCTCATAATCAAGATGAGCAGCAGAGTAGTGAATATTTTATACTTAAATTTGGATGAGTAGAGAAGATGTTAAGGTATCTTATTGCAATCAAAGCAAAAACTGATGAAAGCTCTGTTTACTTATGGATTGTTTGAATTAAACAAGCGAATTCGCTATAATGAAGATACTATAATAAGACTAGCAAATAGAGGAAAGATGAATCAGATGAAAAGTATTGTTTTAGCAGGAGATTATGGCTATATTCGTCAAATTGAGACAACTATCAAGTCTTTATGTTGCTATCATGAAGGTCTGCTTATCTATGTTTTTAATCAAGATATACCACAAGAATGGTTCATTAATACTCGAAAAAAAGTAAAAGGGACAGGAAATAATCTACTTGATATCAAGCTTTTACGAGATGATTTAAGGATGAAGTGGGAAGAATCAACCTACTCTCATATTAACTACATGGCCTATGCTCGCTATTTTATTCCAGAATATGTGAAGGATGATCGAGCTCTTTACCTTGATTGTGACTTGGTTGTCACTCAGAACTTAGATCACTTGTTTGATTTGGATCTGGAAGATTACTATATTGCAGCAGTAAGAGCTACCTTTGGTTTGGGGATTGGATTTAATTCTGGTGTCATGCTCCTAAATAACAAGCGTTGGCGAAAGGAAAATATTTCTCAACAATTAGTTGAGTTGACTGACAGGGAAATTGAAAGGGTTTTAGAAGGAGATCAGAGTATTTTAAATATGCTCTTTGAGGAGCAGTACTTAGAGCTAGAGGATAGCTATAATTTCCAAATTGGTTTTGATATGGGAGCCGCTCAGTATGGGCATGATTTTGTCTTCGACATTCCTCTGTCTCCTCTGCCAGCTATTGTTCACTATATTTCCGCTCTAAAACCATGGAACCTTCTAACAAATATGAGACTGAGGGAAGTTTGGTGGTTTTATAATGACCTTGATTGGACGGCTATCATTGCGAGCAAGACACTTAAAGGTATAGAAAAGCATGGTCAAGATCTAGACCAAGTCTACAAGAAAGAATTATTGACCTTGACCAATAGTGACTCTTTGGAGCGCATCAAAGAATTGATTCAAGCTTTGCCAGATTGTCTTTTCCATATCGCCGCTTACTCAGATATGTCAGATCGTTTGATCAGTCTTTTGTCTTACGAGAATGTTCGCCTGCACCGCTTGGTTCTACCGATTCCGTTGAAGCAGTTAGGTGTGGCTTGCGATCTTTATCTAGACATTAATCATGACCACAAGTTTCTAGATTTTTTGGAGATGATTGAAAAACAAGGAAAGCCGATTTTTGCTTTTGAGACTACTCAGACAGAAGGAATTACGGAAAGAATTTTTGCTACTGACAAATACCAAGAAATGATAGAAGCTATTCGCCAATATCCTTCTTAAGGAAAAAATCATCTAACATATTTGTTTATCTCTTGAATTAAGCTAGTCTTATCCTCTGACAAGGCTGCTTTTTCTTTGCAACTGATTGAGCAGAATATCGATTTATCAAAAAAGAAAATTTTAAAAGATTTAACTATATAAAAATCATAAAATGTGGTAAAATAGTACAGATAAAATAAGGAGTGTAAAAATGGTAGAACCCAAGTATAAACGTATTCTAATCAAGTTGTCCGGCGAAGCTCTTGCTGGTGACAAAGGTGTTGGTATCAATATTCAGACCGTTCAAAAAATGGCTGAAGAGATCAAGGAAGTTCACGATTTAGGAATTGAAATTGCTCTTGTTATCGGTGGTGGCAATCTCTGGCGTGGAGAACCAGCTGCCGAAGCTGGAATGGATCGTGTACAAGCTGACTATACTGGTATGTTGGGGACTGTTATGAATGCTTTGGTCATGGCTGATTCTCTACAGAGAGTTGGGGTTGATACTCGCGTTCAGACTGCAATTGCTATGCAACAAGTTGCAGAGCCGTACATTCGAGGTCGTGCACTCCGTCATTTGCAAAAGGGACGTATTGTTATTTTTGGAGCTGGTATTGGGTCACCCTACTTTTCAACCGATACAACAGCTGCCCTTCGTGCTGCAGAAATTGAAGCAGATGCAATTTTGATGGCTAAGAATGGTGTTGATGGGGTCTACAATGCGGATCCTAAGAAAGATAAGACTGCTGTTAAGTTTGACGAATTGACCCACCGCGATGTCATCAGCAAGGGATTGCGAATCATGGATTCTACAGCTTCTACTCTTTCTATGGACAACGATATCGATTTGGTTGTCTTTAACATGAATGAAGCTGGAAATATCAAACGTGTTGTCTTTGGAGAGCAAATCGGGACAACAGTATCAAATAATTTATAAGAAATTGGAGATAAAAAACTTATGGCAAATGCAATTGTAGAAAAAGCAAAAGAAAGAATGAGTCATTCGCATCAAAGTTTGGCGCGTGAATTTGGAGCTGTCCGTGCGGGTCGTGCGAATGCAAGTTTGTTAGACCGTATCAGTGTTGAATACTATGGTGTAGAGACTCCGCTCAATCAAATTGCTTCTATTACTATTCCTGAAGCTCGTGTTCTTTTGGTGACACCTTTTGATAAATCTTCTCTTAAAGATATCGAACGTGCTATCAATGCGTCTGATCTTGGTATTACGCCAGCCAGCGATGGATCTGTTATCCGTTTGGTTATCCCGGCTTTGACTGAGGAAACTCGTCGCGACCTAGCTAAAGAAGTGAAAAAAATTGGCGAAAACGCTAAGATTGCAATTCGAAATATCCGTCGTGATGCTATGGATGAAGCTAAGAAGCAAGAAAAAGCAAAAGAAATCACTGAAGACGAATTGAAGACTTTAGAAAAAGATATTCAAAAAGTAACAGATGACGCCGTCAAGCATATTGATGAAATGACTGCGCACAAAGAAAAAGAACTATTAGAAGTTTAAAATTTTATCAAATGAACACTCAGTTGGCACTGCTGACTGAGTTGTTTTAACATAAATATCCTTGCCCTTCAAAAAATGCAAGGTAGAAGAAGGAATCAATGAATACAAATCTTGCTAATTTTATTGTGGGTTTGGTTATAGATGAAAACGATCGATTTTACTTTGTCCAGAAGGATGGTCAGACCTACGCCCTAGCTAAGGAAGAAGGCGAGCATCAGCTGGGCGAGTCCGTCAAGGGATTTGCCTACACTGATATGAAGCAAAAATTACGCCTGACGACTCTAGATGTAACAGCAACCCAAGAAAGCTTTGGCTGGGGAACAGTGACTGAGGTGCGTAAGGACTTGGGTGTCTTTGTCGATACTGGACTTCCTGATAAGGAAATTGTCGTATCGCTGGATATTTTACCTGAGTTGAAGGAGCTTTGGCCCAAAAAGGGTGATAAGCTCTATGTACGCCTGAGTGTAGACAAGAAAGACCGAATCTGGGCGAATCTGGCCTATCAGGAAGACTTTCAACGTTTGGCTCGTCCGGCCTATAACAATATGCAAAATCAAAATTGGCCAGCTATTGTCTATCGCCTGAAGCTTTCAGGTACCTTTGTTTACCTTCCGGAGAATAATATGCTGGGTTTTATCCATCCAAGTGAGCGTTATACAGAGCCACGTCTGGGGCAGGTCTTAGATGCGCGGGTCATTGGTTTCCGTGAAGTAGACCGTACTCTTAATCTTTCTCTTAAACCTCGCTCTTTTGAGATGCTGGAAAATGATGCCCAAATGATTCTGACCTACCTAGAAAGCAACGGTGGCTTTATGACCTTGAACGATAAATCCTCACCAGAAGATATCAAGGCCACTTTTGGTATTTCTAAGGGACAGTTCAAAAAAGCTCTGGGTGGTCTGATGAAGGCAGGAAAAATTAAGCAAGATCCGACTGGCACTGAGCTACTTTGAGGAATCATTTAAAACTTATGAATTTGGAAGGAAGCCAAGCGAATTTACCCCTTTTCCAATGATAAGATTCTCCTCCATCAGGAGACATTCCTCTTATAATCTGGGCTTCTTTCCCAGATTATTTTTTATCTTTTTGTGGTAGAATAGAAGAGACTTTTACTAGAATGAGAGAAAATATGCCTAAGAAAGAAAGAAAATTTGATAGCCATTCTATTCCGAGACGCTTAAATCTCCTATTTGGAATGGTGATTATATTATTTGTGACTTTGATTGGCCGTCTGGCTTATATGCAAGTCTTCAACCAAGATTTTTATACTAAAAAATTAGCAACTGCTAGCCAAACAAAGATAAAACTAAGCTCGGTTCGTGGGCAAATTTATGACGCATCTGGGAAGCCTTTGGTTGAAAATGCGACCAAACAAGTTGTTTCCTTCACTCGCAGTAATAAGATGACTGCTGCCGATATCAAAGAGACTGCCACTAAGTTACTGGATTATGTGGATGTGACAGATGTAGACTTAAAAAAACGCCAGATTGCTGATTATTATCTAGCGGATCCAGAGGTTTACCAAGAAGTAGTTGCCAAGCTACCGAAGAAGAAGAAGTTTGACTCAGATGGAAATCGCTTATCTGAATCAAAAATTTACAATAATGCTGTAGAAAGTGTGGATGTATCTAGTCTTAACTATAGTGATCAGGAGAAAAAGGCTATTTTTCTCTTTAGCCAGATGAATGAGATTGCTAATTTCGAGACGGGAAATATTCGTACGGACGATTTATCAACAGAACAAGTGGCTCTAATTGCATCTAGTAACAAGGAATTAACTGGAATTAGTATTTCAACTGCCTGGGAGCGCAAGGTCTTGGATACTCCATTAGCTTCTGTTATCGGTAGTGTTTCAAGTGAAAAAGCAGGTATCCCAGCTGAGGAAGTAGATGCCTATTTGAAGAAGGGCTATTCTTTGAAAGACCGTGTGGGAACCTCTTATCTTGAAAAAGAATATGAGTCGGTCCTGCAAGGAGAACGGGCGATTAAGGAAATCCACCTGGACAAGAACGGGAACATGGAAAGTATCGACACAATTTCTGAAGGAAGCAAGGGAAAAAATCTCAAGCTGACTGTGGAAATGGCTTTTCAAAATGGTGTAGATGAGATTCTAAAAAACGCTTTTGTCGCGGAATTAACAGCAGGGAATGCCACTTATTCTGAAGGAGCCTATGCTGTTGTCATGAACCCGGAAACTGGAGCCATTCTTGCTATGGCTGGAGTTAAGCATGATTTGAAATCAGGAATTGTTAGCTCGAACTCTTTGGGAACTGTGACAGATATCGTGGTACCAGGATCAGTAGTTAAGGCAGCCACTTTGACAGCAGGTTGGGCTAATAATGCTATCTCAGGTAACCAAACCTTGACGGACCAACCAATAGTCTTCGGTCAGGATTCGTCATCAATTACATCATGGTTTACTAGTTATGGGAATCGGGATATTACAGCTGTGGAAGCCTTAGAGTATTCGTCAAATACTTATATGGTGCAAGTTGCCCTCAAGATGATGGGGACGCCTTATACTCCGAATATGGGAGTGGATTTGAAGAATTTAGACTCTTCCATGGAAAAATTGAGAGAGACTTTTGCAGAATATGGCTTGGGTGCTAAAACGGGAGTGGACCTTCCGACAGAATCCCAAGGTTATACTCCTAAAGAATTCACTTTTGCTAATTACTTGACCAATGCTTTTGGTCAGTTTGATAACTACACACCTTTGCAATTAGCTCAGTATGCAGCTACAGTCGCGAATAATGGTAAACGGGTTGCCCCGCATTTAGTTGAAGGTATTTATGCTAACGACAAAAATGGTGGCCTAGGAGACTTGATTGAAAAGAAAGAAACCAAAGTTTTGAATCAAGTGAACATTTCTGAAGAGAATATGAAATTGATCAAAGAAGGTTTCTACCAAGTGGTTCACGGGGGAAGTGGTTTTACGACAGGAAGAACCATTTCTCAAGGTGAGTCAGTTCCAATCAGTGCTAAGACAGGAACGGCTGAAACCTTTGTTAATAATGGTCAGCAGGCTATCAACACTAATGTTGTAGCTTATGCCCCAAGTGATAATCCTAAGATCGCAGTGGCGGTTGTTTTCCCACATAATACCAATCTATCATCAACGGTTAGCCACAGCGTTACTCGGGATATTATCAATCTCTATAATCAACTACACCCTATGAATTAGAAAGGATGCTATGTTATATCCAACCCCTATCGCTAAGCTCATTGATAGTTTCTCAAAACTGCCTGGTATCGGTATTAAGACAGCTACACGTTTAGCCTTTTACACCATTGGAATGAGTGATGATGATGTCAACGAATTTGCTAAAAATCTTTTGGCAGCTAAGCGTGAACTAAGTTACTGCTCAATTTGTGGTAATCTGACGGATGAAGATCCTTGCGCTATTTGTCGAGACGAATCGCGTGATCAATCTACAATCTTAATTGTTGAGGATAGTAGAGATGTCTCAGCCATGGAAAATATTCAAGAATACCACGGACTTTATCATGTCCTGCATGGCTTGATTTCACCTATGAACGGTATTGGACCGGATGATATCAATCTTAAAAGCTTGATTACTCGTCTGATGGATAGTGAGGTGACAGAAGTTATTGTTGCGACCAATGCGACAGCAGACGGAGAGGCAACCTCCATGTATATCTCAAGGGTCTTGAAACCTGCTGGCATTAAAGTTACTCGACTAGCGCGTGGTTTAGCAGTTGGCTCCGACATTGAGTATGCGGACGAGGTTACGCTGATTCGCGCTATCGAAAATCGTACAGAATTATAAAAATAAGGATTCTTCTATTCTTGAAGAATCTTTTTTCTATTCAAAAAAAATCGGAATTATGATATACTAAAACGGTCTAAAGAGAATCAATCTCAAGTATAAAATCTTTAAAGAATAGGATAGACGAGATGGCAAAGAAAAGTTTAATTTTGTTGTACGGTGGTCGTAGTGCAGAGCGGGAAGTATCAGTCTTGTCGGCAGAAAGCGTTATGCGGGCTATCAATTATGATCTATTTTCTGTAAAAACATACTTCATCACGAAAGAGGGCGACTTTATCAAGACTCAGGAATTTGAAGCAAAGCCAGTTGCTGATGAAAAGCTGATGACCAATGCCACAGTGGACATGTCTCGGAAGATTAAGCCAAGCGATATTTACGAAGATGGAGCAGTGGTCTTTCCAGTCCTGCATGGTCCCATGGGCGAAGATGGCTCAATTCAAGGCTTCCTAGAAGTCCTCAAAATGCCTTATGTCGGCTGTAATATTCTATCTTCTAGCCTGGCCATGGATAAAATTACGACCAAGCGAGTTCTGGAATCAGCAGGTATTGCTCAAGTACCTTATGTAGCGGTGGTTGATGGTGAGGATCTAGAGCAAAAAATCCAGGAAATTGAAGAGAAACTGTCCTATCCCGTCTTCACCAAACCTTCTAATATGGGCTCCAGTGTCGGCATTTCAAAATCTGATAATCAGGAAGAACTGCGTGCTTCTCTGGACCTGGCTTTCAAATACGATAGTCGGGTACTAGTCGAGCAAGGTGTAACAGCTCGTGAGATTGAGGTTGGACTTCTTGGTAACACTGATGTCAAAAGCAGTCTTCCAGGGGAAGTTGTTAAGGATGTGGCTTTCTATGATTATCAAGCCAAATATATTGACAATAAAATCACCATGGCAATCCCAGCTCAGCTTCCTGAAGGTGTTGTGAATACTATGCGTCAAAATGCCGAGACAGCTTTTCGTGCTATTGGTGGGTTAGGACTATCTCGCTGTGATTTTTTCTACACAGAAGATGGTCAGGTCTTTCTTAATGAGCTCAATACCATGCCAGGTTTTACCCAGTGGTCTATGTATCCATTGCTTTGGGAAAATATGGGGTTGGCCTATCCTGACTTGATTGAGAAGTTAGTCAGACTTGCTGAAGAGGCATTTGCCAAGAGAGAAGCGCATCTTCTCTAAAATATGATATAATAGAAGGGCTGAAAATTTTCGGTCCTTTCTTTTTGCGAGTAAACCGAAAAACGAGGAAGAGAAGAAGTATGAAATTAGATTTATATGAAATCGCAGAAGTCCTGTCTGCGAAAAACGATGTGACTCAGTTTGAAAATGTTGCGCTTAGAAATGCGGAGTTTGACAGCCGCTTGATTGAGTCAGGTGACCTTTTTGTGCCGCTCAAGGGGGCGCGTGATGGCCATGACTTTATCCCAACAGCCTTTGCTCAGGGAGCTGCTGCTACCCTATCTGAGCATTCAGTGGCAGAGGGTCCGTATATCTTAGTTGACGATGTCCTAACGGCCTTCCAGCGCTTGGCCAAATATTATCTGGAAAAGATGCAGGTGGATGTGCTGGCGGTGACAGGTTCCAACGGCAAAACGACGACCAAGGACATGCTGGCTCAGCTACTAGCAACCAGCTACAAGACCTATAAGACACAAGGTAATTACAATAACGAAATCGGCCTGCCTTATACGGTTCTTCATATGCCTGAAGATACAGAGAAACTTGTCTTAGAAATGGGGCAGGACCACTTGGGCGATATCCACCTCCTGTCTGAACTGGCCAAACCTAAGACGGCTATTGTAACTCTGGTTGGAGAAGCCCATCTGGAATTCTTCGGTAACCGAGCTGAGATTGCCCAAGGCAAGATGCAGATTGCGGACGGTTTGAAAAAAGATGGCCTCTTGATTGTTCCGGCGGATAAGATTGTCAATGAATTTCTTCCAGCAGACTGCAAGCTAGTTTGCTTTGGTCCTGATGCGGATATCTTCCTGACGCGTCTGGAAGAGCGCAAGGATAGTTTGAGCTTTGAATGTAACTTTTTAGAGCAGAGGATTGACCTGCCTGTAACCGGTAAGTACAATGCAACCAACGCCATGATTGCAGCTTATGCAGCTCTGCAGGAGGGTGTATCTGAGGCGGCTATTGCTCAAGCCTTTTCCGAGCTGGAGCTGACCCGCAATCGAACGGAGTGGAAAAAAGCTGCCAATGGCGCAGATATTTTATCGGATGTCTACAATGCTAATCCAACAGCTATGCGCTTGATTCTGGAGACTTTCTCGACCATTCCGGCCAATCCAGGCGGAAGAAAATTGGCGGTGCTGGCGGATATGAAAGAGCTGGGAGCGGATTCTAAGTCTATGCACGGCTCGATGATTACCAGCCTCAATCCAGAAATTGTGACTGAGCTTTTCCTCTATGGACAAGACATGGAAGCCCTCTATGACTATGCCAAAGAAATCTACCCGCCAGGAAGAGTCCATTACTTTATCAAAAATGACGAGAAAGACCAGTTTGAACAGCTGACTAAAGCTGTCAGAGAGAAGCTGACTCCTGCCGATCAAATCCTTCTCAAAGGCAGCAATTCCATGAATCTGGCGAAGCTGGTAGAGGACTTGGAAGATGGAAACTAAAGAAACTGCAAAAACCATTCAGCGTCTCCTTTCTATTACAGAGACAGGTCTGGCATTTAGTCGTGATGAATTTGATCAAGAGCGTTACTTAGAACTCCGTCAGCTTTTGGGACACCTCCTGGCTGATTGGTCAGATTTGGATGGGAAAGAATTGACAGAGCTGTTGCGCCCAACGGATTTTTACGCCACTCCCTTGATTGATGTCCGAGCTGTACTGGTTCGAGACGGAAAAGTCTGTTTGGTCAAGGGGAAAAATGAGAATACTTGGGCTTTACCTGGCGGCTTTTGTGAAGTCGGCCTATCTCCTAAGGAAAATATCGTCAAGGAAGTCCAAGAAGAAACGGGATTTAATGTTTCAGTTTCTCGTCTGCTTGCAATTTTTGATACTAATAAATTTCAATTTCAGAGTAAGCAATATGCTAAACTGGTCTTCGAGTGTCAGATAGAGGATGGAGATTTTCAGCCTAATACAGAAATAGAAGAGTTAGCTTTTTTTGATATCCAATCTTTACCAGAATTATCTTCTAAGCGGACTACAAAAGAGCAGTTGGAAATCCTTTGGGAAATTTATCAAGGAGATAGAGAACAGTATTTGGATTAGTTGAAAAATTAGTCAAAGACTATTAAATACTTTATTATTAATTTTAAAAATAGGAGATGAGAATGGGAGATTTTTTTACAAGTCAAAAAACAGAACCGCCCGTATTAACACCTTTGGGATTAGTGCTCATGCTACTTGCTTTATTTATTGTGATCTATAGCGCAAGTAGATTTTACAAACAAAAAAGCTTTCAAAGAATTTTTCAAGGACTGCAGATTGTCCAATTGGTTCTTTTGTATGGTTGGTACATGGCTACTCAGGCTCCCTTGACTGAGAGTTTGCCTTTCTACCATTGTCGGATTGCTATGTTTGCAGTCTTGCTCTTGCCAAGGAGAACATCTTATAAACAATACTTTGCCTTATTGGGGGTATTTGGACCGATTTGTGCCTTGCTTCACCCAATTTTTGATCCTTACCCGCTTCCGCATATTACCTTATTTTCTTATTTAGTTGGGCATTTGGCTCTTTTGGGAAACTCTATTGTTTATTTGATGAATGAGTACGACTATAAAATTTTATCCAATCGTCGGATTATTGAAATAACTTTTGGCATGAATGCTGTCATTTTCCTTGTGAATCAGCTAACTGGTGGAGACTATGGATTCCTCAAAAATCCTCCTTTAGTTGGTGACTATGGTATGTTAGGAAATTTCCTCTTAGTATCTACAGTATTAGTTGTAGCTCTGTGTGGTTTTTCCCTTCTTTTTAAACGCTTGAAAGAAGCTCAGGAAAACAGAATATTCCTTTTAAAAGATTGGAGAGAATGAGATGCTTCCATTTTTAACGACAAATCAGACGGCTCCCCCTTTGATCTCGGCTCTTGCCTATGCTTTAATGATTTCCCTTGTTGTCTTATCCATTTATGGTGCAGTTAAATATCATGACAATCCAAGCTTTGTTAAGACGTTTAAGTGGATTCAGTTTGTTCAGCTTTTGGCTCTTTATGCTTGGTATATCGGTTTCCGTCTTCCTTTGGCCAACAGTCTTCCTCTTTATCATTGTAGACTAGCCATGTTTGCTATGATTTTCTTACCAGATAAATGGAAGATAAAGCAGTATTTTGCTTTACTTGGAGCTAGTGGTGCTATTTTTGCCTTAGGTTATCCTGTATTTGATCCTTATGACTTTCCACATATTACAAGCTTTTCATTTTTGATTGGTCATTATGCACTTTTAGTTAATTCTTTGATTTATCTATTTAATCATTATGATAAACGTTTACTAAAAAAGTCCGAGATTATTGTCTATACCTTGATGTTGAATCTCTTCTTAATTGGGGTCAATCAAGTGACAGGAGGAAATTATGGCCTTCTAGCTAGACCTCCGTTTATCAGTGGTGACAACCTCTTGATAAACTATTCTTTGGTTTCTTTTATTTTGATTCTGGCCTTGCTTCTCTTTGACGAGTTATTTAAAAGAAATATTTTCAAAAAAAGTATTTTTAAAAGAAAAAGATCTGCTTAAGAGGGCTTGAAAAGAAGTAGATTTCTTTAGAATTTAAATATTAAAAGCAGCTCTTCAAGAGCTGCTTTTGTTTAAGTTTTTATGATTTAGTATCAAGAATTGTCAAGGCATCTCGCAGTTCATCTGCCAGGTGATTTTTCTTATAGGCAAGAAATTCTTCTAAATCTTTAACAGTGTTATATCGCTTGTGAAGACGATACATCTGTGAGATTTTGTACTGAGGAAAGTCATTAAAAAAGTTTTGAGTCAGTTTCCATTCACGAATATAGCCCAGGGGACGCATGTGGTAGCGAACACCATCAATGACTCGGCTATGGTTACGATGATGAAGATGGCCAAAAACGACATCTTTCACACCATATTTGACAAAGAGTTGGTGGAAAGCTTGGCTTCCTAGGAAGGCGTTGAAGCGTTGGAAATAGGGATGGTCATAAAGAAAGTCTTGATGGGGGACAAAATGCATAGTAATAATAATGGGACCATCCAAAGAAGCAAGTAGTTTTTCTAACTGAAGGAGGCTGTGAGCTGTAATGCTGGGATCGTCTAGTTTCCTATCTAATCTACGATCAAACCAGAAGTTATTTTTTGTTCTCAGGTGCTCTTCCTTACTTTTTTCTGGAACAAAGCTGTAATCATACCAGCCAGAAAAGCTGATGAGCTTGGTCTGACCAAACTGCTGGACCTGAAAATCATAACCAGAAATCTCTTGTTCAGAAAGTCCCAGCATATCGTGGTTGCCGAGATTAAATGAGATGGTAAGTTCTTGCCTCAAGTCTTCAATAAAGGGCAAACTAATATGGGCTAGATCATTAGATAAATCCCCTGCAATGTGAAGATGGTCAATTTTTTCTTTTTTTAAAACATCCTTAAGTGTCTCTAGTTCAAAGTGACCAAACTGATTGGAGTCCAGATGAAGGTCGCTCATAAATCCGATTCTTGTCATGGTTTTAGTCTAGCACAAAATTGTTCACTTGAACATATATAAGGTTAATTAGTTTTGCAGAGCTGATTTTAAGGGATATTCAAAGAAGAACAGCAAAAGAACAGACATTTTCATGTCGTGAAATTTACTTTTCTAACAATTTTGTAACAAGGAGTCCCTTGGCTTGCTATTCAATAAAAAGTATCATACACTTGATTCTGGACTTCTTGAATTTTATTTCAAAAAATAGTCAAACGTGTATAAGTATGGTATAATTAAACGATATGTGAAAAGAGGTAGTTATGGATATTTCAGAAATTCGTCAAAAGATTGACGCAAATCGTGAAAAATTAGCTTCTTTCAGGGGGTCTCTTTGACTTAGAAGGTCTGGAAGAAGAAATCGCCATCTTAGAAAATAAGATGACAGAACCTGACTTTTGGGATGATAATATTGCCGCTCAAAAGACATCTCAAGAACTCAATGAACTCAAACAAACCTATGAAAATTTCCATCAGATGACGGATCTTTTTGATGAATCAGAAATTTTGCTTGATTTTCTAGCTGAGGATGATTCGGTTCAAGAGGAATTAGAGGAAAAGCTGGCAGAACTCGAGAAAATGATGACCAGCTATGAAATGACTTTGCTTTTGTCTGAACCATATGATAATAATAATGCGATTCTCGAGATTCATCCAGGCTCTGGAGGTACTGAAGCTCAGGATTGGGGAGACATGCTGCTCCGTATGTATACACGTTTTGGCAATGCTAAGGGCTTCAAGGTAGAGGTTCTAGACTATCAGGCTGGTGATGAAGCTGGTATTAAATCGGTTACTCTCTCTTTTGAGGGGCCACATGCCTATGGTTTGCTTAAGTCAGAAATGGGAGTTCACCGTTTGGTTCGGATTTCGCCATTTGACTCAGCTAAACGTCGCCATACGTCCTTTACTTCCGTAGAGGTTATGCCTGAATTGGATGATACCATTGAAGTAGAAATTCGAGAAGACGATATTAAGATGGACACCTTCCGTTCGGGCGGAGCTGGTGGTCAGAACGTCAATAAGGTTTCTACTGGGGTGCGACTGACGCATATTCCTACTGGAATTGTGGTGCAGTCTACCGTTGATCGGACTCAGTATGGGAACCGTGATCGTGCAATGAAGATGCTTCAGGCTAAGCTGTATCAACTTGAACAAGAGAAAAAAGCAGCTGAGGTTGACTCATTAAAGGGCGACAAAAAAGAAATTTCGTGGGGAAGCCAAATTCGTTCTTACGTTTTTACACCTTACACCATGGTCAAAGACCATCGGACCAGTTATGAAGTGGCCCAGGTCGATAAGGTGATGGACGGCGATTTAGATGGCTTTATCGATGCTTATTTAAAATGGCGTCTCAACTAACAGAAGGGAATTTTAGTAATAAATGTCTATTATTGAAATGAGAGATGTTGTCAAAAAATACGACAACGGGACAACAGCTTTACGAGGTGTGACGGTGAAAGTAGAACCAGGGGAATTTGCCTATATTGTAGGACCCTCAGGTGCAGGGAAATCAACTTTTATTCGCTTGCTCTACCGTGAAGTTGCACTAGATAAGGGTGCACTAAAAGTAGCCGGTTTTAATTTGGCTAAGATAAAAAAACGCGATGTACCAATGCTTCGCCGTAAAGTAGGAGTAGTTTTCCAAGACTATAAACTGCTTCCAAAGAAGACAGTCTATGAAAATATTGCCTATGCCATGGAAGTAATTGGTGAACGCAGAAGTCACATTAAGAAACGGGTTATGGAAGTATTAGACCTAGTGGGACTTAAGCACAAGGTCCGTTCTTTCCCTAATGAGCTTTCAGGGGGAGAGCAACAGCGGATTGCTATCGCTCGTGCCATTGTCAATAACCCTAAGGTTTTGATTGCTGACGAGCCAACTGGGAACTTGGACCCAGATAACTCTTGGGAAATTATGAACTTATTAGAGCGGATTAACCTGCAAGGTACAACTGTTCTAATGGCGACCCACAATAGCCAAATTGTAAATACTTTACGCCATCGCGTCATTGCGATTGAAAATGGCCGTGTGGTACGTGATGAAGCGGAAGGAGAATACGGATACGATGATTAGTAGATTTTTCCGTCATTTGATAGAGTCGTTAAAAAGTTTGAAGCGAAATGGTTGGATGACGGTAGCCGCAATCAGTACGGTAATGATTACTCTTAGTTTGGTTGCTATTTTTGTTTCGGTTATTTTGAATACGACAAAATTAGCCAATGACTTAAAAAACAATGTTCGAGTGATGGTTTATGTTCGCAAGGATATTGAAGACAACAGTTTGACGGTTGTTAAAGAAGGTCAGACAGTTGATAATGAAAATTACCATAAAGTCTATGATGCTTTGAAAAAAATTGATCATATTGAGAAAATTACTTTTTCAAGTAAGCAAGAGCAATATGAAAAATTGACAGAGACTATGGGAAGTGATTGGAAAATCTTTGATGGTGACGCCAATCCCCTATACGATGCCTACATCGTTGAGACAACCGACCCAAAATATGTTTCTTCAGTGAAGGAAGAAGCCCAGAAAATCGATGGAGTCTCTGATGTTCAAGATGGTGGAGCAAACACCAAGCGGATTTTCTCTTTGGCTGACTTTATTCAGACTTGGGGCTTAATCTTGGCTGGTATGTTGATATTCATTGCTATCTTCTTGATTTCCAATACTATTCGGATTACCATTATTTCTCGGAGTCGCGAGATTCAAATTATGCGATTGGTAGGCGCAAAAAATAGTTATATCCGCGGACCTTTCTTGTTAGAAGGTGCCTGGATTGGTCTACTTGGAGCTGTTATGCCAGCAGCCCTGGTTTATTTTGCATATAATATTGCCTATCGATCAGTCAATAAAGGTTTAGTGGCACAAAATCTCTCAATGATTGCACCTAAATTATTTATTCCAATCATGATTGCCTCTCTCTTTGTTTTGGGAATCATTATTGGCTCAATTGGATCTGTCTTCTCAATGAGACGTTTCTTGAAGATATAAACAAAAGGATTAGCTTAGCTAATCCTTTTCATTCTGTTCGTTTATTTTAAAAATGGATTGAACATTTTTTCATGTGCAATCGTCGTAGCCGGTCCGTGGCCTGGATAGACATCATATTCCTTTGGTAAATGAAGCAATTCTTGTTTGATACCAGTAATCAGCTGGTCAAAATTTCCAGTTGGAAGGTCTGTGCGTCCAATTGATTCTCTAAAGAGAGCGTCACCAGAGAGAACGAAATATCCTTCAGGAAAGACAAGGGAGACTCCTCCAATTGAGTGGCCTGGTGTAGGTAGAACATAAAATGTGAAACCATCCAAGTCATATTTTTCATGATAAATAAAGAAATGCTCAGCCGGTTTTAAAACAAGTGTTTCGATATCATTATGTCGATCGAGTCCAGAAAGATTCAACTCAGGTGTATAGAGCCAGCTGGCTTCGCTTTCAGCTACATAGACTGGAGGATATCCAAATGATTCTCGAACCAAATCTAGGCTCATGATATGGTCATAATGGGTATGGGTTAGTAAAATTGCTGAAATAGGCTTTCCGATTTCAGTGATTTTCTTTTGGATTGCTTGAAAATTACTACCGGGATCAACTAGGATCAGATGACTGTCATTTTCTATATAATAGGTATTTTCGTAAGCTAAAGGATTTAATGTTTTATGTACTTGCATGATTCTTCCTCTCTATGATGAGTGTATCAAAAAAAATAAGTTTTAGCAGAAATGAAGCTTGAAAATGGGCTATTTATCTTTTGCTAAAAGTAGATTGTATAATCAAGAAATCATCTAAGTGCTCTCTGGTTTTCATTATTCTAGCCTCGCATCTTGACTGCAAACATGGTATAATTTTGATAAGATGAAACGAAAAAATATGAAGTATGCTATTGTCGATTTGGAAGCGACAGGAACAGGTAGCACTGCAAAAATTATTCAAGTAGGAATTGTCATTCTAGAAGATGGAGAGATTAAGCAGACCTACCAGACAGATATTAACCCTCATGAGGCTTTAGAAGAACATATCAAACAGCTGACAGGTTTGTCTGATCAACGCTTGAGCCAGGCACCAGATTTTTCTCAGGTGGCGCGTGAGATCTATGAACTGATTGAAGATGCAGTTTTTGTAGCCCATAATGTTAAATTTGATGCGAATCTATTAGCAGAGTCCCTTTTTTGGGAAGGCTTTGACTTATTGTCTCCTCGTGTCGATACTGTAGAGTTGGCTCAAGTCGTGTTTCCAACTTATGAAAAATATGGGCTATCCAGTCTCTGTGAACTACTGGAAATTCCTTTGGAACAAGCCCATACCGCTATTTCAGATGCTATGGCGACTGCCCTGCTATTTTTAAAAATCCAAGAAAAAATTCAAAGTTTACCCAAGCCCTTACTAGAACGCCTTCTTGTTTTGTCTGATAGCTTGATTTATGAGTCTCGCTTGGTGCTGGAAGACTGTTTTGAGAAGATGCCAGATGGAAGAGCAGATGATTGGTTTGATTGTCACGGAATTTATTTAAGAAAGCAGTCTAAGATTGGTAAAGAAAGATGTCTATCTAGTGATTTTGCTAAAAATATTTCTTTGCTTGGACTAGAAGAAAGACCTGAACAGCAAAAGTTTGCTTCTCTCATAGAAGAGGCCATAAAAAATCCTTTGCCTAATTTCTTACAAGCCCAGGCTGGCTTAGGAAAGACCTATGGTTATCTGCTACCTCTTTTGGCACATTGTCAGGAAAAGATCGTAGTCAGTGTACCGACTAAAATTTTGCAGGATCAAATTGCAACTGGAGAAGGAAGAGCGATTGAAGAGGTTTTTCAAGTAGCTTTTCATAGTTTAAAAAGTCCAAAATCCTATATCAAGTTGGATGCTTTTTACCAGAGTTTAGAGCGCTTGGATGATAATCGCTTGCTTAACCGTTGCAAGATGCAGCTTTTAGTTTGGCTTACTGAAACTAAAACAGGAGACTTAGAAGAAATTGGTCAAGCTCATCGTTATCAAGCTTTTTTTGAGGAGATAGGACATGACGGCCAATTGAGCAAAAAATCTTTGTTTTACGGTGTAGATTTTTGGCAGATTGGTCAGGAAAAAGCAAGGGAGAGTAGAGTATTATTGACTAATCACGCTTACCTCCTCACTCGTTTAGAAGATGATAAAAGTTTGATTGAAGGACGTATTTTAGTAGTAGATGAGGCTCAGAAGCTCTTTTTGGCTTTAGAAAGTTTTTCTCAAAAAAGTCTCAAGATGAATCAGCTATTGCAGACAATTCAGCAAGAAATTCTTCGTGTGGATTCTCTTCTGGAACGCCGTTTACTTGAAAGTCTGCAATTTGAACTAGCACAGCTAGTGGAAGTTCTTCATAACGAAAGAGTGAGTGAAGTAAGTGACAAAACCTTACTTAAGCTTAGACAGGATTTGTCTGAACTTCCAGATCACTATCTTCCAGAATTGCGTGAGATTTTGGATCACAGGTATGAACAATTTTGGTTGGAAGATGAATATTTTGAACAACATCGAGTAACTAGTCTTCATGCAGCTAGATTATCTTTGATGAACTTTCAGGATTTTCTGCCTGAAAGGGTCCAGCTCTTTTTCATATCTGCAACCTTAGAAATCAGCCGAAAGGTGAATCTAGCTCAGCTACTTGGCTTTCAAGTCTATCAGTTTTATCATTTGCCAGCTAAGAATTATCACCAGCAGAGAATTTGGGTCGATAAAGATTTTCCAGATTTGGCTGATTTGCCACTTCCCCACCATGCCCAATTCATTGTTGAGAGGATTGAAAGTTTATATGACCTAAACCTTCCGATTTTAGTTCTCTTTACTTCTAAGGAGCTCTTGTTGGAAGTATCAGAAAATTTGTCTTTGCAGCATCTAGCTCAGTATAAAAATGGTGATGCTAGTAACATTAAACGTCGTTTTGATCGAGGAGAAGCCCAAATATTACTAGGTACAGGTAGTTTCTGGGAAGGAACGGATTTTTCTAGTCAGGACAAAATGATTCAAATCATTACACGTCTACCTTTTGACAATCCGCAAAATGTTTTCACGCAAAAGATGAATCGACGACTTCGACAAGAAGGGAAAAACCCCTTTTATGATTATAGTTTGCCGGTTGCGATTCTACGTTTGAAACAAGCTTTGGGACGGACGGTTCGCCATCGCAAACAGCAGTCTGCTGTTCTTATCTTGGATAATCGTGTCTATACCAAGCGATATAGTCGCCAGATCAGAGGAGTCTTATCTAAGACAGCACCAATTGAGCAGTCTTCTTTTCATCAAATTCGACAAGATATAGGACTTTATTTTAAGAAAAAGATTGAAAAAAAGAAAAACGAGTAACTTGTGTTTGGAGATCAAAGAATTTTTAAAAACTTTTAACACTCACTCAACTCAAGTTTCTAAATTCTGCTATAATAGAAACATTGAAAAAAGAAGAAGGTTCTGATTAATCATGTTTAAAAAATACATTCCAGGTTTGGGTTTATCTTTAGCCATAGCTGCGCTTGCTACTTTTTTGGGCAAAGCTTTTCCTTTGTTTGGCTCCAGTGTATTTGCAATTTTACTTGGTATTCTGTTGAATCATTTTTGGAAAATTCCTCAGAAATTTCATTCTGGCTTGGTTTTTTCGGGTAAGAAACTCTTACAGTATTCTATTATCTTGCTAGGTTTTAGTCTGTCTATTTCAAAAGTTTCTGCAACAGGCTTATCATCTTTAAAAATCAGTATTCTTACGATTTTACTAGCCTTTTTATCCGCTTATCTTATAGGCCGTTTTTTGGGAATGGGACGAGTCTTAACCTTGTTGATTGGATTTGGAACGGCTATTTGTGGGGGGTCTGCTATTGCGGCAGCTTCACCTATTTTAGAAGCTAAAGAAGAAGAGATTGCTCTTTCGATTTCAACTATTTTCTTCTTCAATATTTTAGCAGTTTTCATTTTTCCTTTTCTTGGACATGTTATGCAGATGTCGGCCGAAACCTTTGGAACCTGGGCAGGGACAGCTATCAATGATACTTCGTCTGTAGTAGCTGCTGGCTATACCTATGGACAGACTGCTGGTGATTTGGCAACTATTGTTAAATTAAGTCGAGCTCTGATGATTGTGCCAGCTTGTCTCATTTTTGCAGGTGTTCGCTATATTAAGTCCCAGTCATCTAAACAAAAAGTAGATTTAAAGAAAATTTTCCCTTGGTTTATTTTATGGTTTGTCTGTGCATCTCTGATTAGTAGTACGGGTTTTTTACCTGCTTCCTTTATTTCCTTTACAAAAATTCTATCTCAATGGCTGATGGCAATGGCTTTAGCAGGAATAGGCTCTCGGGTCTCTTTTGCTCAGTTTAAACAAGCAGGAGCAGCTCCACTTTTAACGGGTGCCTTTGCTTGGTTTGTTGTTGCTGTCTCTAGCTTGATTATTCAGTATTTCTTCTAGATAGGAGTGAGTATGTCTTATTTTAAACCCTCGATTGATTCGCGAGTGGATTATAGTTTAATTTTACCAGTTATTTGTTTATTGATTTTTGGCATCATGGCCATTTATATAGCAGTGAATCATGACTATCCTGCTAGTGCCTGGGCTATAGTTGGACAGCAAATTGCTTGGATAGCTTTAGGGATTGTGATTAGTTTTGTCGTCATGTTTTTTAACACCAAATTTCTTTGGAAGATAACTCCCCTTCTCTACGTTTTCGGTTTAGGTCTCATGGTTCTACCCCTGGTCTTTTATAGCCCGTCTCTTGTTGCTTCGACAGGAGCTAAAAACTGGGTAACTATTGGTGGTACGACCCTCTTCCAGCCGTCAGAGTTTATGAAAATCTCTTATATTCTGATCTTATCGCGTTCAGTTGTTCAATTCAGCCAACGAAATAAAGACAAGATTAGGACTATCAAAATGGATTGGCTATTGATTCTAGAGCTCTTTCTCTATACTGTGCCAGTCTTGATTTTGCTGACCTTACAGAGTGACTTGGGTACGGCTCTTGTTTTTATGGCCATTTTTTCAGGAATTGTTCTCTTATCTGGAGTCTCTTGGAAAATTATTCTTCCTATCTTTCTAACGGGCGTTTCACTTTTTCTAGCTTTTATGCTAATTTTCACCTGGGAAGGTGGTAGGGCGTTTCTTCACAATCTAGGCATGCCGACTTACCAAATTAACCGGATTTTAGCATGGCTTCATCCTTTTGAATATGCCCAAACAACTACTTATCAACAAGCTCAGGGCCAGATTGCTATCGGTAGCGGTGGAATCTGGGGGCAAGGTTTTAATGTATCCAATTTATTAGTGCCGGTGCGAGAAAGTGATATGATCTTTACGGTCATTGCGGAAGACTTTGGTTTTATGGGCTCGATCTTCCTGATTGCCCTCTACCTTTTGCTTATTTATCGCATGTTAAGGATTACTCTGAAATCGAACAATCAATTTTATACCTACATTTCTACTGGTCTCACTATGATGCTGATTTTTCATATTTTTGAAAATATTGGAGCTGTGACGGGCTTACTTCCTTTAACAGGAATTCCCCTGCCCTTTATTTCCCAAGGAGGCTCCTCTATTATCAGTAACCTAATTGGAGTAGGTCTCTTGCTTTCTGTTAGTTATCAAAATAATCTTTTAGAAGAGCAACAGACAGGATATTCTAGAAGACGAAAGAAAATTATTCTGAAAAAATTAAAATAGGAGGATAGGATTCATGACGAAAGTTGCGGTTATACTGGCTAATGGTTTTGAAGAAATAGAAGCACTCACGGTTGTGGATGTTTTGCGTCGGGCCAATATTACCTGTCATATGCTTGGATTTGAGAAATTAGTGACAGGTTCTCATGGAATCAGTGTTCAAGCTGACCGATTGTGGCAAGGAAATTTAGATGATTATGACATGGTTGTTTTGCCGGGTGGAATGCCTGGATCTGCTAATCTTAGAGATGATCAGGACCTAATGAAAGCTCTAGCTAAGATGCAGGTAGAAGATAAGTGGATTGCTGCAATCTGTGCCGCTCCCATAGCACTTGAAAAAGCAGGAGTACTGGAGAATAAAAAATTCACCTGTTATAATGGCGTTGAGGAGAGCATTAAGAGCGGGAATTACCTGAAGGAAACGGTGGTTACTGATGGCAAACTTATTACAAGTCGAGGTCCCTCAACTGCGCTTGCTTTTGCTTATGCCATAGTGGAGGAGCTAGGTGGTGATGCGGATTCTTTACGCCAGGGTATGCTATATACAGATGTTTTTGGAGAATAAACTAGGAAACCCATTTATCAATAAGTGGGTTTTTTATTTATTAATATAAATGAGGAATCCATACTTTATTTTTATTTGGTTTAAAAGGATTCTTATCAGTATATTTTGCCAATATTAGCGCTTTTTCAGGAAAAATATGGTATAATAAAAGCTATGGATTATCAAGATTATATCTGGGATTTAGGCGGTACGCTTCTCGATAATTATGAAACTTCCACAGCTGCTTTTGTACGAACTTTAGCGTCATTAGGCATAGAAGCTAGCCATGATGAAGTATATCAAGCTTTAAAAGTATCAACGGATCATGCAGTGCAGCAGTTTGCACCGGGAGTGAAAGATTTTTTGAGATCTTACAAGGCCAATGAAGCTAAGGAACTTCAGCATCCTGTTTTATTTAACGGGGCAAAAGAGCTATTAGAGAACATAATTGAGCAAGGTGGCAGAAACTTTTTAGTCTCCCACCGGGACAATCAGGTTTTAGAAATTATCTCTAAAACAGGAATTGAATCCCTCTTTACAGAAATTGTCACAGCTGATAATGGTTTTAAGAGGAAACCAGACCCAGAATCCATGAATTATCTTAAGGAAAAGTACCAGATTCGCTCCTGCTTAGTTATTGGTGATCGCCCATTAGATATAGAGGCTGGTCAAGCTGCAGGTTTTGCTACTTATCTTTTTGATAGTATGGAAAATCTAAAGAATTATTTACATTTAAATACAGAAAAGGAATAAAATGACAGAAGAAAAGCAACAAGACATCCAATCTCAAGAATATGATGCCAGCCAGATTCAGGTCCTTGAAGGACTTGAAGCAGTTCGTATGCGTCCGGGTATGTATATTGGATCAACTTCTAAAGAAGGACTGCACCATTTGGTATGGGAAATCGTTGATAACTCTATTGACGAAGCCTTGGCTGGTTTTGCTAGTCATATTCAAGTCTTTATTGAAAAAGACAATTCTATCACAGTAGTCGATGATGGGCGCGGGATCCCTGTCGATATTCAGGAAAAAACAGGTCGTCCTGCTGTTGAAACTGTCTTTACGGTCCTTCATGCTGGAGGGAAATTTGGCGGTGGCGGCTACAAGGTTTCAGGAGGTCTTCACGGTGTAGGTTCTTCTGTTGTAAATGCTTTATCCACCCAACTAGATGTTAAAGTATATAAAAATGGTCAAATTCACTTCCAAGAATACACTCGTGGCCAGGTCGTAGCTGATTTGAAAGTAATCGGTGAAACAGATCGTACGGGTACAACGGTTCATTTTACGCCAGACCCAGAAATCTTCACCGAGACTGTTGAATTTGATTTTGAAAAACTCAATAAACGGATCCAAGAACTTGCCTTTCTCAATCGAGGCTTGTCTATCTCAATTACCGATAAACGAGATGGTATGGAACAAAGCAAAGACTATCATTACGAAGGTGGGATTGCTAGTTATGTCCAGTACATCAATGAAAATAAGGAAGTAATCTTCGACAATCCTATCTATACAGATGGAGAAATGGAAGATATAACCGTGGAAGTAGCTATGCAGTATACGACAGGCTACCATGAAACGGTGATGAGCTTTGCAAATAACATCCACACACATGAAGGTGGGACACATGAGCAAGGTTTCCGTACAGCCCTAACTCGAGTCATCAATGATTACGCTAAGAAGAATAAACTTCTCAAAGAAAACGAAGATAATCTCACAGGTGAAGACGTTCGAGAAGGCTTGACAGCAGTTATCTCTGTTAAACACCCAAATCCTCAGTTTGAAGGACAAACCAAGACCAAACTGGGAAATAGCGAAGTTGTTAAAATTACCAACCGTCTATTTAGCGAAGCGTTCTCAGATTTTCTTTTAGAAAATCCTGCAGTTGCTAAGAAGATTGTCGAAAAAGGAATTTTGGCTTCAAAAGCTAGAATAGCTGCAAAAAGAGCGAGAGAAGTCACCCGTAAAAAATCTGGCCTGGAAATTTCGAATTTGCCAGGTAAACTGGCGGATTGTTCCTCAAATAATCCTGCTGAAACAGAACTCTTTATCGTAGAGGGAGACTCAGCTGGAGGTTCAGCTAAGTCAGGACGGAACCGTGAATTTCAGGCAATCTTGCCAATTCGAGGTAAGATTCTCAATGTTGAGAAGGCCAGCATGGATAAAATTTTGGCCAACGAAGAAATCCGGAGCCTTTTCACGGCTATGGGAACTGGTTTTGGTGCTGATTTTGATATTAGCAAGTGTCGTTACCAAAAATTGGTTATCATGACTGATGCCGATGTCGATGGAGCTCATATTCGTACCTTGCTTTTGACTTTGATTTATCGCTATATGAAGCCGGTCTTGGAAGCAGGCTATGTTTATATCGCTCAGCCACCTATCTATGGTGTTAAAGTTGGAAGCGAAGTAAAAGAATATATTCAGCCAGGTGCTGATCAAGAAATAAAACTTCAAGAAGCCTTAGCTAGGTATAGTGAAGGTCGCTCTAAGCCTTCAATTCAACGTTATAAAGGTTTGGGAGAAATGGATGATCACCAACTATGGGAAACAACCATGGATCCAGAACACCGCTTGATGGCGCGTGTTTCAGTTGACGATGCAGCAGAAGCAGACAAGATCTTTGATATGCTGATGGGAGATAGGGTAGAACCACGTCGTGAATTTATCGAAGAAAATGCTGTTTACAGTACATTAGATGTATAGAAATGAAGAAATTATATACAAGACTAATGAAATTATGATATAATCATTATGTTTATTCTCAAGTAATAATACGAAGGAGTTTTATATGTCTAACGGACTAATTATTCTAATCATAGTGATTGCAGTAGCTTTAATTCTTGCTTATGTAGCTGCTGTTGTCCTAAGAAAGAGAAATGAGACTCTACTTGATAGTTTGGAAGAACGCAAAGAGAAACTATATAATCTTCCTGTGAATGATGAAGTAGAGGCGATTAAGAATATGCATCTCATCGGTCAAAGTCAGGTGACTTTCCGTGAGTGGAATCAAAAATGGGTTGACCTTTCCCTTAATTCTTTTGCAGATATTGAAAATAATATCTTTGAAGCAGAAGGTTATAACAATTCCTTTCGCTTTCTAAAGGCAAAGCATGCGATTGATAACATTGAAAGTCAGATTAATCTGGTTGAAGAAGATATTGAGTTAATCCGTGAGGCCTTAGCTGACTTAGAAAAGCAAGAAGCTAAAAATAGCGGACGTGTTCTCCATGCTTTGGAATTGTTTGAAAATCTACAAGTTAAAGTAGCTGAAGATACTGAAAAGTATGGACCAGCAGTTCAAGAGATTCAAAAGCAATTGCAAAATATTGAATCAGAGTTCTCCCAATTTGTTACCCTTAATTCTTCTGGGGACCCAGTAGAAGCTGCGGATATTTTGGATAAAACTGAGAACCATATCCTTGCTTTAACTCATATTGTTGATAAGGTGCCAAGTATTGTCACTGAACTAAGAGAAGTTTTACCAGACCAGCTGGAAGATCTTGAATCTGGTTATCGGAAATTAGTGGAAGCTGGATATCATTTTGTTGAAACGGATATCGAGTCTCGCTTCTCACAACTCCATTCTAATATCACTCAAAACTATGAGAATATTGCTGCTTTGGAGCTGGATAATGCCCAATATGAAAATACTCAAATTCAAGAAGAAATCAATGCTTTGTATGACATCTTTACGCGAGAGATTGCTGCTCAGAAAGTTGTTGAAAAATTACAAGAAAACTTACCAGCTTATTTGAAACATACAAAAGAAAACAACCAACACCTTCAAAGTGAGTTGGATCGTTTGTCTAAGATGTATCTTCTATCTGATGAAGAAGATGAGAAAGTTCGTGATTTACAAAGTGAATTGTCTGCATTAGAGGCAGTTGTTTTAGCTACTGTAGAAGACTCAGCTGAAAATAAACAAGCTTATTCGTTAACTCAGGAAGCACTTGAAGCAACTCAAGAGCGCTTGAAAGAAATTGAAGACGAACAAATCACTCTTGGTGAGCGTTTAGAGAGAATTGAAAAAGATGATGACAATGCTCGTCAAAAAGTCAACATCTACATCAACAAGCTTCACACAATTAAGCGCTATATGGAAAAACGCAATTTACCAGGAATTCCAAAGAGTTTCTTAAGTCTCTTCTTTACAGCCAGTGATCATACAGAGGCCTTGCTTACAGAGTTGGAGCAGTTGCGCGTAAATATTGATAATGTTAATTTGTTACTTGAAAATGTTACAAATGACATTCATGATTTGGAAACTGAAACCTATCAGATTGTTCAGTACGCAACTTTGACAGAACAACTTCTCCAGTATTCTAATCGTTATCGTTCCTTTGATCAAAGTATTCAGGAAGCTTTTAATAAAGCTTTGAATATCTTTGAAAATCAATTCGATTATGAAAGTTCATTCGAAGTGATTTCTCAAGCTCTTGAAGTTGTCGAGCCTGGCGTAACAAGTCGCTTTGTTACATCTTATGAGAAAACTCGTGAAAATATTCGATTTTAAAAGAGTTCCTAAGGGAACTTTTTTATTTTTATTCTCTCCATTTTCTTATGTTATAATGGGGATAAGGATGGTCTTTGCTGAAGATTTTCCCCATTAGTTGACTCTTTAACAAAAAGCTTTTGCTCTTGAATATCTCACATTTTAAGCAATAGACTTCAAGATTGAGAAAAGAATGTCCTGAAAGGCAGAAAGTTTTTCCGTAGGAAAAATCTTATGTGAACAAAATGGGGAAAAAGCTTCCTGGTTCATGGAGTGAATGATAAAATGATGTAAGCATATAATGAGGTGAAAGAATGGAGCAAATAAAAGGTCTCTTAGTCATGGATGTAGACAGCACCTTAATCATGGAAGAGGGAATAGACCTGCTAGGAGAAGAAGCGGGTGTGGGAGCTCAGGTTGCAGCTATTACCGAACGTGCCATGCGAGGAGAATTAGACTTTGAAGTTTCTTTACGTGAGCGGGTCGCTCTTTTAAAAGGCCTGCCGGAGGATATTTTTGATCGAATTGCAGAAAGAATCCACTTCACGCCTGGAGCCGAGGACTTGGTCAAGGAGCTGCATAAGCGTGGTTATAAAGTAGGCTTGGTGTCAGGTGGTTTTCATGAGACCGTGGACAGACTGGCTGAGCAGCTAGGAGTTGACTACGTCAAGGCAAACCGTTTGGAAATCAAGCAGGGCCTTTTGACAGGACAAGTCTTAGGAGAGATTGTCACTAGGGATACCAAGCTTGCCATGCTAAATGCATGGGCAGCTGAAAACAATTTAGAATTAAATCAAACGATTGCTATGGGGGATGGTGCCAATGATCTGCCTATGATTCAGGCGGCGGGGATGGGAATTGCCTTTATGGCAAAGCCAATCGTGCGTGAGCAGGCTCCTTATCAGATTCAAGAACGCAACCTCTATCGGGTTATTGCTCTTTTAGACAATAGAAAAGAATAGGAGAGAAGTATGCATATCCTAATTGCACCAGATTCTTTCAAGGAAAGTTTATCAGCTCCTCAGGTTGCTCAGGCTCTGCAGAACGGATTTTCTCAGGCCTTGCCAGATGCTAGCTTTGACTTGCTGCCGGTCGGTGACGGGGGCGAGGGGACAATGGCTGCGCTGACATCAGCCTTGGGCTGGACTGAATTTTACCACACTGTGACTGGTCCTTTTGGCCAGCCAGTAAATATGCCTTATGCTAGGAACGGTCAGCAAGCACTGTTTGAGATGGCTGACTTGGTCGGACTCGCCTCTATTCCTTATGAAAAACGAAATCCCTTGGCCATAGAGACCAAAGGATTGGGAGAATTGATTTTGTACCTAGCTGAAGATGGTGTCAGAAAAATTTTAGTGGGTGTTGGAGGCTCGGCCAGTAACGACGGTGGGATTGGATTGGCAGCTGGATTGGGCTATGAATTTTTCGATGTGGGCAATCATAGATTGCGCCCCATTGGCTCGTCTTTGGGAAAGGTCGCTCGAATATCAGCTGAGCAGGTTCCTGCTTTCTTGAAAGAAGTTGAGATTGAGATTTTGACGGACGTTGACAATCCTCTTTGCGGTGAGCGTGGTGCGACAATTGTTTTCGGAGGTCAGAAAGGTCTAGCATCCTTATTATTCTCTCAAGTGGATCAAGCTATGGCAGATTTCTATCAGTTGGTTGATCCTCAGGTGATTGATATGGATGGAGCTGGAGCCGGAGGCGGAATGGCTGCAGGACTGGTTGCTTTTGCCGGAGGAAAAATTGTTTCGGGCATTGAAACTTGTTTAGATTTATTGGATTTTGATGACAGAGTAAAAAAAGCGGACTTGGTCGTCGTTGGCGAAGGACGAATGGACCGTCAGTCTTTGGCGGGTAAAGCACCTGTTGGGGTCGCAAGACGAACACCTGAAGGTATCCCTGTACTGGCTATTTGCGGTAGTCTGGCAGATGATTTACCAGATTTCCCGATTGAAAATATTCAGGCAGCTTTTCCGATTATTGCACGAGCAGATAGTTTAGATAAGATACTAGAACAGGCTGAGCAAAATTTGATTCGAACAGCTAGAAATGTTGGTAATCTACTAAAAATGAAAAAAAGCGGTTAGTCCGCCTTTTTTAGTAGGTATTCAAGTTCTTTGACTATCAAGCCCTTTTCAAAGAAGAAGATGTCACAAGACAGGTCACCCAAGTCATTTTCTAAAATGGTCACAATCCGATTCTGGTCGGGACTAAGCTGATAATAAGTACAACGAAATTGGACGGGGTTGTTATGGTAGGCTTTTTGAATCTTAGTCAGGTAGCCTGTTTTTCCTTTGATGATTTCGGTTGTGTCACCTTCTAATTCCCAGCTAACATGATCAGAAAGAAAAGTCTGATAGGTTTGCCAATCTCGCTGATTTTCTGCATCAAAAAAAGCAAAAAGTTTCTCTATATTAGTCATCTTATCCAAACCACTTTTTCCAGATAGATTGCTTTTCTTTTGTAGGCTTTTCTGTTGGCTGAAAAAGACTAGCAAACTGTTGGAACATGTCCTTATCATCCACTTGGACTAGATGGTCACTGTGGATAATGAGGCCAAATGGAGAAGTTTGGTAATCACCAGAAACAATTGTTGCCTCACAACTAAGATCTTTAGATATTTTCAAATAAAAGATTTGATTGCTAGACTCCACTTCTGGTGAAATTTTGACAAGGACAGGCTGATAGTTTTCTACAATTTTGCTGAGCACTTCTTTGAAGTGACTACGAACGAGAGAGCCATTTGCTTGCTCAATAGAGCAGGAGACCAGTACTCGTTCCTCAAAAGTTCCTAAAAATTTTCGTTGCTCATCAGGGTTAAGTTTGGCACCGCCTTGGGCTTTCTCCATGATTACTTTATTAATATCTGTCATAGGTTTAGTATAGCATAAAGTCATAGGGGCTGCAAAAATACTTATTTTCATAATATTTCATAAAAATAGAAAAAGTATGCAAAGTGTAAGCGGTTGCTTGATAAATCTAGATTTTTTAAGGTTAAGAGACGATTTTTTCTTGAAAAAAACGCTTATTTAGAGTATGATAGAAGAGTAAATAAAAAAACTCAAAGGAGAGTAAGAAATGTCAATTATTACTGATGTTTACGCTCGCGAAGTCCTAGACTCACGCGGTAACCCAACACTTGAAGTAGAAGTTTATACTGAATCAGGTGCATTCGGACGTGGAATGGTTCCTTCAGGAGCTTCTACAGGTGAACACGAAGCAGTTGAACTTCGTGATGGCGACAAATCTCGTTACGGTGGTCTTGGTACACAAAAAGCAGTTGATAACGTAAACAATGTTATCGCTGAAGCTATCATCGGTTACGATGTTCGTGACCAACAAGCCATCGACCGTGCAATGATCGCTCTTGATGGTACTCCTAACAAAGGTAAATTGGGTGCAAACGCAATCCTTGGTGTGTCTATCGCTGTAGCTCGTGCTGCTGCTGACTACCTTGAAATCCCTCTTTACAGCTACCTTGGCGGATTCAACACTAAAGTTCTTCCAACTCCAATGATGAACATCATCAATGGTGGATCTCACTCAGATGCTCCAATTGCATTCCAAGAGTTCATGATCTTGCCAGTTGGTGCTCCAACATTCAAAGAAGCTCTTCGTTACGGTGCTGAAATCTTCCACGCTCTTAAGAAAATCCTTAAATCTCGTGGTTTGGAAACTGCCGTTGGTGACGAAGGTGGATTCGCTCCTCGTTTTGAAGGAACTGAAGATGGTGTAGAAACTATCATCGCTGCTATCGAAGCTGCTGGTTATGTTCCAGGTAAAGATGTATTTATCGGATTTGACTGTGCATCATCAGAATTCTACGATAAAGAACGTAAAGTATACGACTACACTAAATTTGAAGGTGAAGGCGCTGCTGTTCGTACATCTGCAGAACAAATCGACTACCTTGAAGAATTGGTTAACAAATACCCAATCATCACTATCGAAGATGGTATGGATGAAAATGACTGGGATGGTTGGAAAGCTCTTACTGAACGTCTTGGTAAGAAAGTACAACTTGTTGGTGACGACTTCTTCGTAACAAACACTGACTACCTTGCACGTGGTATCAAAGAAGGTGCTGCTAACTCAATCCTTATCAAAGTTAACCAAATCGGTACTCTTACTGAAACTTTTGAAGCGATTGAAATGGCTAAAGAAGCTGGATACACTGCAGTTGTATCACACCGTTCAGGTGAAACTGAAGATTCAACAATCGCTGACATCGCAGTTGCAACTAACGCAGGTCAAATCAAGACTGGTTCACTTTCACGTACAGACCGTATTGCTAAATACAACCAATTGCTTCGTATCGAAGATCAACTTGGTGAAGTTGCTCAATACAAAGGTCTTCAAGCTTTCTACAACTTGAAAAAATAATTCCTTCTAATGGAATGAAGCAAATCCCTTGAGGTTAACTCAAGGGATTTTTAATAAATAAGGGGAGACTTTTGGGATGTTTTATTTCATTTTGTATATCCTAAGCAGAGAGTGGCTAGCTCTTACTGTTTTATTTATAGGCCTCTTTTTGGCTTATAAACGCAAATCAAGCTCTCTGGCGCTTATGGCAGTTCTTTTATTTCTTACAATCACCAGTATATTCTGGTATCCTCAGTTCAGCCCATGGTTTGCTTTTCCCTTTTTATTTCTTGTTTCCTATTTATTTGTAAAAAGATATAGGTGGGTTCTTTATCCCGCTCTTGCTCTAGGTTTGTTGCTGTTGGCAGTTTCTCCTATTCTTGGGATATTTTTTACGGTTTATGTTCCGGTGAACCATTATGCCTATCTTGAGGAAAAAGGGCAGACAGTAGTGGTTCGGGAAGATTACTATGGAGCATTTTTTAGTGAAAGCGATATAGAAATCACGACCTATGTAAATGGTCAACTCCCTCTTGCCAATAAGATAGTTTATAAAAGGGTTGCTTTACATGATTTTAATAAGAATAAAGATGTCAATAAAGATATTTTTCTTGCTCAACCCTTGACAAGGGAACGATTGGAAGAGTTAAAAGACTTTATTAATAAAAGAAATCAGCAAAGACGATAGATTAGCTAGAAGCAGATTTTTTATAGATTTGTTGGGAACTTTCCTTGCTTGAATCGATGAAAAGTAGTATGATAAGACACAGATTGTGAGGAGAAATAAATGAAAGATTTTCACTTTGATGCGATCTCAGCATTTGAGAACTACGAAATTGAAAAAATGAAGGATGGCCAAGTCATTGTTACGACCGAAGTGGTGACGTCTTCTTTAAACTATTATGGTAATGCGCATGGCGGCTACCTTTTTACTCTCTGTGATCAGATTTCTGGTCTAGTCTTGATATCACAAGGTTTAGATGGAGTAACGCTCCAGTCTTCAATTAACTACCTGCGAGCAGGACATGCTGGTGATAAGCTTACTATCTCAGGGACCTGTGTTCATCCAGGACGTAAAACGAGAGTAGTAGATGTGGTTATTAGCAATCAAGAAAAAGAAAATGTCTGCAAGGCAACATTTACCATGTTTGTTACAGGGCAAAGAAAAGAAGAAAGTCAGATTAATATTTAGTACTTAAGTCCCAGTTTTTAAATAGAAACTGGGATATATTTTTTTTAAAATACCTAGCCAGTATCTGAAATTTGTGTATATAAAAAGCATCTCTCAATGAGGATGCTTTTTTAGTTATTTGCTTAAAACAAACCTTTAATTTTATCGATAGCGTCACTGGCCATTTCATTTCCAGTTACTAACTTTTTGGCTTGGTCTAGGTATTCGCCAAGTTTGTCTTTATTATCTTCAACGAACTTTTTAGCTGCATCGAAATCTTTCTTTTCGATCATTTCTTTTACTTGGTTAAATAAATCTAGGGGATTCATAACAAGCTCCTTTGTCATTTTTCTTTCGGTATTAATTTAACCAAACTTTTAAGTAGAAAGCAAGGAATCTGCTTACTTAAAGGTGACACAGACAGATTCAGGAACATAAAAGTCATGAGAGATTTCTGTTAATTTACCGCTTTCTATATCACGTTTGAAAACTGTCGCATTGTCAGAATCTTGGTGAACAGCAATAATGTACTTTTGATCAGGTGTGATATTAAAATCACGTGGATTCTTTCCATTGGTTGGTGTAATTTCGACCAACTCCAAACTACCATCCTTGAGAATTTTATAGACGGCGATTGAATCATGCCCACGATTGGATCCATAGAGAAATTTGCCATCTGCAGAAAGTCTGATAGCAGCAGTACCATTTGCTCCAGTGAAGTCTTCAGGTAGGGTCGAGATAGTTTGTAGGTGTTCAAATTGGCCAACACCATCATAGATAAGAACTTCAATCGTTGAGTTTAGTTCACAAATGAGATAAGCCATTTTGTAATAATTATGGAAGACTAGATGGCGTGCTCCAGCACCTGGCGCACAATTGTATGTATCTAATTTTTCCAGTTTCCCATCTTTTGAAAGGTCATAGGTTACCACTTGGTCAGTTCCTAAATCACAAGTAACTAGGTATTGATCGGGTGTTAAGTCAGTGAAGTGAACATGAGCAGAACCTTGATTCTCATGTGGACCAGATCCTTCATGTGTATCTGAATCTGCTAGCTCCAAACTGCCATCAGATAAACGCTTGTAGACTAAGACTTGGCCCTTATGGTAGTTGGCTCCATATACCAAATCACGCTTTTCATCTACTGCAACATAACAGAGTGGAGCTCCTTCTTCAACGACATGATTTAAAAGCTTGAAATCCTTATCATATGCAGCAATTCCTCCTTGCCCATTTTCAGCCCCCACAGTATAAAGATGATCCGCTGCGTCAAATGCAAGATAGGTCGGACTGGCTTCTTCGGCAACCAGTGTTAAGTTTGACAAAGTTCCATTATTTGAATCAAAATCTGCCTTGTAAAGACCTTTTGATTCTCGACGTGTATAAGTACCAAAGTAAACTGTTTGTGTCATTTTCTTACCTCGTATTGGTGTTTATTAAAGATATTGTCATTATATCATAAAATAGCTTGGATTGGTTTTCATGATAGGATATGCAAAAAATTCAAAAGAATAGTATCAGTTTAAAAAACACAAAAAAAACAGATGGCAGGTAGGAGGGTCTTAGATAGCTTTGTTAGAATAGATTTGTTCAAACAAAACAAAAAGGTTAAAAAGCTGTTTATCTTTGTTGATAAAAACATTTACAACAGATTTTAACCCAATAACTTACTAAAAAGGAGAACATCATGAACTTTAAAAAATTAGCTACTCTTATCGCTGTCTTAGGACTCTCAATTATATTTTTAGCAGCTTGTGGAAATAAGGATAAGCAAAAAACGGAAACCTTGGACGGCAAGCCAATTGATTACAAGAAGGATGCTGTAGATAAGAAAAACAAAGTAGTTGATGGGAAAGAAGTGACAGAATATACCATGCCAGATGGCAATATTGTTCAAATTCCAGTAGATAATGAAGAAGATACAGATACAGCAGATTCAAGCGCAGAATAATAATGAGTGGTCGTGAGACTTGGAGGCAGTATGTTACGAGGAAAAAAGAAAAATTCTAAAATTATTTTAATCAGTAGTGTAGCTGTATTGACTTGTGCAGCTGTGGGGGGATACTTCCTTTTGCAGCCAGGTCAAAATCAATCTGTTGTTGTTAACAATAAAGTTGACTCTAAAACAGTTCAAGAAGCTGTGGATGAAGCTAAGAAGAAAAGTTTGGTTTTATCTGGTGAAGTTGCACCGAATAATAGCAGTAAGGTTAAGATCGATCCATCAAAAGGTGAGGTCAAGGAAGTATTCGTCAAAAATGGTGACACTGTCACACAGGGACAGCCTCTCTTTTCCTATGTAACTTCCCAAGAGCTGACGGCTCAATCAGCTCAATATGATGCTCAGGCTAAGTCTAATAGTATTAGTACGGCGCAAAGTAATGCCTCAATTAAGTGGGAGACTTATAATCGTAAATTAGCAAATTTGAACAGTTTGCGTGAAAAATATAATGCGAATAACGATGATTCCCTACTGGATCAGATCAAATCTGCGGAAGATGAAGTTGCACAAAGTTTAAGCGATGCGAATTCAGCTGATAATGAAGTAAAAAATGCTCAGATTGAAGCAGAAAAAGCTCAGGCGACTGCTCAAACTGAATCAGACCGAATGAAATATGATACAGTAACAGCAGATACAGCGGGCACTATCACTTCTATGAATGAAGACTTACCGACTCAATCAAAAGCTAAGAAAGAAGAAGAAAACTTTATCGAAATCATGGACAAGTCCAAGACTTTTGTAAAAGGGAACGTTAGTGAATTTGATCGTGAGAAATTACAAGTTGGACAAAAAGTTGAAGTAGTTGACCGTAAGAACCCTAAGAAAAAATGGACAGGTACAGTAACTCAAGTCGGTACTCTTACAGCGGATGCAGCAGCAAATGGTAACAAACAACAACAGGAAAATCCAAATCAAGCTAAATACCCATACAAAGTAGAGTTAGACCAAGCCGAAAATATGCCTTTGATTGGTTCTCATACTTATGTCAATGTTATTGAAAATGCGCCTGAAGCTGGCAAGGTTGTTGTGAATAAATCTTATGTGTTCACAGAAAACGGTAAATCTTATGTTTGGAAAGTAGAAAACAAAAAGATCAAAAAACAAGAAGTTAAAACCAAGGCTCTTAAAGGTTCGCTTGTTGAAATCACTGAAGGTTTGAAGATGGAAGACAGTATCTCTAGTGTTAAGAACGGCATGAAAGAGGGCATGGAGGTAGGAGCAGATGTTAAAGCTTAAAGAAATTCATAAATCTTACCAACAGGGCAGTCAGGAATTTCCTATTCTAAAAGGAATCGATCTTCATGTAAAAGAAGGTGATTTTCTAGCTATTATGGGTCCGTCAGGATCCGGTAAATCAACTCTGATGAATATCATCGGATGCTTGGACAAGGCTAATGCTGGAAGTTATCATATTGAAGGTACAGATGTATCCAATCTATCAGATAATCAATTGTCAGATTTACGAAATCAAAAGATTGGTTTTGTATTTCAGAACTTCAATCTGATGCCAAAGTTAACCGCTTGTCAAAATGTGGAATTGCCTTTAACTTATATGAAGATTCCCAAAAAGGAAAGACGGGAACGGGCAATGGAAATGTTACGTTTGGTAGGCTTAGAAGAGCGAAGCGAATTTAAGCCAATGGAATTATCAGGGGGACAAAAGCAGCGGGTAGCCATTGCCCGCGCTTTGGTTACTAACCCAAGTTTTATTCTTGGAGATGAACCGACAGGGGCCTTGGATACCAAAACCAGCGTACAAATCATGGAACTTTTTAAGCAGTTTAATGAAGCTGGAAAAACAATTGTGATTATTACCCATGAACCAGAAGTGGCTCAAATGTGCAAGAAAACAGTTGTTTTACGAGATGGAAATATTGAACACAAAGAGGTAGAAAGGAATTAAGACATTTATGGAAGATATTTTTGTAGCTCTAAATTCCATTTTATCGCATAAAATGCGCTCAATGCTGACCATGCTGGGAATTATCATTGGGATCGGTGCCATCATTGCTATCTTTTCAATTATCGAAGGAAATACAGAAAATACCAAGAGACAGTTGATCGGTGGCAGTAATAATACCATCAAAGTGGTCTATGACAAGAAGAATGTGATTGACCCTAGTATACCTGAAAAGGCTCAGGCAAAAAAACCTGGCTACATCCCTTTCATGGGTGAAGATATACTGAATAAGATTCGAGAAATCCCTGGTGTTAAAAATGCTCTTTTAACCTATGGAACGGATGACAAGATTTACCATCTGGAACAAAAAACATCTGGTAAGGTACAGGCTGTTTCTCAAAATATTGCAGAAATCAAGAAAATGCGGACCGTAGAGGGTGCAGATTTTTCGGATCCTGCTTTCCAAAATCAAGAGCAGGTTACTTATCTGGAAAAATCTCTCTATGATAGTCTTTTCCCAAATGGAAATGGTATTGGAAAATACATCGAAGTCAAGGGAAGTCCTTTCAAGGTAATTGGTGTTTTTGAGTCTACGGAACAAAGTGGCTTGACAGCGGGAGCTGATCGGGTTGCCTATATTCCACTCCAACAATGGCACAGGCTTTTTGAGGAGTTGAATGTTAATCCAGAGGTGACAGTTCAAACCTATAAAGCAGATGACCTGAAGAAGGTGGCAAAAAAAGTTGGAGATTATCTCAATCAACAAGTCCCTAGTTCTGATTATATGTTTGGGGTGCTAAATTTACAGGAATTTGAACGTCAATTGGATAATTTGAACCAATCAAACTTTGTACTTTTGGCAGGGATTGCCAGTATTTCCCTTCTGGTTGGAGGGATTGGTGTTATGAACATCATGCTAGTCTCTGTTACAGAAAGGACTCGTGAAATTGGTATTAAGAAGGCTTTGGGGGCAAGACGAAAAATCATTCTCAAGCAGTTTTTGATTGAAGCAGTTATCTTGACCTTGATGGGTGGATTTATAGGAGTAGTGGCTGGAATCCTATCTGGTTTTGCTATTACTCAGTCACTGGCTTATCCTTATATTCTTTCCCTCTTCTCAGTCTTTGTAAGTTTGCTATTTTGTTGTATAATAGGGGTAGTATTTGGATTGCTACCAGCCGTCAAGGCGTCCAAGCTTGATCCAATCGAAGCTTTGCGCTTTGAATAGAAGTAATAAGGAGTCGTTATGTATAAGATTTTGGTCGTAGAAGATGATACTACTATCAACCAAGTCATATGTGAATTTTTAAAAGAAAGTAACTACAGTGTTACGCCGGTTTATGATGGCGCAGAGGCTCTACGTCAGTTTGAAGAAGAGACTTTTGATTTAGTCATTTTAGATATGATGTTGCCATCCGTTAGTGGCTTAGATGTACTCAAGGAAATCCGTAAGACATCACAGATTCCAGTCATGATTTTAACTGCTCTAGATGATGAATATACCCAACTAGTGAGTTTCAACCACCTGATTAGTGATTATGTGACTAAGCCTTTTTCACCTCTCATTTTGGTGAAAAGAATAGAAAATATTTTACGTCGGACTGCTGTTTATTCTGAAATTGTCATCGGTGACTTGCGCGTGGTTTTAGAAGATTGTACGATTTTCTGGCAAGGAGAAAAGCTAGCTCTGACCAAGAAGGAGTATGAAATTCTAGAAGTTCTTGCTAAACGTAAGGGCCATTTAGTGACAAGAGACCAGCTTATGAATACTATTTGGGGCTATAGTGAGCTAGATAGTCGTGTCTTGGACAATCATATTAAGAATATTCGCAAGAAAGTTCCTGGAATTCCTTTGTCAACCATTACTGGTATGGGCTATCAATTGGGTGGGGATCAGGCGTGAAGATTGTAAAAAAGAATTTCCTGCTGACCAGTTCGATTATCTTTGTCGTTGTCACAGTAGTGCTTGCTAGTCTCTATTTTACTATGCCAATCTATTATGAGCAAGTAAAGAGTAGAGAAGCTAATCATGAATTTGAACAAGTGACTCAGCAAATGAAGGGAAAGTCGATTGACGAAATGAAATCTCTTCTCACTGATTATAGTCATAAAAATAATCGAATCTGGTTTAATTTGACAGATGCCAAAGATCAGGTCATTTACCCGACTGTTGAAGTAAGTGAGACCCAAGATTCCTTACAACTAACAATCCTTCCTACCATGGCTGATGGAACAGCTAAGCATAAAAGTATAAGCAAGAAGCTTAAAACATCTGATGGAAAAATCTTGACCCTGCAGGGAGAATATTCTCTGCAGCCCGTCAGTGATGCCAGTCATATTTTGCTCAATCTCTATCCTTTTGTTTTAGTCGTATCCCTTAGCCTAGGAGGACTTTCTGCCTATCTTTACAGCCGGACCTCTAGTCAGCGGATAAAGGATATATCGGCTGCAACTCGTCAGATGACCAGTTTAGCGCCGGATGTTGTTTGTGTAGCTAAAGGAAAAGATGAAATCGCTGAACTCGCTCAGGATATCAATCACCTTTATGCCAACCTGCTGACAAGTATGGAAGCGTTGAAAGTAGAAAATGAAAAGGTTGCAGAGAGTGAAAGGGAGAAGGCTGAGTTCCTTCGTATGACTTCCCATGAGCTGAAGACGCCAATAACCAGTATGATGGGAATGATTGACGGTATGATATACGGCGTGGGGGAATTCAAGGATCGAGATACCTACCTTCATAAATGTCGAGAAATTTTAGAAGAGCAATCTGCTCTGGTTCAGTCCATCTTAGCTATCTCTAAAATGGAGATGGGAACAGAGGTGACTGAGGAAGTCTTTTCGTTGAAGCAGGTTCTAGAAGAAAATCTCGGCGCCTACAAACTGATGGCAGGCATGAAGCACTATCAGTTCCAAGTTAGTTTAGAAGAGGCTAATATGAAGGGCAATAAGATCTACCTGGTTAAGGCGATCAAAAACCTGATCGATAATGCATTTAACTACACCGTTAAAAATGGGAAAATCTCAATCCGCCTTGAAGAACACCTCTTGGTTATTGAAAATCAGGCTGAGCGCGTTTTAGATGAGACTCAGATTCAGCAGATTTTTCAACCATTTTACAGACCAGATTATAGCCGAAATCGGAAAGATGGAGGGACTGGCCTGGGACTCTTTATCGTTCAGCAAATTTTAGATAAGCATCAGTTTGCTTATAAGTTTGAAGCTGTTGATGGTAAATGGATGCGATTTAGCATTTCCTTTTAATTGAAAACTCTTAGACAAGCAGGAATAGACTTTACAATCTAATAAGAACACCACAGAACAATGTGGTGTTCTTATTTTTTTTGATTTTGTGTAAAATAGACAAAGATAGATTGACAGCGCTTACATATAGTGCTAGAATGAAGCTATAGTTTGCTGAAGAATAATAGTAAGAGGCCCTCAGAAAGCCTCTTTGACTGTAGTTAAATGAGAGTCAATAGGATTTATTTGATTAAGAGGTGTTTTCAGTATAACGTGAGTCTTAGAAAAGTATGATGAGTAGTTTGGCTTGATTTATCAGTAATTTGCTAGTTTATGTTTTGCAGTATCTGATACTAATTGGCCTTTAAAATAGTGTATTACAGTTTAATTTCCTAATTGTTTCTCCTCTTCAATGATCTTGCTTTCTATTTAAGTTTAAGAAATAGAGCAGATATTTCCAATAAGGAGGGGGAGTCATCTTGCCTTTTTAAAAGAGGCGTTTTGTAAAGTGAAAGAGGGGTGGAGCGCTTCAAGCTTTTGAAAGTCCTGAATGTATTTAAAAATTTTTTCGTTATTTGTTTATCAGACGGCAGTGAAGGAAATTGTATTTACTAGCCTTGACTGCTGATTTTGAAAACATGGTATAAGGAGTCATTTTATGAAAAAATCAACCATTGTTTCGATTGTAGCTGCAAGTTTATTGATTAGCCCTCTTGTTTTAGCGCGTCACGTTCAAGCTGATGAAGTTGGCACAAATAGTGTCGAGCCAGCCTTGGCGACCAGTACGGATCAAGAGTCTAGTCCTGATAAATCGGTATCTGAGCATGTAGAATCAAGTGAGAATGCTGAAGTTAATAAGGAAAGCTCTAATGAAGGTGTAGAGCAAAAAGCGGTCGTTGAGGAAGCAATCGATTCCAATCAATCTATAGGTGAGAAGGAAAATCATTTCGATAAAGCAGTCCCTGAGTCTTCAAATGTGTCGGATAAATCAGCTATGGACAAGGGAGCGGTTCCTGAAAAGCCAGTAGCAGATACTGGTAGTGATACTGAAAAGAAAGTTGATCCAAGAGAAGAGAACAATTCAGCAACTGTAACTTCGAATAAAGAGCCAGGAAATGATAGAAGTGCTACTAGAGTGTCTAATCCACCTAAGACGACCTTAGCAGACTTGTCAGAAGTAACTGGTCAAGCAAGGACTGAGGAAGATTCTAAGAAGGAAGCAACAATCAGCGAAGCTGTTAATCAACTCTTGAAATGGGCATCGACAAAAGAAGGACAAGTCGGTTCAACTGACCAGGATCGTTTAGCCTTTGCTAAGAGTCTAGGAATGATTGACCAAAAGGCGAAAGGATCCGATCCAGTTACAGACCTTGTTACTATGGTTGCTGCAGCTAAAAAACTCCATGCTGCTTATAGAGCAGAGCGCAAGACACCCCTCTTTATGAATGGAAGAGCACAGCCTATTTTCCCATTTACTCGTGGTGATGATCCTGAACATTATTCATATGAGAATAGTGATATTGTTCGTTATGTTGTTTATGTTGAAACGGACTATGATACAGATGGAGATGGGAAACCAGACTTGGTAAAGACTTTCGTCCAAGTTCCGAAAGCTGCTGTTAAAGGTGATTATAAAGCTCCGACAATCTTTGAAGCTAGCCCATACGTTGCAGGTACGACAGAAGAACGTACCCTAGAAGGGCTTGGTCTCAAAGAAGGTGGCAAATTTGACATGGCTAAGCTCTATACCAAGCCAGACAAGAGAAAAGCAGTCAAAGAAGTTTCGACAGAAGAGGTGGCAAAAGCGACTAAACCTAAAGATTGGTACTATGTCAATCCACGTGAAAGTTCAGCAGATTACACTCATTATGATTATGAAAATCTGAACTGGTACAATTATTACCTGGTCCGTGGTTATGCGGTTGTAACAAGTAGTGGATTGGGCTCAAAAGGGTCAGATGGAATCAATACAACAGGTTCTGATTTAGAAGTTGCTGCCTACAAGAGTATTATCGAATGGTTGAATGGCAAACGCAAGGCCTATGCAGATAAAACAAGCAATCGTGAGGTTAAGGCGGATTGGTCGAGTGGCAATGTTGCCATGACTGGTTTGTCTTGGGCTGGAACAACTACTTTTGGAGTTGCGTCTACTGGTGTAGAAGGGCTCAAAACCATAATACCAGCAGCGGGAATTGCCAGTTGGTATGATCACTTTAATAGTCAAGGTTCTCCACTTGATACGGGGGCTTCAAATGATCTATCTTGGTTGTCTGTTTATACCTCTGGTCGGATTTTAGACAAGGATGACTGGGATAAAATTAAAGACTACTATGCTGCTTATATCACAAAACTCAACGAGCTACAACACAAGGATGGTCATAATTATAATGAAGAATATGCTAAGCGTGACTATACCTTAAATGCAGCCAATCTAAAAGCTGCTCCTTTGCTAATCCAAGGGCTTAATGATGATAATGTTAAACCAAAACATTTTGAATTAATGCTAGAAGCATATAAGAAGGCTGGTATAGATCCAAAAGTATTGCTGCACCAAGGAAATCACGTTTATCCATCCACTCGCTGGGCAGGAACCACAGTGGCTGGTCAAGCATTTAATGATTTAATGAACCAATGGTATAGTCATTATTTATTTGGTCTTCAAAATGGCATTGAACATCTTCCACAGGTGACTGCTCAGGACAACCTAGATCCAACCAAGTGGCGTCGATTTGATAAATGGGAAACAGACAATAAAATCACTGCTCGTGCCTATTCCAAGAGAGAAGATGTGACTGTATCCAGTGATTTTTATGGCACGGGTGAAAATTGGACTACGAGAAACCAAGACGCAGCCTTTCATTCATCCGCCGTCAGTGCTTCATATGCGGCTCCTGTTGATCGTGATATTACTATTAAAGGCCATATTCCTCTTCATTTTAGTGCAGCCTTCTTGAAAGGTGATAAGAAGCATGCTCATGTCAGCGCGACTTTGATGGATGTATCTGATGAGGAATTTGATGTTGTCAAAGAAGAAATCACTTATGATAAGAACGGTTATAGTACTCGTACACTAGAAAAAGAAACGGTTGATGAAAAAGGAGATTGGCATGGTAGCAATCTAGACAGTCTTCCTGTTAAAGAATACAAGACGCATAAAGTGAAAAGCGTGGTTATTTCTAGAGGCTGGATGAACTTGGCTAACCCAGATTCAGGTTTTAATTCTGCAAGTTCTAGACATTCAATCGATCTAAAAGAAAATGAGTACCACAACTACACTATGTACTTGCAACCAAACTTGTATACTGTTAAAAAGGGTCACCGTCTGGTCCTAACCTTACATGCTTTTGATCCAGACTACATTTATTATGCTGATCCATACGAAGTCAAGTTTAAGACAGATTCTATTTCTGCAACGATACCAATTGTAGAAGAAAGCCAGTCTCTCTTACTTCGTTATCAGCCAAATGAGAAAGATACCGAGTACGCTAAGTTAGCAGACCGTATTCTAGCAATTGCTAAAAAGAACCCTTCAGTAGAAAAGGACAATCAGCAGGACAAGGGAAGTGGCTCTGATCTTAAGCCAGGAGGACAAATGGATCAACAACCACCAGTAGGACGGGACTCTATGGACTTCCGTAAGGAACAAAAGGTTGAAATCGCTAATCTAGAACACAAAGAAAATGATCCTTCTTCAAAAGAAGTAGCTCTTTCAAGAAAAGCAAGTCTTCCTGAAACTGGGGGAAAAGCAAATCTTTGGTCAGTCTATGGTATGCTAAGTTTACTTTTAGCCGGCTTGTGGAAAGTGATTAGTGGACGTAAAGAAGAGAAATAATAGGATTGAATCATTTTATTTACACTTGGCTTTTCACTTCTTGCTTACTAGATTAAATTCTAAGCCTAAATAGGAAATACCGAACTCTAATGAATCTTCAGTAGTTTGGAGCAAACCGTTTTTATAGAAAAAAGACTGGTTTTGCAATCTAGCTGATAAATCGCACCCTGAAAGTTAGAAATGATCTAACCTTCGGGGTGTTTTCATTTGAAATATTCTAAGCTGGTTGAAGTTTCCGCTGTTTAAAGAAGTAGGAAAAATAAGTAGATGCAAGACGTCTCATCTAGTTGTTAGGGGATGAAAAAGGATTAGTTGAATGTGTATAGCTAAGAGTCAAATCCCTTCAAAAATGATATAATAAACCTATATTTTCTAGAGGAAAAGGCAGGCTATGAAATTACTTTATACAGATATTCGCCATTCTTTGACCAAGGTTTTAGTGGCTGAGGCTGAGAGTTTGGTGGCGGCTGGTAAGCGAGTCTTTTATATTGCGCCAAATTCGCTTTCTTTTGAGAAGGAGCGGGCGGTTTTGGAGTGCCTGAAGAACAAGGCTTCCTTTGCCATTACGGTGACGCGCTTTGCCCAGATGGCTCGGTATTTTGTCCTCAATGATGTCCGAAAAGGGCAGAATTTGGACGATATTGGTCTGGGAATGCTGATTTATCGGACCTTGACAGAGTTAGATGATGGAGAGCTTAAGGTCTATGGCAGGATTAAGAAGGATCCACAGTTTATCCAGCAACTGATGGATCTTTACCATGAACTGCAGACAGCCCAGATGTCCTTTGTGGATTTGGAATTTCTCGAGGAGCCTGAGAAGCGGGAGGATTTGGTCAAGATTTTTACTGCAGTGACTGCTGCTCTGAATAAGGGCGATTTTGATTCGTCTTCTCAGATTGCTGCTTTTGCCCAGCATATTCTGGCTGGTGATACAGACGAGGAATTGGCAGATTTGGCCCTGGTCATCGATGGTTTTACTCGTTTTTCTGCCGAAGAGGAATACCTGGTCGGTCTCCTGCATCGAAAAGGCGTGGAGATTGTTATTGGGACCTATGCTAGCCAAAAAGCCTACCGAGCAGCCTTTCGTGAGGGCAATCTCTATCAAGCTAGTGTGGACTTCCTGAGAAAGCTGGCCGAGGACTATCAGGTCAAGCCTGACTATATCCCTCATGCGGAAGCAGAAGATGCCTTTGGACAGATTTCCAAGATCTTGGAGAGTCGTTATGACTTTTCAGAATCAACGGTGAGTCTGAGTGAGACAGATCGCTCGCGCCTTCAAATCTGGGCTACTATGAACCAGAAAGAAGAGCTGGAGTATGTGGCTAAGTCCATCCGGCAGCGAGTTCATGATGGTGTGCGTTATAAGGATATTCGTCTACTCTTGGGGGACGTGGAAGCCTACCAGCTTCAGCTTAAGACCATTTTTGACCAATATCAGATTCCTTACTATTTAGGGCGGAGCGAGTCAATGGCTCAGCATCCGCTGGTTCAGTTTGTTGAGTCCTTAGAGCGACTCAAGCGCTATAATTTCCAACTGGAAGACCTGCTCAACCTCTTAAAGACAGGACTCTATGGAGACTTGACTCAGGAAGAGCTGGATCATTTTGAGCAATATCTGCGCTTTGCGGACATTAAGGGAGCCGGCAAGCTAGCCAAGGATTTCACGGCTAATAGCCAAGGGAAATTTGACCTAGACCGTCTCAATCATATTCGCCGCCGGGTTATGACTCCGCTACAAGACTTTTTCAAATCCCGCAGCCAGACGGCGTCGGGGCTCTTAGCTAAGTTTACGGAGTTCGTCCAAGCAGCCCGTTTGTCTGACAATTTGACAGCTCTGCTGCAGGAAGAAAGTCAGCAAGAACAGGAACGCCATGAGGAAGTCTGGAAGGCTTTCAGCCATGTCTTAGAGCAGTTTGCTCAGGTCTTTGCAGAAAGCAAGGTCAAACTGGATGATTTTCTAGCTTTGGTCCTCTCAGGAATGCTTTTGTCCAACTATCGGATGGTGCCGGCGACAGTAGATGTGGTTAAGGTTCAGTCTTATGACCTGATAGAACCTTTAGCAGCTCCTTACGTCTATGCAATCGGACTGACTCAAGAGCGTTTTCCGAAAATCGCGCAAAACAAGAGTTTGCTCAGTGATGAAGATCGGGCTCGACTTAATGAAGAGACGGATTCTCAGGCAGAACTGCAGATTGCTAGCTCAGAAAATCTCAAGAAGAATCGCTATACAGCTCTATCACTGATGAATTCTGCCACCAAAGAGCTGGTCTTGTCTGCGCCAGCCTTGGTCAATGAAGTAGAGGACAGCATGTCGACCTATCTGCTGGAATTGACTGCAGCTCCGCTTTCCTTGCCTATCATTGTCAAAAAGCCTCAAGCTTCCAGTGATGATATTGGCAGCTACCGAGCTCTCTTGTCTCAAATCATCGAACTCCACCAAGAGGAGATTGACCGAGAGTGGACAGCAGAGGAGCAAACTTTTTTGGCGGTGGCTGTGCGGGTTCTCCGCAAGAAGTTAGCAGCAGAAGGCATCAGCATTCCGCAAATCAGCAAGGAACTGAAAACGGAGTCTCTGCAACCGGAAACTCTGCATGCCCTTTATCCAAAAGATCAGCCCCTCCGACTTTCAGTCTCTGCTCTAAGCGAATACTTTAAAAATCAATATGGCTATTTCATCAAATACGTTCTGGGATTACAGGAAGAATGGACCATCCATCCGGATGCTAGAAGCCACGGGAATTTTCTGCATCGAATTTTTGAAAAAGTACTTCAGGAGGATACTAGTCGAGACTTTGACCAACGACTAGAAGTGGCAATAGACGAAACCATGCGGGAGACTGAATTTGAAAGTCTCTACAATGAATCTAGCGAGAGTCTCTTTACTCGTCAGTTGCTGCTAGATACAGCTAAGTCAACGAGCCAAGTTTTGGCCCAATCAGCTGGGATTGAAACGATTGGGGAAGAAACAGTCTTTGGGAACAGTAAAGAGCCTTTCCTTATCTTGGAAGATGGCAGAGCTGTTAGTGTTCGAGGCAAGGTGGATAGAATTGACCGATTGCTAGCTGATGGGAGTCTGGGAGTCGTGGACTATAAGTCCAGCGAGACTAAGTTTAGCTATGAAAAATTTTTTAATGGTCTGAATTCTCAGCTTCCGACTTATCTAGCGGCTATCCAGGAACTCCAAGGTCAGCAGGAAGGTAGAGATCTTTTCGGTGCCATGTACTTGCAAATGACGGAGCCTATTGTCGCCCTTAAAGATACCAAAGAGTTAGGAGATGCAGTCAAGGAAGTTGCTAAAACCATGCAGTACAAGGGTCTCTTTTTAGCAGACAAGCTGGCCTCTTTGGGTCCTGTTTATGAAAAGAGCAAGGTTAATAGTCTCAGTCAAGAAGAACTGGCTGTTTTACTTGCTTATAATGAAATTCTCTATAAAAAAGTAGCTGAAGGTATTCTAGCTGGTCATTTTGAGGTTAATCCCTATACAGAAAATGGTCGGAATATAGCACCTTATGTCGATCAGTTTAAGGCTATTACAGGCTTTGAAGCCAATCGTCACCTAGGACAAGCCAGACAGTTAGATAAATTAGATTTGAGTAAATTTGAAAAATGTCCAGTTGGTGAGAAATTGCGCCAAGCATGGATAGAAAAGATGAGGGAGGAGTTGAAAAAATGAGGAAAAAGTCTTTTTTAAGTCCAGAAGAAATCAGTCAGCTACAGCATTCTGAAGCTACTTCAAGTAAAGAACAGAAACGAACTGCTGAGCAGATTGAGGCTATTTATTCCTCAGGTCAAAACATCCTAGTCTCTGCATCAGCTGGGTCAGGGAAAACCTTTGCCATGGTTCAGAGGATTATTGACCAGATCCTCCGTGGAGTATCCATTCAGGAACTCTTCATCTCAACCTTTACCGTAAAAGCGGCAGGAGAACTCAAGGAACGTCTAGAAAAAGAGTTAAGTAAAGTCCTCAAAGAAAGTCAGGATGAAGAACTTAAACAGCACCTAGCCCAGCAGTTAGCTGCTATTGCCACAGCTGATATTGGGACCATGGACTCTTTTACACAAAAGCTTCTCAACAAGTATGGCTATCTTCTAGGCTTGGCCCCTAATTTTCGTATTCTCCAGTCAGCTAGTGAGCAGACTATGCTACAAAATGAAGTCTTTCAGCAGCTTTTTGAGCAATATTATACTGGTGAGCAGAAGGAAATTTTTGAAAAGTTAGTCAAAAATTTCACGGGCAAGAAAAAGAACATCACTGGTTTTCGCCAGCAAGTCTACGCCATTTACCAGTTTCTCCAATCAACCAGCAATCCTCAGAGATGGTTGCAGGACTTTTTCCTTAAAGGCTATGAGGAGACAGATTTTTCGCGTGAGAGAGACAAAATTTTACAGCAAGTGAAAGGTGCTCTTTTTGACCTCGAAGATTTTTTCCGTTTTCACTTGGATCACGAGGGACGTGAATTTGCGGGAGCTAAATACCAAGAAAATGTGTTGCTTGCGCTAGATAAATTGGGGAGTTTGCAGGAATCGTCCTCTGAGCAGGACTATTTCCGTGTCTTAAAAGACGTGGTTCTTCTATCACGGGCTAGCGGTGGCCGATCCTTGACCATCACTACTCGCAAGGAAGAATTAAAAGAGCTGGCTGATACCTTTAATCAAGGACGTAAAGAAAGAATCGAGCATTTGCGAGGTCTTGAGTCCAGCATCTATCAATTTGAGTTCCTTGAGAAGTACCAGGATGATAGTCTACCTCTCTTAGATTTACTACGTGATTTCATGAGTGATTTTACTCAGACTTATCTAGAACGTAAAAAAACAGAGAATGCTTTTGAGTTCGGGGATATCAGCCATTTTGCGATACAGATTCTAGAGGACTTCCCACAGGTAAGAAGTTTTTATCAGGAGCGTTACCATGAGGTTATGGTTGATGAGTACCAGGATACTAACCACACCCAGGAGCGAATGTTGGAGCTCTTATCTAACGGCCATAATCGTTTTATGGTGGGGGATATCAAACAATCTATCTATCGTTTTCGTCAAGCAGATCCCCAGATTTTCAATGATAAGTTTCGGCTTTATCAGGCAGATCCGAGCCAAGGGAAATTGATCGTTCTTAAGGAGAATTTCCGCAGTCATGTAGAAGTACTGGAAGCTACCAATGATGTCTTTAAGAGACTGATGGATGAGCAGGTCGGAGAAATCAACTATGATGAGACCCATTATTTGGTGGCGGGAAATCCGACGAAAGCATCACCTAATCCCAAAAATAGGGCTGAATTCCTCCTTTATGATTCGACGGTAGCAAGCGAGGAACTAATCGAGGAAAGTATCTCTGCTGGAGAAGTGTCTCTAGTTATTAAGGAAATCATTCGTCTGCATGAGGAAGAAGCGATTGCCTTTAAGGACATTACTCTTTTAACGCCTTCTCGGACTCGAAATGATATAATCTTGGCTGAGTTTGCCAAGCACAATATCCCTCTTGTACCAGATGGAGGGGAAGACAATTACCTCCAGTCTGTCGAGGTCATGGTCATGCTGGACACTTTGCGAACGATCAATAATCCCTTAAATGACTATGCCTTGACAGCACTACTCAAATCAGCAATGTTTGACTTTGGAGAAGATGAGCTGGCTCGAATAGCGCTACAGAAAAGTCAGGAAAAATCGCAGGAAAATCTCTATGAGAAGTTAGAAAATGCCTTGACGAATCAAGGATTACATCCAGACTTAATCTTGCCAGACCTTAAAAAGAAGCTAGAGCTCTTTCAAAAGACGCTCTTATCATGGCGAACCTTTGCTAAAACTCATTCTCTGTACGATTTGATTTGGAAGATTTATCAAGACCGTTTTTATTATGACTATGTTGGTGCCTTGCCCAATGGAGCCCAGCGTCAAGCCAATCTCTATGCCCTATCACTCAGAGCTAATGACTACGAGAAATCAAGTTTTAAAGGCCTGTCTCGATTCATTAGTATGATTGATAAGATTTTAGAGAACCAGCACGATTTGGCCAGCGTTCCCTATGCCGCACCACAAGATGCGGTTCATCTGATGACAGTCCACAAGAGTAAGGGACTAGAGTTCAAGTATGTCTTTCTGCTTAATATGGACAAGGCTTTTAACCGCCAAGATACCAGTTCTAGCATTATCTTGAGTCGTAAAAATGGGATTGGGATTAAATATATCGCTGATGTAGAGGTTGAATATCCAGAAGAAGTGAAACCAAGATCAATCCGTTTGTCAATGGATACGCTACCCTACCAGCAAAATTTAGAAGAGATCAAGCTGGCTAGTCTTTCTGAGCAGATGCGCTTGCTTTATGTAGCCATGACGCGGGCTGAAACCAAGCTTTATCTGGTCGGCAAGGGCAGTCAAGAGGTTTTGGATAAGCGTCAGTGGGGCAAGAGCCAACAAGGGCGTTTGTCTGCCAGTCTGCGCAGCCAGCTCAGTAATTTCCAAGACTGGCTCTATGCCATTCAGGCTGTTTTTTCAGAAGATCACCTTGCTTTTGATTTGAGATTTGTCAGAGACGAAGATTTGACTACTGACAAGATTGGCCAGATTCACCATTCAAATCCCTTTGATGCGGATGATTTGACAGACAACCGTCAGTCTGAAGATATCGGCAGGGCTCTGGATATCTTAGAAAGTGTAGATCGATTAAATAGCCAATATCGCTCTGCCATTGAGCTACCTAGTGTGCGAACGCCAAGCCAAATTAAGAAGTTTTATGAGCCGATTATAGATACGGAAGGCATGGATATCATGGATGAGCGAGTAGCATTTCGGCCTCAGCCTAACTTCGACTTACCTGATTTTGGCCGGAAAGCCAAGGTGACCGGGGCTCAAGTCGGTAGTGCTGTTCATGAACTTATGCAAAGGATTCCATTAGATCAGAAGCCGGACATGTCGGTTTTAAAATCAAGTCTAAAACAGGTCCAAGCAGAAGAGTCTGTGAAAAAACAGATTGATCTCAACAAGATTGCAAGTTTCTTTGAGACTCAGCTTGGTGAAATCTTGCTAGCTAACTCAGATAAGTTGCATCGAGAAGCACCGTTTGCCATGCTTAAGAGGGACGAAATCAGCGATCAGGAATTTGTCGTTCGGGGGATTTTGGATGGCTACCTGCTCTTTGATGATCGAATTATCCTTTTTGATTACAAGACGGATAAATACAAGGATTCGTCTGAGTTGATTGCTCGCTACCGTGGCCAGCTAGACTTATATGCTCAAGCTCTCAGCCGTTCTTATGGCATTTCGCAGATTGAAAAATATTTGATTCTGCTGGGTGGTGAGCAGTTGCAGGTAGTTCAGGTGGATTGATTGGTTGAATTCAGAAAGGAATAAATTAGATGGAGCAGTTAGAACGCATTCAAAAAATGGAAGGCCATTTGAATAAATATGCTCAAGTCCTAGCAGATGCTCAGAAAGCTCTAGAACAACTGGAGCAAAGTCAAACAGAATATATTCAGCTGAGGGACTACTATACGGGTCAGGGTTTTTTTGATGATCTAGAATACTCAAATAGTCCGGAATTCCCTGAAAATATAGCTTGTGGCGTCTTAAGTGAAGATGCTGTCTATGACCTAATGGGGGAGCATTTTGAAACAGCGATTAGTCTGCTGGATTTGTCCAGTGCCATGCTAAAAGAACGATAATATGTTTTAAAAATACAAATAAAATTAATAATTTTCATTTTTCTCTTGCTTTTTATTTAAAATTCATGTAGAATATTCAACAATAAATTGAAAGCGATGAGAGAAAAAGTCTAAGACAAGAAACAGAGAGTGCCTAATGGTGAGACGGTATGCAATCCTTAGACGACACATTCTTGAGTGTGGATGTGAAATCTGTCAGTAGACGGAGACTAGTGTCCGACGGCTGATTACCGTTATCAATCTGGAGTCTCGTACTCCCAGAGGGTCCTCAGGCGACTGAGGACCGAATAAAGGTGGAACCGCGTGTCAACGTCCTTGCAAAGTTTTTTTGCGAGGGCTTTTTATTATATTTAAATCAGAAGATTCCCCTATTTTCCTTTAGCAAAGCGGTAAATTTCGTCTTTCATTTATTAGAAGTTCTAAAAGATCGTCAGAGTCAGATAATGGCTAGTGTGAAAGAGAGGTGGCAAGATGGTTAAGCTAAAAGGTCTCAGGCAGATCAATCCCTATGTAGCAGGGCAGCAGCCCAATGAGCGAGACATGATTAAGCTCAATACCAATGAAAATGCTTATGGACCGAGTCCTAAGGTGGCAGAGGCCCTGCAGAACTTTGATGCCCAGGAGTTGCGCAAATATTCCAGTTTGGACCAGGCGGAGCTCTGTCAGGCTTTGGCGACAAACTTGGGTGTATCACCCGATCAGCTCATTATTGGTAATGGGAGTGACGACATCTTGTCCATGGCTTTCCTGGCTTTCTTTAACAGCGGCGAGTCGGTCTTATTTCCGGACTTGACCTATGGTTTTTACAAGGTCTGGGCCGACCTCTACCATGTGCCTTTTCGAGAAATCCCACTGACAGATGGTTTTGAGGTCCATCCGTCAGATTATTTTGGAGACAATGGCGGCATTATCCTAGCCAATCCCAATGCTCCGACGGGGATTTATCTGCCGCTAGATCAGTTGGAGGAAATTCTGGCGTCCAATCAGGATGTGGTAGTGGTGGTGGATGAGGCCTATATTCACTTTGGCGGTCAATCTGCCCTGCCTCTGCTAGACATCTATCCCAACCTCTTTATCACACGGACCTTTTCCAAGGATGCGGCCTTGGCTGGTCTGCGGGTAGGCTATGGCATCGGCCATCCAGACTTAATAGCTGTCATGAAAGCTGTTAAGGACTCCATCAATCCTTACTCAGTGGATATGTTAGCAGAGCGCTTAGCCCTTGCGGCAGTGGAAGATTGGGATTATTATTTGGAGACCGGTAGAGTCATTCAAGATACCCGAGATTGGTTTGCTGGAGAATTGGCTGCGCTGGATTTCCAAGTCCTGCCCAGTCAGACTAACTTTGTCCTAGCTCAGCCTAGTGGAATTTCTGCAGCAGAGCTTTTCCAGCAGCTAGAGGAGCGTCGGATTTATGTGCGGTATTTTCCAAAAGCAGAACGAATCAAAGACTTCCTGCGCATCTCTATCGGACGGCGAGAGGAGATGGAAACAGTCCTGGCAGCTATCAAGGGAATTTGCAGCTGCTGAGAGTTTGACTCAAAGCCAGCCAGTGTAAGAATAGAGTAAGAAAGGAAAGCAGCCTATGAATAAAATTACCCTTCCGATTGGCATGCATGACAAGCTTTTCAAGAGGGCGCGTGTGACCTACGAGATTGAGCGGGACATCAGTGATTTCCTGATGGCTCAGGGTTTCAATCGGATTGACACGCCGACTTTGGAGCACTTCGAGGTCTTCAGTGACCATGTGGAGCCCCATCATTATCATCTTTTCGATAAAAAAGGCGAGTTATTGGTACTGCGGCCTGATGTGACCAGCCAGATTGGTCGGGTTATTGCTTCGACTAGGGTGCATACGCCGACCAAGTTTTCCTATTCGGGCAAGGTCTTTCACTATCAAGAAGAGCTGCGTGGTCTTGCCAACGAGCTCAGTCAAGCTGGTATTGAGATTATCGGCTATCCAGCTCGCGAGGCGGTGCTTGAGGCTATCAAGACAGCCAAGCAGTCGCTGGATTTGGCGCAGGTTAAGTCTTATCAGTTTGAGTTTTCCCATGCAGCAATCCTGCAGACAATTCTAGAGAGTCTGGCCTTGGATTCGAAGGAGGAGGCCCAGCTACTAGATTATATTCGCAAGAAAAATCGGACGGGAATCTTTGAATTCACCCAGACCAGATCGAGTGAATTTGATGATTTTTTACAAGAACTTCCCTATTTGTTTGGACCTAGCCAACAGGTCTTAGTTAGGGCTAGAGAGATAGTTGACAACGAGCGGATATTGACGGCTCTAGATGATGTGGAGCAGGTTTTGCAGAGTCTGTCAGACTTGCTAGATCAGACAATCATGGACTTGGGTCAGGTAGCGACCATGCCTTACTATACTGGATTGACCTTCAAGGTCTTTGGCGACCGAGTGCCAGATGCTTTTCTGTCTGGTGGTCGCTATGACCAACTTTTCAAGCGCTTTGGGGCAGCAGAGCTGACAGCTATTGGCTGGTCCTTAGACATTGACAGTGTCTATCAGGCCATTCATGATGACCTACCATACGAGGGCGGAAAGGAAGGTGATGGCAGATGAGTCAGATTACCATTGCCTTGACTAAAGGGCGAATTGAGGAAGATACGGTCAAGCTCTTGACCCAGGCTGGCTTTGATATGTCCTTCATGGCAGACAAGGGGCGCAGCTTGATTTTTGAAAGTCCAGACAGTCGTTTTCGCTTTCTCTTGGTCAAGGGGCCTGACGTGACGACCTATGTGCGCCACGGAGTCGCTGATTTGGGTATTGTCGGCAAGGATATTCTCTTTGAGCATCCGACTGGCTATCTGGAGCTGCTGGATCTGAACTTTGGGCTTTGTAAATTCTCACTGGCCTCGGTGCCCAGCTATGACCCTCATGATCACAAGCGCAAGCGGATTGCGACCAAGTATCCGACAGTGGCGACTGATTATTTTAATCAAAAGGGGGAAGATGTAGAAATCATATCCATCCAAGGCAGCGTGGAGATTTCACCGGTGCTGGGTCTGGCGGATGCCATTGTCGACATTGTTGAGACAGGGCATACCCTGTCAGCTAACGGCCTGCTGGTTTTTGAAGACATTTGTCGGGTGTCGGCCCGGCTCATTGCTAATCAGGCTTCCCTGAAAAATAACCCGGATATCATGCCTTTTGTGGCAAAGATTGAATCCCTAGTAGGAAGAAGAGAGGTGGCTTTTAAATGACAATTATCAAACGTTTAAGCGGAAGTAACGAAGAAATTTCACGGATTTTATACGAAGAGCAGCTGCAGCTTAGTCAGCAGAACTTAGATGTGGAAGAAGCAGTGGCTGAGATTATAGAAAGAGTCAAACGAGACGGTGACCAAGCTTTGAGAGACTATACCAAGCTCTTTGACAAGGTTGAGGTGACAGACTTTGAGATTGGGCAGGAGCTAATCGACCAGGCTTTCGAGGAGATTGACCCAGAGGTCTTGGTCGCACTGAAAAATGCCCAAGCTAATATCGAATCCTACCACCGCCAGCAGTTGGAGACTGGTTTTGAGGACAGTCCCAGTGAGGGCGTTATCCGTGGTCAGTTGATTCGGCCGATTGAGCGGGTCGGCACCTATGTACCTGGCGGCACCGCAGCCTATCCATCTTCCGTCCTCATGAATGTTATCCCCGCCAAGATTGCCGGTGTCAAGGAAATCATCATGATTACACCACCCCAAGAGCACTTTACCCCAGCGATTTTGGTCGCTGCCAAGCTTGCTGGTGTGGATCGAATTTTCCAAATTGGCGGAGCCCAAGGTGTAGCAGCCCTGGCTTATGGAACTGAGACCATACCCAAGGTGGATAAGATAACTGGACCGGGTAATATCTTTGTGGCTACAGCCAAGAAGATGGTTTATGGTGTCGTGGGAATTGACATGATTGCTGGTCCTTCGGAGATTGGAGTCATTGCGGATCGTTCAGCCAGTCCAGTCTATGTGGCGGCCGACCTTCTGTCGCAAGCTGAGCACGACAAGCTGGCTCGGGCTATTCTGGTGACCGACTCGGAATTGTTAGCGGACCAAGTCGAAGCAGAGCTGGACAGACAGCTGAAAGAGCTGCCGCGGGAGGAAATCGCGCGTGCTTCGATTGAGAATAATGGCCGCATTATCCTTGCGCCTTCTAAGGAAGCTATGTTTGAGCTCATGAATCAGGTGGCACCGGAGCATTTGGAAATTGCCATGGATGATGCTTACAGCTATCTGGATCAGGTTGAAAATGCTGGCTCTGTCTTTCTGGGACACTATACCAGTGAGCCAATTGGTGACTACTATGCGGGAGCCAATCACGTTTTGCCGACCACTAGCACCAGCCGTTTTTCATCAGCTCTGGGTGTCTATGACTTCATCAAGCGCATCCAGTACACCCAGTACAGCCGTGCTGCTGTAGGGGCGGCTGACAAAGATATTACCAGTCTGGCCTATGCAGAAGGCCTGCAGGGTCATGCTAAGGCCATAGAAGCCCGCAGACAGGAAAAATAGAAGGAGTTACCATGAGACAAGCTGAAATCAAGCGTAAAACACAGGAGACCGATATTGAACTGGCTGTCAATCTGGACCAACAGGAGCCGGTAGCTATTGAGACTGGTGTCGGATTCTTTGACCACATGTTGACCCTTTTTGCCCGCCATAGTCGAATTTCTCTGACGGTCAAGGCTGAAGGCGACCTTTGGGTGGACAGCCATCATACGGTTGAGGATGTAGGCATCGTGCTGGGACAGGCTCTGCGTCAGGCCTTGGGAGACAAGACTGGTATCAATCGTTACGGCACTAGCTTTGTGCCTATGGATGAAACGCTGGGTATGGCCAGCCTGGACCTATCCGGTCGCTCCTATCTGGTCTTTGAGGCGGATTTTGACAATCCCAAACTCGGGAATTTTGACACCGAGCTGGTAGAGGAATTTTTCCAAGCCCTAGCTTTTAATCTGCAGATGAATCTGCACCTGAAAATCCTTCATGGCAAGAACAGTCACCACAAGGCGGAAAGTCTCTTTAAAGCGACTGGACGAGCTCTACGGGAGGCTATTACGATCAATCCAGAGATTCATGGAGTCAACTCCACCAAGGGCTTGCTCTAGCCTGACCTTCTGAGTGAAAGGAGTTGATGTAGAGATGATGATTGTTATTGATTATGACGCGGGAAATACTGCCAATGTCCTCCGCGCTCTGGCTCAGGTCGGAGTAGCAGCGCGTCTGTCAGCTGATCCGCAGGAAATTTTAGCTGCCGATGGCTTGATTTTACCAGGTGTCGGTGCTTTTCCTGCGGCTATGCAGGAGTTGGAAAGGCGAGGGCTGGTCTCCTTTATCCAGCAGGCTGTGGCTGATGGAAAGCCTCTCTTGGGGATTTGCTTAGGTATGCAGCTCCTGCTGGAGTCGGGATTGGAGAATGGTCAAAGCTCTGGACTGGGCTTGATTCCCGGTGTTTGCCGCCGGATTCCGGATCAGGCTGGTCTGCCTGTGCCTCACATGGGCTGGAATAACTTACAGGTCCAGCAGTCGTCTGCATTGACAGCTGATCTTGAGGGCCAGTCAGTCTATTTCGTCCATAGCTACTATACGGATGTTCCGGAGGAGTACTTGGATGTGACGGCTGATTATGGGCTGCCTATCCCAGCCATGATTCATAGAGGCTCGGTCTTTGGCTGTCAGTTTCACCCAGAAAAGTCAGGTGCTGTAGGCCTCGGTATCCTAGAAAAGTTTAAGGAGTATGTCTATGAAAATACTGCCCGCTATTGATATCAAAGACGGTCAGGCCGTCCGCCTTTTTAAAGGGGATTTTAGCCAGAAGACGGTAGTCAATCCCGATGTCTTGGAGCAAGCTCGACTTTTCAAAGAAGCCGGGGTTACCATGATTCATGTGGTTGACTTGGACGGAGCCTTAGAAGGTCGGGCGGCCAATCGGGATTTGATTGCCCGAATTAAGTCGGAGACTGGTCTAGCTATCCAAGTCGGGGGTGGTATCCGCAGTCTGGAGCAGATTGAAGATTACCTGGCGGTTGGCATTGACCGTGTCATTATTGGCTCTATGGCTGTTAAGAATCCTGCCTTTGTTGAGGCTGCGCTGGAGCGCTTTGGAAGCAGCAAAATCGTTATTGGCATTGATGCGAAAGAGGGGCTAGTTGCGACTGAGGGTTGGCTGGAAACCAGCAGTCAGGACTATATCAGCCTGGCACTGGCCATGGAAAAAATCGGTGTCCGACTCTTTGTCTACACGGATGTAGACCGAGACGGGACTCTGACTGGCCCCAATATCCAGCATTATCAAAAATTGCTGGCGTCCCTCAAGCATTCTCAAGTCATTGCCTCTGGCGGCATCCAGTCAGCGCATGACTTAGAAGAGCTGAAAAAGCTGGGCTTGGCTGGTGCCATTGTGGGCAAGGCCTATTACAGTGGACGAGTTAGCCTAGAGCAGATCAAGGAAGCAGAAAGGGGCTAGCCATGCTGAAAAAACGAATCATTCCCTGTCTGGATGTCAAGGACGGACGGGTGGTCAAGGGTATCAATTTTGTTAATCTGACTGATGTGGGAGATCCAGTCGATGCGGCCAAGGCTTACTATGAAGCTGGCTGTGATGAGTTGGTATTTCTGGATATCACCGCCACCCATGAGGAGAGGGACACGACGGTCGAGATGGTCCGGCGCGTGGCAGAGCAGGTTTTCATTCCCTTTACCGTTGGGGGCGGCATTCGTACGGTTGAGGACATGAAGCGGATGCTCCAAGCTGGAGCGGATAAGGTCGCTGTTAATTCCTCAGCATTGGCAAATCCTCAGCTTTTAGCTGACTGTGCTGAAAAGTTCGGCAGTCAATGCGTGGTGCTGGCTGTGGATGCTAAGAAAGAAGCAGATGGCAGCTGGCATGTCTATCTGGCTGGTGGCCGCAAGGACAGCGGTCGCGACCTGTTAGACTGGGTTCAAGAAGCTGTCAGTCTTGGAGCGGGGGAAATTCTTCTGACCAGTATGGACAAGGACGGGACCAAGTCTGGTTTTGACTTGCCTATGCTGGAAGCTGTCTCCCAAGTGGTTTCCGTTCCTATCATTGCCTCTGGTGGTGCTGGCAATAGCCAGCATATCCTAGAAGTTTTTGAAAATACTGCAGCGACAGGTGCTTTGGCCGCTTCGATATTCCATTATGGTCAGGTCTCCATCTCAGAGACTAAAAAAGCCATGCAGGAAGCTGGATTGGAGGTACGCATCTGATGACAGAAGTGAAGTTAGATTTTCAAAAGCAAGGCGGCCTCATACCTGCCATTATCCTAGACCACACTAGCAAAGAAGTCCTCATGCTGGCCTATCTCAATGAAGAAGCCTACCAGTTGACCCGCACCAGCGGTCAGATGTGGTACTGGAGTAGGTCACGTCAAGAACTTTGGCATAAGGGAGCCACCAGTGGCCACTACCAGACTGTCAAAAAAATCAATGCTGACTGCGACCTAGATACCCTGCTGATCGAGGTAGACCAGCTGGGAGCTGCCTGTCACACCGGTGCTAAATCCTGCTTTTTTCATACAATCTGGGATGAAGAAGACAGCAAAACTGACTAAAAGCTTCCTTGCTTTATTTTAGTACTTGGTTAATGCAAGAATAAAACTAAGCCATCAGCCTACCATTGGAAAGAATTACTTTTTATAGTAAAATAAGGACAGTAACAAGGAGATACTATGCTAGAAACCCTCTATCAAGAAGCACTCAAACGCAAAAAAGAGCCCAAGGAAGGCTCCTATACCAGCTATCTCTATGACAAGGGGCTGGATAAAATTCTCAAAAAAGTCGGTGAAGAAGCGACAGAAGTGGTCATTGCGGCTAAAAATGCTAACAAGGACGAGATGGCCAATGAAACAGCTGATCTGCTCTACCATCTAGCGGTCACTCTCGTCGAGACTGGCGTCAGTCTGGAAGATGTAGAGGCCGTCCTCCAGGCCCGTCAGGGCAAGCAGAGCCGGATTCACGACCGACCTGAAATTGACCATTACTAAGCGTATATAAGATTTGCAGAAAGGCGGTCCAGCATGCGCGATAACCATCTTCATACCTATTTTTCCTACGATTCTGAGGCAGATTTCTGTGACTATCTGGACCATTATGAGGGCGAGATTGTCACCACTGAGCACTATGATTTGTCTAATCCCTACCCTTACGAAGCTGCCTCGCCCCACGATGATGTGCCTGACTATGCGGCCTATTCAGCAAAAATAGCAGAGCTGAACCAGCAATATGGCAACCGCATCAAAAAGGGCATTGAAATTGGCTATTACGCTCCGCGTAAAGACGATGTTCTAGCTTTCCTAGCGGACAAGGATTATGACCTCAAGCTCCTGTCTGTCCACCACAATGGCAGCTTTGACTATCTGGAAGAGCCAGTCCTGCAGCTGGATAAGATGGAGCTGATTCCCCGATACCTGAGAGAGTTAGAAGAGGCTGTTGAGGCTGTGCCAGCAGATGTACTAGCTCACTTTGACTATGGTTTCCGAAAATTTGCGCTTACTGTAGAGGAGTTAAAAACTTTTGAACCAGAGTTGCGACGGCTTTTTCAAAAGATGATTGATTATGATCTGGCTTTTGAGCTCAACTGCAAGTCCATGTATCTTTACGGCCATGAGGAACTCTATATCTACGCTCTTTCTCTAGTCAAGGAGCTGGGTGGCCAGCGCTTTTCAGTGGGATCAGATGGCCACAAGCTGGAGCATTTTAGACTTGGTTTTGATCAAATCCAGAAAATCTTGGAAGCCTTTGAAATTGGGGAAGATGAGCTCATCTAACGTCTGTTAGACCTGCCTATGCTAATAAAGAAACAAAATATGAAATAGGACGTTCTAAAAAGTGCCTATTTACCTAACTGTTATTCAAGAGAGAAGAAAGAGTCTTCTCTCTTTTTAAAATCTCTGTCTTACGAAAAGAATAGGCAAAAACAGGTATCTGTGATATAATAGATAGGAATTCTATGTATGAAAAAGCTTGAGAGAGAAATAAAATGAGAAAAATAGTGATAAATGGTGGCCGTCCTTTAAAAGGTGAGGTTACGATTAGTGGTGCAAAAAATAGTGTAGTAGCTTTGATTCCAGCTATTATTTTGGCAGATGGCATTGTGACTTTAGATGGAGTGCCAGCTATTTCAGACGTTGATAGCTTGATTGACATCATGGTAACCATGGGAGCTAGTGTGAAGCGAGATGGAGACAGTCTTGAGATTGATCCGCGCCAGGTTCAAAGTATGGCGATGCCCTATGGTAAAATCAATAGCCTCCGCGCTTCCTACTATTTCTACGGAAGTCTTTTAGGACGCTTTGGAAAAGCAACTGTAGGTCTTCCAGGTGGATGTGACCTTGGACCTCGTCCGATTGACCTTCATTTGAAAGCTTTCGAAGCTATGGGAGCTCAGATGACTCAAGAAGGTAATGCCATGCATCTGGAAGCCGAGACTGGACGCATGCGAGGAGCAAGCATTTACATGGATACAGTAAGTGTCGGTGCGACGATTAATACTATGTTAGCTGCTGTTCGAGCATCTGGTCGGACGGTTATTGAAAATGCAGCCCGTGAACCTGAAATTATTGATGTTGCTACTCTTTTGAATAATATGGGTGCCCATATTCGTGGTGCTGGTACAGATATTATCACAATCGAAGGTGTAGATAAGCTTCATGGGACTCGTCATCAGGTTATTCCAGATCGAATCGAAGCAGGGACTTACATTTCACTGGCAGCAGCAGTCGGCCAAGGGGTTCAGATTAATAATGTCTTGTATGAGCACTTGGAAGGTTTTATCGCTAAGCTAGAAGAAATGGGCGTTAGAATGACTGTCTCAGAAGACAGCATCTATGTTGAAGAGCAAAGAGAACTCAGAGCTATCAATATTAAAACCGCTCCATATCCAGGGTTTGCTACTGACTTACAGCAACCAATCACTCCGCTTTTGTTGAAAGCTAAAGGACGGGGCATGATAATGGATACGATTTATGAGAAGCGAATTAATCACGTGCCTGAGCTTGCTAAAATGACAGCTAAAATCTCTTCAACCAGTCATCAAATTATCTATGAAGGACCAAATCAGCTACATGGTGCTGCTGTAAAAGCTACTGACTTACGCGCGGGAGCGGCATTGGTTATTGCAGGTTTGATGGCTAAAGGCCGTACAGAGATTACCAATATTGAGTTTATCCTTCGTGGCTATTCTAATATTATTGAGAAGCTGAAAAATTTGGGTGCCGATATTGAGTTGGTAGAAGAAGCGTAAGGATACAAGAATAGGATATATACGAAAGTATTGTCTAAAGGTAGCTTATGAATATTTGGACAAAACTAGCTGAATTTGCTTTTATTGAAACAGACCGCCTGCTACTCAGACCCTTCTCTTACCAGGATGCAGAAGATTTCTATGCCATAGCCTCCAATCCGCAGAATCTGGAGTTTATCTTTCCGAGTCAGTCTGGTCTGCAGGAAAGCCAGTATGTAGTAGCTAACTTTTTTATGAAGAATCCTCTTGGTGTTTGGGCAATCTGTGATAAAGAAAGCCAGCAAATGATAGGTTCTATCAAGTTTGAGAAGTTAGATGAAATTAAGCAAGAAGCTGAGCTGGGCTATTTTTTAAAAAAGGATTATTGGGGAGGGGGACTAATGACCGAATGTGTCAAAGAGATTCTCTTTCTATCTTTTAGCGAATTTGACCTAAAAAGGCTAAGCATTGTCACTCATCAGGAAAATCTAGCTAGTCAGCGTGTTGCTCAAAAGGCGGGTTTTAAAATGTGTCGACAATTTAAAGGAAGTGACCGCTATACACGCAAGATGAGAGACTATATCGAATTTCGCTATGAAAGAGGTGATTTTTATGAGTAAACACCAGGAAATTATCGCTTATTTGGAGAAACTTCCTATTGGTAAAAGAGTCAGTGTTCGTAGTATTTCGAACTATCTAGGAGTCAGTGATGGAACGGCTTACCGAGCGATTAAGGAAGCTGAAAACAGAGGCTTGGTTGAGACTCGTCCTCGTAGCGGTACTGTTCGAGTGAAATCTAAAAAAGTTGTTCTAGAGCATCTGACCTATCATGAAATCGCTGAAATTACTCGTTCAGAAGTATTAGCTGGACAGGCTGGTTTAGATAAGGAATTCAGTAAGTTCTCTATTGGAGCTATGACAGAGCAAAATATTATGCGTTATCTGACTGAAGGAGGTCTCTTGATTGTTGGGGATCGGACTGAGATTCAACGCTTAGCTCTAAAGAATGAAAATGCTGTCTTGGTTACAGGGGGATTTCGAGTTGAAGAGGATATTTTAACTCTTGCAGATCGGATGGGAATCCCGGTCATGCGGACCCAGCATGATACCTATACAGTAGCGACAATCATAAATCGTGCGCTTTCCAATATCCAAATAAAAACAGATATTTTAACAGTTGAACAGGTCTATCGTTCTAGTCATGAATATGGCTTTTTAAGGGAAACAGATACAGTTCGAGATTATTTGGAGCTGGTGCGTAAAAATCGTTTCAGTCGCTTTCCGGTCATTAATCAGCATCAAATGGTGGTTGGAGTAGTGACGATGCGGGATGCAGGAGATAAATCACCCCATACAAATCTGGATAAAATTATGACAAAAAATCCTTTTATGACAGGTTTGAAGACGAATATTGCCAATATTAGTCAACGGATGATTGCAGAAGATTTTGAGATGATTCCTGTTATACGAAGCAATCAAACCTTGCTAGGAGTCATTACTCGGCGGGATATTTTGGAAAAAATGAGTCGGGAGCAGGTATCGAGTCTGCCAACCTTTAGTGACCAGATTGCTCAGAAGTTAGTTCAGAACGCTAATGGTTTCTCCTTTACAGTAGAGCCTTTTATGCTGGAAAATAACGGGGTTTTATCGCATGGAGTTCTAACAGAAATCTTAAATACTGCAACTCATCAGCTGGTGGCTTCTAATGGACGAAGTTTAATTATTGAGCAGATGATGGTTTACTTTTTACAAGCTGTTCAATTGGATGACTACTTGACTTTGACTTCCCGTGTGGTGCATGAAACAAGACGTTCAGCAATTATAGATTATGATGTCTATTTAGACCATCAATTAGTAGCTAAAGCGACTATGACAGTGAAAATAAACTAAGAAGAGGAATAAAATCTAAGAATGATTACAATAAAATCGCAACGCGAAATTGATTTAATGGCAAAAAGTGGGGAGTTTCTCGCTTCTATTCATCGAGGTTTGAGAGACTTGATTAAGCCAGGGATCGATATGTGGGATATTGAAGAATACGTCCGCAAACGCTGTAAAGAAGCAAATGCTTTGCCCTTGCAGATTGGTGTAGAAGGCAGCATCATGGACTATCCGTATGCTACTTGCTGCTCTCTAAATGATGAAGTGGCTCATGCTTTTCCCCGTCATCAAAAGCTGGTAGAAGGTGACATTATCTGTGTAGATATGGTTGTCGGATTGGTTGATAAGGCTGAATTAGATGTTTCAAAACTGGATTTTAATAAGGTCTCAGAAGTCAAAAAATACACAGAAAGTTTTCGTGGCGGTGTTGCAGATTCTTGCTGGGCTTATGCAGTTGGGAAAGTCAGTCCAGAAGCTCAGCAACTCATGGATGTGACCAAAGAATGTCTTTACCGAGGAATTGAAGCAGCACAAGTTGGTAATAGAATTGGCGATATTGGTGCAGCAATCCAAGAATACGCTGAAAGTCATGGTTATGGTGTTGTGCGAGATTTGGTTGGTCATGGAGTTGGTCCGACTATGCACGAAGAACCAATGGTACCCCACTATGGTCGAGCAGGACGTGGTTTGCGTCTAAGAGAAGGGATGGTATTGACCATCGAACCTATGATTAATACTGGTACTTGGGAAATTGACACAGATTTTAAGACTGGCTGGGCCCATAAGACTCTTGATGGTGGTTTGTCTTGCCAATACGAACACCAGTTTGTCATCACCAAAGACGGTCCAGTGATTTTGACCAGTCAGGGTGAAGAAGGAACTTATTAGAAAACATAGGAGGTTGGGATAAGGCGTTCCTAGCCTCTTAACTTTGTCTGATATAGAATGAGAATAGTAGCAAGAAATGAACCTTGCCATTAGAAAATCAAAGAGAAATAAATGCTGGGCCTTTGCCCTAGTCTTAGAAAGGAAGCTCATGAAAAAAATAGTAGAAAAACTGAAACAACAGCATTTTTTACGGGCTTTTATAGGCTTTTATGATAAGTCTGAAATAGGCATCACCAGTATAGCTGTAGCCTACTATTTTTTGATTTCGGCCCTTCCTTTATTATTGGTTTTAGCCAATATTTTGCCCTATTTTCAAGTTCAAACGGATGCCCTCTTGAATTTGTTAAACGATATGCTACCAGATTCGCTTTATCCCATGGTGGCTAAAGCTGTGAAAGCCGTTTTTGGTCAGCCGTCTTCTGGTTTACTAGGTTTCTCCATCTTGTCAGCTCTCTGGGCTTTTTCCAAATGTATCTCATTTTTGCAAAAGGCTTTTAATAAGGCTTACGGTGTCACAAAAGGCCATGGCCTGCTTCGAAACCGCCTGTTTAGTTTTGTAGTGAGTATTGGTTTACAGATACTCTTGATCCTTTCCATGATTCTATCTGTTTTTGGTCGAAGTATTCTAACTGTGGTATACAATGTTTTTGATTTAGATGTCTCTTTTTACAGACAAATCACTACTATAACTGAAGGTCTTGTTTTCCTAGTTCTCTTTCTAACCTTAGTTGCTCTCTATTATCTTTTGCCTAATGTTAAGATAAACAAACTTCGTTACGTCTTGCCAGGAACCATCTTTGTAGTGGGAATTCTCTTTGGCCTATTGAATTTATTTAGTGCCTATTTAGAAGCGTATATGAACCACTTTATTAATGTCCGTTTTTTCGGATCAGTAGTTGTCATCATCATCATGTTATGGTTCATTATTGTTTCTAAAATATTGATTATCGGTGCTATTCTCAATGCGAGTATCCAAAGTTGCTCTGAGTCCGAGTTTCAATTAGATAGAATAGGAAGTTTTTCCTTTAAAAAGAAAGACTAGCCCAATGTCAATCTAACGGATGGCCAGAAAAAACTCCATAAAAAAGTCTTTTACTTATCACCAAACTTTATTAGCAGATGAGAAGGGAGAAACATCCATGAACTCTGAAAAAAATGCCGCAATACGATCAGAAGTTTTCAAGCAAGAGCTTGCTTCTAGTCTATTGTCTAAAAAGGTATCTACGATAAAGAAAGTAGCTAAGCAAATTAGACGCCAACGCATAGAAGGCCTGGATCAAGCATTAGCTGAAGCTCTGGACTTTGTTATGACAAAACCAAGATCATGGGAAGCTCAGCATGAGTTGATTTTAACCATTGCGGCGACAGAATGTACTAGCTTAATACCTTATCTGGAGAAATTAGTTCAAGGAAATTACTCAGCGACTGTTCTCTATCGAAGCTTGGCTTTAGCTATCGTATATTTGCAAAATAAAGACAGGAAAGAGTTGAGCTATGTATACTCTATATTAGAAAGTGGCAACCAGAACTTATTTGCTGGAGCTTTGCTAGGCTTGAATCAAAGAGAAGTTGTACTCAGTCATGAGGAAGTCCAAGACTTCTATAGTGTAGCTAAACGTGAAGTATACTTAGAGAACTTCAGGCAGGTCATTTCTCCAATTCAGGTCCTAGTATCAATGGCTTACCTGTTTGAGGACAGGGAGCGACAAGAACTGATTAGCTACTGTCAAGAATTGAATTCTGCATTTTTCTCTAGTATCATTACTAATCTTAATAAGAATAAGAAGATTCCTTACTTGTAAGGATTTTGATATAGATCTCTTAAAGAGGATTTTCCTCTTTTTTCTTTTTAGATGATTTTATTGCATTTGCAATAAAATATGCTATAATAGTTTCAAATAAAAGTTTAAAGGAGGGGATATGTCAGTATTGCGGGAAATTGGGATTATTGCCCGAGCTTTGGATTCCATTGCTAATATTGAGTTCCGTGACATAGAGCTAGCACGAGGTCAATATCTTTATCTGGTGCGAATCGCGGAGAATCCAGGAATTATCCAAGAGGAGCTATCGGAGCTGCTCAAGGTGGATCGCTCAACGGTTGCTCGCTCTGTTAAGAAGTTGGAGGCCAAGGGATTGATCCAGCAGAAGGCAACCAAAGACAACAAGAAGAACAAGGAATGGTTTGTGACGGAAAAAGGGGAAAAACTCTATCCTTTTATTCTAGCGGAGAATAACTATTCTGAAGAGACATCCCTGCAGGGCTTTTCTCAGGCGGAAGTTAAAGCCTTGGAGAAAATGCTGGTCCGAGTACGTGAAAATATCACAGGTGACTGGGAAGCCGTCAAAAAAGGACAAAAAAGAAACTATTAAGATTAAAGAGGTGCATCATGAATATTACAGTTGAAAAAGCATTTTGGGAAGTATTTCCAGAAGCGCAGATTAGTGTTTTAGTAGTCAAAGGACTGGATAATAGTGTGGATGAAAGTGAGGATCCATATTTCAAATCCCTGCTGGATAAGGGAGTGAAACGAGCTGAGGACTTTATCTTAGATGAGAACTTCACTCAAAATGAAGTCATTCAAGAGTGGCGGCAGGCCTTCAGCAAATTCAAGACCAAGAAAGGAGCGCGTTCCTCTATCGAAGCTCTGCTCAAGCGGGTTAGTCAGGGACGGGAATTTCATCCCATCAATCCTTTGGTCGATATCTACAACAGTGTTTCGCTCTCTTATGCAGTTCCTTGTGGCGGTGAGGATTTGGATAAGATTGTCGGAGGTCTTCATCTAGGAAAAGCCAAGGGTGGGGAAGCCTTTTTCCCATTGGGTGCTGAGAGTGACGCACCGGCACTGCCAGAAGAAATCATCTACTACGATGAAGAGGGAGCTGTCTGCCGTTGCCTTAACTGGCGAGAAGCCCAGCGGACTATGCTAACAGAGGAAACCAAGAATGCCATCTTGGTTATTGAGGCCATCAATAAAGAGCAAGCAGTACGCGCCCAAGCTGCCATGACAGAACTCCAGACTCTGATTGAGGACTATTTTGGCATCAAAGGTGAAATCACCCATCTGACTGCTGAACATCCCAATCTGGAAATTTAAAAATAAAAAAATCTGGATCAGAATTATCTGGTCCAGATTAATTTATGTAGGGTAGATCTTTTTTATAAATAGTTGCCAGAATCCCCCTTTCTCATCAGTTCTCAGGTCCTAAATCTTTCGTAAAATAGTACCTTTTTCCGCTATAAGGATATTCTTTCAGGGTAAATACTTCTTGATAACCATGTTTTTTATAAAAATCAGGTGCCTGAAACTGATAGGTATTGACGAATGAATAGGTGCAGTTTCTGACTAGGGCCTCTTTTTCCGCCTGATCCAAAATTTTTGATCCAATACCTTTCCCGCGAAGGTCTTCTTTGACAAATAGATATTCGATTTCAAGCCAATTTCCAAAAGTTTCTCCGGTCAAGCCAGCTATGAGATTTCCTTCTTCATCCTCTAAATAAATGTCCAGAGCTTGGCTTTCTGACGGTTCTCTTTTTGAGCGGTTATAGGTTCTGAGTAAGTTTCTCAGTTCTTCTCTTTTAGCTGAGTCACCATTTTCAAATTTCAAGTTCATTTCTGCCTCCATGGAGCTCTTTCCGAGGTCTTTAGTTCTTTTTCTCAAAGACAAAGAGTTTGCTGAAAACGTAGTTTAGAACAATAATAAGCACCTGAGCGATAAAGGTTTCAATAGTGTTGACCATTTTGATATTATGATTAACAAACTGGCCGATAATCTGCGGGAAGCTAGTCACAAAAATAAAGGTCAAGAGTAAATTTAAACCCATCGTAGCCAATCGGGCCGTGAAAAACTTGACTAGTCTATCAGGCCAGCCTTTTCTTTCCTGCTTAAAAACAATAGTGTCATTGGTCGCAAAGGCAAAGAGAATACCGAGAACATCACCGATTATCGTAGCTAGTATTTCGTTTCCGGTCACTTCATAGCAGAGCATACGGCTCGCAACAGATACGATAGTTGTTGCCACACCAAAAAAGAGATAGGATAGGATCTCGTTGTCAAAGAATTTTTTAATTAAGGATTTCATAAAGATAGTCTATCATATTTCAAATATTTATGCTATACTAGTTGAGTTGCCGAGTTTGTAAGGGAGAGGCTTGTCTTTCTTCTTATTCCTAGCAACCCTTGGCGCTTAGCTTCTTTCGCCAAGCATATTACACGCGGTAAAACCGCTAAAGGAGAATTTGATGAAAAAATTAACTGCCCGTGATATGGTGCAAATTGCTCTTGTAGCAGCTATTTACATTGCTCTTACAATCACACCACCCTTCAATGCGATTAGCTTTGGCGCTTATCAGTTTAGAATTTCTGAAATGATGAACTTTATGGCCTTTTACAATCGTAAATACATTATTGGTGTAACAATCGGTTGTATGATTTCCAATTTCTTTAGCTTTGGTATCTTAGATGTTTTTGTTGGTGGGGGGTCAACTTTAGTTTTTCTAACTCTTGGGGTTGTCCTATTTAGCAAAGTTAAGCCGGGCTATCTGCTCAACGGTTGGCTTCGAAAAGACTTCTTTTTGTTCTCTATTTTCTTTTCGATTTCAATGGTGACAATTGCTATTGAATTGAATATTGTTACTGGAGCACCATTCTTACTTACATGGTTTACAACAGCTATTGGAGAATGTGCATCTCTACTTGTCGGAGCTATCTTGATTGATAAAATCAGTAAGCGCATTGACCTAACCCAATAAAAACGAAAAGGCTTATTAGGTTTGTGAAATCTGAGGCCTTTTTTCTTGTCGTTAAAGCTAAGAGAAACTTTGATTGATAGGCCTTTTTCTTCGCTTTTTAAGGGAAAAAATAGGGCGAATAGAGATATTTATGATAAAATAAGAGTATGAAAGATAGAATGTCTGAGTTAGTTTCCCTGCTCAATCGTTATGCTCATGAATATTATACAAAAGATGCGCCAAGTGTGTCAGATAGTGAGTATGATCAGCTTTACAGGGAACTGGTTTCATTGGAAGAGCAATATCCAGACGAGATTTTACCAGAGAGCCCGACTCACCGAGTGGGTGGAAAAGTTTTAGATGGTTTTGAAAAATACCAACACCAGTATCCTCTCTATAGTTTGCAGGATGCTTTTTCACGTGCAGAATTAGTTGCCTTTGATGAACGAGTAAGAAAAGAATTTCCAGATGCGTCCTACCTTTGTGAACTGAAAATTGATGGTTTATCTATTTCACTGGCATATGAAAATGGTATTTTGGTAGCAGGAGCGACTCGTGGTGACGGATCCATTGGTGAGAACATTACGGAGAATCTCAAGCGTGTCAAGGATATTCCTTTGACCTTACCAGAACCCTTGACTATTACAGTACGTGGGGAATGCTATATGCCAAAGGCATCTTTTGATGCGATAAACCAGCTTCGTCAGGAAAATGGGGAGGCAGAATTTGCCAATCCAAGAAATGCAGCAGCAGGGACCTTGAGACAGCTGGATACATCAGTTGTAGCCAAGCGCAACCTAGCAACATTTCTCTATCAGAAAGCCAGCCCAACATCTGAAGCGACTCAGGAGGATGTCCTTGAAAAACTGAGTCAGCTTGGCTTTTCTGTCAATGAAAAACGGATATTGGCTAGCACTATAGACCAAGTCTGGGACTTTATCGAAAAGGTTGGTCAGGAGCGGGACAGTCTGCCATATGAGATTGACGGTATTGTCATCAAGGTCAATGACTTGGCGGTGCAAGAAGAACTTGGTTTTACTGTTAAGGCGCCTAAGTGGGCTATTGCTTATAAATTTCCTGCGGAAGAAAAAGAGGCTCAGCTTTTATCTGTAGACTGGACAGTCGGTCGGACTGGAGTGGTAACACCTACTGCTAATTTAACACCGGTTCAGTTGGCGGGGACTACTGTTAGCAGAGCGACTTTACATAATGTAGATTACATAGCTGACAAGGATATTCGTAAAGGAGATACCGTCATCGTATATAAAGCTGGAGATATCATTCCAGCTGTCTTGCGTGTGGTAGAAGGCAAGCGTGTTTCAGATGAACACTTGGATGTACCTAGCCAGTGTCCGAGTTGCCAGAGCGATTTGCTCCACTTTGAAGATGAGGTTGCCTTGCGATGTATCAATCCGCTCTGTCCTGCCCAAATCATGGAAGGATTGGCGCACTTTGCCAGTCGTGATGCTATGAATATTAGTGGCCTGGGACCGGCAGTGGTTGAAAAGCTCTTTGCTAAGGATTTGGTTCGAGATGTGGCAGGCATTTACCGCTTAAGCATCGAAGATTTACTCCAGTTAGAGAACTTTAAGGAAAAATCAGCTAATAAATTATATAATGCTATTCAGGCTTCTAAGTCAAACTCAGCCGAAAAACTCTTGTTTGGCTTAGGTATTCGCCATGTTGGTAGTAAGGCTAGTCGGATTTTACTGGAGAAATTCCATGATATTCCAAGCCTTGCTCAGGCAGAGCAAGAAGAGATTGCCAGCATTGATAGTCTTGGCATGGTGATTGCTAAAAGCCTGCACAGCTATTTTGCCCAAGAGGGAACACAGATCCTGCTGAAGGAGCTAGAAGAAGCTGGAGTTAACTTGGCCTACCTTGGTGAAAAAGTGGCTGCAGATGCAGTCCTATCGGGTAAAACAGTTGTTTTAACAGGAAAATTAGAAACATTAACACGAACACAAGCTAAAGAAAAACTTCTTCGTTTAGGAGCCAATGTTGCTGGCAGTGTTTCCAAGAAAACGGACTTGGTTATTGCTGGAGCGGATGCAGGTAGTAAATTGGCTAAGGCCCAAGAATTGGGAATCGAAATCCAAGATGAAGTATGGCTTGAACAGTTATAGAGGCACTGTATGAAAGATGTAATAAAACGAGCAAGACTCATTTACAACCCGACATCTGGTCAGGAAATTATCAAAAAGAATATTGCGGAAGTGCTGGACGTTTTAGAGGACGTAGGCTATGAAACCAGTGCTTATCAAACGACGCCAGAGCCTCTTTCTGCGCAAAAAGAAGCAGAGCGGGCTGCTAAAGCTGGTTTTGATTTGATTATCGCAGCGGGAGGGGACGGCACCATCAATGAAGTCGTAAACGGAGTAGCCCCCTTGGAAAATCGGCCTCGCTTGGCCTTCATCCCGACAGGTACAACCAATGACTATGCGAGGGCACTGAAGATTCCTATGGGAAAACCTGTCGAAGCTGCAAGAATCATTGCTAAAAATCAGACCATCAAAATGGATATCGGCCGTGCCTTTGGGCAAAAATATTTCATTAACATCGCAGCGGCCGGTACTTTAAGTGAGCTGACCTATCGTGTTCCAAGTGAAGCTAAATCTCGCTTGGGCTACTTTGCCTATGTTGCCAAAGGTGCGGAAATGTTGCCACGTTCTAAATTCCGCAAGGTCCGTATTACTCATGATCATGGTGTTTTTGAAGGTAAGATTTCACTCATGTTTGCAGCACTGACCAATTCTATTGGAGGCTTTGAGCAAGTTGCTCCAGATGCCAAATTAGACGACGGAAACTTTACCTTGATTTTGGTCAAAACAGCCAAACTTTTTGAAATGCTGGCCCTACTGATTCAGGCCATTAACGGTGGCCAACACGTGACAGATGTCAATGTCGAATACTTAAAAACAAGTAAACTAAAACTAGAAGTTTTAGACAGCAAAGAACCATTTATGCTTAATCTTGATGGCGAATATGGTGGAGACACCCCAGTTGAATTAGAAGTCTTCCACAATCATTTGGAATTTTTTGCCAATATCGATGAAATCAGCGACGATGCTCTTTGTTCAGAAAAATCATGATGAACCAACCTAGGAGATAAAAATGCCAGACTACCAGGTCTTAGTCCATTACCATAACCCCACTGATGATTACCTCTCTTACAATATATGGCAGTGGCAGGAAAACCAAATCGGAAAGGAAGCTTCATTTTCTAATTTTGATTATTTTGGGCGAAGTGGACTTGTTACTTACCAAAGTGAGACAAACTTAGATTATGTCCATTTGATTATAAAAAAAGCAGACTGGTCAAGCCAGACCATTGATTATACCATTCGTCTCTTGCCGCCTCACCTGGTTACAGAAGTTTGGATTCTTGAGGGAGACCATCAAGTCTATTATTCTAGGCAGGCGGCAATCACTAGCCACTATTACAAATACAGAAATCCTCACGCTTTTGATATGGCGGTTTCTTCCAAGGAATTTGACCGTCACTGGGGCTATCAGGGAAGTTTAGGTTCCTTTTACCAAGCTGACAAGACTGAGTTTAAACTTTGGGCACCAACGGCAAAAGCGGTTGAAGTGGTCATCTATAAATATGCCAGCAACCAAGCCGATATTTGGAAAACCATTTCTCTAAAGAGAGGCCGAGATTTCTCAACAGACCACACAAAGAATACAATCGGAGTGTGGCAAGGGAGTATTTCTGAAGATCTAGCCAAGCGTGCCTACCAATATCGTGTGATCTTTGATCACGAAGAATACTTGACTCGGGATCCATATAGTCAGGCTACTAGTCCTGATGGTAAACGAACAGCTATCGTGACAGACCAAGAACGAAATCCACTTGGTTTTCAAGTTAAGCAGAGGCAAGAAGCCCACTGGCGCGTGAAGAATGCCTGTCAAGCAGTTATCTATGAGATGCATATCCGTGACCTAAGCCAGTCAGAAAGCTCAGGTGTCACACCAGCTTACCGCGGAACCTTCCTCGGTGCTTGTCAAACAGGTACGACAAATGGCACTGGCCAAGCGACAACCTTTGATCATATTCGTGACTTGGGTGTGAATTATGTCCAGCTCCAGCCCATTTCAGACCGTCATAAAGACTATGATGAAAATGGGCAGGTAACCTATAACTGGGGATACGATCCGCAGAACTACAATGCGCCAGAAACAAGCTTTTCCAGCAACCCATCTGATCCAGCTCAGGCTATTCGTGATTTAAAAACCTTGATTCAAGCCTATCATGATGCTGGTATCGGAGTGATTCTTGATGTAGTCTATAACCACAGTTACTCTACCTTTGACTCCCCATTTCAAGCCAGTGTTCCCGATTATTACTATCGAATGAATCCAGATGGCTCTTTCCAGAATGGAACCGGAGTCGGGAGTGAAACCGCTAGCGAGCATGAGATGTTCCGTAAGTATATGATTGATTCACTTTTGTATTGGGTCAAAGATTATAATGTGGATGGTTTCCGGTTTGATTTGATGGGGATCCACGATGTAGAGACCATGCAGATCATTCGAGATGAGTTGGACAAGGTAGACCCACGTATCCTGACTTACGGAGAAGGATGGGATATGGGGACAGGCCTCCTGCCTCAAGATAAGGCCAAGAAAGACAATGCCTATCAGCTTCTAGACATTGGATTTTTCAACGACAATGAGCGAGATGCTATTAAAGGTGCTGAGGTATTTGGAACCTTGAAAGCTGGATTTGTCAGTGGACAAGGGACTGAAAATATCATTGCCAAGGCTATTTTAGGAAGTAGTGAGTTAGGTAGCTACCTCATGCCAAACCAGGTCGTCAATTATGTTGAGGCTCATGATAATTATAATCTGCATGATTTACTAAGAGAATTCCATCCACATGATGATCTAGAAACGCTTACCAAGCGGATTGAACTGGCAACTGCCATGAATATTCTCATGCAAGGCTTAGCCTTTATGGAGCTGGGGCAGGAGTTTTCTCGAACTAAGTTGGTAGGAACTGGACCAAATGGGCAGGTGACTCAAGCAGATAAAGAAAGAGCTATGAATAGCTACAATGCGCCAGACCAAGTCAACCAGGTGGATTGGAATCTACTTTCGAAACATCAAGATAGTGTCAATTTTATTCGCCAGATTATCCAACTAAAAACGACCAGGAAAGAATTTTCTTACTCGACATATGAAGAAATTTACCAGCATGTCTATGTTCGTCAAGCACAGACAAATAGTGGTCTTATCATTTTTGAAATCAAGGACAAGAAGCATTATTTAGTCATCTTTAATGCTAGTGGCACACCTTATCGCTTGGAAAATGCGAACAAGCTCAAACTAGTCGTCAGCAATAACCGAAGCAAAATTAATACAGAAGTTGAGAACTTAACTGCTAGCGTTTTTGAAATCTTAGCTTGAGTTGATTCACTTTAGATGACCTTACTTTATAAAATCATTGAAGCAGAATGGGAAAAATTAGATTCCTTCTGCTTTTTTTCTACTTCAAATGGAACAACCGGCTCTTATTTTCTGACAATTCTAATCTAGAAGAGTATAATAAGGATAGGAACCCATGTGATTCTTTCTGTATGGAGAAAGGAGGCTTTTATGCCACAACGTGATTATGCTTTCGGTTTTCATGATGATATAGCACCGCTTTATTCGACTGGGAAAGGATTGACAGAAGCTGTTGTTCGTGAAATATCTGCCATCAAAAAGGAACCCCAGTGGATGCTAGACTATCGCTTACGCTCTTTAGAGCTATTTAATAAACTGCCCATGCCGGACTTTGGTCCTGATTTGTCAGGTATTCGATTTGAAGATGTCATCTATTACCAGAAACTAAGCGGACAGCCAGCTCGCAGTTGGGATGACGTTCCTGAAGAGATAAAAAGGACCTTTGATCGTCTGGGAATTCCAGAGGCAGAAAAGCAATTCCTATCTGGTGCTGTTGCCCAGTATGAGTCTGAGGTGGTCTACCACAATATGAAGGAAGAATTCGAAAAGTTAGGAATTATTTTTACTGACACGGATACAGCAGTTCAAGAGTATCCAGAGCTAGTCAAGCAATATTTTGGAACAGTCGTGTCAAATGCTGAACATAAGTTTGCAGCCTTAAATGGAGCAGTCTGGTCAGGTGGAACCTTTATCTATGTTCCTAAAAATGTACACTGTCAAATTCCTGTTCAGACCTATTTTCGTATCAATGGAGAAAACGCAGGCCAGTTTGAGCGCTCCCTCATGATTATCGAGGAGGGTGGCTCCATTCAGTACATCGAGGGTTGTACAGCGCCAACCTATACGACCAATAGTCTTCATGCTGCGACTGTTGAGATCATAGTCAAAAAGGATGCTTTTTTCCGCTATCCGACCATCCAAAACTGGTCGGATAATGTCTATAATCTAGTAACGGAGCGGGGCACTGTCGAAGAAGGTGGTACCTTGGAGTGGATTGATGGCAATCTAGGTAGCAAGGTTAACATGAAATATCCTTGCAGTATTCTCAACGGCCGTAATGCACGAACTTCTGTCCTCTCTATGTCCTTTGCCAACTATGGCCAGCACTTGGATGCAGGCTGTAAGGTCTTTCATAATGCACCCAAGACATCCAGTACCTTGATTTCCAAATCAGTGGCTAAGGATGGTGGAAAGACTGATTATCGCGGTCAGGTTCGCTTTGGCAAGAATAGTGCTGGCTCCAAGTCGCATATTGAGTGCGATACCATTCTCATGGATGGTGAGTCCAGTTCCGACACCATTCCTTTTAATGAAATCCATAATTCCAATGTCGCCCTAGAGCATGAAGCCAAGGTTTCCAAAGTGTCTGAGGACCAGCTCTACTATCTGATGAGTCGCGGTATCAGCGAAGAAGAAGCCACAGCTATGATTATCAATGGTTTTATGGAACCCATCACCAAAGAACTCCCAATGGAATACGCCGTCGAACTCAACCAACTCATCAACATGAGCATGGAAGGCTCAGTTGGTTAAAAAGGTCCAGTGGACCTTTTTAATCTGCGGATAAAAACTCGCCCTGGCGAGTTCCCTTTAATCTAAGGTTCGGGGAACCTTTTTAATCTGCGGATAGGGGCTCGCCTTTGCGAGTTCCCTTTAATCCAAGGTCCAGTGGACCTTTTTAATCTGTAGATAAGAACCGACGGTAGTCGGTTTACCCTGAGACAAGGCAAACGGGTATTTTTAGGTTGTAGATAAAAACTCGCTTTTGCGAGTTCCCTTTAATCTAAGGTCCGGGGCAACCTTAAAATTTGTAGACAAGAATCAATTGTGATGATAAAAGAGGGCTCGCGCTAAGGGTCCTCTTTCTTACAAAATGCTTCTAAACTTGACTCACTTTCCAAGAAAACTAGAAAAACATCCAGAATTTTGATATGATAGGTAAAATATAAGGAGGTAACGAATGAATCTAGAAGAACTGAGACAAGAAATCAATCAAATAGACGATGAACTCGTAGTCTTACTGGAAAAACGGATGAAACTCGTGAACCAAGTGGCTACTTATAAGCAGGAGACAGGCAAGGCAGTGCTGGACACGAAGAGAGAAGAAGTCATTTTGGGTCGAGTGGCTGATCATGTTGAAACTCCAGCCTACAAAGATACGATTCTTGCTACCTTTAAGGATATCTTGAAGAACTCCCGTGCTTATCAGGAACAGAAAAAAGCATGAAGGAAGTAAAAAATTCTCTTGCCATCTGCTTAGCTGCTATGCTTGGTGGCTGGCTTCGTTACTTAATCTCTTCCTTGGTCACCTTCACTGGACATTTTCCCTTAGCCACACTCTTGGTCAACTATCTGGGGACCTTCATCCTGGTTTATTTGGTAAAGGGTTACCTAGCAAATAAGCAAGTGTCTAAACGTTTTATCCTGGCCATATCGACAGGCTTTTGTGGAGGCTTGACTACATTTTCAAGTCTCCTTTTAGACTCCATTAAACTGCTGGACCTAGGGCTATACACGGACTTTATCCTCTATCTAGTCTTGAGCATTGGCGGTAGTTTGTGGATAGCCTTGTGGGCTGGAAAGAAGGTGGCTCTATGATTTGGCTTATGCTTACAGCTTGCGGGGGTGGGGCTCTCGTCCGTTATTTTCTTTCTAAGGTCAATAGCAGAGCTGTTTTGCCAGTAGGGACTTTGATGGCCAATTTACTAGGAGCTTTTTTGATTGGGTATTTCTATAACCATGTTCAAGACAAGCAACTTTATACTATCCTGGTAACTGGCTTTTGCGGAGGCTTGACGACACTATCAACTTTCAATGCTGAGCTGGTAGCTCTCTTTTCCAACAAGAAGAAATTCATCCATTATCTGATATTGACTTATTGTTTAGGATTTTTAGCCATTATTTTAGGAATTTTTATCTAAAAATCTTTACATTTACCGGAATTTTGATATAATATTCTTTGTGCAAATGGAGCACAAAAAAACGGCTAATCCGCTTTGGTCATGAATCATAAGATTAGTAAGATAGGAGTAAAAAATGAATCCATTAATCCAAAGCTTGACTGAAGGTCAACTTCGTACTGATATCCCTGCATTCCGTCCTGGTGACACTGTCCGCGTTCACGCGAAAGTTGTCGAAGGAACTCGCGAACGTATCCAGATCTTTGAAGGTGTCGTTATCGCTCGTAAAGGTGCTGGCATCTCAGAAAACTACACAGTTCGTAAAATCTCTAACGGTGTAGGTGTTGAACGTACTTTCCCAATCCACACTCCACGTGTTGATAAGATTGAAGTCGTTCGTTACGGTAAAGTGCGTCGCGCTAAATTGTACTACCTTCGTGCATTGCAAGGTAAAGCGGCTCGTATTAAAGAAATCCGTCGTTAATCTTAGAAAGCTCTGTCAGATGGCAGAGTTTTTCTCTAGGTCCCCTTAGTTCAATGGATATAACAACTCCCTCCTAAGGAGTAGTTGCTGGTTCGATTCCTGCAGGGGGCATTTTAAGTAATGTAAAGAAAAGCAAAGAATATGCAAAGTGTTTATTTTAAGGCAATCATCACAAGTTAATTTTTAAAAATAATTTAGTATTTTTTGTTTTTTTGACCAAACTATGACCAAAATTTGACCAAAAAAATATATTTTAGTGAATGGATATAGAATAAAGTGGATCAGGAAACTGGTCTATTTTTTTGTGAAATAGTATTCAGAGTAATTCAAAAATATTTTATCATTCTCACTATGGAATTTTTCTGTCCAATTAGAAATGTTGAAAGAAATTAAATAATATTTTGGGTGTATAGATTAGATATATAGTTTTAAATATGATTACGCTTTCAAAAATGTTGTATTTTATTGAGTTATCCCTTGACAATTTTGTTTAGAAAATATATGATAAGGATAATAACAGCGGTGTCATTTTGTCTGATGAAAAAAATTAGTAATAAATATTAAAAAAACAATAAAAAATTTGGAGGTGTTTTATGAAGCATTTTGTTCACAATGAGGTTTTTAGTATTCGGAAACTTAAGGTTGGATTGTGCTCTGTTTTGGTAGCGATTTCATTTCTGGGGGTACAAAGTGTTTTTGCTGATGAAGCTGTTACAAGTACTTCACAGATATCTATGAATAAGCTTTATACTTCAACAACCAATAGTTTAGAAAGCTCATCAACTAATAATGATGATAAATCTACTGGGATTGACTCTTCTACTTCACAATTAACCGATAGTAATGTTGATTCTCCTTTGATACCTAATAAAGAATATAAAGAAGATGGGGTAAATACTGGAACTTTTGAAGATGAAATGAAAGATTCTCCTCTAGTTTCTAATAGTGCCCTTTCTAATTCAACTATCAAAACTTTAGAAGGTTCCTTAACTAGTAATCATGACAGTTTGACTGATTTTATTACTACTAATTCAAAGTCAGTTAGTTCTGAGAACGAAGTTGCAGATACTTCTAATAGTAATGAAGTGAGAGATAGTAACACTGCTTTAGAAAAAGGGACTGAAGTTTCGGCTTTAAGTGTAAAAGATTATGGTGCAGTGGGTGATGGTGTATCAGATGATAGACAAGCAATTCAAGATACAATAGATGCAGCTGCTAAAGGATTAGGCGGAGGAAAAGTATATTTTCCTGAAGGTACTTATTTAGTTAAAGAAATTGTCTTTTTGAGAAGTCATACTCACCTAGAAGTACATGAAAAAGCTACAATATTAAATGGTATCAATATCAAAAATCATCCTTCTATTGTATTCATGACGGGTCTATTCACTGACGATGGAGATCAAGTTGAGTGGGAACCAACTGAAGATATCAGTTACTCTGGTGGAACAATTGATATGAATGGAGCTTTGAATGAAGAGAGGACAAAAGCTAAGAATCTCCCTTTGATCAATTCTTCAGGAGCCTTTGCTATAGGAAATTCAAAAAACGTAACAATAAGTAATGTTACCTTTAAAGATAGCTATCAGGGGCATGCCATTCAAATTGCAGGTTCAAAAAACGTACTAGTAGATAACTCTCGTTTTTTGGGACAAGCTCTTCCTAAGACTATGAAGGATGGTCAGATCATCAGTAAGGAGTCTATTCAAATAGAGCCATTAACCAGAAAAGGCTTTCCATATGCATTAAATGATAATGGTCAAAAATCTGAAAATGTAACGATTCAAAATTCTTATTTTGGTAAAAGTGAAAAATCAGGTGAATTAGTAACTGCAATTGGGACACATTATCAAACTGCAACAACTGAAAATCCTTCAAATATTAAAATTCTAAATAATCATTTTGATAATATGATGTATGCGGGTGTTCGCTTTACAGGATTTACTGATATTTTAATAAAAGGAAATAGGTTTGATAAGAAAACTAAAGAGGAAAGTGAACACTATCGTGAAAATGGTGCTGCTTTAGTTAATGCTTATAGTTATAAAAATGTTAAAGACGTATTAGATCTGAATAAACATGTGACTATTACTGAAAATGTATTTAATATTGCTGATGCTAAAACAAAAGCAATACGAGTTGCAAAAGATAGTGCAGATTATCTTGGAAAAGTGTCTGATATTACTGTAACAAAGAATATCATTCATAATAATTCGCAAAATGCTGAACAGCCAAATATTGAATTATTAAGAGTCAGTGACAATTTGGTAGTGTCTGATAATATCATTTCCGGAGGTAAAGACGGAATTGTAATTGAAGAATCCGCTGGAACTATCACTGTCTTAAATAATCAACTTTCCAATTTAACAGGAAATCACGTTTCTTTACTTAAAACAGATTTTAAAGGGACTAGTTCAGACACAAATAATAATGTTGGTGATTTTAATATTATAACTGAGAATGAAAGTTATAAAATCTTTTCTCAAGATTCAGATAACCACTCAGACAACCACTCAGATAATCATGTGGAGGAATTAAAACCTGTAGTTGAAAACAAAAATAATTTAGCTAATAATTACTCAGCAAATAGTGTAGATGATAAAATTGAAAAATCAAATCATGATTCAGATAATGTAGTAACAGTAGAAATTTCACAAAAACAAGATGATGTAACCAATATTAGTGAAGTAGTGAAGGTAAAAGATAATCAACATGCATTACCTAAAACTGGATTAAATAAAATGGCTGAGATGGTTATAACTGTAATTGGAATTTGCCTTCTATTTGGACAACGGAGTTTAAAACGTCGTTATGAAGATAGATAGAATTTGCTCAATACAAGGTAGCGCTAAAGAGAACGAAGATAGCGTAGATTACAAAAACCAATATTTCTGGATTATAGATGGAGCAACAGATTTATTTAATGCAAAAGACTCTATAGGTTATTCAGTTTCAGAAGTATCTCATCTTATTTCTGAGTGTCTCAAGCAGTATTGTAACGATTCTTTATCATTGAAGAAAATTTTCGAGCTTGCTTTAGATGACGTTAGAAAAAGAATTAAGATAGATAAGTGTGAGTTTGATGATTATTCCCAGTTGCCAACATTTGCCTTTATTTTTGCAAAATTATCCGGTTTAAAATTAGAATACATAATGATTGGCGATTGTGTTATGATAGTCAACAATCAAGTGATTACAGATCATAGAGTAGATTGTCTTTTTGAGCAAGGAAAATTTGCAATCAAATCTAATCATGAAGTTGATAAAAAGACAATATTACAAAATATTAGGAAGCTAGCTAATAAACCAGAAGGATATTGGATAGGTTCACTAGACAAAAGTAGTATAAATCATATTTTAAATGGTAGTTTGGAAGTAACTAGTAATCATATTGTTTTAATGACTGATGGTTTTTACGACTTTTATACTCAAAATTCAGGCTACTCTTTTGAAGAATTGATTGAAATAAGAAAAAAATCTAGAAATATTGATCCTATTTATGGAAAAAAAGATGATGCAAGTATTTTGATTATTGAGGTTAGATAATGTTGAGAAGCAATTTTGACAATGAAATCATTGAATTGTCAAACAATCTAGAAGATATATGGGACTCTATAATAAAAAAGTATGAAATAATATTTGACACTCTAACCGAAGTTCAAAAACAAAGTATTATAGATAATGATTTAGTTATCAATAAAGCAGTTGTTGAAATAGATATGAAAGGAACCGAACTAATCTGTTTACAACATCCTGTCTCTAGTGATTTGAGAAAAATTATTGCTATAGTAAAGCTATCAACAGATATTGAACGTATCGGAGACCGAATCGTTGAAATAGTTATAGTTTTAAAAAATGTTCATGCAATGCATGAATGGGGGGCGTTGTTTTATGAATTGTTAAAAATACATTTTGAACTAGGCGAGTACTTAAAGAGAGCTTTATTGTGGTTTAAGAAGAGAAACTATGAATCTGACGAATATGACTATAATAAAAAATATCAGTTAATATCTAATTTATGTCAAAAACTAGGAGATAAAGCAGAAGAGAATTTTCTTATTGAACCCAAAAATGTTGATGAAGCTATTGTATTTTTAGAAGTTATTAATATTCTTGATAAGATATCCCATACAACACAATCTATTTATAAATGGTTAGATTATCAGGAAAGAGGAGTATTATAGTTAAAGAGGAGTATATATGCAGACAATTGTAGATAATTTTGTTAATAGAGTTATTGAATATGGAATTTATAAACCGATGGACCAGATATATATAAAAAATAGAGTATTGGCTTTAATCGGTGAAGAAGGAACTGATAAGTTCTCAAATGATAGTGATCTTAAAAAATTAAAAGATGATTTAGTAGAAATAGCTTTAAAGAATGGTAAAATTGCTGATTTAGCTGAGGCAAAGGAATGTTTAGGTGCAGAGCTGATGAATTTCATCGTTCCATTACCAAGTCGCCTTAATGATATTTTTTGGAGTTCATATGATGTTTCGCCACAGGAAGCAGTTGAAGAGTTCTATCAGCTAAGTAAAGATAGCGACTATATTAAATTGTCAGCTATCTCTAAAAATATAGCTTTTCATACTGAAACTAATTATGGTTCACTTGAAATTACAATCAATTTATCAAAACCGGAAAAAGATCCGAAAACAATCGCGGCAGAGAAATTGGTAAAGTCATCTAATTATCCAAAATGTTTACTTTGTATGGAAAATGAAGGTTATCAGGGGAGAATAAATTATCCAGCACGTGCTAATCATAGAATTATTCGATTGGAACTGGGAGACGAAGTATGGGGGTTCCAGTATTCTCCATACTCATATTTTAATGAGCATGCGATATTCTTGAATAGTCAACATGTACCAATGGCTATTACGTCTAAAACATTTGAACAATTATTGGAGATTGTTGATATTTTACCAGGATATTTTGCTGGTTCAAATTCTGATCTTCCTATCTCAGGAGGATCTATCCTTAGTCATAATCACTACCAGGGAGGAAAACATATTTTCCCAATGGAAAAAGCAAAATTTGAGAGAGAATTTCTTTTTAAAGACTTTGAGGATATTAAAGCTGGGATTATAAAATGGCCGATGTCAGTGATTAGGCTACAAGGTGAAAATAAAAATCGTTTGGTAGAATTAGCCACTAAAATCCTAGATATCTGGAGAGAATATTCAGATTTAGACGTAAACATCATTGCTAAGACTGAAGATATTCCACACCATACGGTGACTCCTATTGCTCGTAAAGTGAATGGGAGATATGAATTGGATATTGTTTTGAGAGATAATCATACTACTGAAGAATACCCAGATGGTGTTTACCATCCTCATCAAGATGTACAACATATTAAAAAGGAAAACATCGGGTTAATTGAGGTGATGGGACTTGCGATTTTACCACCTCGTTTGAAAACAGAGTTAGAAGAAGTTGAGAAATATCTTTTAGGAAAAGATAACGAAATTGCTGATTATCATTTAGAATGGGCCGTTCAATTGAAAGAAAAATATCCTGGACTTAAAGAGGAGGAGGTTCATAGCGTAGTTCAAAATGAAGTAGGGCAAGTATTTGCGAGAGTTCTCGAAGATGCAGGTGTTTATAAGAATACTCAAACCGGACATGAAGCATTTATGAGATTTGTTAAATCGGTTGGAATTAATTAGGAGGAAGTAAAAATGGCAATATTGGTAACAGGCGGAGCTGGTTATATTGGTAGCCATACCGTAGTAGAATTACTAAATTTAGGTAAGGAAGTCGTTATTGTCGACAACCTTTCAAACTCAAGTATTTTAGTATTAGATCGTATTGAAGCAATTACAGGGCAACGTCCTGCGTTTTACGAATTAGATGTTTGTGATAAACAAGGATTGAGAAAAGTTTTTGAACAAGAATCTATTGAGGCTGCAATTCATTTTGCAGGATACAAAGCTGTCGGCGAATCCGTGCAAAAGCCTGTAATGTACTACGAAAATAATATTATGAGTACATTAGCTCTTGTTCAAGTGATGTCAGAGTTTAATGTTAAAAAGATTGTATTTTCATCGAGTGCAACTGTATACGGTATTCACAATCAATCACCCCTCGTTGAGACAATGCCGACAAGTGCAACAAATCCTTATGGATACACCAAAGTGATGCTTGAACAGATTTTAAAAGATGTTCATGTAGCAGATTCAGAGTGGAGTATTGCGTTACTTCGTTATTTCAATCCGATTGGTGCTCATGAGTCGGGGTTGATTGGAGAAGATCCATCAGGCATTCCTAACAACTTAATGCCTTTTATTGCACAAGTAGCGGTAGGTAAGCGACCAGAGCTAAGTGTTTTTGGAGATGATTATGATACGGTAGATGGTACTGGTGTTCGCGATTATATCCATGTAGTGGATTTGGCAATAGGTCATATCAAAGCCTTAGAAAAAGTATCCGAACAAACAGATGTTTATATCTATAACCTGGGCTCAGGAGAGGGAACTAGTGTATTACAACTTGTAAATACATTTGAAAGTGTTAATAAGGTTCCGATCCCTTATAAAATTGTTCCAAGACGTTCTGGGGACGTTGCGACTTGTTATGCAAATGCAGATAAGGCGTATAAGGAATTAAATTGGAAGACTACAAAAACGGTCGAAGATATGTGTAGAGATACATGGAATTGGCAATCAAAAAATCCTAATGGATACAATAAATAATAAAGTTCAAGTAGTCTTGTAATATATATATTAAAAAAAATTAAAAAAAATTAAAAAAAATTAAAAAAAATTAATGAAAGCGCTTGACAAAGTAAACGGTTACATTGTATAATACAAATATGAATGACACCGATGTCAAAAAATATAAAAGAAGGTCTGTTTATGAAAAACTTAACAAAAATTAAGTTCAAAGAGAACGGAGAATTTAATCATTTTCCTGGAAATACAGTTGTAGCAAATCTTTATACTAATTCAGATTTGATGGAAGTTGTTGATATCATTCAATCACGCTATAGAGAGTTACCATTTATAGATAAATTCACATTAACTCCAAGAGATTCTATTCATATGACTGTAATTGAATTGCTTTGCCATGAAAATCGTGAGCCAGAATTTTGGAGTAGCCATCTACCATTGGATACGCCATTACAAGAAATTCATGATTACTTTGCAAAACAACTAGAAATTTTCCCATTGCTAAACGAAGATATTCATATGCGTGTGACTGAAATGGGAAATCAAAACATTTTAGTAGAACCAGCCGATGAAAAATCAGCTAAACGATTAGAAGAAATTAGAACATATGTTTCTGAAAAAGCAGGTGTTCGATTCCCTAATCATGATCGCTATCAATTCCATATCTCAATTGGATATCTTCGAGTTCCATTAACTGAAGAAGAAAATGAAGAGTTTACTAAAGTGAAAAAGGAATTAACCGAAGTTCTGCTTGAAAAGATTCCTGTCATTACAGTAAATCGTATCGATTACACAGTATTTGAAGATATGAGACGTTTTGTTCCATATTGCGAAAAATTTTAAAATAAAATTATAATTAAAAATAAAAAGGAGATTTCATATGAAAAAATCTAAATTATTATCGTTTTTAGCTGCAGGGGTTGCGGTTACAACATTGGCAGCATGTTCAGGTGGTTCAACTAATTCATCAAATTCTTCGAGCGATACACCTCAATCAGAAGAAAAAGCTGACAAGAGCCAAGAATTAGTAATTTATTCTAACTCTGTTTCAAACGGACGTGGGGATTGGTTAACTGCTAAGGCTAAAGAAGCTGGTTTCAATATTAAAATGGTTGACATTCCAGGTGCTCAGTTGGCCGATCGTGTTATTGCTGAAAAAAATAATGCAGTAGCTGATATGGTATTTGGTATTGGAGCTGTTGATTCAAATAAAATTAGAGATCAAAAATTATTGGTACAGTACAAACCTAAATGGTTAGATAAAATTGACCAATCTCTATCAGATAAAGATAACTACTACAATCCTGTAATTGTTCAGCCATTAGTTTTAATCGGTGCTCCTGACGTGACTGAAATGCCTAAAGATTGGACTGAGTTAGGTAGCAAGTATAAAGGTAAATATTCAATTTCTGGACTTTCAGGGGGAACAGGGCGTGCGATCTTGGCAAGTATCCTTGTTCGCTATCTCGATGATAAAGGAGAATTAGGCGTTTCTGAAAAAGGTTGGCAAGCAGCTAAAGAATATTTGGAAAATGCGTACACTCTTCAAAAGGGTGAAAGTTCAATTGTTAAAATGTTAGATAAGGATGACCCAATCCAGTACGGTATGATGTGGGGTTCTGGTGCATTAGTTGGACAAAAAGAACAAAATGTTGTATTTAAAGTAATGTCTCCTGAAATTGGTGTTCCGTTTGTAACTGAACAAACAATGATTTTGAATACTAGTAAGAAACAAGCTTTAGCTAAAGAATTTATTGATTGGTTTGGTCAAACAGAAATTCAAGTAGAGTACAGCAAAAACTTTGGTTCTATTCCTGCAAATACTGAGGCAGTGAAAGAGTTACCAGAAGCTACTAAGAAATTTGTTGATCAAGTGAAACCACAAAGTATTGATTGGGAAGCTGTTGGAAAACATTTGGATGAATGGGTTGAAAAAGCTGAACTAGAATATGTAAAATAGGACATAAGTGTAAATTTTAAAATTCCAAGTCTCTCTAAAGTTTCTAAACCTACATGAGAAATTAAGAGAGACTTTTCATTTATAAGTAAAGGAAGTTAGTAATATGATTAAATTTGATAACATTCAAATTAAATACGGTGATTTTATCGCGATTGATAATCTAAATTTAGATATTAAGGAAGGAGAATTCTTTACCTTCCTTGGACCATCTGGATGCGGTAAATCAACAACTTTGAGAGCTTTGGTAGGTTTTTTAGACCCTTCATCTGGAAGCATTGAGGTTAATGGGAAAGATGTTACTCATATGGAGCCAGAAAAACGTGGAATCGGGATCGTATTCCAATCTTACGCACTATTTCCAACAATGACAGTTTTTGATAATATTGCATTCGGTCTAAAGGTTAAAAAAGTTGCTCCAGATGTTATTAAAGCCAAGGTTTCTGCAGTGGCTGCTAAAATTAAGATTTCAGATCAACAATTGCAACGTAACGTTTCAGAATTATCTGGAGGACAACAGCAGCGTGTAGCTTTAGCTCGTGCTCTTGTTCTGGAACCTAAAATCCTATGTTTGGATGAACCCTTGTCAAACCTAGATGCAAAATTACGTGTGGATTTGAGAAAAGAGTTGAAACGTCTTCAAAAAGAATTGGGAATTACGACTCTATATGTTACACATGACCAAGAGGAAGCGTTAACGCTATCTGATAGGATTGCTGTTTTTAATAATGGTTTTATTGAACAAGTGGGAACACCAGTAGAAATTTATCATAATTCTCAAACAGAATTTGTATGTGATTTCATTGGAGACATTAACGTACTTACAGATGAAACTGTTCACGGAATTCTTCTAAATAATGCTCATGTTCTTTTGGAAGATAAAAAAGGTTACATTCGTTTAGAAAAAGTTCGCTTCAAACGTGAAACGGATCAGGATTTTGTCTTAAAAGGTTCAATTATTGATGTGGAATTTTCAGGAGTTACAATTCACTATACTGTTCAGGTATCTGAAAATCAAATTATTAATGTAACAAGTATCGATAGTCAGTCTGCTATTAGATCTGTCGGAGAAAGTGTGGAATTGTTTATCACACCATCAGACGTTCTGCAATTTTAAGGAGGTGCAGTATGCGTCATAAATTAAATTGGAAAGATTGGCTCATTCGTTTAGGGTTAATCTGGTTCTTGGTAACTTTCATTATCTATCCAAACTTTGATTTAGTAGTTAATGTATTTGTAAAAGGTGGAGAATTTTCACTTGATGTCGTACAACGAGCTCTTAAATCTCAACGTGCGATTCAGAGTATTATGAACAGTTTTAAGTTAGCATTCTCACTAATTATAACTGTTAATGTTGTTGGTGTACTTTGTGTATTGTTTACGGAATATTTTGATATTAAAGGAGCTAAAATATTAAAACTAGGATACATGACGTCACTAATCTACGGTGGAGTAGTTTTGGCTACTGGTTATAAATTCGTTTATGGACCATATGGAATGATTACCAAATTTTTACAAGGTATTATTCCATCTTTAGATCCTAACTGGTTTATTGGTTATGGTGCAGTTCTATTTATTATGACATTTTCTGGTACTGCTAATCACACTTTATTCCTAACTAATACAATTCGTAGTGTAGACTATCATACTATTGAAGCTGCACGTAATATGGGTGCAAAACCATTTACAGTGTTTAGAAAAGTAGTATTGCCAACTCTTATTCCTACTTTATTCGCTCTGACAATTATGGTTTTTCTAAGTGGGTTATCAGCAGTAGCAGCACCTATGATTGTTGGTGGGAAAGAATTCCAAACTATTAACCCAATGATCATAACATTTGCTGGAATGGGAAATTCTCGTGACTTAGCCGCCTTTCTAGCAATTATTTTGGGTGTTGCCACTACGATTTTGCTTACTATTATGAACAAGATCGAAAAAGGCGGAAATTATATTTCTATTTCTAAAACGAAAGCACCTTTGAAAAAACAAAAAATCACATCTAAACCATGGAATATCATTGCACATATTGTTGCTTATGCTTTGTTCACTGTTTTCATGTTACCATTGATTTTCATTGTATTGTATTCATTTACTGACCCAGTTGCAATACAGACAGGAAACTTATCATTATCAAACTTTACTTTAGATAATTATAAGTTATTCTTTAGTAATAGTGCTGCGTTCTCTCCATTCTTAGTCAGCTTTATATACTCTATTATTGCTGCAACTACTGCAACAGTTCTTGCTGTTGTGTTTGCGCGAGTAGTTCGTAAACATAAAGCTCGATTTGATTTCTTGTTCGAATACGGAGCTCTTCTTCCTTGGCTATTACCAAGTACACTTCTAGCAGTTAGTTTATTATTCACTTTCAACCAACCTCAACTTTTAGTCTTTAACCAGATTCTAGTTGGTAGTTTAGTAATTTTGCTAATCGCTTATATTGTTGTAAAAATTCCATTCTCTTATAGAATGGTACGTGCAATCTTATTTAGTGTTGATGATGAGATGGAGGATGCTGCTAGAAGTATGGGGGCTTCACCATTTTACACAATGATGAAGGTTATTATTCCTTTCATCTTGCCGGTTGTTCTCTCTGTTATCGCACTCAACTTTAACTCTTTATTGACCGATTTCGATTTATCTGTATTCCTTTATCATCCATTGGCTCAACCATTAGGTATTACGATTCGTTCTGCAGGTGATGAAACAGCAACATCTAACGCACAAGCTCTTGTATTCGTTTATACAATTATTCTAATGATTATTTCTGGAACTGTGTTATACTTCACACAGAGACCACGCGGTAAGAAAAGGAAATAGTAATGCAAACATCCAGTATAGGACTATCGAACATCGAAATTATAATTAGAGTCGTATTATCTTTGGTCATTGGAAGTATTTTTGGCTTAGAAAGAGGAAGTAAATCTCAACCAGCAGGTATTCGTACACATAGTATTGTTTGTATGGCTGCTTGTTTAATTATGATGACTAATGAATTCGTATCTTATAAGTTTGGAACAGGAGATCCAACACGTTTAGGTGCTCAGGTTATATCTGGTGTTGGTTTTCTTGGAGCTGGAACAATTCTAATCACAGATAAAAAGAAGGTTACGGGTCTGACAACTGCAGCAGGAATCTGGGCTTCAGCAGGAATAGGTTTAGCTATTGGAGTAGGTTTTTATCAAGGTGCTCTGTTAGTAGCTATTTCTGTTTGGAGTGTGATTTCTATGTTTCAGCCTTTAAAAAAATATCTTCAAAGTCGTTCAAAAGTTATTGAATTATATATTGTAGTTAAATCTACTGAGGCATATAATCGAGTATTAGTTTATTGTGCAGAAAATGGAATTCGATTGACTGATTCAAGAACTGCTTTTGGAGATGTTAATTCTGAAAGAATTGAATATTTTGATGTTCCAGACAAAAGAATAGCATCATTTATGACTTTAGAACTTTCAGGTAAGTTTGAACATCTTAAACTAATGGAAGAAATAGCAGATATTGTTGGTGTTATTTATGTTGAAGAAGTTAGTTGATATAGAATAAACAAAGGGGCAGTTATTCTTGTCCCTTTGTTTTTTAGATTAAAAATTACTCAAGATTATTTTCAATGTATAAAGGTGTACATAAATGAAGGTGTATAATATTAATTTTGACTGTGGAAGAATAACGTATTTTGAATATAATTCTTTAATGCAAGTGTACAGATTTCATTCTTTTTATGATATTTGTGAAATGGTATTTTCGTCTTCTTTACCAGCTGATGATATACTAACAAAGCTTATTGATAAAGAAAAGATTATTCCGATCTTAGACTGCTATGTTCAAATGTTATTAGATACATTTATAGTTTCAATAGATTTTACCGTAAATGATTCTTTACATTTTTATGGTAATTTATTTTCATACAAATTTATCAGATGTGAAATAGAAAAAATTGTAAAGAATAAAGATTTGAACTGTCAATGTTGTTTTTTTGAATCAGAAGAATAGAGTACAAAATTTAAGATTATTTGAATTAAAGTTAAGGTTATAATACATTAAGATATTTTACTAAATTATCTTGTTTTAAAAAGTAAATATTGTATAATAATCATATAAAGGCCATAATGGAGGACGGAAGTGAAAAATATAAATGATAAAAAGGTAACTATTTATGATATTGCAAATTTATCAGGTTTTTCTCCAAAGACAGTTTCACGTGTTATAAATGGTGGTGAAAAGGTAAAAGAAGAGACTTATCAAGCTATAAAAAAAGTCATTGATGAATTATCGTATGTTCCAAATGCATATGCGAAAAATTTGACTAAGAAAGAAACTATAAACATTTTGATTTCTGTTAAAAAGATTGATTCATTTCCTTTGATTTGGTTTCAAACTTTGCTAGATAAAGTTTTACAAACTTGTAAGGAGTTTGGTGTAAACGCTATTGTTGAATACTTTGGTGAAGAAGATACAATTAGTAATTCAATAATTTCAAGTACTGGAAGCTTAATAGATGGAGTAATAGTATTTTATGAAAGTAAAGACGATATTAGGATTAATTACTTACAGAAGAATAGTATGCCTTTCATAGTTTTTGGAGAATCTCGAACACCGAATGTCGTTTATGTATCTAATAACAATTTTCAAGCTACTTATGACATGATGAAATTAGTATCAGAAGAGAATATTGATAGTATGTGGTTACTTATGGGAGGAGAGTCTCTTGTTAATAAGGATCGTGAAAGAGGTATTCGTACTTTTCTGACTGATAAAAATTATTTAATGGATTTACAAGTTATTTATGGTTTAACTACAATTGATTCAGTTTATTCATATGCTATAAACCATTTAACTAAACAAAACCATCCAGATATGATATTTGTTTCTGGGGACGAGAAGGTTCAGGGACTGATTCGTGCGTGTTATGAGAAGGGAATTATCATTCCTGATGATATTTCCATAATTGGTTTTGATAATATTCCTATTTCTCAATATTATACTCCGGCTTTGTCTACGATTTCTCCTAATTATGCTATGTTAGCAAAAGAAATGATAGAAGGTGTTTTAGCAATCATTAATGGAGAAAATATAGAATCTGTGGAAGTATCTTCAAAGATTGTTAGAAGACAAAGTTTTTAATCGGTAAAAAATACCGATTTTTTTGTTTGATAAAATATTAAAATAGTAGTAGAATATGGTTCATGACACCGATGTCATTTTAGAGTGGGGGCTGGATTAATGTCTACAATTTTTAATCATTCATTTAATGGTATTGTCGAGTTAAGGCATGTTATTTCAATATTAATCGCTTGTGCATGTGGGTGGGCAATTGGTTATGAGCGTAAGGCACGTAACAAGCAAGCAGGAGTCAAAACGCATATAATTGTTGCTTTAACATCTGCTTTAATGATGATTCTTTCAAAAGAAGCATTTTTAGACACACCATCCTATGATACTTCAAGGGTCGCAGCTCAAATTGTTAGTGGCATTAGCTTTATAGGTGGGGGTATTATTTTTACTCGGGATAAGAAAGTTAGTGGAATCACTACTGCTGCAGGCATATGGGCTACTGCTGGTATAGGTATGGCAATTGGTGCTGATTTTTGGATATTTGGTTCCTTTTGTAGTTTCATAGTTGTTCTTGTGCAATTAGTGACACACAGTAATGGTAGAAATCATGAAATTTATCAAGCAAAGATAGTGTTAGAAACTAATGATATTTCTTTACTTGGTAAGATTTATACTAATCTAGGGACACTTGATTTCAGAAAATATAATGTTGAGTTAAAAGAACAGTTGTCTAATAATTCTTATGATATTTTGATTTCAATTGAGAATGATAAGGAGATTTCGATTATAGATATTGAGGATTTCTTACTTAATGAAGATAAAAATATAAAAATAAAAGAGTTTAAGCTAAAGAATTATATGAAGAGTTGAAAAATTTGAATATAAAAGTTTTAAAGTCGATGAAATAAATAGCACTATCATTAGATAGTGTTATTTTTTTGTTTTCATTGTAGAATTGTGTAGCAATTTCTTTAACATAATTTTCATATTTTACTGGAATTTCAGCATTAGAAATATAGTGTTGGTAATTGAAACTATCATCAATTGGATATTCACTATTTACTAGGTCCATAAAATCAAGGATTCTTCCTGTTTCAGTATCAGATTACACCAGTGACCGAAGAAGATCGCCCAGTTGTAGAAGCAGCTGCTCAATTGATTCGTGAAACTAAGGAGCGTTTCCTCTAATCAACAGGAGGCTTTATGACTAATTACGTTGCAATTGATATTGGTGGAACTAATATCAAATATGGTTTGATTGACCAAGATGGACAACTGGTAGAGTCTCACGAAGTAGCGAATGAGGCACGTAAGGGTGGGCCACATATCTTTCAAAAAACAAAAGAAATTGTAGCTAGCTATCTCGAAAAAGGTGCAGTGGCAGGTGTGGCGATTTCCTCTGCGGGAATGGTTAATCCAGAAGTTGTCATCCTTGGCGGTGGGATCATGGGACAAGAAGCAATACTAAAACCTAAGATTCGTAAGGCTTTGAAAGATGCGCTTGTTCCAAGCTTGGCAGATAAGACGAAACTTGAATTTGCTCATCATCAGAATACTGCTGGTATGCTCGGAGCATATTATCATTTCAGAACCAAACAGGACTAGAGAGAACGCATATGTTCTCTCTTTTTAAGTAGATTGAGTATTAAAAATATACTTGTATAGAGATTAAATTTTGAAAATTGATATTAAATCCATTATGAAGATAATTTTAAAAACTGTTGGAAACGCTAACATTTCTACTTGCTTTTTCACCATATTTTATGTATAATAATCATGTACCAAAAAGTGTACAATTTCCTGAATAAGGTGTCACTCCTAAATTATGACACTTTATGTCCTTTATTAATTTCGAGGGAATGTTTTCAATTTATTCAATCAATTCCCCCGAAGGGACTAAAACAGACCGTAGTTCTCCCAACTACGGTTTTTTTTATGAAGAATATTGGAGGTAGATTTTTTATTGTAGAAATGTGATTGAAAAATTAATTGAAATTTACGAGTAACTACTATATTGAATTATAAGATTAAAGGTGGTAAAATAAGAATGCGTATAATAATTAAATGTAAGTTGTTAGGAGAACGAGATGGATATTTTAGAAATAAATTATGATGATAAAGTACCCTTTATTTTTAAACCGAAATTGAATTATCTTATTGATGTTTTTTTGGAAGAGTATTCAGATGAATTAGCAACCTTAGATGAACTACAACAAAAAGTCTTTGAAGAGGAGTACATTCTATGTGATTGTGAATTATACAATATGATTTTTAGATTTTATAAGGGAGAGAAAAGAAGTTGGAGAGAGGATAAAAGAAGCATGATGTCAGTTTCTTGTAATGGAGACTATTGTGGTGATGTATTCTTTGATGGAATTTAATTAGAAAAAATAACACTATCATTAGATAATGTTATTTTTTTTGTTTTCATTGTAGAATTGTGTAGCAATTTCTTTAACATAATTTTCATATTTTACTGGGATTTCAGCATTAGAAATATAGTGTTGGTAATTGAAACTATCATCAATTGGATATTCACTATTTACTAGGCTCATAAAATCAAGGATTCTTCCTTTTTCAGTATCAGATTCAATGTGATTTTTAAATGTCTCAATTTGAGATAAAGAGTTGTTACAATCATCATTAATGAGATGATGTTTTTCGTGAAGAAGTATATTTATTTTTTCAATATCAGTCGTATCGGAACTAAGGAAAATAAAGTGTTTGTTATTTGCAAGTACATATCGTCCTTTGCAGTCTAAGTTATCAAGAATGACAACTTTGCAATTTAATTGCTCAATCTCTTTTATAACTTTATTTAAATTCATATTTATTTTTTATTGGCGAAATAATCTTTCAGATAATTTTTGATAGCTTCTCGGTCGTCATCTGTGATAGGGGTACCATCAAAAGCGACTGAATGATTAATAGCAGTATCTAAGTCTATATCAGGATCAGAGTCAAGAATATCTGTTTTCCCCAAAAGATAGTCAGTAGAAACATTGAAAAAAACAGCTAGTTTTTCCAAAGTTTCATACTTAGGCTTACGTTTACCTTGTTCATAAAGGGCAATATTTTGCTGGCTTGAATTAATAGACACTGCCAATTCTTTTTGAGTGACTTTAGCTTTTTGCCGAAGTTCTTTCAGTCTGCTAGAAAACATAATTTTTCTCCAATAATAAAAAAATAAAATAAAAAATAAAAAACTATTGACTTGTAACAACAAATGTAGTATTATATATTTAACAACAAAAGTTGTTAAACGAGACCTTTGAAAATTTAATAAAAAAACGTGTCAGGCAATGATTTACACTGACCAAACACGAATAATAAATGTAGCAATTTAATTATAAGTGATTTCTGGTTAAAAGTCAAGGCTGTTAGTAGTTATAGTCTTTATATCTACTAATCTTTTATTTGGATCACGTTGGGTGTTTAGTCCTTTCGCCTTAGTAGATAAGAAAAGGGAACTGACGGCTGTGAACAGTCAATGATACTTCGTAGAAGGTAGCTAGAGAGAGATAGTGAAGTCTATATGTCGTATGGTCGGTATGTGAAAGTCAAGTAAATAACTTTTGCTAATGCCTTTAGGTAAGAAAGAGAGAATATTGAGTTATTCTTGAATTTGTGACTTTGGCGAAGGTAGTAAGCTTATAAGCTGAAAATATGCGAAGATACGAGCATATACATTACCAGGAATCAGAGAAGGCTTTTGAGAAAAAGTCTTTTTCTGTTTTTTAAGAAAATAAAATTATTAATAAATACTTCTGTTAATTTTCACAAGAGAATATGTTTGTATTCTTTTATGTGAATTAACAATAGTAAAAGGGGTGAAGATTAGTTATTAAAGATTTATGTATAAGTTTGTCTAGTATAGAAAAATTAATTGATAGATAACTTAATGATATACATAGCAAAATGAATTTTTGTTTCAAAAGTCAGTTGGGAACTGACTTTTTTTATTTATAGAAAAGGAGAGAAAATGCTTTTTGAAGTTTATAAGAGATCTCGTTCACCATCTTAGAATTGAGATATAAAAAATTTTTAAAAGAAAAAGGAGAAAAAATTAATGTTAAAATTTCAAGATTTTAAGGCTTATGGTTCAATCCGTAAGACAAAAATAGCAGGGGCATGTGGAGTGATTATTGCGCTTGCTACGTTGGGTATTGTTTTTGGAAGCAATAACGTATCGGCTGATGAAGTAAAACCTACTACACCTGCAACTACAGAAGTTGCTAAACCGACAACTGAAACTGCTAAACCAGAAGCTAAGGCAGAAGAAACAGTAAAATCTGTTGAATCACCTAACCTTGATTCGGCTGTTGAAAAAGCTAAAAGTGTAGGTATCAATGTGACTGAAAAAGAAAAAGTTGGCTATGATACTGAAGCTGAAGCAAAAGAAGATGAAGCTAAGCAAACTAAAGATATTGATGAAAAAATTGCTGAAAAAGAGCAAAATATCAAAGAAATTAAAGAAGCTGAAACACAAAACAGTAAAATCAATGCAGACAATAAGTCTGCTATGGACAAAGCTGGATTGAAACATACAGGAGATTATCCGAAAGATAAGAAGACTGTTGATGGATACAATGCACAAGCGATGAAAGAAAACGAAGCTAATGAAGCGAAGTTCAAAAAAGACAAGCTTGAAGCTGAAAAAATCAAAGCTAAAGACAAAGCCATCATGGAAAAAGTTGGCTTGAAATTTACTGGTAACTATGCGCAAGATCAAAAAGCTGTTGATGAATGGAATAAGGCTAACGCTGGTAAAGTCATTAAGTCAATTCAAACTGGTTTAACTGCAACTGCGAATACTACTTTTGAAGTTATTTCAGGTGGTTCTAAGGCTGTTGCTCCTGACTATACAGCTAATGTAATTCAAGGGTATGCTCGTAACACTAACTTGGATGCTAACTTTAATAATGTGTTCCTTCTTGATGATAAGAGTGGAACAATTAAAATTAAGGTTAAAAACACTACTAATGGTGATGTCACTTTAACATTTAGTGATATTACTCCATCTGCTGAATCAGGATTTGTCCGTTCTTACGTTGCTTTATGGGCAGGTGAAGATGGTGGTATTGGTTATGGTGTCTTTATCTCTGCTGGTGCTGGTGAAGCAAACGGTGGCGGTGGAGTTGATGGTCAAAGTGGCGGGGGTGCTTCAGGGGCTTACCGTAACGATCGTCAAGGCTGGGTGAAAAAGGTGACTGTTGGAGTTCTAACGGATTCAGATAACGTAAGTGAAGTGACTGTAAATGATGTTGACAGCAATCAAGTTATTGATGTGTCTAACCTAGATGGTGCTAAAGTAACAACTGGTGCTAACATTTCACAAAGTGGTAACTCATTTACTGCGAATGATTCTGCGCAAAGTCAAAGTACAGCAGGTGTGCTTGATTCTAATGGTATTGGTTGGTCTTTTGCAAAAGGACAAAAGATTAACTTTACGTTCATTCATTCAAACACTTCTGATACTTCTTTTTCTATTGTAGGTGGTGTCTTTGGTCGTGCTTCTCAAAAAGAAGTGAAGCAAGAACCTATTTCTATTGAGAAATACAACGATCCAAAATACACTTCTAAGCCAATGGTTTCAATTAAGCCTTATGTGGCTGTTCCTAAAGAAAAACAAGTGGAAGTGGAATATCATAAAGCGTATGTTAAGGAAAAACCTGTAACTCCTGAAACACCTAAAACACCTGAAAAACCAAAAGAACATAAACCTGAATTGCCAAATACTGGTACTGCCGAAAGTTCACTTGGATTTGCTGGTGTAGTTGGTGTGATGGCAACTATGGTTGGTGTAGCTGGTTTTAAACGTAAAGAAGACTAAGGGCGATTAAAACAGGAAAATCGCCCTTTTTAATTTTGAAAAATTTTAAAATAGAAAAGGAAAATATAAAATGAAAATTGAAAACTTTAAATTTAATCCCGAAGCTATCGGGAAAGCTAACTATGTACGTTCTGAGAAGGCGCCAGCAATTATTGAAGGTAAGCCTTTTGAGGGAACACGACATATTGTGATGAATGGGAAACATGGTATGTTCTCTATTATCACTCCAAAAGATATGGCTACATATCAAGTAAATGAGGAAGTTGAAGCTATTGAACCAACTTTCTTAGAAGATTATGTTGAAGGGATAAATTTTTCAGCTTCAACAAACGTATTGGCTAAAGGACTTAAACGTGTAGGAGGTAACAAATAATGGCTAAAAACGGACTAGAGCTAGGAAATCGTGTAGAAATTTTTTCTAAGAAATATCGTATTTTGAATGACCTGTTATTGAATCCAAAGGAAGTTTTGGGAATTTGTAAGTTTATTAAAAATGAAGGAGCACAATTTGTAAATATTGATCTTGAAACAGGTGAAGGTGATTATGATGGTGTTGAAGTTCTTGTGTATTCGGAAGGACAGGAAGATACCGTATTCTTAAAGGTAACAGAACAATCAGCAGAAGAAATTGATGCTTTGAATCTTGGCTATCAAGAATCTATTGATTTTGAAACTCTACTAGTTGCATATCATGGTATGAGAAAAGCTGATCGCAATCAAGTTGAGCCTAATAAGCACCGCTTCGTATTTGTGGTTGATAAGCTAAAGAAAGCTGCTACTAAATCTAAACAAGAACAGAAGCAAGAACATAAAGGATAATAAATAAAGGAGAAAAGATATGGGTTTGTTTCCTGCGTACAGGGGAATCAAGATTAAGCCTTATATGGTGAATCTTAGATACTTTATCTTTTCTTTTTTCTTTTTGTTGTTTAGTCCTGTGCTTGTATTCTATGGTTATTTAAACTTTGAAAAAGTAAAAAGTTTAGATATACCAGCTATTGTTATTTTTGTGATCCTGCTTCTAGTATTTATTGGTTTGAGTATTTATTTAACGTGGTTTTCACAAGAAAGAATATTCTTATTCCAAAAGTTAGAAAGATTATCAAAACTAGCTTTCTTTTTGAAGGAAAATGGATATACTTACACAAAGAAAGTAAAGCGTGAATCAGGTACTATTGATAAAGTGGTGTTTCCTGCTGTTTACATGAAACAGAATCGCTATGATCTTGATGTAGCCTTTAAAATGGCTGGTAACAAGTTTCAAGAGAAATTCAAGAAGATTGGTAGTGAGTTAGAAACAACTTTCTTTATGGACTTTATGGAAGTTCAGGACGATATAAAGTTCAAAACTTACAAACTAGCCTATTCTGCGTTCTTGAATCGAATTAAGGTAACTGATGTCAACTATACTGATAAGGGTATTCAACTGATGAAGAATCTCTATTGGAATCCTGTTGATGATCCTCATTTGCTAGTAGTCGGTGGTACTGGTGGTGGTAAGACTGTTCTATTAAGAACATTGATTCGTGCTTTGGCAAAAGAAGGTGTAATAGATATTGGTGATCCAAAACAAGCTGACTTTGTAACAATGGCAGAACAGAAGGCTTTTGAAGGGCGAATTTCATATAATGCAGAAGATATAGTAGCTATGATCGAGCGTGGAGTAGATATTATGTTTGCTCGTTATGCCTATATTCGTCAAAAACGAGCAGAAAATGGCGATAAGGATATGAAGAAGTATTATGAGTACGGTTTAGAGCCTTATTTCCTAGTCTGTGATGAATACAATGCCTTGTGCGCTATGCTAGACTTTCAAACTAGACAGCGCTTAGATAATGCTATGGGTCAATTCTTGCTTCTTGGAAGGCAAGCTGGCTGTTTCGGTATAATAGCTATGCAGAAGCCTGCAAGAGAAGATTTAGGTTCAAAATTACAAGCTAACATTAACTTTCGTATTTCTGTTGGTCGATTGGACGAGATCAGTTATGATTTAGCCTTTGGTGAAGTCAATAGGAATAAAGAATTTAAGTATGTGAAGTTTGTAGGTGGTAAGCGTGTTTATGGTCGAGGTTATGCTTGTGTTTATGGAGAAGTAGCAAGGGAATTTTATTCACCGTTGCTTGAAAAGAAATTCTCTTTCTATGATGAATATGTGAAGATTGAAAGACGAGAAAATCCTTTTAATCCTTTAGAAAATCCTGAAGCTGTTCTTTCTGATGAAGAAAAACAAGCTTTACAGGAAGAAATGCAAGCTAAAGAAGAACTTGAAAAAGGAACAGTTAAAAAAGCTAGTCCTGAATTGGTTCAAGAATTGACGGCTAGTAAACAGAAAGAAGATGTAGAAAATGATGATCCTGAAGGTGTCTATCTATCAGACTTTGCTTTAGAAAAAGGTATTCGTTCGAATATTTTGAGAAATGTTATTCAAAAAATAGAAGAACAGGATACTTATTCATTTGAGCGTAAAGAAGGTAAAATCCTTTTAGATAAAGATTCAGAGGAATTACTTTCAAAAATGATAGATGATAGAGAAGAATCTAATAAAAGTTGGAGTGAGTTAGTTTCCAAATACTTTGGAGATTAACCTTTCCTTCGCTTTTTATTAGAATAGTGTTGCTGCCCCTTTTTAGGGGCATTTTTTATTAAGTATAGTCCAGCTAAAAATGTAGGTGCAAAGCAGGGGTGAAGCCGTAGGCGAACCCATGCACCGCACCGACCGCATTTTTGGCTGGACTATATTTATTAACCCACCTATTCTAATAGGTGGGTAACAAAAGTTACAAAATGCACTTTACGCTTAGAGCGACAAGATTTGAAGGTGTGTCCCTTTCGTGTTTTTTTGTGTCCCTTTTGGTGAAAAAATGGAGTTTTAAAGGAGAAATGGAAGGAAAAGAGTTAAAAGATTTTAGAAAAGAACGAAAAATGACAAGAAAAGAGTTATCAATTAAGACTGGTGTTCCTGTTTCTACTATAAAAGCTTATGAAAATGGATATAGAACGTTGAAGAAGGAAGATTTTTTAGAAATAAAAAATCACTTTATTTTAAAAAGGTGTGATAAAGAATTAACAAGATATATGATTGACTATTTTAGATTTACGCTTCATAAGGAAAGTGATGTTTACTATGTAGCTAAAGAATTTTTTGGCTTTGATGTTATGCTAAATCCTGAAACAACTTCATTTATGAAATATGAATTGTTGTATCGTTATGGTGATATTTGGTTTTTTGGTTTTAATTCATCTTTTAGTGAGAATGGAGAAGAAAAAAATAGAATTACAGTACAATTAAGTGGTCAAGGGTGTAGGCAGTTAGAATTGTATCTTGAAAATGAAAATATAACATGGATAGACTTTATACAAAGGCTTGAAAAAAAGTATGGAGAAAATTTTAGTGTTACTAGAATAGATATTGCAGTTGATGAAATGGCTATGGAAGATACGAAAGAAAATTTTGATTTATCTTCACTAGTAACAAGGTATTATAATCAAGATATTGTTTCACCTTATTTAAAGAGTTTTTCATTTATTGGTGGTGGTGGATTTGATTTTGAGAATCCACTAGAAACAGAGAATAGACAAGGTTTATCAATTTATCTTGGTAGTCGTCAGTCTGAAATGTATTTTAACTTCTATGAAAAGAGATATGAGATAGCAAAGAAAGAAGGTATAAGTGTATCGGATAGTGTAAGGTTGTTTAGAATATGGAATCGTTATGAAGTTCGCTTTTCACAAGGGAAGGCAAGATCATTTGTTTCAGAAATTTTAGCTGGTTCTGATATTGCTGAATTAACACGGTCTATATTTCAAGGGGCGATTCAAATTTATGATGGAATTGATGAACATGGTTTTAGGAAGTTTGATAGTAAATGGCAGCGACTTTTTGGAAATAATGAAGCAGTAAGATTGTCAGTGAGTCCTGAGCCTTATTCAGTTGAAAGAACAATTAGATGGCTTGTAGAAAGAGTTTCGAATTCATTGTTGTTTGTGACTGAAATTGATCGTTTGTTCATGCAAGAAAACATGAAGAAAATAATGGAATCTGGAGAGATAACTCCAAGACAAAGAAAACAACTCGAAATTCTACAAAGTCAGTTAGGAAGGGTAGAATGATTGAATATAGACAAATTGAAAAAATTGTATATCTTATTCCTGCAAGAAATTTTTATGATGGTTTGACTGATAGTAAGATAGCTAGAGATTATCAAAATTATATTGAGTTTCAATCACAAAAATATAATCAGACTAAAAAAAGAGAAGATTGGTATGAATTGAAGCGTTTGATTGATGAATACGAATCATACCTAGCTGGTCAGATAGATGTTAAAAGGAAATTGTTATGGTTTGGTTTGTTAAGAAGGAACAAAGAAGAAATGGAAGCTGAATGTTTAAATTTGATTCAACGATTTCATTTAGAAAGATGGGTTTGATGATGGGGATTATAAGAGGAATATTTAAGTTCATACATTATTTGATTTTAAATTCTATTGTAGGATTGGTTATGTCGCTGTTAGCGTATGTTTTGATAGGGAATGTTAAATTCTCTATTTTGTTATTTCTGATGTTTTTTGTAGGTGGTTTATTTGTTGAATGAAAAGGAAGGTTTTTATGGAGTGAAAATTAAGAAGCGTTCTCCTGCATGATAGCTGGAAAAAATAAAAGCTAAAAAAATATGAAAAGAGGTATAAAAAATGGCTTTAAGTGGAAAAGATAAACAAGTTATTGAGTTGGCATTGGAACTTGGTAAGAAATTGAAGGATCAAGAGTTTAAGCAAGCATGGACTTTTGCTGGTGAGTTAAGTGCGCTTCTTAAAAATACTGATGATTTGAGCCTTCCATATCAAGTGATTGAATGTATCAAGAAAGATGTATCAAGTTACTATTCTATGAATCAGGAATATAACAAGGTAACGAATCGTGCGTTTGCGATTGGCTCTAGCTTTGAGCGTTCAGCTTCAATTTAATTAGACTGTGAAGGAAGTCAAGTTTGGCTTCCTTTTTTGTTTGGAAGGAGAAATAATGAGTATTAAAGTTATTTATGATAGCTATTCTGATGTTTGTAAAGATTATGCTTATGGGAAAAAATTTCTTGACGAGCCTGATATTGTTATTGAAAAGTTAAATGAACATTTTGATGGAGTTGAATTTGGTCAGTATGATGGTTGTAATCCTGATAATGTTTATATCAATTCATTTACTGAAGTTGATACAAAAGAAGCACTAATTGATTTTGCTGGAATTTTGGATCATGGAGAATATGAGCAGTTAATGAATGAAGATCGTTTATCTGATTATGTAGAAGAAAATGAAGATGAAATTGTTAGTCGCTTAGAAGATTCTTATACTTTTCTTGCTCATGAAGGCGATAGCTGGTATTTTTTGCAATAAAGAATAGCTGGTATAGAATATGGCTTCAAGAGTTTTAATTAAGAATCCCAAAAATGGAAGGCAGGCTTGGTTTAGCTTGCCTTTATATTTTGGAAAATTGTCTGTGATTGGTTTGAGTGGTTCTTATGATGATCAAATTGAAATTGTTGATTATGAGGGTACTTCATTCATTGGATATGGTTTATTTACTGTTGCTGATTTGGAACAGTTAAATAAGCAGGTAGAAGGTTAGTAAAGGAAGGTGAAAAAATGGAATTAACAGCTTTAATTATGGATAATCGGTCAAAGAAGGCGAAACAATTTTCATTGCCTGTTACTCCTGAATATATCGCTTCTGAATTTGGATATGATAAAGAGGATATACTCTTTACGATTCAATCTATTGAAGAATTACCTAAACTGAAGGTGGAAGGTGCTACGTTATCAGATGTAAATAAACTTGCTAAAAATTTAGAGTTTGTTTACGAAGAAAAGGTCTTAACGTATATTGAATTGGGAAATACTGAACTATCAGATTTGTTGAATTTTGAATTTTTGGATTGTGCATTATATCCTGAAATTCATAACGATCTTCAGTTAGGAATGTATTTAGTTAAGGAAAATGGTTTTAATTTAGCCTTATTTCTAAAATATTTGGACTATGAAAAGTATGGTCATGATGTTCGTTTAGAAGAAGGTGGTAGCTTTACTGATAGAGGTTATTTTTTACCTAAAGCAGATAGGCTTTAAGAATCATAGGAAGGTGAAAACAAAAAAATGGATTTAATGGCTTTGGTTGTTTATAAAGGAATCGCTCGTCGTGTCCTGCTTCCAATTTCTAGTGAAGAAGTAGCTGAACGATTTGGCTATGAAGGTGAAGAAATTGAGGTTACGTTTGATTCGATTGAGGGATTGCCTGATTTAGATTGTGAACGCTTGAATTTGGATTTAGCGAATGAACTTGCTGAAAATTTAGAAGATGTAGATGAAGATATTGTTTTATCATTCATTGAATCAGATAGCTCTGATCCGAAGGCTTTAGCAAATGCTGAATTTGATGATTGCTGGTTATATCCTGATGTTGCAACTGATAGAGATTTAGGTCAATATGTTGTAGAAGAATTGGGTGTTGAATTGTCAAGGGAACAATTAGAACGCTATTTAGACTATGAAAAGTATGGTCGTGATGTTCGCCTATCAGAAGGTGGTAGCTTTGTTGATAAAGGTTACTTTGTATCAAGATGATAGCGAATATCAGGGTTCTGAATGAAGGCAATTTCGATTATCTTTGTGAGTTAGATATTATGAAGTATAGTCAAGAGCAGATTGTTGCAAGATTGAAAGAATTGGGAATTGATAAAGGGAATTTCTTTGTATGTGGCATTACTGATTGGGAAGTTGATAAGATCATGTCGCTGGACGAGGTTTACTTGCTGAAAAAAGCAGTCCTTGATTTGTATGATGGTGATGATTATGTTGTGAGATTTCAGTTACAGCGATATGTTCCTATCAAAAAGATTATTTCAACCTATTATCAATTTTGTTCTAAAGATGAAGTAGCAACTGTGATTCAACTTTCAAAGAATTTAGATATTGGTCTTTTGATAAATTATTTTTTTAAATGTGGCAATTGGGTGACAGCGTTTCAAGGTTTTGTTGAGCAAGGCGAAGTGCTGAATACTCCAAAAGGATTTTATAGAAAGGTTTCTTTTGAATGAGAAATATGTTTTTAAAGAAGCCACGCAAAGACAAACAACTGACAGTTAAGAAGATTAGTCAGAAAAAATCGAATATGATTTTCATGATTAGCTTGGTTGGTTTCGTCTTGTTTTGTGGTTTAACCATGTTTGTTTCAATAGCAACTACTGCGAAGATGAAAGCAAGGCTTTCTGAAGCACCTGTGGTGGAAGCTAAAAAAGAAACAGATCGTACCTTAGAACAGTTCCTAGATGGATATGTAAGTAGATACTTTACATATAATTCACAAAGTGGCTCTGCTGATGAAGATGTCGCAAAGTTGAATGATTATTATGGTGGTGTTCCTGATGTAAAGAATCAAGGTCAGACGAAGCAGGAAATGAATATTGTTAGCGCTAGAATGTTGAGTGCTAAAGATGGTGTCGCTGTTTATCGTGTGATCTATGATACGAAGAAAGATGATAAGAATCAACGTGTAGGAATTGAATTTACGATTCCATACGGTGTGAAAGATGGCAAGTATTATGTAAGTGGTTTGCCTTGGTTCTCTCCTGTGAGCGATTTTAAAGCTGAAGGGGTGGATAAAGAGAATCATGTATCGCTGGTAGCGAATGATGAAATGGAAGAGGGCAAGCGCAAGAAGTTGGTATCATTTTTGGAATTGTTCTTTAAGAATTACACTACCAGTCAAGCAAACTTAGATTTGATTTCTAATGGAATTAAGTCTATTGGTGGTGCAACGTTTAAGAGTTTAGATTATACCTACTTTAAAGAGAAAGATGGGAAAATCTATGCTTATTCGCAAATTACTCTTGATGTTGCAGGTACAACTCATAGTGAAAACTTTAGCTTTGAGTTAAGAAAAGATAAAGATAGCTATTTTGTAGAAAAAATGGATCATACGATCCCAGCAGATTTCAATAAAAAAGATGATGATAAAGGAGAATAAAAAAAATGGCATTATTTCAATTTTTAGTAGCAAAACTTGGTATTCCAGCAGTAGCATTTTTCGCTGGTACGAAGGCTCTTAAAGCGTGGAAGGATCAAAAAGTTGGAACGATTGTAGGAACAATTCTGATTGCTGGATTCATTATTTATTTTATGGATAACCCTGAATCAGTCTTGCGTGCAACGAATACTATTTGGTCTAAAGTGCTTGAAGTATTCAAGTAGGTCAACTTTATGAAGCGTGAAGATAAAAAGCTGTATGTCTATACTACTGCATTTAGACAGCCTATATGGGTACATAAGATCAATGAAGATTTTAGTTTGCCTTTTGCTCTCAAAATGTCAACTATTATCTATGCTCTAGTAAGTTTCGCTTTATCGTGGTTCTTGCTAGGGTATGTACCTTTTTTGGATTGGGGTTTTCGATTCATGGGTTCATTGTTCATTGGCTGGTGGTGTGGAAATTTACTAGCTGAAAATAAAATTGATGGAAAAACATTGTTTCGTTTCTTAGTTGATTATTTTAAATTTTGGATAGAATATGACAGTAAGAGAAGTTCAATGTATTTATGTAAAGGTAAAAAATATGAGAAAGTGAGAAGAATCTACCGTGGAATTAACGAATAATATTTGGGCGATAGATGATAGCTTGATTCTCTTGAAAGATGGAAGTGTGCTGGCTGTATTTGAAGTTGAGCCACAAGTGATCAATACTATTGAAGATGGTGAGAAAGAAGATTCAAAAGATTTAGTATTCAATTACTTATCAAGTATTGCTGATTATAGTGATTTTGGAATTTATACTCTGAATTTTGACTTAGAATTGGCAAAGAAAATTGAGTTGCTTTCTCTCGATGTTGAGAAGGGGGTTGGCACAAGTCCATTGGCAAATTATGTGATTTCTAATATGGCTGATCGCTTAGAAGAAGAAGTTACATATTTGCTGGAATCAAAAGATTATCTAGTAGTGCCTTTGAAGTCAGTCAATGTATCTTCTGATTTTAAAGTGACGGTCAAGCAGTCTGTTGCTAACGTTAGAAAATCAGTCATGAAAATGGTTGGTTTTGAAGAATTACCGAAGGTCGATTGGTCGAAGGAATGGCAGGATCAAAAAGAATTGATTCAAACAAAATTACACGCTTTGAATATTCAAGAAGTAGTCAAAGAAGATTTGATGTTGTTGAATCGGATTCATTTCTTAAATGGCCAATACTATGATAAAGATAGTGAAATTGTTGCCCTTCAAAATTCGATTGAGAATGTTGATGAAACAATTATTGAAATTGGATCAGGTAACGCCTTGAAGCTGGTCAATGGTGAGGAAGAAAGTTATGTAGCAACTATTCCTGTATATGCTTATCCAAAGAATGTTTCCTACTTGCACTTGGCAGAAGAAATTAAGAATATTGGTTTCCCTGTTAATAGTGCCTTGAAAGTGAAATTCTCAACTAAAAGTGGAATCTATTCCTTGAATACAAGGGCAAGAAATAAGCGTAAGAATCTTGGAAATACGGTGACTGAAACAGCAGAAAATGATGATGTTCAAAAGATTGAGGTTTTGGAAAGTTATCAGTTACTAGAAGATTTTCAAGAGAAGTACGATAATAAAGAGCCTATGGTTACTTTCCTTCACCTGTTACAGATTACTGGTGATAGCATTGAAGAATTGAATGTTAAGTATGATATTTTAGCTTCAAAATTGAAAGATATGGAAGTTGAAATTGTGAAGGCTGTTGCTGATCAGGTATATCTATTCTATAAATTCAGAATGACTGAGTTAATTGATGGGGATAGAGAAGGTTTCCTACAATATTCAAGCCTGCGTGGTCTTTGTGAGAATCTGTTCTTTACTAAGAAAAAAGTAGGTACTGATGTTGGATTTCCTATTGGTCGAATTGATAAAGAAAGTTCTTCATGGTATGGAGATTTTAAACGTGCCTTAGATAATAGCACGAATGTTGTATTTACTAACTTGTTGCAAGCCAATAAAATTGGTGTTCATGGTAAAGAAACAAGCAATCCTCATACAGCTATTACTGGTTCAACTGGTAACGGTAAGTCATTCTTAACAAAATTACTCTTTACTTATCATTCATTGTTAAAAGCTAAAGTTCTGTATGTTGATCCAAAAGCTGAAATGCGAACACAATATTTATCTGTGTTAGCTGATTTGGAAGAAAAAGGTGAATTTGAAGAATTACAAGAATACATACGATCTATTCGCTTTATTACTTTGGATATGCGTAAGGAAGAAAATAAAGGTGTTCTTGATCCATTCTCATTCTTGGAAGATGAAGGTGAGTTAACGGAATTAGCAACCGTACTTGTTGCTTCTGTATTGGATAAGGACACTTATATTAAGATTAAAGCTCACCTGTTAGATTCACTTGATAAAGTGATTGAGCGTAGAAAAGCTGGTGAAAAGGTTGGTATGTTACAAGTCTTTGATGAATTGGAAAAATCTTCAAAAGAGGAAGTTTCAACTGCTGGATATTTACTAAAGAGAATTTCTAAAAATTCGTTGTTATCATTATGTTTCGCTGATGGTAGTCAAGAAGTTCTAAAGACTGATGATAAAACAATTATTGTTGAGATTGCTGGTCTTGATATGCCTGAAGATAATGATAAAGATGAAATGACTGAAACACAATTAAGAAGTTTGACCGTTATGTATGCTTTGACTTATTTCTGTGCGATTTTTGGTGAACGTGAGAAAGACAAGGAAACAATGTTATACCTTGATGAAGCATGGCAGATTATGTCAACTCCTGCTGGAAGGCAGGTAGTTAACCGTGTTAAACGTACTGGACGATCATTTAATAATTTCTTGGTACTTATTACTCAATCGGTCAAAGACTTGAAAACAAGTGCTGATACAACTGGTTTTGGTACAGTATTCGCTTTCCCTGAAAATACAGAAACAGAAGCAATCTTGGAACATTTGCGAGTTGAAAATGATGATTTATCAAGAGCATGGCTTGAAAATCAGACAATGGGTCAGTGTATCTATTATGATACATTTGGTCGTAAAGAACGTATAACTGTTGATGGTACAATCTTCCCTGAATTTTTACCATTGTTTGAAACAGTTAAATCTAATTTAGTGTCAGTACAATAGAAGGGGGAAAAATGAGAAGAAATATTTTAATAGGGTTTGTTTTATCTATTTTTTTCCTTCCTGTTTTAGCTGGTGCTGTTGAACCATCATTGCCGAATAGTGGTGTAAATGCGTTTAATTCTAATTCAATTTCAACTCCATCTTCTAATTCCTCAGTCAAGCTGGATAGTGGTATTGGAACAGATTACTTACCAAAGAATAATTTTAATATTATTGAATTTGATAAGAATACGAATAAGCCTGTCATTAAAGATCGTGATACTGAAATAGCAAAGAAGACGCTTGAACGAGCAAAGAAGGACTTAGAAGGTAAAAAAGCTATTCAAAAGAAAGAAGCAGATTCAAGAAAATTGACTTATGATAACTATAAGTCGAAGATGTCTGATCTAACAAGTAAGGTTTACTTTGATAAGAAATTCTTTGGTTTTGATTCAAACATGAATTATTTCTTTAATTCGATTGTGCAAGCTATTTTTTGGTTGTCAAAATTTATCTTTACGATCATAGCTGGAATCTATAATGCAGTAGAGGGAATGAGTGATGTATCAACTTTATTGAATAACGTTATAGGTAACTCTAGTAAAGTATTTTCTTCTCTATTCAGTAAAGAGATAGTCTATGTTATCGGTGCAAGTATGGCTATGTATCTGTTGTACTTGTTCGCAACTGGTAACGGTAGCGTAGTTAAAGCATTAGTGAAGATGTTGTTGATCTATACAATTATTGGTCTTTACTTTATCAAAATAAATGTAAATGATCAGAATAAGTATTTACTAACTCATTTGTATGATGGATTTAGAACGACAACGATTTCTCTTAATGGTCAGATTACAAAGACTTTGACTAATGAAAATTCTAATGCTATTGATGTCTATTTTACTGAAACAATCGTAAAATCGTATAAGTATATGAATTCTCCTTTAAAAGAAGATGGAGAATTTCAGTTATCTGAAGCAGAATTTGAAGATTTAGCTGGATATAAACAAGGTGATGGAGATTATCTTGTTGGTGGTAAGAAAATCAAGGATATTGCTAAAGACAAAGATCCTGAAAACAAAATGTTGAAAAGTGAGTGGGGCGCAAAGTTTAGCTATGCTCTTTCTTCATTGGTTGATGTAACGGTAGTAGGAATTGTTTATCTAGTCTTAGGTCTTTCAAGATTCTTCTTCTTGATGATCTATGTATTCTTGATTCTCATATTACCATTCATTCTTTTGGTTAGTCTATTTCCTTCAATGGAAGGTTTGATTCATTCGTTCAATAAAAAGGCTATTTCAATGTTGATTCTATCGTCTGTGACTTTGTTAGCTACAACTCTATTTGTATTTTTCTATAATTCATTAACAGATTTTATTAGCTTGGCAGTAGGTCAAAATGTGCTAATTGTGATATTCGTAAAAGCTATTCTACTATTCTTGATGTTTAAGAATAAGAATATGATCCTGTCATTGTTCTCACAAATTGGACGATTACCTGTAAATAGAATGAATGGCTTGAATCTCAATCAAGGTACTAAAAAGATTCGTGAAAGAATGTTTGGTGCTGGTAAGAGTGGACTTTCTGCTGGTGGTCAATTTGCTAAAGGTGGTTTGAAGATGGGTAAAGACAACTTACAATCTCGCCTTAAAAGTTTACGTTCAAACAGTTCGAAAAATGGATCGCTTGGAAAAATTGGGAATAGATATGCTTCTATGAAGCATGGTGCAAGAAGTACGGTGAATGCCTTGAAAGAAAAAGGGAATCGTGGTATGGCTTTCTTGTATCAAGCTAGAGCAAATTCATTCAAAGGTGGAATGAAAAAAGAATTGCTTAATGAAAAAGCAGATAAATTGACTAAAAAAGCTGATTTTCAACGAGAAGTGAAAAATAGTTCTCATGCTGAAGTGAAGCGATTGAAAGAACAAAGACTGGCTAGAAAAAAAGCAGAATTTCAATCGAAGAAGGGACAAAGAATGAATCAAGTGGATTCAGGTAAGAATCCTAAAATTAATACTCCTAAAGCAAAACGAATGAAGGGAGGAAATTCTAGTCCAAAAAAGCAGGGAAGAAAAAATAAGAAAAATCGTCCGAATGTTACGATTGATAGAAAGAGAAATAAGATTTAATGAAAAATCAAATTAAGAATCAGGTAAAAAAATATGTAGTTGCCTTTCTCTTGTCGAATCTTACAACTATTCTACCTATTATCTTGATTTTGATACTTGTCATGGGTGCTGTGGTTGCTGGTAGTTCAGGATCATCAGATTCTACGATTGGAAAACGAACACGTTTAACAGCTCAAGAAGTAGCGCAAAAAGCGAATATCTCTGTTGAAAGAGCAGAAGATGTGATTAAGATTCTAAACTGGCAACTCTCTAAAGAAAAATTTACTTTAGAGGGTGCTAGTGGATCGCTTGCTAATGCTGAAAGAGAAAGTGATTTTGATCCAAAGTTGACGAATCCGTCAGGTGGAGTTGCTGGGTACTTTCAATGGTCGGGCTGGAACGGTAACACAATCAATGGTGATAGATGGGCGAAGGCTAGTTCTCGTACTTTAGATAGTACGGTTGAATTAGAGTTAATGAGTTATGAGTTAAATCATGGCTATAAAAAAGTAAAAGACTATATGCAAAAGGCAACTGATCCTTTTGAAAGTGCAAAATATTGGTCTGAACATTATGAAGGTGTGTTGCTTTCAGACGGTCAGACAAAATTAGAGAAGCTGGAGAAGGATAGTAAGAAGTGGTACGAAGTTTTTAAGGGGACTATTGAATCTGATGGCTCGTCAGGTGGGAATGCAATAGCTGGTAGCTTAGATGTTCCTGCTGGTCAAGTTGCTATGGATATACCTAGTGGGTACTCGATAGATAAGGAAATTACAAAAGATGGCTATATTACTCAATCTTATCCTTATGGTGAATGTACTTGGTATGTATTCAATCGTGCTAAAGATTTTGGAATAAATTTTGATCCATATATGGGGAATGGTCAGGACTGGGCGCATAAGTCAGGCTATGAGGTTTCCAATACTCCTACGAAACATTCTGCTGTTAGCTTTCAGGGAAGGCAGGCAGGTGGTCACCCTACTTATGGTCATGTAGCCTTTGTCGAAGATGTAAAAGATGATGGATCAATATTGATTTCTGAATGTAACTTTGTTCAAAGTGGTCAGGGAACAGGAATTACAAACTATCGTGTATTTACTGCTGATCAGGCAAAAGAATTTTTATATGTAACTGGAAAATAAAATAAAGAAAAGGAAAGAAAAATATGAATAAAAAAATTGTAACGTTAGCGTGTGTAACGCTATTAAGTGGTTTTGTAGCTGGTGTAAATGCTGATGAATTATCTTTGGGTGGAAGCGTAGATTCTAAAGAAGATACTGCTGGTTTAGTTGTGGCAGAACAGCCAAAAGAAGAAAATCCTGCTGTTGTTCCTGCTGAACAAACTAAAGGTGAGAATCTTGATTTAGGTGGTAAAACTGAAAAAGAGCCTTCACAAGATAATGCAGGTGTTGTAGTAGAGCATACAACTCCATCAGAACAGCCAAAAGAGGAAAAGCCTAAAGAAGATAAGCCTTCTGAAAATCTAGGTAAGGAATCTGAAAAAGAGCCTTCAAAAGATAATACAGGTGTTGTAGTAGAGCCTACAACTCCATCTGAAAAACCAAAGGAAGATCAACCAAAAGAGGAACAGCCAAAAGCTGATACTCAGAAGGAAGCTGATCCAAAAGTTCAGGAAGATAAGAAGAAGGCTGAAGATAATGTAGGAGTGAAAGAATCTGATGATCCTAAACCATTGAATGTTACTAAAGAAGATATTCAAGAACAGCCTATCGAAACAAACACTGGTCACAAGGTAGTTTCAACGAATCAAGGAAAAGTTGTAGTTGAAACAAGCGAAGGTGATTATGCAGAAAAAGAGCCTTATGAAGTAGGTGCTGTGAAGCAAAAAGATGGTACTATTGCTTTGAAAGATAAAGAAGGTCAGTTAAAAGTTCTTCCGAATACTGGAACAGCTAGTACAATTTTTACTACTATTTGGGGATTTGTAGGACTGGTTGCAACTGTGATTGGTAAACGAAAATTTAACTAGAATAAACAGCAAGGTAGGATAATTCCTACCTTGTTTTTTCTTTTTTAGAAAAAGTGGTATAATAAAAGAAAGTGAAAGGAGAAGGAATCATGATTAAAGAGTTTGGTGTTACAAATTTAGAAGTAACAAAAGAAGATATTTCTAAAAATCCTAACAATCCAATTTTGCGTATGTATGATGATGAAGAACTGATTGGAACATTTAGTATTCTTACAGGTGAAGTTGTGGAAAATTTAGATTTAGCAGACTATGATATACGATTTGCACAAAAACAAATTGAATTAAACCGTGATAACTACCTTGAAACGTGGAAGGACTACGTGGGGTTATTACATGCCTAAGTATTCTTTTTTGAAGTATGGTATTGAAATTCGTCCGAATGAACATAACCATAAAGGTCAGATGGCTCATATTCATATTTATATTCATGGTGAAGAAGTTGGATCAATGTTTTTAAATGGTGAACTTCGAGATGGAAAATTAAAATCAAAAGATATGAAGATAGTAAGACAGTATGTTTTAGAAAATGCAGATGAACTTCAGGCATTATGGAATGAATACCAAAATAGTGCATATTAAGAATAATAGTAAAAAAGAGCAAGTCAGAAATGGCTTGTTTTTTTTGTTGTGTGAAGGAGTTTTAAATGAAAGAGCAAAAACAAGTATTTAATATTGAAGTTCCAATTCCTGCTGATATGGTTTTGATTAGTCGCTCTGAATATTTAGATTTGCTTCAAAAAGAAGAAGTAGGTCAATGGTGGACGATTGATAAGGTTGAAGAACTGTTATCCATTAGAAAAACAAAATTAATAAATGATATTTTATTGAATCCATCAATCAAAAATGAATTAGATATTGAGAAAAATAAAGACGGATTTGTATTATATCCGAAAAGCAAGGGTTCACCTTATAGATTTTTAGCAAGGAAAACAAGAGAATATTTTGATAAAAATTATCAAAAAATATTATTGATGTTATAATAGAATGGTGATGATTGCCATTCAGAAAGGAGTTAGTGTGGCAAGTTACAGACAGCGTGGAAAAAATAAACTTTGGGATTATAGGATATTCGGTAAAAATGGAAAACTTATTGCTTCTAATTCAGGGTTTAAAACTAAACGTGAAGCAATGAATGAAGCACAAGAAAAGGAGAGAGAGCTATTTAAGTCGAATCATTCTGTGAGATTTAATAGTAAGTCTACCTTGTATGAATTGTGGAAGGATTGGTATGATTTAGTTATTGCGCCATCAGAAAAAGCAGATGCAACAAAAGGTACATACTTTTTTAGGGGAAATTTGATCGAAAAAATGTTTTCAGATATTCCAGCAGTTAAAATATCTCATAAAGAATATCAGTTGCGATTGAATGAATATGGAGAAAAAGTAACTAAAGATCATCTCAGAAGGGTGAATGCAGACATAAGATCGGTTGTAAGATTCAGTAAACGTAATGGTTTATACATGAACGATTTCACCGAAGATGTAAAAATTTACGGTCAATCGCCTGGCGAGGTGGATGATAAGTATATCCATAGTATTGAAGATTATAAAATCTTATTAAACTATTTGAAAGAAAATATGAACTATCGAGTATCAGTTATACCATTCTTACTATATCTTTTGTTTAAAACTGGATTTAGGGTTGGTGAAGGTATGGCTGTGTGTTGGTCTGATATAGATTTTGAAAAGAAAACAATTAAAACATATAGAAGATTTGCTGGAGATCGACAAATTTTCGTTCCTCCAAAAACTAATACTTCTATAAGAGAAATTCCTATTGATGACGATTTAATATTTGTATTGAAGTCATTGAAGGATGAGCAAGATAAGGTTCTTTTTGATCGTGAAGAATTAAAAAAGCATGATTTGGTATTTTATGATAGAAGGTATAAGCTTCCTACAAATTCGGGATTGAATAAGTGCTTGAAAGTATTTTTATCTGAACTTGGTATAGGTAGCCAAACCATGACTGCAACGGCAGGAAGACATACTTACGGGTCATATTTATTAGCTAAAGGAGTTGATATATGGGTTGTTTCTAGATTATTAGGTCATAAAGATATACAGCAAATCATTCAAACTTACGGACATGCTCTTAAAGAGGTCATTGATAAAGAGTATGATTTAGTAAGAGAATTAATGCTCGTAAAAGAATAATATTTTTTTGACCAAATATTGACCAAACGAAATAGAAAAGCCTTTAGAATAGGAATTTAGCACTACTATTTTTATTCCGGCAGGGGACATGTTTATGAAAAAAGCTACGTCATTTAACGTAGTTTTTTTCTGTTTTTAAATGAAAGCGCTCTAAAATAAATTGTTTTTTTAGGAAAATAGGAGTACAATAAGTTAGTATAGTAAATAAAAAAACACCGAATCGGTGCGCACTTTTTCAAGTTGTGTACGGACAAAGCCTTATTTTAACTTGCTGTGTTGTTTCGAATAGTTCCAACAGCTTTATTGTACTATACTCGTCAAAGATTATCAAGTGAAATGTAAATTATTTTACAGATACGACAAAAAGCTAGTTTATCATCATTTGAAACAATACAATTCTAAAACTAAAATATAACTTATAATCAATTTTAGCACATTTTTACCTATAATTCATCATTATTCTATTGAAATCTTTAGTTAGAGTGATATAATTTAATTAAGTTATATTTTACGGAGATTGTTTTGGAAAAATTTAAATTTACTAAAGATAATTTAGCTATTCTAACTGAGTTAGTAAAGTTTATGAAGGGGTGCATTGATTTAATTAAGGCTCTCATTTCGTAATTATTTTAAAAATTATAATTTAATATAAAGGAGATTACAAAATGAAAAAAGGATATTCAATTGGTCTTGACATTGGTACCAATAGCGTCGGATTTGCCGTCATTACGGATGACTATAAGGTTCCATCAAAAAAGATGAAAGTTCTGGGCAATACTGATAAACGATTTATCAAGAAAAATCTCATCGGGGCTCTATTGTTTGATGAGGGAACTACTGCTGAGGCTAGACGCCTTAAACGAACTGCACGTCGTCGCTATACTCGTCGTAAAAATCGTCTTCGCTATCTTCAAGAAATCTTTTCTGAGGAAATGAGCAAGGTAGATAGTAGTTTCTTTCATCGATTGGATGACTCCTTTTTAATTCCTGAGGATAAGAGAGAAAGTAAATACCCTATTTTTGCTACCTTGGAAGAAGAAAAAGAATATCATAAGAAGTTCCCGACTATCTATCATTTGAGAAAACACCTGGCGGATTCGAAAGAAAAGGCTGACCTCCGCTTGATTTATCTAGCATTAGCTCACATGATTAAATATCGCGGGCATTTTTTATACGAAGATACATTTGATATTAAAAACAATGATATCCAAAAAATCTTTAACGAGTTTATAAGCATTTACGATAACGCCTTTGAAGGAAGTTCACTTAGTGGGCAAAACGCACAAGTAGAAGCAATTTTTACTGATAAAATTAGTAAATCTGCAAAGAGAGAACGCGTCCTAAAACTCTTTCCTGATGAAAAGTCCACTGGTTTGTTTTCAGAATTTCTCAAGCTGATTGTAGGAAATCAAGCTGATTTTAAGAAACATTTTGACTTAGAAGATAAAGCTCCACTGCAATTCTCTAAAGATACCTATGATGAGGATTTGGAAAACTTGCTCGGACAAATTGGAGATGACTTTGCAGACCTTTTCGTGGCCGCTAAAAAACTCTATGATGCGATTCTTCTGTCAGGTATTTTGACTGTCACAGATCCTTCAACCAAGGCTCCACTGTCAGCATCTATGATTGAGCGCTATGAAAATCACCAAAATGACTTGGTAGTTTTAAAACAATTCATCAAAAACAATCTTCCAGAAAACTATGTTGAAGTTTTTTCTGACGATAGCAAAAATGGTTATGCAGGATATGTCGGAGTTGATTCAAAAATACGAAAAAGAAATGCTAAATTAGCAACTGAGGAAGAATTTTATAAATATCTCAAGAACATTTTGAATAATGTTAAAGGAGCAGATTATTTCCTTGATAAAATCGAACGTGAAGATTTCTTGAGAAAACAACGCACCTTTGATAATGGTTCTATTCCTCATCAAATTCACCTTCAAGAAATGAATGCCATTCTCCGTCGGCAAGGAGAACATTATCCATTTTTGAAGGAAAACAGAGAAAAGATTGAAAAAATCTTGACCTTCCGTATTCCTTACTACGTTGGTCCATTGGCTCGTGGCAATCGTGATTTCGCTTGGCTTACTCGAAATTCTGACCAAGCAATCCGACCTTGGAATTTCGAAGAAATTGTTGATAAAGCAAGTTCTGCGGAAGACTTCATCAATAAGATGACTAACTATGACTTGTATCTCCCAGAGGAAAAAGTTTTGCCTAAGCACAGTCTCTTGTATGAAAAATTTGCTGTCTATAATGAATTAACAAAAGTAAAATTTATTGCAGAAGGATTGAGAGACTATCAATTCCTTGATAGTGGGCAGAAGAAACAAATTGTCAATCAATTATTCAAAGAGAAAAGAAAAGTAACTGAAAAAGACATCATTCATTATCTACACACTGTTGATGGTTACGATGGAATCGAACTAAAAGGAATTGAAAAACAATTTAACGCTAGTCTTTCTACTTATCATGACTTACTCAAAATTATCAAGGACAAAGAGTTTATGGATGACCCTAAAAATGAAGAGATTCTTGAAAATATCGTCCATACTCTAACTATCTTTGAAGATCGGGAAATGATTAAGCAGCGCCTTGCGCAATATGACTCACTCTTTGATGAAAAAGTGATCAAGTCACTGACTCGTCGACATTATACTGGTTGGGGAAAACTCTCTGCTATGCTAATTAACGGGATCCGTGATAAACAAACAGGTAAAACAATTCTTGATTATCTGATTGATGATGCTTACTACAATCGTAACTTTATGCAGTTGATCAATGATGATGGACTTTCTTTCAAAGAAATTATCCAAAAAGCACAAGTGGTTGGTAAGACAGATGATGTGAAACAAGTTGTCCAAGAACTTCCAGGAAGTCCTGCTATTAAAAAAGGAATTTTACAAAGTATCAAGATCGTTGATGAACTTGTTAAGATTATGAGGCACAATCCTGAATCCATTGTGATTGAGATGGCACGTGAAAATCAGACAACTGCCAGAGGGAAAAAGAATTCTCAACAAAGATATAAGCGCATTGAAGATGCACTAAAAAATTTAGCACCTGGGCTTGATTCAAATATATTAAAAGAACATCCAACAGATAATGTTCAACTTCAAAACGACCGTCTCTTCCTTTACTATCTCCAAAATGGGAAGGATATGTACACTGGAGAAGCTCTTGATATAAACCAACTGAGCAGCTATGACATTGACCACATCATTCCACAGGCCTTTATAAAGGATGATTCTTTTGATAACCGTGTCTTGACTAGTTCAAAGGATAATCGTGGTAAATCCGATAATGTTCCAAGTATAGAAGTTGTTCAAAAAAGAAAAGCGTTTTGGCAACAATTGTTGGATTCCAAACTGATTTCAGAACGTAAATTTAATAATTTAACTAAAGCTGAACGTGGCGGGCTAGATGAGCGGGATAAAGTTGGCTTTATCAAACGCCAACTAGTTGAAACACGGCAAATCACAAAACATGTTGCACAGATTTTGGATGCTCGCTATAATACAGAAGTGAATGAGAAGGATAAGAAGAACCGTACCGTCAAAATCATCACTTTGAAATCCAACCTAGTTTCCAACTTTCGTAAAGAATTTAGGTTATACAAGGTACGGGAAATCAATGACTACCACCATGCACATGATGCCTACTTAAATGCAGTAGTGGCTAAGGCTATCCTTAAAAAATATCCTAAACTAGAGCCTGAATTCGTCTATGGTGAGTATCAAAAGTACGATCTTAAGCGCTACATCTCAAGATCCAAAGATCCTAAAGAAGTCGAAAAAGCAACTGAAAAGTATTTCTTCTACTCAAACTTGTTAAACTTCTTTAAAGAAGAGGTGCATTACGCAGACGGAACCATCGTAAAAAGAGAAAATATCGAATACTCTAAAGACACTGGAGAAATCGCTTGGAATAAGGAAAAAGATTTCGCTATAATCAAAAAAGTTCTTTCACTTCCGCAGGTGAATATTGTGAAGAAACGAGAAGTACAAACAGGTGGCTTCTCTAAAGAGTCCATCCTTCCTAAAGGAAATTCTGACAAGCTAATCCCTCGAAAAACAAAGGATATTCTTTGGGACACTACTAAATATGGGGGATTTGATAGCCCTGTTATCGCCTATTCGATCTTGCTCATTGCCGATATCGAAAAAGGAAAAGCGAAAAAACTGAAGACTGTCAAAACTCTAGTTGGTATCACGATTATGGAAAAAGCTGCTTTTGAGGATAATCCAATAACTTTCCTTGAAAATAAAGGCTATCATAATGTCCGTAAAGAAAACATCCTCTGCCTACCTAAGTATAGTTTATTTGAACTGGAAAATGGTCGCAGACGACTACTTGCAAGTGCAAAAGAACTTCAAAAAGGCAATGAAATAGTACTTCCAGTATATTTAACAACCTTGCTCTACCATTCTAAAAATGTCCATAAACTAGACGAACCAGGACATTTGGAATACATTCAGAAACACCGAAATGAATTTAAGGATTTGTTAAATCTTGTATCTGAGTTTTCTCAAAAATATGTCCTCGCAGATGCAAATCTAGAGAAAATCAAGAGCTTATATGCAGACAATGAGCAAGCAGATATAGAAATTCTAGCAAATTCGTTTATCAATTTGTTGACCTTTACTGCTTTGGGTGCTCCTGCTGCCTTTAAATTTTTTGGAAAAGATATTGATCGAAAACGGTACACAACTGTATCTGAAATACTCAACGCCACCCTCATCCACCAATCCATCACTGGTCTTTACGAGACTCGGATTGACTTGAGCAAACTAGGAGAAGACTAATGGGATGGAGAACCGTTGTTGTCAATACGCACTCTAAACTTTCCTATAAGAACAATCACTTAATTTTTAAAGATGCCTCTCGGACAGAGTTAATTCACCTGTCCGAGGTGGATATCTTACTTTTGGAGACGACAGATATTGTACTCTCAACCATGTTGATTAAGCGCTTGGTGGATGAAAATATTCTGGTTATCTTCTGTGATGATAAACGATTGCCAACTGCATACTTAATGTCTTACTACGGTCGGCACGATTCCAGTTTGCAACTTTCTCGGCAAATTGCTTGGAGAGAAGATGTTAAGGCACAAGTTTGGACAACCATTATTGCTCAAAAAATACTTAATCAGGCCCTTTATCTTGGGAACTGTGGCTTTCTGGAAAAATCTCAGTCAGTCATTGACCTTTATCATGGTTTGGATTTGTTTGACCCTAGTAATCGCGAAGGTCATGCAGCTCGAATTTATTTCAATACTTTATTTGGAAATGATTTTAGTCGAGAGCAGGAGAGCGATATCAATGCTGCCTTGGATTATGGGTATACTTTGATTTTAAGTATGTTTGCGCGTGAGATTGTGTTGTCTGGTTGTATGACTCAGTTTGGCTTGAAACATGCCAATCAGTTCAATCAATTCAACCTAGCTAGCGATATTATGGAGCCTTTTCGTCCGATTATTGATAGAATCGTCTATGAAAATCGAAGCAGTTCCTTTGTCAAAATCAAGCGAGAACTTTTCGCTATTTTCTCAGACACCTTTCACTACAATGATAAGGATATGTATCTGTCCAATATCGTCAGCGACTATACTAAGAAAGTCATTCAAGCTCTCAATCAACCGGAGAAAGGAGTTCCTGAGTTTAGGATATGAGTTATCGATATATGCGTATGATTTTAATGTTTGATATGCCTGTTGATACCGTAGAGGAACGCAAGGCCTATCGGAAATTTCGCAAGTTCCTCATAGATGAAGGATTTATCATGCACCAATTCTCCATCTATAGCAAGCTCTTGCTCAACAACTCTGCTAATAACGCCATGATTGAACGCCTTAAGACGCACAATCCTAAAAAAGGGAACATTACTCTCTTAACCGTTACAGAAAAGCAGTTTTCTCGCATGATTTACTTAAATGGTGAGCGAAATACTAGCGTAGCAAACTCCGACGCACGTTTGGTTTTTCTAGGAGAGGAGCCTAGAGATGAAGATTAATTTCCCATTATTGGATGAACCATTGGCTATTGAAAATGCGACCTTTTTAGTCCTGGAAGACCAGCTTACCTTTTCAACTATCGTCAAGCAGTTCTACCAGTACACTGATGATGGAGAGTTGAAATTATTTGATAGAAATCTAAAAGCTCTGAAAGAGTCCGAGTTACTAGTGATAACGGATGTCTTAGGATACAATCTCAACTCACCCGCCATGCTCAAGCTGATACATGCAGATCTTGAAAATCAGCTTAATGACAAGCCAGAAGTCAAATCCATGATTGAAAAACTGGTAGCTACGATTACAGAATTGTTAGCATTTGAGTGCTTAGAAAATGAACTAGACCTAGAGTACGATGAAATCACCATTCTAGAGTTAATCAATGCTCTAGGAGTCAAAGTTGAAACTCTGAGTGATACACCTTTCGAAAAGATGCTAGAAATTATCCAGGTTTTTAAATATCTTTCCAAAAAGAAACTCCTTGTTTTCATCAATGCGACCGCCTATCTATCAGAGGATGAGTTAATAAATCTGATAGAGTATATCCAACTCAATCAACTGAGAGTCTTATTTGTTGAACCTCGAAAAGTCTATGATTTCCCGCAATATGTGCTGGATCAAGACTATTTCTTGAACCCTGAAAATATGGTATAATAAGAGTAAGAATTGGAACTTGACGAGCTGAAGTCTGGCTGGGACGAATGGCGCGATTACGAAATTTCGTGAGAAAAATTTTTCTACGAGGTTTTAGAGCTGTGTTGTTTCGAATGGTTCCAAAACCAGAAAAGAAACCAACAATGAAAACTTCAAGTTTTAGAGCTGTGTTGTTTCGAATGGTTCCAAAACTGCATGTCTTGAGCGTATAGTCGTCTTTGTGTTTTAGAGCTGTGTTGTTTCGAATGGTTCCAAAACACATCGTCACCAGCAAGCACAATAGCTTTTGTTTTAGAGCTGTGTTGTTTCGAATGGTTCCAAAACTAACAACGAGTGTATATTCTGCAAGCGAGCGTTTTAGAGCTGTGTTGTTTCGAATGGTTCCAAAACGAACAGCATCCCAGAATTTCTTAATCTTATGTTTTAGAGCTGTGTT
>NZ_LQWV01000024.1 GCF_001553855.1 Streptococcus gordonii
GATCGCTAGCTTTAATCGTCGCTCGGTAGCTACCGTCTGCCTGCTTCACTGCCTTGTGCCAAACAAGATCATCCTGACCGTTGACTTCTGACCAGGTTGGAACTAATACCTCCTTGAGACCATTTGGAGCGACTACATTACGAATAACCGCATCAAAAGTTCCAGTGGTAGAGTTGTTATTTTCAATTGTAAGAGTCCCAGCTGAATGCTTGTGATGAACGGTAGTAGCCGTACCCGTTACAAATTCTTTTGTTCCTGTCGCTGTAACATAATAGACATGAGACAGATACTTCCCTTGGGAATTTT
>NZ_LQWV01000025.1 GCF_001553855.1 Streptococcus gordonii
AACACAGCTCTAAAACGTTGCTATCATCGTCAATTGACTTGATACAGTTTTGGAACCATTCGAAACAACACAGCTCTAAAACATATCCTTATTGTTGGTAAAGATGAGGAAGGTTTTGGAACCATTCGAAACAACACAGCTCTAAAACTTACACTGTCACAATTGGAGCATATGGAAAGTTTTGGAACCATTCGAAACAACACAGCTCTAAAACTAGATTATTATTAAGTTAGTACTTGTTATAGTTTTGGAACCATTCGA
>NZ_LQWV01000026.1 GCF_001553855.1 Streptococcus gordonii
CAAGAACGTCTTTCAATTCATCGGTAACTGTAAAGCCTGTCGCATCTTGAGGCATAGTTGTATGGATGTTGTATGTGAATTCTTCTGTTCGATCTGCAATTGTTTCAGAAGGTTTTGAATTCACATCTTTTTCAATCGGTGGCTGTTCTGGAGATGGAGGAGTGACAGGTACTTCGTTAGAGTCCTTCGTTACAGCTGGTTTGTTAGGGAAGCCAACTGTGTAAGAAGCCTTATTCGGTACTTCTGCCTTGTCTGCTTTCATGTAAGCTGACAAGTTTGCACCCTCTCTGATCTTAGCCTTGAAGTTGAGGACAACTTCTT
>NZ_LQWV01000027.1 GCF_001553855.1 Streptococcus gordonii
TGTGTTGTTTCGAATGGTTCCAAAACAAATTTAGTGTTAAGTTTCGGTAATGAAATGTTTTAGAGCTGTGTTGTTTCGAATGGTTCCAAAACCAGAAAAGAAACCAACAATGAAAACTTCAAGTTTTAGAGCTGTGTTGTTTCGAATGGTTCCAAAACTGCATGTCTTGAGCGTATAGTCGTCTTTGTGTTTTAGAGCTGTGTTGTTTCGAATGGTTCCAAAACAAATCGTCACCAGCAAGCACAATAGCTTTTGTTTTAGAGCTGTGTTGTTTCGAATGGTTCCAAAACTTTTATAATAATTGAATAATGAAAGATTAAGTTTTAGAGCTGTGTTGTTTCGAATGGTTCCAAAAC
>NZ_LQWV01000028.1 GCF_001553855.1 Streptococcus gordonii
AGCCCAATTACTGGTGTCCTCTTTATATCCTCTTAGGTTTGTTGCCAATTATCTCCTTGTGTCTGATATTTGTAGCTGGTTCACTAGGCCTAGTTCTATTTTTGACCAGCCTAGTGGTTAATATAATCTTTTCGGCCATGACGCGCTGGTCTTTATCTATGAAGCTGGATAATCTGATTTATTTGGTCATAATTTTCTATATAGGT
>NZ_LQWV01000029.1 GCF_001553855.1 Streptococcus gordonii
AGTCGGTAAAAACATAATCACAAAGTTAGTTGTAGCGGGTGGTGCTAAATATTTGCTACGAATGTCTTTTGCAAAGCGTTTAACAATATTTAGCAGGGCCTTGTGATAGAGTTCAATTTCTTCTTTATTAACAGATTCATAAGCATCTTACAAGCGATAGTAATCAGCCAAATGAAATTTCGAATCAATCGGTAGATAAACATAGTCTTCATCAGTCTGACCAGGCAACTTTACTGCATACTCAACTCT
>NZ_LQWV01000030.1 GCF_001553855.1 Streptococcus gordonii
CAATATCTTCTCGGTGGTGCTCTAACTGGTGGCAGCTATGGTGACCTTTACCACCATGACTCGCTTTGTCGACGAGGAACGAACGAATGCAGGTGTTTTTAAGGCTCTAGGCTATCATAGCCGAGATATCATTCGCAAGTTTTCTCTTTACGGTTTGGTGGCGGGGAGTCTAGGTACCGTCATAGGGATTCTGCTGGGACCTTATTTCTTGTCGG
>NZ_LQWV01000031.1 GCF_001553855.1 Streptococcus gordonii
ATGCAACAGCCTTCTCTATTGATGACACTATTAAGGATGTTCTAGAGTTTGCGGATGCTGGAAGTGCTACTCTTAATGGAGAAGCTTTAGAAGCAGACCGTATCTCTATCGCTGATCAAAAGATCACCTTGACTCTGACAGAAGACCAAGTCAAGAACAATGGCGGTAAAGAAGTTGTTCTGACCTTCAAGGCTAAGATTCGCCAAGGTGCCAACCTGACTGGCGACATTGAAAAAGGTAAGACAGCCATCAATAACCAA
>NZ_LQWV01000032.1 GCF_001553855.1 Streptococcus gordonii
AAATTTAAATTTAAATTTTCACGCTTAAAAGTCGCCCAAGAGTCTTTTCCTATTCTAAAATCAGTCATTCCCCAACGCTCATCATTTGAAGAAAATTTATCTAGAGTTAAACTCAAATAAAAATTATCATCAAGTGCATAAGAAAAACCAACTTTCACTCCCTTACGTTCTTTGAACCACATTTTCCAAGGATATTCCATACAGTTTTGATAAATACTAGTTTCGTAGTTGCCTTTAAGATATAGTCTCACTCGTCTTCCTCTTCGTCTAACTCCACTTCTCCATAGATTTTAATGTATTCTTCATTCCTGCGGTCGT
>NZ_LQWV01000033.1 GCF_001553855.1 Streptococcus gordonii
TCAAGGCTAAGATTCGTCCAAATGCCAACTTGGCTGCCTACGTCGTTGGCGATAAAGTTGTTATCAATAACCAAGCTTCTTATAATGTAGATTTACCAGACAATCCTGGAGTTCATAAAGATTCAAATATCGTACCAGTGACTCCACCAAGTCCTGAAAAACCAGAGATTGAAAAGACTGTTAATGATGCAAAAGAAGCGACTCTTGCTAACCGTGACGAAATCTTTACTTATAAAGTGAAGACAAATGTTCCGTTTGATGCAACAGCCTTCTCTATTGATGACACTATTAAGGATGTTCTAGAGTTTGCGGATGCTGGAAGTGCTACTCTTAATGGAGAAGCTTTAGAAGCAGACCGTATCTCTATCGCTGATCAAAAGATCACCTTGACTCTGACAGAAGACCAAGTCAAGAACAATGGCGGTAAAGAAGTTGTTCTGACCTTCAAGGCTAAGAT
>NZ_LQWV01000034.1 GCF_001553855.1 Streptococcus gordonii
CCTGTCTTCCCGATTGTATGGCGGTGTAGCTCAGCTGGCTAGAGCGTCCGGTTCATACCCGGGAGGTCGGGGGTTCGATCCCCTTCGCCGCTATAATGATCTTGTTGGACCTTTAGCTCAGCTGGTTAGAGCTCTCGGCTCATAACCGAGTGGTCGTAGGTTCAAGTCCTACAAGGTCCATGTTTTTTTGTATACTGGAGGATTACCCAAGTCCGGCTGAAGGGAACGGTCTTGAAAACCGTCAGGCGTGTAAAAGCGTGCGTGGGTTCGAATCCCACATCCTCCTTTTAGTTGAATAATAGTATCGCGGGATGGAGCAGCTAGGTAGCTCGTCGGGCTCATAACCCGAAGGTCGTAGGTTCAAATCCTGCTCCCGCAATAAGGCTCGGTAGCTCAGTTGGTAGAGCAATGGATTGAAGCTCCATGTGTCGGCGGTTCGATTCCGTCTCGCGCCATATTTTTGAATAAGCGGGTGTAGTTTAGTGGTAAAACTACAGCCTTCCAAGCTGTTGTCGCGAGTTCGATTCTCGTCACCCGCTTTGAACGAAAGGTTCATACCAAGTTTTTATAACTTGGGCGCGTAGCTCAGGTGGTTAGAGCGCACGCCTGATAAGCGTGAGGTCGGTGGTTCGAGTCCACTCGTGCCCATTTTATAGTTGGAGAATTACTCAAGAGGCTGAAGAGGACGGTTTGCTAAATCGTTAGGTCGGGTAACTGGCGCGGGGGTTCGAATCCCCCATTCTCCGTCAATAGGGAGTTTAGCATTTGCTATCTCCTTTTCTTGTACTTTGTTGTGATTTTGTAGGTATTGAGATGAAAAAATTTAAAAAATCAAGATTAATTGTAATGATCATTGTGTTAATTTTAACTGCTTCAGCTTTGTTACTTTCTACTTATTCTACTTGGTTTGTAAATGGAACATCAAATGTTTTAAGCCTTGTTGATAATGTTTTGTCAAAGCCATTTCATTTACTTAGTGATGTGAAAAGTGATTTAGAAAATTTGGTTAATACTTATCATGAGAATGAAGAGTTAAAAGCTACTTTAAATGAAATTGATTCAGCGTCAAATGAAGTTTCAGATTTAAAGGAAGAAAATGCTCAACTTCGAGAAATGCTTGATATGAAGAATTCTATTAAAAGTGATGTGAAACTATCCGCTGATGTTATTGCTCGTACTCCAGCTTCATGGTCTAATGAGTTGACAGTTAATGTAGGATCAGAAAATAAAGTAGCTTCAACTATGCTTGTTGTTGCTAACGGTGGCTTGATTGGAAGTGTTGATCAAGTGAATGAACATTCTAGTCGAATTAGTTTATTAACGAATAAAAAAAATAACGAAAATATATCTGTTAGAATACAAAGTGGCTCAAAAACAATTTATGGTATTATTGTAGGTTATGACGAAAAAAAGTCAGCATTTATTGTTAGTCAGCTGAATACTTCTGATGAGATCAAAGAGGGATCAAAAGTGGTTACAAGTGGCTTGGGATCTTATACAGTTGCGAATATTTCTGTTGGGAAGGTATCTTCTGTAGCTTCAAGTAGTGACTATTTGATAAAAGAGGTATATATTAAGCCAAGTGCTGATTTTTCTGACATTCGTGTTGTAACATTGGTGGGGAACTGATATGCGACTTTTTAGACAACATGTGGGTATACCGCTCTTATTGCTTTTTTTAATGTTATTAGATGGCCAGATTTCAACCCTAATTGCTTCTTTTTTACCTATAAGATTCCATTTAGTTTGCCATTTGGTGTTGATTTTTCTGCTATTTATTTCAGTAGAAGTATCTGATGTAACAGCATTTACAATATTCTTAGTGATAGGTATTCTTTATGATGCTTACTATTTTCATGTAATTGGAATTGCCACATTATTACTTCCTCTATTGAGTGTATTAGTCAATAAATATAATACAATTATGATGGGCAATAAAATCACTAGATTCTTGTCCGTTTTAATACTGGTATTCTTGTTTGAATTTGTTTCTTTTTTATTAGCTAATCTAGTTTCTTTAACTAGTATGGAAATAAGTACTTTTATAGTGTATAGTTTAGCTCCGACAATGGTGCTTAATTCCCTGCTTTTACTAATTTTGCAACCAGTTTTGGAAAAAGTTTATTTATGATAAAAAAGAAGAAATAAAAATGTAATAAAGGCGTAACATATTCTACGTCTTTTTCTGTTATACTTATTATTATCTTATTGGATAGGAGTAGAATTATTTATGAAGAAAAAAATTATCACTTCGATGTTATTAAGTGCTTTGGTTCTTACTCAAGGTGCTAGTCTAGTGAATGTGCATGCCGATACAACAGATGACAAGATCGCTGCACAGAACAATAAAATTAATAGCTTAAATGCTCAACAACAAGCTGCACAAGCTCAAGTTGATCAAATTCAAAGTCAAGTATCAGCAATTAAATCACAACAAGAAAAGCTTCAAGCTGAAAACGAAAAGTTAACAGCAGAATCTGAAAAACTTTCAGCTGAAATCGATGAATTGTCAAAAAACATTGTAGCACGTAATGAGTCATTAGCAAACCAAGCTCGTAGCGCTCAAACAAGTGGAACTGTTACAAGCTATATTAATACGATTGTTAACTCAAGCTCTATCACTGAAGCAATTTCACGTGTGACAGCTATGAATGAAATCATCTCCGCAAACAATAAAATGTTGGAACAACAAAAAGCGGATAAAGAAGCAATTGCTGAGAAACAAATTGCTAATAACGAAGCAATCAACACAGTTATTGCTAACCAACAAACCTTGGCTGATGATGCTCAAGCGTTGTCAACTAAAGAAGCTGAATTGAAGGTTGCACAAATCAATCTTGCAGCTGAAAAAGCAAGTGCCGAAGGTGAGAAAAATTCTCTTTTAGAACAAAAAGCAGCAGCACAAAAAGCAGCTGAAGCAGCAGCAGCTGAAGCAGCTTACCGTTCACAACAAGCTTCTCAGCTTCAAGCAATTCAAGCATCTGGTAATACAAACCTCTCAGCACAAATACAAGCTGTTTCTGGAGGTACTCCTGCTGCAGCAGCACCTGCACCAGCAGCGGCAGTGTCTAATGTATCTTATTCTTCAGACGCTTCTACTTACCCTGTTGGTCAGTGTACTTGGGGAGCTAAAACATTGGCACCTTGGGCTGGTAACTACTGGGGTAATGGTGGTCAATGGGCAGCAAGTGCAGCAGCGGCAGGCTTCCGTGTAGGTTCTCAACCACAAGTTGGAGCGATTGCATGTTGGACTGATGGTGGTTATGGACACGTGGCTGTAGTAACAGCAGTTCAGTCTTCAACTAGCATTCAAGTATCAGAAGCTAACTATCTTGGTCAACAATCAATTGGTAACTACCGTGGTTGGTTTGACCCAACAACTGCACAAGGTACAGTAAGTTACATTTATCCAAATTAATAAATTTAGAAGGTTGGAATTTCCAACCTTTTTATATTTAGCACAAGATTAAGTATTTGTAAGACTATTCAAATATTTTTTGTAAAACGCTTTATTCTAAATTGAAATATTCCTTAAAAAGGGTTAAAATGTAAATGGAATAAATTTTCGGAGGCAAACATGTCATTTTCTGATTTAAAGCTCTTTGCTCTTTCTTCTAACCAAGAGTTGGCCAAGCGGGTAGCCAAAGGGATAGGAATGGAGCTTGGAAAGTCGACGGTACGTCAGTTTTCGGATGGGGAGATTCAAGTCAATATTGAAGAATCAATTCGAGGCAAGCATGTTTTTATTTTGCAGTCAACGAGTTCACCTGTTAACGATAATTTGATGGAGATTTTGATTATGGTGGATGCACTTAAACGAGCAAGTGCAGAATCTATCAATGTGGTTATGCCTTACTATGGTTATGCTAGACAAGACCGTAAGGCCCGTGCTCGTGAACCAATTACTTCAAAATTAGTAGCAAATATGCTAGAAATTGCTGGTGTTGATCGTTTGCTGACAATTGATTTACATGCTTCACAGATTCAAGGTTTCTTTGACATTCCAGTCGATCATTTAATGGGTGCGCCTCTCATTGCTAATTACTTTGAACGTCGTGGAATGATTGGAAGTGATTATGTTGTAGTGAGTCCTGACCATGGTGGTGTCTCACGTGCTAGAAAATTAGCGGAATTTCTAAAAACACCGATTGCTATTATTGATAAACGTCGTAGTGTAGATAAGATGAACACTAGTGAAGTCATGAATATTATTGGTAATGTTAAGGGCAAAACCTGTATTTTGATTGATGATATGATTGATACTGCAGGAACCATCTGTCACGCAGCAGATGCCTTAGCTGAAGCAGGTGCAGTTGATGTGTACGCTAGCTGTACTCACCCAGTCCTATCTGGTCCTGCAATGGAAAATATTCAGAAATCTGCTATCAAGAAATTAGTTGTTTTGGATACAATCTATCTTCCGCAAGAACGTTTAATTGATAAGATTGAGCAGATTTCTATTGCTGATCTTCTTTCAGAAGCAATTATTCGTATCCATGAAAAACGTCCTCTTTCTCCTTTGTTTGAAATTGGCAAAAATTAATATTATAAAAATGTTACAATATTACACATTTCTGAAATGCTTCCCCCTGACCACAAGATAAGGGGGATTTTTTATTGAAACGAAGCCGTTTCTACCATATGATGAATTTCAAAATAATAAAAAAAACTATTGACAAAAATAGGGCAAATATATATAATATAGGTAGTAACTCCGAGTTACGAATAATTTTTTTAAAAAGAAAAAGGAGATAAAACGATGAAAAAAGTTTTATTGTCAAGCGTGGTAGCACTTACATTATTTGCAGCTGCAGCACCAGTTTTCTCTGCTGATGAAGCTACTGATGCAGCTCGTAAAAACGACGGCGCATACTACCTTCAAACTCAATTCACAAATGCTGATAAAGTAAACGAATACTTGGCTCAACATGATGGTGAAATCCGTGCAGAAGCTGCTGCAGATCCAGCAGTAGTAGCTGCTAAAGCTGCTCTTGATGCAGTTGAAGGTGGAAGCCACAATTATGGTGAAGTTAAAGCAGCTTATGAAGCAGCATTCAACAACGCTTTCAACGCTGTACGTAACAAATATGTACAACAATTCCAAGCTACATACAACAACGCTACAGAACAAGAAGGCAAAACATACATCCAAGGTGAAACTCCTGAACAAGCTAACGCTCGTTACTTGAAACGTGTTGGTGCAGCTAACAACCAAAACCCAGCTGCAGAAGACAAAGGAGCTACTACTCCTGCTTCTAAAGAAGAAGCTAAAAAATCAGAAGCTGCTGCTAAAAACGCAGGTAAAGCTGCTGGTAAAGCACTTCCAAAAACTTCAGCAGTTAAATAATTCTTTATTGATACTGATGTAAACAATATCACTGGGCCATTGGTTCAGTGATATTTTCTTAGAAAAAATGGGGAATACTTAAATATTATGAGTCAAAATGCTAAAAGACAGACTAAGAAGGCTCCAAATAAGAATTTAAAACTATTTGGTGCTTTATTAGGTATCATTGTTGTTGCTGTTGCAACTGCAATGCTGATTTTTAATCCATTTAAGTCAGCGCCTAAGTCGAATACGACTGCTTCTACTAGTCAAGTAACAAAAAGCTCTACAAAGAATACTTATCAACCAAGCAAGGAAGAAAAAGAGTATTTAGCCAAGCGCTTTGCAGATTTAAAGGCTATTAATAGTGAAGCTATTGCTTATGTTTATGCTCCAGGTACAAAATTAGATGAACCTGTTGTACAGACGAAAGACAATTCTACTTATCTTGATAAAACCTTTGAAGGCGGGAATGAGCCTTACATGGGGACAGTCTTTATGGACACAGATAATAAGAAAGACTTTAGTGATCGCTTGACTTGGCTCTTTGGTCATGCTCGTGGAAGTAAAGTAGCGGACAATCGTATGTTTAACGATGTCAACTTCTATGACAATCAGGAATTTTTCGATCAGCACAAGTATGTTGTTGTTGAAACACCTGAGCGTAAGTTCTACTATGAAGCAATGGGCTTGGTTATTGTACCAGAGGAGACTGCTTTCTATCGGACTAGCTTCGATGGAGATAAGGACTTTACAGATCAGCTGAGCAGTATCTATGAAGCGTCTAGGACAAAGAATAAGGACATTAAGGTAAAAGCAAGTGATAAATATCTTGTGTTATCAACCTGTCGTGAAGAGGATGAGACAATTCGTTCTAACCTCTACTTACGTCAGATTCCAGATTCTGAAATGAGTGATTTCCTTGCGAAACATGGGTCAGAATTGACATACACTCCTACTAGATAGGCTATTAAAGAGGCGGAATTTATTTTCGCCTTTTTTATATTTTTTAAACATGTTATAATGGGATCAGAGGTGGACACTATGATTAAAAATTTGGTTTTTGATTTAGGAAATGTTTTGATTGAGTGGAATCCAGATAAGATATTCAGGCATTTTGAAGCGGATGAAATGCGACGACAATCCCTGAGAGAAGCGATTTTTGATTCACACCTATGGCACCAAACGGATTGGGGGTCCTTGTCTTTGTCGGAAGCTTGCAAATTAGCTCAACAGAATCTAGATCCATCTTTTGAAGCTGTAGTTGAAAAAATATTTTTTCACTGGTATGAGGCTGTGGATGTCTACCAAAATTTGCAAGAAAAAATAGAGCAATGGTCAAAGTTAGGCTATCATATTTACATTTTATCAACAACCTGTGAGATATTTTATAGGATTGAACAGGCAGGATTATTGCCAATTTTTCCTCTTTTGTCAGGTTATATTCTCTCTTCAGAAGTTAAAGTAGTAAAACCTTACAAAAAAATATACCAGGAACTCCTTGAGAAATATAATCTTAAACCAGAAGAGTCGGTCTTTATGGACGACATTCAGGTCAATCTAGATACGGCAAGGGAAATGGGCTTTGAGACAATATTGGCCAAAAGCGAATTGGAAAATATTGAGGCGTTGGATTGTTTATTACTTTCTAAGGGGATGTTTGGTTCAGTGGGATTAAGCACAAATCTTGACATAGAGTCCTGATTGCGCTATCATAATATACATATATGGGAGTCTGTGTACAGTCTGAGAGGAAGTGTAAACTTCGACCGCACCTGATCTGGGTAATGCTAGCGTAGGGAAAAGTATTTGTAAAAACCTTGTGGTTTTACTAAAAGTGGCGAGCGATTCGCCTATCTTTAGGATACTGATGCATGCTACACCTTTTCCATATTGGAGAAGGTGTTTTTGTATGAAGTGCAAGGTTTTTATAAAGAGAGCTTGCGATCTCTTTCATTAGGGAAAGAACGGTCTGGTTAGTAAATGGAATCGTATCTGTATGCATCATTCTCAGATAGAGTTTGAATGCAGGGAGGTGAAGAGATGAAAGCGAGCATTGCTTTGCAAATTCTGCCTTTGTCAACTGATAAAGGACGGTTGGCAGTCATAGAGGAAGTAATTGAGTATCTGCAGAAACAGCCCGTGAGGCAGTTGGTAACTCCTTTTGAAACGGTTTTAGAAGGAGAATGGGAAGATTTGTTTCCTATATTGGGAAAGGCAATAGAATTGGCTGGCAGTCAAGCAGATAACGTATTTGCAAATGTTAAGATAAATTATGGAGAGATTTTGTCTATTGATGAGAAACTTGAAAAATATTCTGCGCCAGCAGATTAGTATTTTGGGGATGGTAGGTTTACTTGCCGTTTGGCAGGTCATGGGCTGGCTCAAGCTCTTGCCTAAGTTTATTCTGCCAACACCTCTGGAAATATGTCAGGCTTTTGTTAGGGATGCAGAATTGTTGGCTATACATAGTTGGGCGACCTTAAAAGTAGCCTTGTTGGGTCTGCTGCTGGGAGTTATTATAGCCTGCTTGCTGGCAGTGCTCATGGATAGTCTGAGCTGGCTCAATGATTTGATTTATCCAATGATGGTTGTGGTGCAGACGATTCCGACCATTGCGTTAGCGCCAATTCTGGTTCTCTGGCTGGGTTATGGGATTTTGCCCAAGATTGTGCTTATTATTTTGACGACGACTTTTCCGATTATTGTCAGTATTCTGGATGGGTTTCGGCATTGCGATAGAGATACCTTGACTCTCTTTGAACTCATGCAGGCCAATCGATGGCAGATTCTCTGGCATTTTAAGATTCCAGCTAGTTTACCTTATTTCTATGCGGGTCTGAGGGTCAGTGTTTCCTATGCTTTTATCACGACCGTGGTTTCCGAATGGCTGGGCGGTTTTGAAGGACTGGGTGTCTATATGATCCAGTCTAAGAAGCTTTTCCAGTATGACACCATGTTTGCCATTATCGTTTTAGTATCAGTTATCAGTCTTCTGGGTATGAAACTGGTAGCTATTAGTGAAAAATTTGTCATCAAGTGGAAATAGGAGCTTAGCTCTGCTATTTTCCAAAAAAAGAAAAGAGGATTATGATGAAAAAAAGTTGTAAATTGTTCCTTGCAGGTTTGGCTGCAGTATCACTCTTTGGTCTAGCGGCCTGCGGTCAGTCGAAAGCTACGTCTGAGAGCAAGGACAAAAAGATTGATTTTATTCTGGATTGGTCACCCAATACCAATCATACAGGACTTTATGTAGCTAAGGAGAAGGGCTACTTTAAGGAAGCAGGTGTGGATGTTGATATTAAGTTGCCACCAGAAGATAGCACTTCTGACCTGATTATTAATGGCAAGGCTCCTTTTGGAATTTATTTCCAAGATTCTATGGCTAAAAAACTGGATAAGGGCGCAGAAATCACAGCTGTTGCGGCTATTGTAGAACACAATACTTCAGGTATCATTTCTAAGAAATCTGCAGGGATTAATGGTCCCAAGGATCTGGCTGGGAAGAAATATGGCACCTGGAATGACCCTGTGGAGTTGGGCATGCTGAAGACATTGGTAGAAAGCCAAGGTAGCAAGTTTGATGATGTAGAGAAGGTTCCGAATAATGATTCTAACTCTATCACACCAATTGAAAATGGTTTGTTTGATGCGGCATGGATTTATCATGGCTGGGATGGTATCATGGCACAGACTCAGGGCATGGACACTAATTTCTTTTATATGAAGGACTATGTCAAGGAGTTTGACTATTATTCTCCTGTCATCATTGCTAATAATGACTATCTGAAGAAGAATACGGACGAGGCAAAAAAAGTCTTGCAAGCTATTAAAAAAGGCTACCAATATGCTATGGAGCACCCTGAAGAAGCAGCAGACATTTTAATCAAAAATGCACCAGAATTGAAAAACAAACGTGACTTTGTTTTGGCTTCTCAAAAATATTTGTCTGAGCAATATGCGTCAGATAAGAGCAAGTGGGGTCAGTTTGAGGCTAGCCGTTGGAATGCCTTTTACAAATGGGCCAAGGATAACGGTCTTGTAAAAAATGACTTGAGTGACAAGGGATTTAGCAACGATTATATAAAATAATGACAGAAATTAAACTTGAAAATGTAAGCTATGCTTATGATGAACAGCAAATTTTAAAAGATATCAACCTAGAGGTGGAAGCTGGCCAAGTAGTGGCAATCTTGGGTCCTAGTGGCGTTGGGAAATCGACTCTTTTTAACCTCATTGCTGGGATTTTGGAGGTCCAGTCGGGCAGGATTGTCCTAGATGGGCAAGAAAATCCCAAGGGCCGGGTGAGTTATATGCTACAGAAGGACTTGTTGCTGGAGCATAAGACGGTGCTGGGTAATGTCATCTTGCCCCTCTTAATCCGAAAAGTATCCAAAAAGGAAGCGACGGAGCAGGCAACTCAGATTTTGAAGGAGTTCGGGCTCTTTGATGTGGCAGACAAGTATCCACATGAGCTGAGTGGGGGGATGCGACAGCGCGTGGCTCTGCTGCGGACCTATATGTTCGGCCACAAGCTATTTCTTCTGGACGAGGCCTTTAGTGCTTTGGATGAGCTGACCAAGATGGAGTTGCACGCTTGGTATCTGAACATTCATCGTAGGCTGGGTCTGACGACTCTTCTCATCACCCATAGCATCGAGGAAGCTCTGGCTTTGAGCGATAGGATTTATATTCTGAAAAATCGTCCAGGGCAAATCGTCGCCAATCTCCAGATGACTTGGTCAGACAGCGAGGATAAGGAACTGCAGAAGCTCCGTTACAAACGGGATATTTTAAAGCTCTTGGGAATGTGAAGTAAGCGACGGGATTCCTCATGAACAGTTTTCAAGTAACAAAAATCAAGCTTTTTGGCTTGATTTTTTGTCTGAGACCCTTTACTTTTGACTTTATTCATGGTACAATAGCCTTTGTGTGAAATAGCAGCAGGAAAGCATGGAGCTCGTCAACAGAACATCAGCTATAAAAGTAGCCTTAGCTGTTTGGGCGAAAATGTTCTGCACGAATCAGAGCTTTCTAAGTGACTATTTCCTCAAAAATATTTTATAGGAGGACATTTATATGTCACGTTATACAGGACCATCTTGGAAACAAGCTCGTCGTTTGGGTCTTTCTCTTACTGGTACAGGTAAAGAATTGGCTCGCCGTAACTATGTACCTGGTCAACATGGACCAAACAACCGTAGCAAATTGTCAGAATACGGTTTGCAATTGGCTGAAAAACAAAAACTTCGTTTCACTTACGGTGTAGGTGAAAAACAATTCCGTAACTTGTTCGTTCAAGCTACTAAGATCAAAGAAGGTATCCTTGGTTTCAACTTCATGCTTCTTTTGGAACGTCGTTTGGATAACGTTGTTTACCGTCTTGGTCTTGCGACTACTCGTCGTCAAGCTCGTCAATTCGTAAACCACGGTCACATCCTTGTTGACGGAAAACGTGTTGATATCCCATCATACCGCGTAACTCCAGGTCAAGTGATCTCAGTTCGTGAAAAATCATTGAAAGTGCCTGCAATCCTTGAAGCTGTTGAAGCAACTCTTGGACGTCCAGCATTCGTATCTTTCGATGCTGAAAAATTAGAAGGTTCATTGACTCGCCTTCCAGAACGCGACGAAATTAACCCAGAAATCAACGAAGCACTTGTCGTTGAATTCTACAACAAAATGCTTTAATTTTAAGATATATCTTACGAAAAGCCTACTACAGTGGGCTTTTTGTTTTGTCTTAAAACGTTGATTTTTGGGTTTGTTCAGTTATTTGTTCAGTTATAAGCTACCTAAAGCTGTTTCATAAACCGATACGGCTTTTTTTGCGTTCTCTTTTGAGAGGTATGTATCCATAGTCATGGGGGAGGTGAAGTCACCTAGAAATGGATGTTTAAGAAGCATTTCCATTAGCTGATAAATGTGTTAGGAGTCGAGTCATGCCGGAGTCATTTTTAAGAATCTAGTGAGAAAGCCAGCTGTCATCTGACAAAAAGCTCATGACATTTTAAAAAAGAGCAATTAAAAATGAGGAACATCTGAGAAAAAAAGTTTGGCAAGTCGCCAATAGACTATCATTCAGGTAGGTTTTTTTATTATCATAAATTCATCAAGTATAAATGCATATGGAGAAAAGGTTTTTATGAAATTTAGGAAACGGCATTACAGAGCGCAAGTTGATACTAGGGATTGCGGTGTGGCAGCTCTGGCTATGGTTTTTGGTTATTATGGATCGTATTTTTCCTTGGCTACACTACGAGAAAAGGCAAAAACAACTAATGATGGCACAACTGCTTTGGGTTTGGTGAAAGTTGCTGAGGGCTTAAATTTTGAGACAAGGGCTTTTAAAGCTGATATGGGAATCTTTGATCTGGAAGATGTATCTTATCCCTTCATCGTTCATGTACTTAAGGAAGGGAAACTCCTACATTATTATGTTGTAATGGGACAAGATAAACACACGATTCATATTGCAGACCCAGATCCTCAAGTTAAGATGACAAAGATTTCGCGAGAGCGTTTCGAACAGGAGTGGACAGGAATTACCATTTTCCTAGCTCCTAGTCCAGCCTATAAACCTAGTCAGGAAAAGAAAAATGGACTTTTAGACTTCATTCCCTTATTGATTAAACAGAAGGGATTGATTACTAATATTGTGCTTGCAACTTTGCTGGTAACGGTGATCAATATTGTTGGATCCTACTACCTTCAGTCGATTATTGATACTTATGTGCCTGATCATATGAAAACGACGCTGGGTATGATTTCTATCGGCTTGATTATTGTCTATATTTTGCAGCAATTCTTGTCTTATGCCCAAGAATATTTGCTTTTGGTTTTAGGGCAACGCCTATCAATTGATGTGATCTTATCCTATATCAAGCACGTTTTTCAGCTACCTATGTCATTTTTCGCGACAAGGCGGACAGGGGAAATTGTCTCTCGTTTTACGGATGCCAATCGGATTATTGATGCCTTGGCCAGTACAATCTTGTCTATTTTCTTGGATGTGTCAATTGTGTCGATCATTGCGATTGTTCTTTTTTCACAAAATAGCAGTCTTTTCTTTTTGACCTTGCTAGGAATCCCCGTTTACGCGCTCATTATTTTTCTTTTTATGAAGCCTTTTGAAAAGATGAATCATGAGACGATGGAAGCAAATAGTCTGTTGTCGTCTTCCATTATTGAAGATATCAATGGAATTGAGACCATTAAGTCTTTGACCAGCGAAAAACAACGTTATCAGAAGATTGACAAGGAATTTGTGACTTATCTGAAAAAGTCTTTTGCATATGGACGTTCTGAGAGTTTACAAAAAGTCTTGAAAGCAGCAGCTCGTTTGATTTTAAACGTCTTGATTTTATGGCTAGGAGCCACACTTGTCATGGATCAAAAAATCAGTCTGGGACAGCTCATCACTTATAATACACTTCTAGTCTACTTTACTAATCCTTTGGAAAATATCATCAATCTGCAAACGAAGTTACAGTCTGCACGAGTGGCCAATGAGCGTCTCAATGAGGTCTATTTAGTCCAGTCTGAATTTGAAGAAGAGAAGCTTATCAAGGACTTGAGCCACTTTCAGGCTGACATCGATTTTCGTGGAGTCAGTTATAAGTATGGCTATGGGGCCAATGTATTATCGGAAATTGACTTGCATATTCCTGCTGGAAGTAAGACCAGCTTTGTTGGTGTATCCGGCTCAGGAAAAACGACCTTGGCCAAGATGATGGTGCATTTTTATGGTCCGAATCAAGGGGATATTTGTCTGGGAGGTGTCAATCTCAATCAGCTGGATAAGCAGGCACTGCGCCAATATATCAACTATCTTCCCCAGCAACCGTATGTTTTTAATGGGACTATTTTGGAAAATTTACTCTTAGGCGCGCGTGAAGGCACGACTCAAGAAGATATTCTGCGGGCGGTAGAATTGGCAGAAATTAGGTCGGATATTGAGCGGATGCCTCTCAATTATCAGACAGAGCTATCAGCAGATGGAGCAGGGATTTCAGGTGGTCAACGCCAGCGTATTGCTCTAGCGAGGGCTCTCTTGACAGATGCGCCAGTGCTTATCTTAGATGAAGCAACAAGCAGTCTGGATATTTTGACGGAGAAGCGGATCATTGATAATTTGATGGCGCTTGATAAGACGATTATTTTTATTGCTCATCGTTTGACTATTGCGGAACGTTCGGAGCAGGTGGTCGTTTTGGATCAAGGTAGGATTGTTGAGAGTGGAAGTCATAAGGAGCTGATAGAAAAAGAAGGCTTTTACCACCATTTGATCAATAGTTAGGGAGAAAATATGAATGAACAGTTTTTAGAAAGTGCAGAGTTTTATCAGAAACGTTATCATAATTTTGCTAGTTGTTTAATTGTGCCAAGTCTTATTTTACTAGTATTTCTAGTTGGTTTTTCCATGCTGGCTAAAAAGGAAATTACGATTTCTAGCCGTGCTTCTGTAGAAGCTAGCCGAGTACTGGCTCAGATTCAGTCAACTAGTAACCAGCCTATCATTGCGAATCATTTGTCAGAAAACAAGGAGGTCAAAAAAGGGGACCTGCTAATCCAGTATGCAGTAGAAGGAGAGGGGGCTCAGGAACAGAAGTTTTCCAGCCAGCTTGACTTACTCAAAGATCAAAAGGGCAAACTAGAAACTTTGCGTTCCAGTTTAGAAAGCGGGCGTAATCAATTCACTGAGCCAGATAGTTATGGCTATGAACAAAGCTTTAAAGACTACCAGAATCAAGTAGCGAGTATGACTAGTTCTGTGAATCAGCAAAATGCTACGATTGCTTCACAAAATGCAGCGGCCAGTCAGTCTCAGGCGGAACTGGGCGGTGTTATCAGTGATGTGGATAGCAAACTAAATGACTATCGAAACTTGAAAAATGCCATTCAAAGTGGGGTGGGTATAGATGCATCGCAACCTCTTTACTCCTTGTATCAGTCCTATCGTGATCAGTTGAGTTCGGCAGAGGATAAGGCAACAGCTCAAAGTCAGATTGTAGCTCAATTAGATGGGCAAATCTCTCAATTAGAAGCAACAGCTGCGACTTATCGTGTCCAATATGCTGGTGCAGGCGCCCAACAAGCCTATGCTAGCAATTTATCCAGTCAGTTGGCTTCACTGAAAGCCCAGTATCTGGTCAAGGTAGGACAAGAATTGACCACTCTGACTCAGCAAATCTTGGAAGCCGAGAGCAATCTTAAACTTCAAGAAACAGTCTCTAAGCGAGGTCAGATTTTGGCTGAAATGGATGGCTTGCTTCACTTAAATCCAGAAGTGCAAGGATCTACTCTGGTGGCAGAAGGAACAGCTTTGGCTCAGATTTATCCTAAAATCACCAGTGAACGAAAAATCAAAATTGTCACATATGTCTCTTCCAAGGATGTATCTACTATTAAAAATGGAGACAAGGTGCGCTTTATCACTGCTGATGACGCTAACAAACAAATGATTTTGACATCCCAAATTTCCAGTATTGACGCCAATGCTACCCAAACCAAACAGGGGAATTTCTTTAAAGTAGAATGCGAAATGGCTGTTAGTAAAGATCAAGCTAAGAAGCTCCGCTATGGCTTGGAAGGTAAATTCGTCATGGTAACTGGGCAAAAGACTTATTTCAGCTATTATATGGAGAAGTTTTTTAATCTTGGTTGAAGAACGCAGTTTAGTTTATGATAAAAGATGGGCGAAAGCCCTTTTTTGTGCTTAGCTGGATGTTTTACAGAAATATAAAAAGCCCTCCGAAATAAGGGAGGTGCTAAATGATAGGGTTAATTTGGGTAGATATAGGAAACCGTGCCCTGAGCGATGGTTGGGTCAAACCAGCCACGGAAATTAGCGATATAGCGCTGTCCAGCGTAGTTGGATTCCTGAATTTGGATACGCTTATGTGAATCAACATGCGTGACGACGCCGACATGTCCGTATCCACCGTCAGTCCAGCAGGCAATGGCTCCGACCTGAGGTGTGGATCCTACACGGAATCCTGCTCGGCGAGCACTGGCTGCCCAGTCCCCACCATTTCCCCACCAGTTTCCTGCCCAAGGAGCGAGAGCCTTGGCACCCCATGTACATTCACCAACAGGGTAGGTGTTACTTGGGTCGGTTGCATGGTTAAGAGGTTTTCTCACAGTTACCGTTGGGCGTGTCACTTGAAAATTAGAGGCCATGACACCCGTTACTTTCCCACCAGATTGTCGATAGACATGGACATGATAGAGACCGTCACCGATATGATTGTTGGCGTTGAAATCTAACGAATAGCGCCCATTACCAAGAGAATTAGCTGTATACCAGCGGAGGTCGTCTTGGCCATTAATATCTGACCAGATGGGGAAGAGAATATGGCCGTCACCGAAACTATTTTGTAAGATAACTTGATAGGTCGATTGGCCTTTATGGACCACTTGCAGACTCGGAGTTAGTGGTTGGGGTGCTGGCTGAGGCAGATTGACATTTTCAGCAACATAGCCAGCTCGGCTACCGTCTTCATAGGTAATGTAGACGTGATTGATATAGTCGCCGTAAAGCTGCTGGTGATTTCGGATATCGAATTGAACGGAGAAGCTTCCGTTGCCTATTTGTGAAGCCTCATACCATTTAAGATTGCTTTGATTAGCAGTACTCCAAATAGGCACCTGCACACTTTTTATTCTCTTAGAATAAGGACTTTCTTGGACCCTTACGGTATAGGTTCCATTTTCCTTATTAATGTTGGTAATACTGATGAGTGGCTTGCTGTCTCTGACAGGCTCTGCTGGTACTCTAGCAGCTGAAGCTTGCAGAGGTTTGTTATTGCTTGGCTTTGCCTGAGGGGGTGTCGCCTTTGGTTGAGCTACCTTTTGAGGAGGAAGAGATTTGTTTCGATCTTCGACTTTTTGATAGGAGTTCCGACGGTTTTCAACTCTATTGGTCGCGGGGGCCGGAGCTGGAGAAGGTGCTGGATTAGTTGGCTTTTGCTCAGCAGGCGCTTGAGGTGTAGCATTGTTAGACGAAGTGCTGTTTTGTTGTTCAGGGACAGTTTTTTCGGCTGATTGAACCGGCTTGTTTAGAAAGACCGATTTACTACTCAAGTGATATTTGACACCATTTACATTGAGATAAGTCTCGATGTGAAATTTGCCCTGGCCCTTGTGCTGAGACAAGTCAATCCTGGTCGTGCTTTGATTAGCTGAATACCAGACAATATCGTCTTGGCCACCCTCCTCAGACCAGACGGCATGTTGGATGGGGTAAGCTTCTTGCGCAGTGGTCGGTTGATACTGAACAATCGCTGTTTGTCCTTCAAGCTGAACGGAAACTTCGCTGGTCATAGCCGTCAGCTGGGATGGGCTAAACTGTTCATTCGCTGCAGCTAATGGAGCGGATAGTGAGGTCAGCAAGGTTGCTGAAAGCAGTAAGAAATTTTTGTATTTTTTCATACATCTCCTTTACAATATTTTTTTGGAAAACTCCACTTATATTATTCGGGAAATTTATTGGAAAAATCAAAGTTTAGAGATTCTCAAGCTTCTTCTAGTATATTTCTTTCGTTTCAAATAGCATAAAACGAACGATTGTGATATAATTTAGATGAATAATTCGTAAAAATGGCAATGATTTTTACGTGATGTGTTAGCTTGGTGCGTAAGCGCCTATGATATGAACATAGAGGTATCTTAGCTATGAAGCTTTTAGTCGTTGGTTCAGGCGGTCGTGAGCATGCGATTGCCAAGAAATTGTTGGAGTCTCAGGGTGTGGAGCAGGTGTTTGTCGCTCCTGGAAATGATGGCATGACCTTGGATGGGTTGGATTTAGTGAACATTGGAATTTCCGAACATTCCAAACTGATTGAATTTGCCAAGAAGAATGATATTGCTTGGACCTTTATCGGACCGGATGATGCGCTGGCAGCTGGAATTGTAGATGATTTTAACCAAGCTGGACTCAAGGCTTTTGGTCCATCTCGTTTAGCAGCGGAGCTGGAGTGGTCCAAGGATTTTGCCAAGGAAATCATGGTTAAGTACTGTGTTCCGACAGCAGCCTATGGCACATTTTCCGACTTTGAGGAAGCCAAAACTTATATCGAAAAGCAGGGAGCGCCTATCGTGGTCAAGGCGGACGGCTTGGCTCTGGGTAAAGGCGTGGTCGTCGCAGAGACAGTAGAGCAGGCGGTTGAGGCCGCGCAGGAGATGCTCTTGGACAATAAGTTCGGCGACAGCGGTGCGCGCGTGGTCATTGAGGAGTTTCTGGACGGCGAGGAGTTCTCCCTCTTTGCCTTTGTCAATGGCGATAAGTTTTACATTCTGCCGACGGCCCAGGATCACAAGCGGGCCTATGATGGGGACAAGGGGCCCAATACAGGCGGTATGGGAGCCTATGCGCCAGTTCCTCACCTGCCACAAAGCGTGGTGGATCAGTCAGTTGAGACGATTATTAAGCCGGTTCTCAAAGGCATGATAGCTGAGGGACGACCTTATCTGGGCGTGCTCTATGCTGGGCTGATTCTGACAGCAGATGGCCCTAAGGTCATTGAGTTCAACTCGCGCTTTGGCGATCCAGAGACCCAGATTATCCTGCCGCGCCTGACGTCTGACTTTGCGCAGAACATCACGGACATTTTGGAAAAGAAAGAGCCTGCTATCACTTGGCTGGATGAGGGAGTGACCCTAGGCGTGGTTGTCGCATCAGAGGGCTACCCGCTGGACTATGAGAAAGGCTTGCCTCTGCCTGAGAAGACAGACGGTGACATCATCACCTACTATGCTGGGGCTAAATTTGCGGAAAATAGCAGAGCACTGCTGTCGAATGGTGGACGAGTGTACATGCTGGTCACCACAGCAGATACAGTCTCAGCTGCGCAGGAAAGAATCTACGACCAACTAAAAAAACAAGACACAACAGGCCTCTTTTATAGGCATGACATTGGTGGTAAGGCTTTGTAAATCAATGAAACTTTTAGCCGTGAGACTTAAATATAGAATTCAGGTGTTTGAAAAATGAAAAATAGGTTGCTATTTTTAGAAGGTTCATGCTTGACCTCACGAGAAACTTTGACAGTTTTGTTGAAAGAAGGCTATAAAATTGATGTGTTATCTCCTAGAAGATTTTCCATTGCATACTTCAGTCGTCTAACCCATAGAGTTCCGATAGTTGATGTGAATCGTTTTCCTGTAGATTATCTGAGACAGGTTAGTCAGTTGCTTCATAAAACCAATTACAAGGCCATTTTGCCAACACATGAAGAAGGCTGGTTATTGGCAAATGGGAAACAATTTTTGCCTCAATCGCTACCAATCGCCCTTGCTGATAAAGAGCAGTTTAAAAAGTTGGCTGGAAAGATTGCTTTTGCTGAAACTGCGGATTTATTAGGACTTCCCACACCTAAGTGGGAGTACGTGAAAGATGCAGACTCTATCCTGCTAGACTATCCTTATTGGCTGAAAGCAGATTATGGTACTGCCGGTCGCTCGGTTTATAAGATTTCAAGTAAGAAAGATTTGGCTGAAGTGACGAGCAAATTAACAGCGAGTGATGAGGAATGGATGGTTCAGCAAGACATAGTTGGAGACTATGGTCAGGTTCAAGCAGTGTTTGATCATGGAGAATTACTCGCAGTGCATTCTAGCGTAAAAGTAGGTTCTGGCGCGGGTGGTTCGGCTGCGGCAAGATTAAGTATAGAATCTAAAAGAACGAGAGAGCATGTTGAAAAATTAGGACAATATATACAATGGCATGGTTGCCTAACCCTAGATTTTATACGTAGGGGAGACCAATTTTACTATATAGAGTGTAATCCTAGAATGGTAGAGCCTGCTAACGCCTATAAAGCAGGAGTTAATTTTCCAAAAATCATGATAGAACTAGCCAGTCACAGCTACGCTAAATCAGAGGTCATTCTTGGTCAAGCAGGCGTTGAGACGCATAGTCTGATGGCTTTGATTATTGGAATAGCTGAGAAGACGAAAAGTAGAAGAAAAATATTGCAGACAATAAAGTACTGGCTTTTAAGACGTGATAGTGAAGAAGTGTTGACACCTGTCTGGAAGGATTTGCCGAGTATTATACCTCTTGTGACAATTATACTTCGTTTATTGATAAAACCTAAGAGCGTTGAAAATCTGGTTAATCAGACTGTTAAACATTATAGTGTTGAGTCAGCCACTGTAAAAAATATTGAGCAAAAGAATTAGTTTATTCAGAGGAGAAAATATGAAACCAATTATTTCCATCATCATGGGCTCCAAATCCGACTGGGCTACCATGCAAAAAACAGCTGAAGTTTTAGACCGCTTCGGTGTAGCCTACGAAAAGAAGGTTGTCTCTGCCCACCGCACGCCAGACCTCATGTTTCAGCACGCCGAAGAAGCTCGCAGTCGTGGCATCAAGGTCATTATCGCAGGTGCTGGTGGTGCAGCACACCTACCAGGTATGGTAGCGGCTAAAACCACCCTGCCTGTCATCGGTGTACCGGTCAAATCACGCGCGCTCAGTGGTCTGGACTCTCTTTATTCGATTGTGCAGATGCCGGGCGGTGTGCCTGTGGCAACTATGGCTATTGGTGAAGCGGGAGCGACTAACGCTGCCCTGACCGCCCTTCGGATCTTAGCCATTGAAGACCAAGACCTAGCAACAGCGCTAGCAGATTTTGCAGAGGAACAAGGAAAAATCGCTGAGGAGTCTAGCAATGAGCTCATCTAAAACAATCGGAATTATCGGTGGCGGTCAGCTGGGTCAGATGATGGCCATTTCTGCTATCTACATGGGGCACAAGGTTATCGCGCTAGATCCTGCGGCGGATTGTCCAGCCTCTCGCGTGGCAGAGATTATCGTAGCGCCTTATAACGATGTGGACGCCCTTCGTCAGCTGGCTGAGCGTTGTGATGTCCTCACCTATGAGTTTGAGAATGTTGATGCCGACGGTTTGGATGCCGTTATCAAGGATGGCCAGCTCCCTCAAGGAACGAACCTACTCCGCATTTCTCAAAATCGCATTTTTGAAAAGGACTTCCTCGCAAACAAGGCACAAGTCACTGTGGCACCCTACAAGGTTGTGACTTCTAGCCAAGACTTGGCTGATATCGACCTGTCGAAAAACTATGTTCTCAAGACTGCAACTGGTGGCTATGACGGACATGGACAAAAGGTCATTCGCTCAGAAGCAGACTTGGAAGAAGCCTATGCGCTAGCCGATTCAGCAGCTTGTGTCTTGGAAGAATTTGTCAACTTCGACCTTGAAATCTCTGTCATCGTGTCAGGAAATGGCAAGGATGTGACGGTTTTCCCAGTTCAGGAAAATATCCATCGCAACAACATTCTTTCAAAAACCATTGTGCCTGCTCGTATTTCTGAAAGTCTAGCTGAGAAAGCCAAAGCCATGGCGGTGCGAATCGCAGAACAGCTCAAGCTGTCTGGAACCCTCTGCGTGGAAATGTTTGCGACCGCTGATGACATCATCGTCAATGAAATTGCCCCACGGCCACACAACTCTGGCCATTACTCTATCGAAGCTTGCGACTTCTCGCAGTTTGACACCCATATTCTGGGCGTCCTTGGAGCACCATTGCCAGCTATCCACCTGCATGCACCAGCCGTCATGCTCAACGTGCTCGGCCAGCATGTCGAGGCCGCTGAGAAATATGTCACAGAAAATCCAAGCGCCCACCTCCATCTGTATGGTAAAATAGAAGCGAAGCACAACCGCAAAATGGGACACGTGACTTTGTTTAGTGATGCGCCGGATAGCGTGGTTGAGTTTGGGGAGTAAGACAGGACCCCAGTTATAAGGTCCGTCGTCTTACCCCTGCAAAGTTGACTAGGCTTGTCGCAGACGAAATATCGGCAAAAGCAACCAGCCAACTACTGCTAGAAGGGATTGATTTTTAAAATGATAGAAGAATTTGATGATGTATTTGAAGATGATATTACGACTCTAACATTTACTTATGCGGATGATGTAGTCATTCCAGAAATTCCGGATGCAGAAGGCATTCATATTGTAGAGATAACAAATAATCAGCTAGTTATAGAGCATACGCGCGATGATGATGAGGTCTATGATTATATAAAGAGTTTTGGATTAACAAGTCGCCCTATAAAACTTTCGATTGAATTTTGTGTTTATGAAGATTCTGAGGAAGAAGAAAATTTTTAGAATTTAATGGAGAAAATCTATGATTCAAATCATCGTCAATGCTTTTGTGGAAAAGGATAAGACTGGAGCTGTCGTAGAAGTCTTGTATGCTAGTAGCAATCACGAAAAGGTGAAAGCCAAGTATGAAGAGCTAGTTGCTCAATACCCCGAAAACTATTTAGCAATTTATGATTTACCGACGGATACGAACTTGAATACACTAGATCACTACCCATCAGTATGGATTGGGAAAGAGGAGTTTGATTAGTCTATGAAAACTATTGGTCTGATTGGTGGTATGAGTTGGGAAAGTACCACATCTTACTACCAAATCATTAACGAAACCATCAAAAAAAAGCTGGGTGGCCTGCATTCAGCTAAGATTCTACTTTATAGTGTTGATTTTGCAGAGATTGAGCATTATCAGGCAGTCGGAGACTGGGAGAAAAGCGGTCAACTGTTGGCAGATGTTGCTAAGAGCCTGGAGCAAGCAGGTGCGGATTTCATTGTTATTTGCACCAACACTATGCACAAGGTTGCTCCGCAGATACAGGAGCAGATTACGATTCCAATCTTGCATATTGCGCAAGCAACCGCGCAGGCCTTGTTGGCTGACGGTATTCAAAAAGTCGGCCTCCTAGGGACCAAATACACCATGACTCAAGATTTTTACAAGGAAAAATTAATAGAATCTGGGTTAGAAGTGCTGATTCCAGACCAAGTTGATATTACAGAGGTTAATCGAATCATTTATGACGAGCTCTGTCTAGGAGCAATCAAAGAAAGCTCAAAGCAGACTTATCTTGCCGTTATAGATGATTTGAAAAAAGCAGGCGCTGAAGCTGTTATCTTGGGCTGTACCGAGATTGGTCTCCTCGTCAAGCAATCCGACACTGACCTGCCACTCTACGACACAACAGTGATCCATGCAGAGAAAGCGGCGGAGTGGGCGGTAAATAAGTGACAATCGTAAAATGAAACATGTGATGAGATTGGGTGAAGATGTAAATGAATCCATCATTAGACGAATTTAAATCTTAGAACTTAAAGATAAATATGTGGAACAGGAGAAAAACAAACAATGATCAACCGTTATTCTCGCCCCGAAATGGCGAATATTTGGACTGAGGAAAATAAGTACAAGGCTTGGCTGGAGGTAGAGATTCTGGCTGATGAGGCCTGGGCTGAGTTGGGTGAGATTCCCAAGGAAGATGTGGCCTTGATTCGTGAAAAGGCTGGCTTTGACATTGACCGCATCTTGGAGATTGAGCAGGAGACGCGCCACGATGTGGTGGCCTTCACGCGGGCGGTTTCTGAGACACTGGGTGAGGAGCGCAAGTGGGTTCACTATGGCCTGACCTCGACCGATGTGGTGGATACGGCCTACGGCTACCTCTACAAGCAGGCCAATGACATCATCCGTGAGGATCTGCGTCGCTTCACTGACATCATTGCAGAGCGGGCGCGGGAGCACAAGTTCACCATCATGATGGGTCGTACCCACGGGGTGCATGCGGAGCCGACGACTTTCGGTCTTAAGCTCGCGACTTGGTACAGCGAAATGAAGCGCAATATCGAGCGTTTCGAGCTTGCGGCTGCGGGTGTGGAAGCTGGAAAAATCTCTGGTGCGGTTGGTAACTTTGCCAACATTCCGCCATTTGTGGAAAGCTATGTCTGTGAGAAGTTAGGCATCCGTCCGCAGGAGATTTCGACTCAAGTCTTGCCACGTGATCTCCATGCTGAATACTTCTCTACTTTGGCCTTGATTGCGACGTCTATCGAGCGCATGGCAACTGAGATTCGCGGTCTGCAAAAGTCTGAGCAGCGCGAGGTGGAAGAATACTTTGCTAAGGGGCAAAAAGGTTCATCTGCTATGCCTCACAAGCGTAATCCAATCGGATCTGAAAATATGACTGGTCTGGCGCGTGTCATTCGTGGTCACATGGTGACAGCCTTTGAGAATGTCTCTCTCTGGCATGAACGCGACATTTCCCACTCATCAGCTGAGCGGATTATCGCTCCGGACACGACCATTCTCATCGACTACATGCTCAACCGCTTCGGTAATATCGTCAAGAACCTGACCGTCTTCCCAGAAAATATGAAGCGGAATATGAACTCGACTTTTGGTCTTATCTTCAGCCAGCGGGCTATGTTGACCTTGATTGAAAAAGGCATGACTCGGGAGCAAGCTTATGACTTGGTGCAGCCAAAGACTGCTCAGTCTTGGGACAATCAAGTGGATTTCAAGCCTTTGCTCGAAGCGGACCCAGAAGTCACTTCCCGTCTGACTCAGGAAGAGATTGATGAAATCTTCAATCCTACTTACTACACTAAGCGCGTAGATGAAATCTTCAAGCGCGTGGGCTTAGATTAAATATAAAAATAGGCGCTTCTTACGAAGTGCCTATTTGCTTGTTCTTAAATTTGACTGGCCAGCTGCCCGATTTTCTTGAGCATTTCTTGGCGTTGTTGGTCTGTTTTGCGTTCTACTCCGTTGAGCTCGGTCAGTTTGACTGGAGAAATGCCACAAAGTTTCAGGATTTGGTTTTTAAGTACCTTGCCGTAGTCTTGGACGAAAGGCAGAGCAAAACCTGGTGTATTGTGGCTGACGATAATCCAGCCGGTCTTGCCTTGCAGATGGCCTTGCATGCCGACTTTCTTATAAGAGTAGGCGAAGTCAGCCGCAAAGACGCGGTCAATAAAGCCTTTGAGAATAGCCGGCATACCGCTCCACCAGATAGGGAAAATGAAAATCAGATGGTCTGCCCAAGTAATCAAATCCCTATATTTTGCCATTTCAGGATCTTTGTGCAGGTCATGGCGTCTATGCTCTTGGTCAAAGCGCAAGATCGGGTCAAAATTTTCAGCATACAAGTCCAAGGTTTTCACTTCGTGCTTCTTAGAAAGGTTGCTTTGAACTTCTTTGAGAATAGCAGCATTGAAGCCAGTTGGGCTGGGGTGGGTGTAAATAATCAGGGTTTTCATGATCGTTCTCCTTTGATATAAATATCAAGCATGTGCTCGATCGTGCATTGGATGTCTTGAGGATCAAGGTCTTGTCCGATAGGACTGTTGGCCAGAACAGCTAGACCTGTGATAAAGCTCCAAAAGTGAAAAAGACTTTCCGCTTCGCTATTGCTAAAATTTTCCTCCTCACGAAGCTTTAAAACAAGCTCCTTGAATTTATCAAATCCAGGCAGATCAGACTCCAAGAGAATGGTGTCCTGGGTCACCTTCATATATTTAAAAGGAAATTTGATAAAGAGAGCTTCGAAAAAATGAGGGTAGGTCTTGGCAAAAATAATGAAATTAAGACCAAGCTGATTTAGCTGATCACGCGCAGAACTGGTCACGTCAATATTTTCATTGATTTCCTGATTGAGAAAGAGCGAGAGCCGGCCCAAAACCACCTTGAGGTAGCCTTCCTTGCTCTCAAAATGGCGGTATGGAGTGCCGTGAGTTACACCGCAGACCTTGGCAACGGTCCTAAGCGAAAGCTGTTCAATTCCGTGTTTTCCGATTTCGTCAACCCCTGTTTGAATGAGCTGTTCTTTCAGCTGGGCAGTATTGCGTTTCATGTATCTCCTCCAAAAGTATACACTGTCTACTTATCTATCTTTAGTATACACTGTCTACTTTTTCTTGTCAAATAAAAATAGGCAAGGATATCACGCTATTCAAAATCTACAATGAAGCTCTTGCTGCCTATCTTTTAAAAAATGAAAAGCTACTATGATACAAGTTCATATTACTAGTAGTAAGACAAGAGAGCATAAAAAAACACCCTTTTGAGTCCTGGCTCAATGTGCTAAAGGGTGTCTTTTGATTTTTATTCTTTATCTTTAGTGTCTGGGACTTTCTTGAATTTCACTTTGAAATAGGCGGTTACATCATTTACCTCATCTCGTGATTCTAAAGTCAATGTAAGAATGTCGCCTTCAATAGTATAGTTATACGTTTTTTCATTTGTAACATCTGCAATAGAAAGTACGACTAATTGCAAAATATTTGGTGTTTCAGGGAAGGTAATCGTATGATTCTTAGTATCGATTTTACCATTTCTAAGTAAAGAATGAACCGTGTAATCATTGTCGTTAGAATCATAAGTAGTGTATTTCATACGGGATTGATAAGTTGCTAAATCTGTTTTTAACTTGCGAAATCTTGCCTTTATAAAACCGTCTTTAGAAATAGTTGACGCAGAGTAGGTCTTTAGGTAGTAATCGTAGAAATTACCGAGACAAGTTCGCATAGGAGCTGTATATTCAAATTCAACCTTATTGTTAGAAATATTCAATGTAGGTGCTAGATCTTTCCAGCCGTCAGAATAGTTTAGCCGCGTAGCCTTTTCTTCATCAAAGTCTTGATAGCCTAAACTACGTTCAACTGAACTTCTAAAGTCAACAGCTTCCCATTTTCCATCAAGGGTAGAGGTTTTGGCAGTGCTAGAGCTAGAGTTAGAGTTAGAATTATTTCCGCATCCTGTGAGTACAAAGAGAGAGCAGCAAGCGATTAAGAATGCTTTCATATATTTTTTAAACATCTTTGCTTCTCCTTTCTATTTCTTCTCTTGTTTTTGAACTTGTTTGAAACGGAATTCAAAGTGAGCAGGGAGTCCTTCCTTTGTGGTGGTACCGTCTGCATAGAGATAGAGAATACCATCCTTGATCTCATAATTGTAAACGACTGGATCTAATTTATCGCCTACAGAAGCAGGGAAGGAATTAAGAATTGACAACCCTTCTTTAAATGAGATGGTTTGTTTGCTTTTATCAATATCTCCTGTTGCAGAATATCTGAAAATGCCACTGTCATTATCCATGCTTACTTTATATTGTTTGAATTCTTCAGAAAAACTTGACTCGCCTTTATAAACTTCTTTAATGAAATCAGCTTCTGTTGTTTTATCTTTATCTTTGTATATCGAATAAAAGGCTTTGGCAAAAGGTGTGACATCGTAATCATAACTTAGGTTAACAGTATTTCCGTCAACTTTTAGTGCCATTTTAAAGTCTTTGAAAGCTTCAATGAATCTTGCAAAAGTGATGCCCTTCATACCTTTGGGAATGAACACTTTTTGAATCGATTCAAGTTCATCTACAGATTCCCATTCTCCAGACAGGGTGGCCGTTTTCTGATCAGATTGAGCGACTTTTTTGTCTGTCTTTTGGTTTTGTCCGCAGCCAGCAATCACGAAGAGTGCTAGGAGAGTGAAGAGAGTAAGAATCGATTTCTTCCATTGTCTAGACATTGTAATTCTCCTTTTTAGTTATAATTTTTTATTACTTTTTTGGACTTGACTTTACCTTATTGAACGTCATTGGATATTCCAGTTTGTCTTGTTTTATAAAACATAATCTCGCCACCACATATGCCATTATTTGGCTTCATTATAACGTAATTCCTATAATTAAGCTAGTTAGAATCTACATTAAAAGTAGAAATTGATGAATTTCTGTTATCTAGATAAATTGAATATTAAAGAAACTGTAGCTATTATAAAAACTTTAAATTGATTTTTCAGTTTAGAATAGATAATATAAAATGCAGATATTTTGTTAAAATCAAAAAAAGCCCTTAAAATCAAGATTTCTAGTCATGTAGATGCTTTAAGGATCTAAAGTAAGTCTTGCTTATTCATCATTTTATACTAATTGCCTTTATGGAAAAAATGTATATTTCGGAAGGTTGGTTTTAAGTGGTATGTCTTTAAATAAAGGCATTAGTAGTAATTTAGGTATAAAAAAGCCAGCCGAAATCTCTCTGCTAGCTTTTCTATATTCGAACATATAAGAATTTTTCTCATATGAATAAATATATTAAAAAGAGTTTAATCACTATTGTAATTGATTAAGTAGTTTTTTATTTTGAGATAGAGCACATCATTTCCGTATAATTTAGCTAGTGTTTTTGCTTCAGTGTAATATTGTATAATCTCTTCTTTAGATAGAAATTTTTCACAAGAATTAGCAACGAGAAGAAGTAGAGAAGGCATTTGATATGCTGTATTATTATTTTTACAAAAATCTATGGTTTCTAATGCTGTTTCTAAAGCATCCAGTAATTGACCGTTAATCGTTAAATGATGAGCAAAATTATATTTTAACCGAATATATCCTTCTATATCCTCTTTTAATTGGAAATCTTTTGTTGAATAGATTTGAAGAAGTTTCTTGTAGTTTCTTTCATATTCTTCGTTATAACCTATATTTGAGTAGAAATTTGTTAGAGTATTCAGAGCTTTTAAAAAAATATTTTTTTTATAATCGAATAAAGAGTCAATAAGATTTTTAAGCAACTCGATTGCACTATCTTTTTTATCATAGTTATAAAAGAGTATAATAGCTTCAATCCATGTTAAATAAGATTGTTCATCCTCATTAAATGAATTTGATTTACTTTTTTCAAGGTTGTAAAGATATTCTAAATCAGTGTAATTTCTATGTTCTAAAAGCTTTGAGGACATGGTAATAAACTTTCGTAAATCAGAGACAGTCTCATACGATTCATCGAAAAAGAAGTTTATATCCACTTGAAGTTTTTGTGATAACTTATAAAGAATATCAGCGGAAGGGAAATAGTTCGTTCGTTCGATTTTACTAATTAAACTTTGTTCGCAAATTCCATCAGCCAAATCTTTTTGAGAAAGTCCGAGTGACTTTCTTTTTGTTTTAATTTTATTACCTATTGATTGCATATTAAATCTCGTTTGAAATATTTTATATTGAAATTGATAAATTAATTACTAGTACATAGTATATATCATAAGAGATATATTGTCAAAAATTCAAATATATTTGTAGTTTTAGCAATCATCAAGATCTTAAACAAATCATGTTATATGAGATATTTATTAAAAAAAAACTTAAATGGAATAAAAATTATTGACTTAAAATAATCAATGGTATATAATTTAGTAAAAAGGGATGAAAGGGGTTTCAAAATGAAGGGCGATAGAAGTACATATCTTACTAAAAAATTTATAGTTTTAATGGCAGTAACATGTTTTAGTATTTTTCCATCTGTTATGATTTTTGGGAAAATAGGATTTATAATTTATGGAGTCTTGTTCTTCTGGACTGTAAAGACATCGCTTGAGATCGAGAAAATTAAAAAGCAAAACAACTTAAATACTGTATCGGATTTATTAAAGGATAAAACTACTGAAGAGTATAAAATGATAGAATCAGATGAAAGGGTAAAAAACTTTATAAGTAGTTTAAGTCAGACAAAAATAATATTATATACGGTCGTTGTTGGGGTAATAATAACTCTGTTTTCGGTTCTTATTTATTATCTTATTGCGTGCATTGGAGATATGCTGTTTTAGGTTTTGGTAACATAGTAATAACTACTACTATTATTGACAATTTATCTAACAAATGAAAAGATAGTAGATTTGATACTACTGTCTTTTATGTCTCCAAACATCTAATTCATTTCATAAAAATCTAGTGATTCGATTGATTTATATTGTGATATATAGCATTTTCTCAAAAAGAAAAAAACCTATGAAATCAACGTTTCATAGGTTTTTCTTCATCTCAATTATTTAACTTCTGTAAACACAACGTGTTTGCGAAGTTTTGGTGAGTATTTCTTCAATTGAAGACGGTCTGGAGTGTTACGTTTGTTTTTAGAAGTAAGGTACAAGCGTTCACCAGATTCTTTGTGTTCAAGTGTAATATTTACGCGCATGGTATCTCCCTTCTATTATTCAGCTGCAGCAGCTTTAGCGATCTTACGTCCTTTGTAGTATCCTTTAAGTGATACACGGTGAGAACGTGAGTAATCTCCAGTAGTTTCGTCAAAAGTTACAGATGGAGCTGTTACTTTGTAGTGAGTACGACGTTTGTTTTTCTTCGCTTTTGATGTGCGACGTGCAGGTACTGCCATTGTTTGTTTCTCCTTTTAGTTTATGATTTCGATTCAGTTTGATGATTTACATCAACTTTAACAGTATATCAAAAGTTTTTTGTAAAGTAAAGTTACTTGACAGATTTTTTTATTTAATTTGAAAATAGCAGAGCAATTATTTTTATAAAATTCTGAAAATTTAAAAATTTTCTCCTGTTCATTTGAGGGCAAGTGTGGTATAATATAGGACACAAAGACCACTGATAGGAAGGGAATAGACATGACAGATAAGCTAGAAAATCGTCATAGAAGTAAGATTTACGATAGCATGGTTAAATCACCAAACCGTGCCATGCTTCGGGCTACAGGAATGACGGACAAAGATTTTGAAACACCTATTGTAGGGGTGATTTCGACTTGGGCGGAAAATACCCCTTGTAACATGCACTTGCATGACTTCGGTAAGCTAGCAAAAGAAGGGGTTAAATCTGCTGGTGCTTGGCCTGTGCAATTTGGCACGATTACCGTCGCGGATGGGATTGCCATGGGTACGCCAGGGATGCGCTTTTCTTTGACCTCTCGTGATATCATTGCGGATTCTATCGAAGCTGCCATGGGCGGTCACAATGTGGATGCCTTTGTGGCCATTGGTGGCTGTGACAAGAACATGCCAGGCTCTATGATCGCTATTGCCAATATGGATATTCCTGCAATCTTCGCCTACGGTGGAACGATTGCACCTGGAAATCTTGATGGGAAGGATATTGACTTAGTTTCCGTATTTGAAGGAATCGGAAAATGGAACCACGGAGATATGTCCGAGGAGGACGTGAAACGTCTCGAGTGTAATGCCTGCCCTGGCCCTGGTGGCTGTGGTGGTATGTACACGGCCAATACTATGGCTACAGCCATTGAAGTTCTGGGTATGAGCTTGCCAGGCTCCTCTTCTCACCCTGCAGAATCAGCTGACAAAAAAGAAGACATTGAAGCGGCTGGACGTGCGGTTGTTAATATGCTTAAGATGGGGTTGAAACCTTCTGATATCTTGACGCGTGAAGCCTTTGAAGATGCGATCACAGTGACCATGGCTCTGGGTGGCTCTACTAATGCTACTTTGCATTTGCTAGCTATGGCTCATGCGGCTAATGTTGAGCTGACACTGGACGACTTTAATGTCATTCAAGAGAAGGTGCCACATTTGGCCGACTTGAAACCATCTGGTCAGTATGTCTTCCAAGACCTTTATGAGGTTGGTGGAGTGCCTGCTGTGATGAAATATCTCTTGGCGAATGGCTTCCTGCACGGTGATCGCATCACTTGTACTGGTAAGACGGTAGCGGAAAATCTGGCAGACTTTGCGGATCTGACACCAGGTCAAAAGGTCATTATGCCACTTGAAAATCCAAAACGTGCAGACGGTCCATTGATCATCTTGCATGGTAATCTGGCTCCAGACGGTGCTGTTGCCAAGGTTTCTGGTGTTAAGGTACGTCGCCACGTCGGACCAGCCAAGGTCTTTGACTCAGAAGAAGCCGCTATTGATGCAGTGTTGGCCGATGAAGTAGTCGATGGTGATGTGGTTGTAGTTCGTTACGTTGGACCAAAAGGTGGCCCTGGTATGCCGGAAATGCTGTCGCTTTCTTCTATCATTGTAGGGAAAGGTCAAGGGGACAAGGTTGCCCTTCTGACAGACGGTCGCTTCTCAGGTGGTACTTACGGCTTGGTTGTTGGACACATTGCTCCCGAAGCTCAGGATGGTGGCCCGATCGCCTACCTTCGCACGGGTGATATAGTAACCGTTGACCAAGACACCAAAGAAATTTCCATGGCTGTCTCTGATGAAGAGCTAGCAAAACGTAAGGCAGAAACGACCATTCCACCGCTTTATAGTCGCGGGGTACTTGGTAAATATGCCCATATGGTATCCTCTGCCGCTAAAGGTGCTGTGACTGACTTCTGGAAACCAGAAGAAACTGGTAAGAAATAACCTATAGATAACAAAAGAACCCGCTAGTTTTTCTAGCGGGTTCAATATTTTATTTCAATGATAGACGAAGTAGTCGTTTTTTTATTTAGGGCTGATCCCTAGTGCAATACGGCCAAAACGGCTGATGCGGGTGATTTTCCAAGCAGGAGACCAAGTGACTTCGACAGAGACACTTTCGATCTCATCAATCTTCTTAAGAGAGTCCATGATGGCGATGGGGAGGCTCTCAGCACAGTCACAGGCTGTGTCCGTAAAAGTCATGACAATCTTGCAGTGGCCGTTTTCGTCTAGGTTGATTTCATAAATCAGGCCTAGGTTGTATACATCTAGCTCGACGTCTGGGTCGTAAATGCGTTCGAGTTTTTCTACTAGTTTATCCTGAATGGCAGCTGCTCGTTCGTTGATTTTGATATCGTCTCTCATAGGTATCTCCTTCTATACTAGCTGGAATTGTTTTTATTTTCTCACAATTCTGACATTTTTTCAAGATATTTTCCATAATGAAAACGGATTTACTTCTTACTGTTGGAAAATACCATTTGTACTCCTAAAAATGCTGGACTTGTGGTAAAATATAGGTACTAAAGAAGACAGAGGTGAGAAGATGAAATTACAAAAACCAAAGGGAACTCAAGATATTCTCCCACAAGAGTCTGCCAAGTGGCAATATGTCGAAGAATTTGCCCGTGAGACATTTAGGAAATACAATTATGCTGAGATTCGTACTCCTATTTTTGAACATTATGAAGTTATCAGCCGTTCTGTTGGAGATACGACAGACATTGTGACCAAGGAAATGTACGACTTTTATGATAAGGGGGACCGCCACATCACCCTTCGTCCGGAAGGGACAGCTCCTGTCGTTCGTTCTTATGTGGAAAACAAGCTCTTCGCACCGGAAGTTCAAAAGCCTGTCAAGCTCTACTATATGGGCTCTATGTTCCGCTATGAACGTCCACAAGCAGGTCGTCTGCGGGAATTTCACCAGATTGGAGCAGAGTGCTTTGGATCTAGCAATCCTGCAACAGACGTAGAAATGATTGCTATGGCAGCTCAATTCTTCAAGGAAATTGGCATCACCAATGTCAGCTTAGAGCTAAATACACTGGGTAATCCTGAGAGCAGAGCAGCTTATCGTCAGGCCTTGATTGATTATCTGACTCCACTGAAGGCTAGTCTGTCTGCTGACAGTCAACGTCGCTTGGAGGAAAATCCGCTGCGCGTGCTGGATTCTAAAGAGCCTGAGGATAAGGTGGCCGTAGAGGGTGCGCCTTCTATTCTGGACTATTTGGATGAGGAGAGCAGTGCTTACTTTGCGGCTGTTCGCTCTATGTTAGAGACCTTACAGATTCCTTATGTTATCAATACCAACATGGTCCGTGGCTTGGATTATTACAACCACACGATTTTCGAGTTTACGACTGAGGTGGCTGGCAGTCAGTTGACCATTTGTGCGGGTGGCCGTTATGATGGGCTGGTTGCCTACTTTGGTGGTCCTGAGACACCAGGTGTCGGCTTTGGTATGGGCTTGGAACGCTTGCTTCTCGTCTTGGACAAGCAAGGTGTGGAGCTTCCGATTGAGACGGGTCTGGACGCTTATATTGCTGTTTTGGGAGCTGGTGCCAATGGCAAAGCTTTGGAATTAGTCCAGTCTCTCCGAGCACAAGGTTTTGCGGCTGAACGGGACTATTTGGACCGCAAGATTAAGGCCCAGTTTAAATCAGCGGACATCTTCCAAGCGAAGACCATTATTACTCTTGGCGAGAGCGAGCTGGAAAGTGGCGAGCTGACTGTCAAAAATAATGAGACACGTCAAGAAGTGACAGTGTCACTCGAGGCTATTAAGGCAGATTTTCAGGATGTCTTGGCCCAAATTGGACTCTAAGCAAGTGAAAGCAACAGGTGCTGGAATTCTATTCCAGCCCTCTGTTTTACTTGAGCAACTACAAATGATCATCTACAAAGGAATATTGAATGAAAAAAATAGTCATGCTCTCCCTTATTCAGGCAGTAGCTTTATTTATCATAACAGGTCTTCTGTGTTTATTTATTAGGGGAGATTTCTTTTTCCGCTATCTAGCTCCTATATTTGGCTTGGCGGCGGGTTTTTTTCGATTTTTAACAGCTATGGTCAGTAAGGCCTTGGCACCTGCTTTATTTGAAGAGGACAAGAAGGCAGACTAGGCTTGAATCGACTCTTTTTAAGCTCTCTTATATGGCAAAAATTGATTTTTCTAAAAAAATCTTGAGGGACAAGCTTATCCCTCTATCTTTATGGTAAAATAGAACAAGAATTAAAAGTTTGGAGAAAAATAATGAAACGTTCGATGTATGCTGGACGTGTTCGCAAGGAGCACGTAGGTCAAGAAATCACTTTGAAAGGCTGGGTTGCTCGTAGACGAGACTTGGGTGGCTTGATTTTCATTGATTTGCGAGACCGTGAAGGCATCATGCAGCTGGTTATCAATCCTGAGACTGTTTCAAAGGATGTGATGGAGACAGCAGAAAGTCTGCGCAGTGAGTTTGTCATCGAGGTGACAGGTCAAGTGGTAGCCAGAGAGCAGGCTAATGATAAATTGGCAACAGGTGCTGTAGAATTACACGTGCAAAGCCTGGAGGTTCTAAACACCGCTAAAACAACTCCTTTTGAAATTAAAGACGGCATTGAAGCCAATGACGATACACGTTTGCGTTACCGCTACCTCGACCTTCGTCGTCCAGAGATGTTGGAAAATCTCAAACTTCGTGCTAAGGTGACCCATTCTATCCGCAACTACTTGGATGAGTTGGAATTTATCGATGTGGAGACACCTTTCCTTTCCAAGTCAACACCTGAAGGGGCACGCGATTATTTGGTGCCATCTCGTGTCAATAAAGGCCATTTCTACGCTCTTCCTCAAAGTCCACAAATTACTAAGCAATTGTTGATGAATGCTGGTTTTGATCGCTATTACCAAATCGTTAAATGTTTCCGTGACGAAGACTTGCGTGGCGATCGTCAGCCTGAGTTTACCCAGGTCGACTTGGAAACTTCCTTCCTTAGTGAGCAAGAAATCCAAGACATCACAGAGGGCTTGATTGCGCGCGTCATGAAGGAAACAAAAGGAATCGAAGTGACGCTTCCATTCCCTCGTATGAAGTACGATGATGCAATGGCCCTATATGGTTCTGACAAGCCAGATACTCGTTTTGACATGTTGCTTCAGGACCTGACAGAAGTGGTCAAAGGTGTAGACTTCAAAGTCTTTTCAGAAGCTCCGGCAGTAAAAGCAATCGTCGTCAAAGGCGCTGCAGACAACTATTCACGTAAAGACATCGACAAGATGACCGAAGTAGCCAAGCAGTATGGAGCTAAGGGCCTTGCTTGGGTTAAGGTTGTGGATGGAGAATTAAACGGACCAGTTGCTAAGTTCTTGACTAGCATCCAAGCAGACTTGATAACAGCGCTTGATCTTGAAGATAAGGATTTGGTTCTCTTTGTAGCAGATACGCTTGAAGTGGCGAATGCAACGCTTGGTGCCCTCCGTGGACGTATTGCTAAAGAGCTTGACTTGATTGATAACGATAAATTCAACTTCCTTTGGGTGGTTGACTGGCCAATGTTTGAATGGTCTGAAGAAGAAGATCGTTACATGAGCGCCCACCATCCATTTACCCTTCCTCAAGCGGAAACAGCTCACGAATTAGAAGGTGATTTGGCTAAGGTCCGCGCTATTGCTTATGATATCGTCTTAAACGGTTATGAGCTTGGTGGTGGTAGCCTTCGTATCAACCAAAAAGACCTTCAAGAACGCATGTTCAAGGCTCTTGGTTTCTCAGCTGAAGAAGCTAATGATCAATTTGGTTTCCTTCTTGAAGCCATGGACTATGGTTTCCCACCACATGGTGGTTTGGCTATCGGGCTTGATCGCTTCGTGATGCTCTTAGCAGGAGAAGAAAATATCCGTGAAGTCATTGCCTTTCCTAAGAACAACAAGGCGACTGACCCAATGACACAGGCTCCGAGCCCTGTGGCTGCAAAACAGTTAGATGAACTGAATTTACAAGTGGAAGTAAATGAAAAAGACTAAGTTTTATAAGATCCTACGCTATAGGATTCGCCGATTGGCCTATAATTTTCGGCTCTTGAAAGTACTACAGAGCATTTCTAAGGAAAAGTATGATGAGAAAATCTCGGCTTCGATTGTCTATGGTTTTCTCTCAGCTGTTGCTGTGAATTTCTTTTTTCAGCCTGGGCATGTTTATTCTAGTGGGGCAACAGGTCTAGCTCAGATTTTTTCTGCCTTGAGTGAGAGATTTATTGGGATGACAATTCCAGTTTCCCTTACCTTCTATTTAATCAACATTCCGCTGATGATTGTGGCTTGGTATCAAATTGGACATAAGTTTACGGTTTTCACCTTCATAACAGTCAGTATGAGTTCCTTTTTCATTCAGATCGTTCCAGAGGTAGTTTTAACACAGGACCCTATTATCAATGCTCTTTTTGGGGGCGTCGTGATGGGAACTGGTGTTGGCTTTGCTTTGAAAAATAATATTTCTAGTGGCGGAACGGATATTGTCAGTTTGACTGTTCGTAAGCGGACAGGCCGTAATGTCGGTAGTATTTCCTTCATGGTGAATGGGGTGATTATGCTGATTGCAGGTCTGACTTTTGGCTGGACCTATGCACTTTATTCGATGATTACCATCTTCGTATCCAGTCGGGTAACAGATGCTGTATTTACTAAGCAAAAGAAAATGCAGGCCATGATTATTACCAGTTGTCCAGATAAGGTTATTGAGAAAATCCACAACCGCTTGCATCGAGGAGCTACCATGATCAATGGTGCAGAAGGAACCTACAATCATCAGGAAAAGGCAATTCTGATCACAGTAATTACTCGGGCTGAGTACAATGAGTTTAAATACATTATACGTAAAACCGACCCGCAAGCCTTTGTCTCTGTTTCAGAGAACGTCCATATCTTAGGACGTTTTGTGGAGGAATAAACAAGTAATTGTTGCTTGGATATAACATAACAAATGCACCTTTTTAGGAGGTGCATTTGTTTTACAAATAAAAATAAGACGAATGAAGCAGTCGATTATTCTATGGTCGCCCTTTGATGATATTGTTAGAAAATGCTGTGTTAAAAATGCTAAATTAAGCTGGATCAGTTAGAATACGGCTAGTTGAACAAATTAAAAATGCGCTCTTTAGAGCGCATTTTTAGCTTCTTACATTTTTTCTGGAGCATCAACACCAAGTAGGCGGAGAGCTTCTTTTAGGACTACGGCAGTAGAGTAGCTGAGGGCCAAACGGCTATCGCGTTCTGGGCTTTCGTCCAAGATCCGTGTGTGTGCATAGTATTTGTTGAAGGCTTGAGCCAAGCTAATAGCATACTTAGCGATCAATGATGGCTCATAGTTATCTGCAGCACGTTTTACAACACGGCTGAAGTCTTGAAGGAGCTTGATGATTTCCCAGCTTTCAGCATCGTTTAGACGGTAGTCAGCATTTGCATCAGGTGTGAAGTCTGCCTTACGAAGGATAGATTGAATACGAGCATAAGCGTATTGGATATAAGGTCCTGTTTCTCCTTCAAAGGATACCATGGCTTCCAAGTCAAAGTCATACCCATTGCGACGGTCTGTCTTCAAATCGTAGAATTTAACCGCACCGACACCAACTGCATGAGCAACAGCTTCTTTGTTTTCAAGTTCTGGATTCTTGTCTTCAATTTGAGATTTTGCACGGCTGATCGCTTCTTGCAAGGTTGGCTCAAGAAGAATGATATTTCCTTTACGTGTAGACAGTTTTTGGCGGTTCTTAGTAACGAGACCGAAATCTACGTGAGTCATATCATCGCTCCAGTCAAATCCCATCTTCTTAAGTACAGCTTTGAGCTGGCGGAAGTGGTTAGACTGTTCTTGTCCTACGACATAGATACTTTTGACGAAGTTGTAGGTACGAGCCCGGTACATGGCAGTTGCAATATCACGAGTGATGTAAAGCGTAGCTCCGTCAGATTTTTTGATCATAGCTGGAGGAAGGTTGACATCATCAAGATTGACAATGCTAGCACCTTTTGATTCTTCCAAAAGGCCTTTTTCTTCAAGGATTTTAATTCCTTCATCCATCTTGTCGTTGTAGAAGGCTTCCCCGTTTAAGCTGTCAAACTCAACCCCGAGAAGTTCATAGATACGGTTGAATTCCACCAAGCTTTCGTCACGGAACCATTGCCAAAGTTCAGTTGCTTCTGGATCACCATCTTCTAGCTTTTTAAACCACAAGCGTCCTTCGTCATCCAAGGCGGGGTCGTTTTCGATTTCGGCATTGATACGGACATAGAGTTGTAGCAGTTCGTCAATAGGATTTGCTTCGACAGCTTCCTTGCTTCCCCATTTTTTATAAGCGACCATGAGGAGACCGAATTGTTTACCCCAGTCACCCAAGTGGTTGATTTTGATGGTATTGTAGCCCATTTTGCGGAAGATGTTAGAAAGAGCATCTCCGATAACGGTAGAGCGTAAGTGACCAACTGAGAATGGCTTGGCGATGTTTGGACTTGAAAGGTCGATAGTAACATTTTCGCCCTTGCCTTCATTTTGTTGTCCGTAGTCAGCCCCTTCTTTAACTACGTCTTTAATAACTTGACCAGAAATCTCAGCTTTGTTTAAGAAAAAGTTGACATATGGTCCAGTTGCAACAACCTTGTCAAAGTGAGTTGTGTCAATCTTTTCGACAATATCAGCTGCAATAGCTTGAGGAGCCTTGCGTTCTACTTTGGCCAATGAGAAAGCAGGAAAGGCGATATCTCCTAAATCAGAACTTTTTGGCTGTTCGAGTAAATTTAAAATAGCGTCTTGGTCCAGGCTGTCAATCACCTTGGCCAATTCGCTGGCAATGATTTGTTTATTATCCATAGGTGCTCCTTTGAGTCTTTTAATATTACTATTTTATCACATTTTTAAAGGAATCTTCAAATTTTTTGGGTATCATAACAATTTTTTGGTATAATTTAGAGTATAAATATACAACTACCGAGGGGAAAATGAAAAAGAAGAAACGTCATGACTTAATCAAGAAAATGATTAAAGAGGAGAAGTTAGGGACACAAAAGGATATCCAGACTCGTCTGGAAGAAGAGGGTATTTATGTAACTCAGACGACTTTATCCCGCGATTTGCGAGAAATTGGTCTAATTAAAGTCAAGAAAAACGGCCAGCTCTATTATGTTTTAGCGCAAGAAACGGCTCGAATTGATTTGACTGAGGTTTTGTCTTACCATCTTAGAGGGGTAGCCCGTGCGGAATTTACCTTGGTTTTGCATACACGCTTGGGAGAAGCTGCAGTGCTGGCTAACATCATTGATGAGAATAGGGATGAGAGGATTTTAGGTTCCTTAGCAGGTGCCGATACACTCCTATTAATTTGCCGTAATCAGGATACTGCCAAAGAAATCGAAGAGCAGATTTTGGCAAAGATGTAAATTGAAGAATGAAATAGGGCTGAGACAAAAGTTTCAACCTTTTTCTATTTATGGTAAAATCAGGTAAGATGATTCTTGGGTAACCATTAGAGTTCATGGTATAGCAAAAAGTGCTCAGGATTGAAGGGACTAGAGAGTTGGAGCCTACAGGCCTAACTTGTCAACGAGAGAGGAAACTATGGCAACAGAAAAAATATCGCCAGGTATGCAGCAGTACTTGGATATTAAAAAAGACTATCAGGACGCCTTCCTGCTGTTTCGTATGGGTGATTTCTATGAGTTGTTTTACGAGGATGCTGTTAATGCGGCACAGATTCTCGAGATTGCCCTGACTAGCCGTAATAAGAATTCAGAAAATCCCATTCCAATGGCGGGTGTACCTTATCACTCTGCCCAGCAATATATTGATGTTTTGATTGAGTCTGGTTATAAGGTTGCCATTGCAGAGCAGATGGAAGATCCTAAACAGGCCGTGGGGGTGGTCAAACGCGAGGTGGTCCAGGTTATTACGCCGGGTACGGTAGTGGATTCTAGTAAGCCAGCCGGAGAAAATAACTTTTTGGTTGCTTTGGATAGGCAGGAGCAAGCTTATGGCTTGGCCTATATGGATCTGGCTACGGGAGAATTTCAGGTGACCAGTCTATCAGATTTTGACCAAGCTTGTGGAGAAATTCGAAATCTCCGAGCTCGGGAAGTAGTCGTAGGTTATTGCTTGTCAGAAGATGAGCAGCAGGTTTTGTCAAAACAAATGAATCTACTCCTGTCAGAAGTCGAGGAAGCAATGGAGGACGTTCAGCTCTTAGGAGATGAGTTGTCATCTTTAGAAAAGCAGACGGCAGGGAAGCTTCTGGCTTATGTTTTTCAGACGCAGATGCGGGAGCTCAGCCATCTCAAAAAGGTCCATCATTATGAGATAAAAGATTTTCTTCAGATGGACTATGCGACAAAGACCAGTCTGGACTTGACTGAAAATGCCCGGACGGGCAAGAAGCATGGTAGTCTTTTTTGGCTCATGGATGAAACAAAAACAGCCATGGGAGGACGCTTGCTTCGTTCTTGGATCCAGCATCCCTTGATTGATAAGGGACGAATCATCAAGCGTCAAGATGTCGTTCAGGTCTTTCTGGATTATTTCTTTGAGCGGAGTGATTTGGCAGATAGTCTCAAGGGCGTCTATGATATTGAACGCCTGGTAAGTCGTGTGTCATTTGGCAAGACCAATCCCAAGGACCTCCTGCAATTGTCTTCTACTTTGAGCCATGTTCCTCAGATTCGGTCAATTTTAGAAACGATTGAAAGTCCAGCTCTGGAGAGTTTGGTGGCAAGGCTAGATGCGATTCCTGAGCTGGAAAATCTAATCAGCTCTGCTATTGACCCAGATGCTCCACAAGTAATTACTGAGGGCAATATCATTCGAACTGGTTTTGACGAGACTTTGGACCAGTACCGTTTGGTCATGAGAGAGGGGACTAGCTGGATTGCGGACATTGAAGCCAAGGAGCGAGAGGCAAGTGGTATTACTAATCTGAAAATTGATTATAACAAGAAGGATGGTTACTATTTCCATGTCACCAATTCTCAACTAGGCAATGTCCCTAGCCATTTTTTCCGGAAAGCAACCTTGAAAAATTCTGAGCGTTTTGGTACGGAAGAGCTGGCGCGCATTGAAGGCGAGATGTTGGAGGCGCGTGAGAAGTCTGCTAATCTGGAATATGAGATCTTCATGCGCATTCGTGAAGAGGTCGGAAAATATATTCAACGGCTACAAGCCTTAGCTCAAACCCTAGCTACGGTCGATGTTTTACAGAGCTTTGCGGTTGTGGCTGAAAGTCAACACTTAGTCCGTCCAAGCTTTACAAGCAGTCGTAGTTTGCAGATTAAAAAAGGCCGTCATGCGGTTGTCGAAAAAGTCATGGGAGCCCAAAGCTACATCCCAAATAGTATCGAGCTGGATCAAGGAACAGATATTCAGCTGATTACCGGACCAAATATGAGCGGGAAGTCAACCTACATGCGACAGCTAGCAATGATTGTCATCATGGCTCAAATGGGATCGTATGTACCAGCGGAAGTCGCCAGTCTTCCGATTTTCGATGCTATCTTTACACGAATAGGTGCGGCGGATGATTTAGTTTCTGGTCAATCGACCTTTATGGTGGAAATGATGGAGGCCAATCGGGCCATTCGACAAGCAAGTGACCACTCTTTGATCCTTTTTGATGAACTGGGACGGGGGACTGCGACTTATGATGGGATGGCTCTGGCGCAAGCAATTATTGAGTATATTCATGATCGTACCAAGGCCAAGACTCTTTTTGCAACCCATTATCATGAGTTGACAGACCTGTCAAGTAGCTTGACACGATTAGAAAACGTCCATGTGGCAACTCTAGAGAAAGATGGCCAAGTGACATTTTTGCATAAGATTGAAGCAGGACCTGCTGACAAGTCCTATGGGATTCATGTTGCAAAAATTGCTGGCTTACCTACGGATTTGTTAAGGCGAGCAGATGCGATTTTGACAGATTTGGAAAATCAAGAGAAAAGAGAGACTTCTCTTTCAGTGTCCAGAATGGACTCCCAAAAGGTGTCTGAGCAGATGTCACTTTTTGAAGAAGAAACGGAACATCCAGCCCTGGCTGAACTCCGAGACTTGGACATCTACAATATGACTCCCCTGGAAGTCATGGCGGCGGTAGCCGAGTTGAAGAAGAAGTTGTAAAAAATAAGAGCTTGATACTTAATCAAGCTCTTTTTTAGTACTCTTGTTGTAGGCGCTTAGAACCTTTTGAAGAAGCAGTAATTAGGATTTACAGGGTAACAAAAAAGCAGTATAATATGGAGTATACGACCATAGATTTATTGGTGTTAAATGGGAGAATGGAGAAAAAGAAAATGGGATTTTGTACAAATTGTGGCCAAGCATTTGCTGAAGGTGCACATTTTTGTAGTAACTGCGGTACAGCTAAGGGAGAAACTGATACATCGCAACGAAAAACAGTATATGATGGTGAACTATATAAATGTCCGAATTGTGCTGAGAGATTAGATTCCTTTATGTCCTTTTGTCCAACTTGTGGATATGAGTTGAGAGGGGCAAGGACACAGAGTAGAGTTGAGGAGTTAGCGAATAAATTAGAGCAGACTGAGAACGTAGAACAAAAGATTGGAATCATTCGAAATTTTTATATTCCAAATACGAAAGAGGATATTTATGAGTTTGTTATCCTTGCAACCTCAAATATGAATTCGTATGATTATGATTATGAAGCTTGGAAGACAAAATTAGAACAAGCATATCAGAAAGCGACACTTTCCTTCGGAAACACAAAGGAATTTCAATATATCAGTCAGCTATACAGTCAGGCTCAAAAACATAAAATGCTGAAATCCTTTATGAGAACTATAAAAAGTTCGGCTATACTGCAATTTGTGTTATCGTTTGGAATGGGGATTACTTTGGTTGGGGTTGCTTCAACGATAGAAAGAGAAGTGGATTCCAGCAATTGGTTCGGATCTATTATGGTAATTATAGGAGGATTCTTTTCACTAGTCGGAGTACTATTGTTTTTATTTTCTTTTCTAATCATTTTTTTGAAGAAAAGAAAATAAATGATTGGTATATTTTACTCTTGAGAAGATGAAGGAGAGAAGTATGAACTTATTTAGCAGAAACAAAACAGGCGGCTTCATGGATGAAATCCGTTGTGATGAAGTGTCCTATTTGATATGGAAGTGGCATCCTGCGGGAGTAGAGCAGGGAACAGGCGATAGAGAAAATGCCATTCGTTGGGGGTCATCCTTGCGGGTCAAAGACGGAGAGGTTGCCGTCTTTGTCTATAAACAAAAAGATGGGACACTACAGGACTTTATTGTAGGTCCGTATGATCAGACTATTAAGACTTCTAACTTTCCTGTACTAGCAAGCATAGTAGGTCTGGCTTATGAAGGTGGCACACCATTTCCAGCAGAAGTCTATTTCATCAATCTTGCGCAAATTATTCAAGTCAAGTTTGCAGTACCGTTTTTTGATGTCTATGATCCAAGGTTTTTAGACTTTAGTGTTCCTGTTGCGGTTCGTGGTACGATTAATTTTAAAATTACTGATTATAAAGAATTTATTAAGTTACACAGGTTGAATACTTTTAATCTTGATGATTTTCAAAAGCAGATTCGGGATGCTGTAGCCCGATATGCTAAACATATTGTAACCAATGCTCCTACAGAGAATAACATTCCTGTCATTAATCTTGAAAGCAAAATTTCACAAATTAATGAAGCTCTTGAACATGATGTCATGGAAAGATTAAAGGAGAATTTTGGTGTCACTGTTTCAAGTCTTGATATAGCTGCAATAGAGATAGATAAATCAAGTCAAGGCTATCAACAGCTTATGTTGGTTACCAAGGATGTTACCACAGCTAAAATACAAGCTGAAACTACTGACTATGTTGAACGGATACGTATCCAACGTGAAGAAGGACAATATGCGCAACATAAGCAAACACAATCTGCAAACCTAGGTGCATTTCAAGTTGAAAAGCAGTCCGAAGTTGGTATTGCTGGCGCTGATGCATTGGGGCAAATGGGCGCTAATGGTTCGGGAACAGTTTCTCTGGGAGGCGATTCAGGCTTCAACCCCGCTGCTATGATGGCAGGAATGGCAGTAGGAGGTGCTGTAGGCCAAAATATTGCTGGAGCTATGAATAATATGATGTCAGGCAACTCCCAACAACAGTCAGTGGTTTCGCCTCCTCCGATTCCAACAACTGCTTACCATATTGCTGACAATGGACAAGCATCTGGACCTTATGATAGAAATACCCTAACACAAATGTCTCTATCAGGGCAATTCCTCCCTTCGACCTTAGTCTGGAAACCAGGAATGGCAGAATGGATGAGAGCAGATACAGTTGATGATTTGAAAGAGCTGTTTATGCCTCCAATTCCGCCAGTAGAATAAAAACAGTTCAAATTTGAACTGTTTTTTGTTTCTCATGATTTGTTAGACAAGTCGCTATTGATTTTTTGAATTTTACGGTAGGTGTGGCAGTAGATAGCGCCTGAAATAAGCAGATAAATGAGAGTGAATTCCCCGACGGCGGTCAGTGTCAGGCTAAGTATTTTTTCTCTTGGGAAAAATCCAGCTAGGTTGGCCAAAAGTGCAAAGGTCAGAATCATCACGCCATAGTGGCTGACGACGGAGCGCAGGATGCTCCAGTCTCTTTGGAAGAAGTTTCCACTCCATCTGAAAATAACTCCCATGACAAACCAGATAAACAGGCAGTAGAGCATGATGAGGGAAACATGGACATGCTGGCTCAAAAAGAAGTGGCCAATAGGAGAGCGAGGGTGAAGCGGTAGATAAGCTGGATTGTAAAAATAAGAAACAACTATGGAGAAGAAGAGACCAATGAAAATCCCTCCAATCCCTCCGAAAAAGAGTTCTTTAAGACGAGTTTTCATAATTGCAACCTTTCTTTGATAGATTTGAGATAACGGCGGGACGAGTATGTCTGATCACCGTTTTTCAGAAATATTTGAATCAGACCATTTGGAGTCAGCTTGAGGTGGTTAATTTGTCGGCTGTTGAGAATCTCCGACTGAGAAATCTGCAGAAAATAGTCCGGCAGGACCTGTAGCAACTGATAAAGAGCTTGTTGAGCTCGATAGCTGTCTTTTGCCGTTCGGACCCGGACCTGACGATTTTCTGTATAGATTCGGTGGATTTCCTTAGCGTCCAGCAGATAGATGTTGTCTTCTTTCTTGACATGAATCTTTTCCTCCTTGCCTAGATGTTGAGCAAAGTGGACCAATTCCTGAATGCTTTCTGTCATGAGGCGAGCCTCAATGCTGACGGAGTCTTCGGTGACTTGAGAATCGATTCTTAGCTTAACTTTCATAACTTCCTCCTTTCACCTTTATTAAACCGCAACTTGGCAGCGAAAACAAGCCCTTTTGACCATGTGGCAGCTATTTGTGTCTATCTGGTTTGTCTTGTGAGCAGAGTGGTTGAGAAAAGGCTGCCTTCTGATAGAAAGAGCCCAATGTGTTATAATAGATAGCAGAACAAATACGGAGAAAATGATGTCAAAAATTATCGAACTTCCAGAAATTCTAGCCAATCAGATTGCGGCCGGTGAGGTCATTGAGCGACCTAGCAGCGTGGTCAAGGAGCTGGTGGAAAATTCACTTGATGCGGGTGCTAGCCAAATTACCATTGAAATCGAGGAGGCCGGACTCAAGACTATCCAGGTGACGGATAATGGCGAGGGCATAGATCACGAAGATGTCCCTCTGGCCCTTCGCCGCCATGCTACCAGTAAAATCAAGAAACAGGCGGATCTCTTTCGGATTCGGACACTGGGTTTTCGCGGCGAGGCCATTCCTTCCATTGCTTCTGTCTCGCGTTTTACCATTGAGACTGCAACAGAAAATGGCCAGCACGGGACTTTGCTAGTTGCCCAAGGCGGTGAGATAGAAGAGCATGAGCCTACCAGCAGTCCGGTGGGAACGAAAATCAAGATTGAGGATCTCTTCTTTAATACTCCAGCCCGGCTCAAGTATATGAAGAGCCAGCAGGCTGAGCTGTCCCATATCGTTGATGTGATTAATCGGCTTAGTCTGGCCCATCCAGAAGTGGCTTTCACCCTTATTAGTGACGGTCGCGAAATGACACGGACTGCTGGCAGTGGTAATCTGCGTCAGGCTATTGCAGGCATCTATGGTTTGGCAACAGCTAAGAAAATGGTGGAAATATCTGCTTCAGATTTGGACTTTGAGGTGAGCGGCTATGTCAGTCTGCCTGAGTTGACTCGTGCGAACCGCAATTATATTACGATTCTCATCAACGGCCGTTACATTAAGAATTTCCTGCTCAATCGTGCTATTTTGGACGGCTACGGCAGCAAGCTTATGGTAGGTCGCTTTCCGCTAGCGGTCATCAATATTCAGATTGATCCTTACCTAGCCGATGTCAATGTCCATCCGACCAAGCAAGAGGTGCGGATTTCTAAAGAACGGGAACTCATGGCCTTGATTTCGCAAGCCATTGCGGCTAGTCTCAAGGAGCAGGACCTTATCCCAGATGCTTTGGAAAATCTAGCCAAATCAACTGTTAAGCGTGCGACTAAACCCGAACAGACCAGTCTTCCTCTGAAAGAAAATCGCCTCTACTACGATAAGGAGCGGAATGACTTCTTCCTCAAACCAGAGGTGGCAGAGCAGCAGTTATCCTTTGAAGAGTCAGCAAAGCCTATTCATGAAGCGACAGACGAAAAAGCAGAACCGCAACCGACTTCGGTCAAATTTGCAGAGAGAAAGCCGGCCAGCTATGACCAGTTAGACCATCCAGAGCTAGACCAGGTCAGTCTGGAGCGAGCTGTAGATAAGTTGGAACAAGAAGAGAAGTCAAGCTTCCCAGAGTTAGAATATTTCGGTCAGATGCATGGCACCTATCTCTTTGCTCAGGGCAAGGGTGGCCTTTACATTATTGACCAGCATGCTGCCCAAGAGCGGGTCAAGTATGAGTATTATCGGGAGAAGATTGGGGATGTGGATAATAGCCAACAGCAGCTCTTGGTGCCCTATATCTTTGAATTTCCAGCAGACGATATGCTGCGAATCAAGCAGCGGATGGAGCTGTTAGAAGATGCAGGCATCTTTTTAGAAGAGTACGGAGCTAACCAGTTTATCCTCCGTGAGCATCCGATTTGGTTCAAGGAAGAGGAGATTGAGGCCGGCATCTATGAGATGTGTGATATGCTTCTCTTGACCAAGGAAGTCTCCATCAAGAAATATCGAGCAGAGCTAGCTATTATGATGAGTTGCAAACGCTCCATCAAGGCCAATCACAGTCTGGATGACTACTCTGCGCGTGACTTGCTCTTTCAGCTGTCCCAGTGTGACAATCCTTATAACTGCCCACACGGCCGGCCGGTCTTGGTTAACTTTACCAAGTCGGATATAGAAAAAATGTTCCGCCGCATTCAGGAAAATCATACTAGCCTACGGGAGTTGGGGAAATACTAAACTCTGATAGAAGAGAAAACAGCTCTAGTTATAGAACTAGAGCTGTTTTTGATGTTTGAGCTGAGCTTGCGTTCCAGCAAGCAAATCAGCTGGATGGCGTTTGTCCTTGCGAAGCAGTCCCATCAGCAGAAAAATCAAGAAGAGAATCCCTGCTAAAGTTGACAAGAAAATTGACAGAGCATCTGCTTGATAAGCACTACGGATAGCTCCCATATGTCCAAGTTGCCAAGGAAAAAACTTGATAGCAGAGCGCAAAAGGCTGTGAGCAAAGCTCCTATGCTTGTAAACCAACTGTAAACCTGCCCAGCGCTTGCCAAAACTACCTTTTCGATAGTCGAGCCAAGCAAAGATGATAGTTAGAGGCAGGACGGAGGTAGAAAAAGCCAGAAGTTGGCTCTGGACTTCAGTGAATGCAGGAATGCCTCCTAAAACCAGATAGTAAAAACCCATAGCTAGTAAAAAAAGAGCAATGAGGTAGCCTGAGATGAAGAGCCAGTCTCCAATCAGCTCTTTCAGACGAGTTTTGACAGGTATGGGATTATCAGTTTTTAGTTTCATCTTGAGCCCCTTCTTTCTTAGAATCATCAAGCCCGATAACCTTGTCCAAATACTTTTTCTTAATCTTTAACGCCTTGTTAATAGCTACTGCTGATGCGATCAAGAGGAAGAAGGCCAACCAGACCAGGGCAGTGAATTTTGCTGGAAAGCTAGAACCTGCGAAAAAGAGAAAAATAGCCAGGGCTGAGACAAAAATATACAAAACCTGCCAGAAGCCATAAGATTTCACTTCCTTGTAGTAGCGGTTCTTTTCGTCTTCTGAGAGGACGGGTTTTATTTCTGGTTTGTCACTTTCTTCTAAAAGCAGATAATCTGTCGTCACCTGGAAAATCTTGCTCAGCTCTACAATTTTTTCCAGCTCTGGCAGTGCTAGGCCAGATTCCCACTTGGAAATGCTCTGGCGAGAGACATTGATTTGTTCAGCTAGCTTTTCTTGTGACCAGCCTTTTTCTTTTCTTAGTTCAAATAATTTATCAGCGAGTTTCATTGTGACAGCCTCCTTTTCTTTGCTAACTCTATCCTAACAGCTTTTAGTTATCTTGAGAATACAGCTTCCTGTACATTTTGTCAACCAATAGTTGCACTTCTGTTTGCAGTTTCCAGACAGAAAATATGGTATACTAGATAGGCAAAATGATACAAAAAGAAGGAAGATTATGTACGAATATTTTAAAGGAATTATCAGTAAAATTACAGCTAAATACATCGTATTGGAAGTCAACTCTATCGGCTATATTCTTCATGTGGCCAACCCCTATGCTTATTCAGGGCATCTTCATCAGGAAGCCAAGGTCTATGTTCACCAGGTGGTGAGAGAAGATGCGGAGCTGCTGTATGGTTTTGCGACTGAGGAGGAGAAGCAACTCTTTCTCAGCTTGATTTCAGTCTCAGGTATTGGCCCAGTGTCTGCCCTGGCTATCATTGCTGCAGATGATAATGCTGGCTTGGTACAAGCTATTGAGCAAAAAAACATCACCTACCTAACCAAGTTTCCTAAGATTGGTAAGAAAACAGCCCAGCAGATGGTGCTAGACTTGGAAGGTAAGGTGGTAATAGCTGGTGACGATCTTTCTGCCAAGGCTACAGTGCAAGCTAGCAATGAAAACCAAGAACTGGAAGAAGCCATGGAAGCCATGCTGGCTCTGGGTTACAAGGCTGCTGAGCTAAAGAAAATAAAGAAATTCTTTGAAGGAACGACGGATACAGCAGAAAACTATATCAAGTCTGCTCTTAAGATGTTGGTGAAATAGGAGAAAGCTATGACCAAACGCTGCGGCTGGGTAAAAATGAACAACCCCTTGTATGTAGCCTATCATGATGAGGAGTGGGGCAAGCCCCTCCATGATGATCAGAAATTATTTGAATTGCTCTGCATGGAGACCTATCAGGCTGGACTTTCTTGGGAGACCATTCTGAATAAACGTCAGGCTTTTCGGGAAGCTTTTCATTTCTATGATGCCCAGAAAATTGCTCAGATGACGGATGCGGATCTGGATGATTTGTTGGGCAATCCCGACATCATCCGTAACAAGATGAAAATTTATGCAACTAGGGCTAATGCCCAAGCTTTTTTGGCTGTTCAAAAGCAGTTTGGCTCTTTTAACGACTATATCTGGTCCTTTGTCGAGTTCAAAACGATTGACAATCAAATTACGAACTACAAGGAAGCACCTACTAAGACAGAGCTGTCAGAAACTATGTCCAAGGCGCTGAAAAAGCAAGGCTTCAAATTTGTCGGTCCAGTTTGTGTCTATTCATTCTTAGAAGCAGCTGGCCTTATCAATGACCATGAAAATGATTGTGATTGGAAGTAGAACAATGAAAACAAGAAAAATTCTCCTCATTTTTATTACCCTCTATACTATTTTGTTTCTAGGTAGAGGCTTGCAGCTGATTGGAATAAATTGGTTGATTTACCCAGTTTATTTCCTTTTATTTATTTTGGGAATCTTAGCTTATCGGGAAGAATTAAAGGAGCAGCTAGCCTTGATTCTGACTAAAAAGAAGGAATTTCTAAAAACGATTTCCTTGTATATGGTCTTTGTTTTCCTCCTGTCCATTGCCTGCAACTTTCTTTCAGCCTTCATCAAGTATAGTCTGGGCTTGCCACTGCAGGGGCAGAATGATGCCAATATTCAAGGTGCCTTGTTGAAAAATCCCTTTCTAATCTTGGTTTTCGGTTCCTTTATCGGGCCGTTCGTTGAAGAGTTTTTCTTCCGCCGCTTTTTCCTAGGCACTTTCTTGGCAAAATTCTCCAACTGGCTAGGTATTGTGTTGACAACCATTCTATTTGCCACCCTTCATATGCACAGCTGGGCCTTATCAGAGTGGGTGACAGCTATTTCCTATATTGCCGCAGGTCTTCTTTTCTCGCTCTTGTATCTGAGAAAGGACAAAAATATCTGGTATCCAATTACCCTCCATTGTTGTAACAATATCATTGCTTTCATCATTACCTTATTGACCATAAATAAATGAAAACCTAGAAGTTCTAGACCTCTAGGTTTTTTGTTGTTCTCTATATCTCCTCATTCTTCCTTCTGCATCCAAATCTTTTCCTTGATAAAGATGCGCAGTTCATAGAATAGCATAAAGAGGGTGGAGATGAGGAAGCCAGCCATAAAGATATGGTGGAAGTAGGCAAAGACACCAATATAAACCAAGATGGAAAAAAGGTAGAGGATGACTAAATAATGCCATTTCTTGGCCTTGCTGTCTTCGATGACCTTTTTCTCCAAACGCCCGTCCTCCTTGATGAGTGTGTCCAGGCTGATATCAAATTCCCGACTGATAGCGATGAGATTTCCAATTTCAGGGATACCTTTTTCGCTTTCCCAGCGAGCAATGGCAGAGCGGGAAACCTTGAGCCTTTCCGCCAAGGCCTCCTGAGTGAGTTGATTTTGTTGACGAATGTCTTTGAGAACTTGTGAAATTTTCATGATGATCTCCTTTCTTCAAATAAAATTATTTAGATGATTTCCTTTTTTCATCTTTATTATAAAAATAATGAAACCATTTGCCAATAGCATTTCCCTAACAATCCAGTTATTCTCCATAACAGATAACTTCCCAAAAGTTTTCCACAACATGTTGACAAGTCTGTCAAGCAAGTTGACAAACTATTTAACTTCTTAAAATGAAAATCAACTTTTTTGCTTGTTTTTGTGATAAAATAAAGCCAATTCCGAATAGTAAGGTAGGAGGTTTTATGAAAGCAGAAATTATTGCTGTGGGCACCGAGATTCTGACAGGTCAGATTGTCAATACCAATGCCCAATTTTTATCTGAGAAACTGGCTAGTCTGGGGATTGATGTCTATTTTCAGACAGCTGTAGGGGACAATGAAAATCGTCTCCTCTCTATCCTAGAGATTGCAAAAGGACGTAGTAATCTAATTATCTTGACAGGAGGCTTGGGGCCAACAGAGGATGATTTGACCAAGCAGACCTTGGCTAAGTTTTTAGGTCGAGAGTTGAGTTTTGACCCTGATGCTGTGGAAAAGTTGGATCGTTTTTTTGCCAGCCGACCTGATTATGCTCGAACGCCCAACAATGAGCGTCAGGCTCAGCTGGTTGAAGGCTCAACTCCGTTACCAAATGCGACTGGTTTAGCTGTTGGTGGTTTAATAGAAGTTGATGGGGTGACTTATGTAGTTCTGCCTGGTCCGCCTAGCGAGCTCAAACCTATGGTCAATAACGAGTTGGTTCCCCTCTTATCCACAGGTCAAAAACTATACTCACGAGTGTTACGCTTCTTTGGTATCGGCGAGAGTCAGCTAGTGACTATTTTGTCAGAGATGATTGATCAGCAAAGTGACCCTACCATTGCTCCTTATGCAAAGACGGGGGAGGTTACGCTACGACTGTCCACCAAGGCCTTGAGTCAGGCAGAAGCTGACGCCAAGTTTGAGGCTGTGGAAAAGGAAATTTTGTCACATAAGACTTTTGAAGACCAGTCTCTGTCAGAGATTTTCTATGGTTATGGGGATGACAATTCCTTGGCTCAGGTGGCTTTTGACTTGCTAAAGGGTCAAGGAAAGACGATTTCAGCAGCAGAGAGTCTGACAGCAGGTCTCTTCCAAGCAACCTTGGCAGATTTTGCTGGAGCTTCAGCTATTTTTTCAGGTGGCTTCGTCACCTATAGCATGGAGGAAAAGAGCCGGATGCTGGACATTCCGCTGGGAGAGCTGGAGGGACATGGGGTTGTTTCAGCTTTTACGGCTGGGAAAATGGCAGAGCAGGCTAGAAAGCTGACCGAAAGCGACTTGGCTGTCAGTCTGACAGGTGTGGCTGGACCAGATTCACTAGAAGATCATCCAGCTGGAACTGTTTTTATTGGCTTGGCTAGTGCTGCAGGAACGGAAACTATTAAGGTCAATATTGCTGGACGTAGCCGGCGAGATGTACGAAAAATCGCTGTTCTGCACGCCTTTAACCTAGTGCGAAAGACTTTATTAAATAGTTAATTTTTGGTATAATTAAAAGATAGCCAAAAGATATTTTTAGAAAAAATAGGAGAAATTAATGGCAAAGAAACAAAAGAATCTAGATGATATTACAAAAAAATTTGGAGACGAGCGCCAAAAAGCTTTGGACAACGCCCTGAAGAACATTGAAAAGGACTTTGGTAAGGGAGCGATTATGCGTCTGGGCGAGCGAGCAGAACAAAAGGTTCAAGTCATGAGTTCAGGTTCTTTGGCCTTGGATATCGCCCTTGGTGCTGGTGGTTATCCGAAGGGAAGAATCATTGAAATCTATGGCCCGGAATCTTCTGGTAAGACAACCGTGGCTCTTCATGCTGTTGCTCAAGCACAAAAAGAAGGCGGAATCGCAGCCTTTATCGATGCTGAGCATGCTTTGGACCCGTCTTATGCAGCAGCATTGGGTGTGAATATCGATGAGCTCTTGCTGTCTCAGCCTGATTCTGGGGAGCAAGGTTTAGAAATTGCTGGGAAATTGATTGATTCAGGTGCAGTTGACTTGGTAGTTATTGACTCAGTTGCAGCCTTGGTGCCACGTGCTGAAATTGATGGAGATATTGGAGATAGTCATGTTGGCTTGCAGGCTCGTATGATGAGCCAGGCGATGCGTAAATTATCTGCATCTATCAACAAAACAAAGACGATTGCGATTTTCATTAACCAGCTGCGTGAAAAAGTTGGCGTAATGTTTGGGAATCCTGAAACAACACCAGGTGGTCGTGCCTTGAAATTCTATGCTTCTGTCCGTTTGGACGTTCGTGGAAATACTCAAATCAAGGGGACTGGTGATGCGAAAGATACAAATGTTGGTAAAGAAACCAAAATTAAAGTTGTAAAAAATAAAGTAGCTCCGCCATTCAAGGAAGCTTTTGTGGAAATCATGTATGGAGAAGGTATTTCTAAGACAGGAGAGCTGATTAAGATTGCAACTGACTTAGATATCATCAAAAAAGCAGGTGCTTGGTATTCTTATAATGATGAGAAGATTGGTCAAGGTTCTGAAAATGCCAAGAAATATTTGGCTGATCACCCAGAAGTCTTTGACGAAATTGACCGTCAAGTCCGTGTCCGTTTTGGCTTGATCGAAGACGATCAAGAAGGAGAAGCAACTGCGACTGAAACTGCAGGAAAAATCACTGAAAACATTGAAGAAGTAACTCTTGAACTAGATGATGCTATAGAGATCGAGGAATAATTTTTCCAAAATAGGTCGCAAGACCGATGGTTTTTATGGTATAATAGACTACGATAGTAGTATCGGGTAGTGAAAGGAGTCCTTACATGATTACAATTTACACAGTTTCAAGTTGTACAAGCTGTAAGAAAGCAAAGACCTGGCTTAATGCCCATCAATTAACTTATAAAGAACAAAACCTCGGTAAAGAGGGAATCACAAAAGAAGAAATTTTAGATATTTTGACCAAAACTGAAAATGGCGTTGCGAGCATTGTCTCTTCTAAAAATCGCTATGCAAAAGGTCTTGGTGTTGATATTGAAGATTTGAGTGTGAGTGAAGTGATTGATATTATCATGGAAACCCCACGTATCTTGAAAAGCCCTATCTTGGTTGACGATAAACGTCTCCAAGTAGGCTATAAAGAAGATGACATTCGTGCTTTTCTTCCACGTTCTGTTCGTAACGTTGAAAATGCAGAGGCGCGTTTGAGAGCAGCTCTATAAATAGCCCATTATAAAGAAAAAGGAGTCTGAACAAGCCGATTTGCTAGTAATAGTGAATGGGCGGGTTTTCAGACCTTTTTTACTTTACGAATCTAGCATTGACAGGAGTTATGAGTGTGGTAAAATAGGCGTAGGAGGCTAAAAAATGAAAAAGATAGTGCTATTGTTAGGCCTTGTTTTACTTACACTGACGGCCTGCGGTCAGAAAAAATCACATACTGCTTCGTCCGCTTCAACTTCTGAGGATAAGTTGGATACAACCTTGCCGATTATTTCAAATGCGGAAAAGAACACAGTAGTAACAAAGACCTTGACCTTTCCAAAAACTGAGAATGGCACACAGCAAAAGCAGGTAGTGACTTATAAAGACGAGCAATTTTTAAGTTTAAGTATAGAGCAGGTTAGTCCAAATGCGGATGATTTAAAGCAAGCGATAAAGGAATATGGTGTAGAAGAAGCTCAAGCAGTACTCAATAGATCCTTGGAAGCAGATGAACATTATCGACAAGTAAAGGATTTGCCAGGTTTCTCTATGTCCTTACAGATTTTAAATGAGAATGAGCTCAAGCGTGTGACTAATCTGGATTTTCAAACCTTGGATGTAGATAAGGCTGCAGAAACAGAATATTTAAAAGCTTTAAAGCTAAAAGAACTGCTGAAGATGAATCCAGCTCAGTATGTTGAAAATCAACTTTTGAATGGCGCAAAAGAAGAATAGTAGAAGACCGTCATTTTTGCTTATTTTATGGGCTGATATTGATTTGTAACATTTGTGAAAAGATCTGAAATATGGTATAATAATAATATTCTAACGAAAGAGGGTGTAATTGTGGGATTTACAGATGAAACAGTACGTTTTAATCTCGACGATTCAAATAAAAAAGAGATTAGCGAAACGTTGACGGATGTTTATACATCGCTGAATGAAAAAGGCTACAATCCAATCAATCAAATCGTTGGGTATGTTCTCAGTGGGGATCCTGCGTACGTACCTCGTTATAACAATGCTCGCAATCAGATTCGCAAATATGAACGAGATGAAATTGTTGAAGAATTGGTTCGTTATTATTTGAAAGGGCAGGGCATCGATCTTTAATGAGAATTATGGGATTGGATGTGGGCTCTAAAACAGTGGGAGTAGCTATTAGTGATCCGCTTGGCTTTACAGCTCAGGGTTTGGAAATTATCCAGATCAATGAAGATCAGGAAGAGTTTGGTTTTGAGCGCCTTGGTGAGCTTGTTGCTGAATACAAGGTTGATAAGTTTGTCATCGGTCTTCCTAAAAATATGAATAATACTAGCGGTCCCCGTGTAGAAGCCAGTCAGGCCTACGGAGCTAAAGTAACAGAGTTGTTTGGCTTGCCTGTTGAGTATCAAGATGAGCGCTTAACAACAGTGGCAGCAGAGCGAATGCTGATTGAGCAAGCAGATGTTAGCCGGAACAAACGCAAGAAAGTGATTGATAAATTAGCGGCCCAGCTGATTTTGCAGAATTATTTAGATAGAAATTATTAGAAAGATTGAGGGAGATGAATATGGCACATGATCATAACCATGACCACGAACATGAAGAGCGCGAATTGATTACTTTGGTGGATGAGCAAGGCAATGAAACCTTGTTTGAAATTCTCTTGACCATTGACGGTATGGAAGAATTTGGAAAAAATTATGTACTTCTTGTACCAGCTAATGCTGAAGAAGATGAAAATGGTGAAGTTGAAATTCAAGCATACTCATTCACAGAAAATGAAGATGGAACTGAAGGTGACCTTCAGCCTATTCCAGAAGATGCTGAAGAAGAATGGAATATGATTGAAGAAGTTTTCAACAGCTTCATGGAAGAGTAAGAGTATTTCAGTCTTTGTCAAATAAAAAAGCAAGGCAAATCTAGAGACTGCCTCAGTTCGCTCAATGAGCGAGGCTGGTTTAGATGTTCTGGATAGATTAATTTTTGTTCTGGTTAAAAGGGACGAATACTTAAATTTGTTAAACAGATAGTTTATTGTTAACTCGGAGTCTCAAACGTAAGCTATATGATTAATTGAAAAAAGAGAGCTGGTTGATCATTCACTCGGCTCTCTTTTTACTAGGAGTAAAGATGGAGAAGATAGAAAACTGGCTGGACAGCCGAATTGGGCTAAATTTTCGAACAGGGCTTGGGAGAATGGAGCAGGCAATCCGTTTGCTTGGTCATCCAGAAAAAGCCTACCCAACGATTCATGTAACTGGAACGAATGGGAAAGGATCAACGGTGGCCTTTTTGCAGAACTTATTTGATCAACATCAAAAGAAAGTTGGGACTTTTACCTCACCTCATAGGGAAACTGTTCATGATCGGATTTGCTTAAATGGGAAGCCGATTTCGGAGAGTGATTTCTCTAGGTTGGGTGAGCAAGTGCGCAAGATGGAGCAAAACGCACTGTTGCCCCAGGATCAACTTTCTTATTTTGAAATCCTCAGTTTAATCGCCTTTTTGTATTTTGCAGAGCAAGAGGTGGATGTGGCCTTGATTGAGGTGGGGATAGGTGGTTTGCTAGATACAACGAATGTCATCACAGGAAGTGTCTCAGTCATTACATCGATTGGCCTTGATCATCAGGAGACCTTGGGAGCGACACTTGAGGAGATTGCAGAGCAAAAAGCAGGGATTTTTAAAGTGGGCAGTCCTGCTGTTATCGGTCCTTTGCCAGAAGTTGCACGACAAGTTTGTCGAGAGCGGGCAAAGGAGTTGAATATCGACTTATATGAGTATGGCCAAGATTTTTCTCTCGAAAACAAGGAACTTCGGGCTCGTGACTTCTCCTGGCTAGATGTAGAACTGGGCTTGTCGGGGACCTACCAAGAAGAAAATGCGGCTGTGGCTGTGGAAGCTTTTCTTTTATTTATGGAGCGTCAGTCATGGAATCTAGATCTGAGTTTAGTAAAAAAAGCTTTGGCTCAAACTAGCTGGGCAGGTCGTTTGGAAAAAGTCTGCGATGGCATTTATTTAGATGGAGCCCATAATCTTCCTGCAGTTGAGCGCTTGGTCGAGTTTATTAAGCAAGAAAAGGACAAAGAAGTTTTGATCTTGTTTGGGGCTTTAAAGCGAAAAGATTATTCGGAAATGCTTCATTATTTGCAAGAGGAACTACCTCAGGCAAGTTTATTTCTGACTAGTTTTTCATATGGTGAAACAATAGGCGAGCAAGAAGCAGGGCAACTTCCTTTTATCAGGGATTATAGAAATTTTCTAAAAGACTACCAGCAGGATGATAATCCTCATCGTTTATTGTTTGTAACTGGGTCTCTCTATTTCATTGCGGAGGTACGTCAATTTTTAAAAGGAGAGATAGATTGACGGCTGGAAAAGGTCTTTGTTATAATGAAAATGGAACTAGCAAAAAGTAGGCAAAACATACTTCTGTGCCAGCTCTAAAACCCCCTATGATTAAAGGAGGAAGGATTATGACTTTTTCAAAAAAAGCGACGATTTTATCCCTAACAGCTATAGTAGCTCTTGCTTTGGCAGCTTGTAGCAATGGCAATAGTCAAACACAGCCATCTCAAACCAGTCAAGCTTCAAACTCTTCGGCATCTTCAAGTTCGACGTCAACTTCAACTTCTGCTTCAAGTTCAAGTAGTGCAACGACTTCGACCTCTTCTTCGTCAGCAACAACCGCTGCAAGTACAGAATTGGACGGAACCTATACAGCTACGCATGAAGGCGATCAATTGACCTTAACGATTTCATCTGGTAAAGGAACTTTAACTACCTTGGAGAGAGATGGTGAGAAAGAAATCGAACAAGTCGAAATTGATAGCACAAATCAGCGAATGATTATTGGAGACGATGTTCATCGCTACTATATCAATGGCAATCAGCTGACTGTTGAAGATATTGATCAAGAGCAGGATCAAGATGACACAATTGTCTTCACTAAACAATAAGGCTTCACAAGACTGGGGTACCCAGTCTTGTTTTTTTATATCTATCAGAAGACTAGTCTGTTTTTGCTTGATTTATTGGGAAGGCCCCGCTATACTTAAATATAAGAAAATTGAGGAGTGGGTGTGTGAGAAAGTTTCGCTTATTGATGTCAAAATATGGTTTCAGCATCATTGTCATGCTATTGGAACTCTTCTTTGTGTTTTGGCTTTTCTTTTATTTAGGTGAAATCAATAAGGATTTATGGATTCTTGTAGTCACCTTATTAACAGTTGGGACGATTTTCTCGATTGTCAATCGTTCTATGACACCTGAAAGCAAAGTAACCTGGCTTTTGGTTACTTTTATTCCAGTTGTAGGGCCTCTGATTTATCTCATGTTTGGCGAACGCAGGCTATCTCGGAAAGAAATGAAGCAGTTGCGTAGCATGGATTCCATGAAGTTTCGTGAGGACAATAGTTATGAGCTGAGATTGGATCTGAAAAAGAAAAACAAATCAGCTTTTGGGATAGTTAAATCCTTGCTTAGTATGGACCATAATGCGGATGTTTACGATGGGACTGCTTCTCAGTATTTTGCCTTGGGAGAAGAGATGTATGCTGCTATTTTAGAAGACCTGAAATCAGCAGAAAAATTCATCTTTCTGGAATATTATATTATCGAAGAAGGTAAGATGTGGAATAGTATTCTGGAGGTTCTGAAGGAAAAGGCTGCTCAAGGAGTAGAAATCAAGCTTCTCTATGATGACATCGGCTGTATGGCGACTTTACCAGGAGATTATACAGAAACTTTACGTTCCTTTGGGATTGATGCACATAAGTTCAATAAGGTGATTCCGCGTATGACGGTGGCCTACAACAACCGAGATCATCGTAAAATTCTTGTGATTGATGGTCAGATTGGCTACACGGGTGGTATCAATATGGCTGACGAATACATTAATCATATTGTCCGCTTCGGCCATTGGAAAGATGGTGGGATTCGTTTAGATGGTCGGGCCGTTAAGGCGCTGACCAGGCTTTTTCTAATGAATTGGTACATCAACCGAGGTGAAATTACGGATTTTGATAAGTATCATTTAGAAAACAAAGCAGTAGAAGGCGAGGGGCTCTATATTCCATATGGGAGCGGTCCTAAGCCTATGTACCGAACACAGGTCGGGAAAAATGTTTACCAGAATATTATCAGTCAGGCAACGGACTATGTCTATATCACCAGTCCTTATTTGATTATCGACTATGACTTAACAGAAAATATAAAAAACGCTGCCATGCGGGGAGTGGATGTTCGGATTGTCACGCCTTATATTACAGATAAGAAGCTTATTCAACCGATCACAAGAGGATCTTATCGTGAGCTTTTAGAGGCCGGTGTGCGTATTTACGAATACACACCGGGATTTGTCCACAGTAAGAATGTGATTGCAGACGATGAACTAGCAGTAGTAGGCACCATAAACTTTGATTATCGTAGCTTGGTCCATCACTATGAGAATGCTGTGCTTTTATATAAAGTACCTGCTTTAGCAGACATAAAAGCAGATTTTGAAAGTATCTTTGAGGTGTCAACAGAGGTACATGACGGTGTCTTTAAATCTACTTGGTACCAAAATCTTCTGAAAGAGATCGTTCAGCTTTTTGCGCCAATGCTTTGATCATGATAAACCTAATGAGAAGGATTTGTTTTACTCTATTGAGGGTAAAAATTTCCTTCTCATTTTTTTACGAATAAAAAAGTAAAAGGAATTTTTTATGAAATTAGAGTTTGTTCAAAGAAAGGCAGAAAGGCCGTTTTCAAAAATCTACCTAAGATTTCGGGAATTAGAAACCTTGGCAAAGTCTAAAGCGACCAAAGACAAGCAGGCCTTAAAGCTAGAAGTAGAATCTGCCAAGTAGGCTAATCTTTTGAGAGGTGTGTAAAAGGAAAACTGACAGACAGAAGACTTTTTGATATACTAGTAAAGACTATATTGAGGAGAGTTATTATGTTTGATGAATTCGACAATCAAGAGGCAGAAGTGCAACCTGAAGCGAAAATAGAAGAAAAAAAAGAACAAGAAATTCAGCCAGAAGAAGCGAAAGCAGGAGTACAACTTCAAGAAGAAAGCTTGAAGCCTGCGAGCATTCCTTTTGGGCATTTGCTACTCTGGAGTTTCATAGCTAGCTTCTTCAGCGTGGCCAATCCCTTATTTACCTCATTGGCGACAAATCTACAGACGCAAAATCTATATGCCGGCTGGGCAATGACCCAGGGCCAAGTGGCTTACGGTCAATTTTATGGTACGAGTGGCATGTTGTATTATGTGATAGCATGGTTAGGGAATCTCTTTATGGGAAGTCTTCTTTTTGCTGTCCTGCAATTTTTAGCGCTTTTTATAGCTGGGATTTTCCTTTTTCAGTTTATCTATCAAATGACTGGAAAAAAGGTTCTAGCGCAGCAACTGCTTCCGCTTTTTTATCTCTTGGTCATAACTCTTGGTTTTGGTGGCCTCTATGCAAGTATTTTTGTCCTTCCTTTTATTATGTGGAGCCTAAATTTCTTAGCTCGCTATGTCAATGATCGAGTGGGGGATAATGGTTTCATCTTGCTGGGAGCTATTGGAGCCTTGGCTTTCATGGTGGATCCATTCACTAGTATTGTCTTCTATGGTTTGGTTTTTCTTGTTTGGACCATTTTTCATATTGCCCGTAAACGCTTGGCCCGAGGATTTTATCAATTTTTAGCTAGTTTACTTGGTTTTTCACTGGTCTTTTATCCGCTGGGATATTACACTGTTTGGAAGGGAACTTTTGGTGTAGCAATTAGCCAAGTGACGTACAGCTTTGAAAGTTTAGGATTACAAGTATCCGATCTTCCTACTTTACTCATAATGGGCGGCCTGTTTGTTGGTCTTGGTTTCTTAACAGCCTTGGTTATGGGAATGGTATCTTTGGTAGAGAAAAATGCAAAACCTTTCCGATATTTGGGGGGGTTAGGAATTTTAACTCTGCTCCTAGTCAATATCTTTCTGCCAAGTCAGGGAAATTTCCAGTTATTGCCTATGATTCCTTTTGTGATGATTCTCTTGGCGATGTGGTTTAACAAGAATTTTTCAGAGGGACGTCATACGAGAAAAAGGCGGACTCCTTCTATTTGGAAAAATTATTTTGTTGGAAATTTATTTTTACCTGTGTTAGCGATGGCCTTTTTAGTCGCATCACCAGTTGTTCAACGCTATCTATTAGCTGGTGAAGAAGAAGCAGAACGTGCTGTGGTTAGCAAGTATATCCGTGAGGAGTCAGCTAAGGACGATAAAATCTATGCTTGGGACAGCACAGCTAGCCTCTACCAATCAACTGGCCGTCTGTCTGCGGCAACCATCTTAAGTCCTAAGTTATACTTAGATACCGAAGAGAATAAGATTTTATTAGGAAATCAGCTAGATGCGAATCTACCACGCTATATTGTGGTCAATAAAAAAGTTCCTCTACTAGGGAAAGTAAAAAAAATAATATCTTCAAATTATAAGAAAATTGGCCTAGATACTAGCCAGTTCAAGCTTTACGAGCTCAAATAACATTATCAATATCTTGTGTTTTAATTAAAAAAATTAAAAATATTACACAAGATATTGATTTTTTATTTTATAGTGTTATAATGAGTCATGTACGATTGGAGGATAGGAAATGATTACTTTAAGAGAAGAAACAGTGACCTGTATTCCTAATATTTATGTAGTTAAACGCGATTGCCGGCGCGTGAATTTTGACGTTGACAAGATTTATAAAGCCTTGGTCAAAGCGGCCTGTGAAGTGACGCCCATGTCTCCTTTGCTTGAAGCCAAGCTTGAAGGAATTACGGAGAAGATTGTTGCTGAAATCACTCATCGTTTTTCTCAGGATGTGAAGATTTATGAAATCCAAAACATCGTTGAGCATGAGCTTTTGAACGCCAATGAATATGCTATTGCCAAGGCCTATATCTCGTATCGAACTCAGCGTGACTTTGATCGTTCTCAGGCAACCGATATTAATTTTACTATTGACAAATTGCTCAATAAAGACCAAACAGTGGTCAATGAAAATGCCAACAAAGACAGTGATGTCTTTAACACCCAACGGGATTTAACTGCTGGGATTGTTGGCAAGTCCATCGGTCTTAAGATGCTACCTCCTCACGTAGCCAATGCCCATCAAAAGGGCGATATTCACTACCATGATTTGGATTATAGCCCTTATACACCAATGACCAACTGCTGCTTGATTGATTTTAAGGGTATGCTGAAAAATGGCTTCAAGATTGGAAATGCCGAAGTAGAGAGTCCTAAGTCTATTCAGACTGCGACAGCTCAAATCTCGCAGATTATTGCCAATGTAGCTTCTAGTCAGTATGGAGGCTGTTCAGCTGACCGAATCGATGAAGTCTTAGCTCCTTATGCAGAACTCAATTACGAGAAGCATTTACGAGATGCCAAGGACTGGGTGCTAGCTGATAAAAGAGCTGATTACGCTTGGGAAAAAACAAAAAAAGATATTTATGATGCTATGCAGTCCTTAGAGTATGAGATTAACACGCTTTTTACCTCTAATGGACAAACCCCCTTCACTTCTTTAGGATTTGGTTTGGGAACCAATCGCTTTGAACGCGAGATTCAAAAATCAATTCTTAACATCCGTATCAAGGGCTTGGGAAGTGAACATCGGACGGCTATCTTTCCTAAGTTGATTTTCACTCTTAAGCGTGGCCTTAATTTAGAGCCTGGAAGTCCCAACTACGATATCAAACAGCTGGCACTAGAATGTGCGACGAAACGGATGTATCCAGATGTCCTTTCTTATGATAAAATCATTGATTTGACTGGCTCTTTCAAGGTTCCGATGGGTTGCCGTTCTTTTCTTCAAGGTTGGAAGGATGAGAATGGTGAAGAAGTCAATTCCGGCCGTATGAATCTGGGAGTTGTGACTGTCAATCTACCTCGGATTGCACTGGAAGCTGAAGGAGATAAGGATAAATTCTGGTCCTTATTCGCTGAGCGGATGGCAATTGCTAAGGATGCTTTGGTCTATCGGGTAGAGCGAACCAAGGAAGCAACACCTGCTAATGCTCCAATCTTGTATCAATACGGTGCTTTTGGTAAACGCTTGGGCAAATATGATCAAGTCGACCTGCTCTTTACTCACCGCAGAGCAACAGTTTCACTTGGTTATATCGGTCTTTACGAAGTTGCAACTGCCTTTTATGGTGGAGAGTGGGAAGATAATCCAGAAGCCAAAGAATTTACAGTGGATATTGTCAAAGAGATGAAGCGTTTAGTTGGTGAATGGTCAGACGAATACGACTATCATTTCTCTGTTTATTCGACTCCATCTGAAAGCTTGACTGACCGTTTCTGCCGGTTGGATACTGAGAAGTTTGGGCTTGTCCCAGATATTACAGACAAGGAATACTATACCAACTCTTTCCACTACGATGTGCGTAAAAATCCAACACCTTTTGAAAAATTGGACTTTGAAAAAATTTATCCAGAAGTGGGAGCCTCAGGTGGTTTTATCCACTACTGTGAATATCCTGTCTTGCAACAAAATCCAAAAGCCTTGGAAGCTGTTTGGGACTATGCTTATGACCGGGTTGGTTACTTAGGAACAAATACGCCAATTGACCGCTGTTACAAGTGCGACTTTGAGGGAGACTTCACACCGACTGAGCGTGGTTTCACCTGTCCAAACTGTGGCAATAGTGATCCTAAAACTGTTGATGTAGTTAAGCGGACCTGTGGTTATCTAGGAAATCCGCAAGCTCGTCCGATGGTTAATGGCCGTCACAAAGAGATTTCTGCTCGGGTTAAGCATATGAATGGATCGACTATTAAATTTTCAGGAAATGAAAACTGATTGAAACTAAATAAGAAGCGGGAGTGATACAGAACATCCGTGTGATGTATCGCTCTTTTTCATTAATCATTAGGAGAAAAAATGGGAAAATATCAACTAGACGATAAAGGTAAGGCTCAAGTGAGACGTTTTCATGAAAAACATTCTACAGGAGCTAGCAACAAAAAGGCGCGAGTGACTAGTCTGCGGGAGCAATTTCTGGCAAAGGCTAGCAAGAAGAAGTAAAGTATGGTAGAAAAATGGATGTAGAATTAAGGAAACCAAGACTAGAGGATAAGACCACTATTTTGGAAATGTTAGCAGATTTTGAAGCGACTTGTGGCCGGCATGACGGCTTCTTTGGCGGAGCTGATTTTGTCTACGAGGATTGGCTGGAAACCATTCAGCTGGCAGAAGCCGGGCTAGGTTTGCCAGAAGGTTTTGTACCTTACATTCAGCTTGTGGCTTTTACTGCGGATGGTCAGGCTGTGGGCTTTCTTAATTTGCGTTTGCAGCTCAATGACTATCTGCTCCAAGAAGGTGGGCACATTGGTTACAGTATTCGTCCGTCTGCGCGTGGGAAAGGATTGGCAAAAGAGCAGCTACGACAAGGCTTGCAAGTAGCCAAAAGTAAAAATATAAAACGAGCTCTGGTGACCTGCAATAGGGATAATGCTGCCAGCCGAGGTGTGATTCTTGCTAACGGTGGAGTATTAGAGGATATTCGAGGTGGGAAAGAGCGTTATTGGATTGATATAGATTGAGGAAAGCCTATGAAGTTACGACGACCAACTTTGGAAGATAAAGACGCTATTTTAGAGATGATTGCTGAATTTGATGCTGCGAAGTCTTATATGCATGGTGGTGTGGGCTCCACTTGGAAGCGGGCTGAGAATTATGAGGATTGGTTAAAGATTGTAGAGCAGCAGGAGGATGCTGAAAATCTGCCAGAAGGATGGGTACCAGCAATTCAGTTTATCTCAGTTGACGAGGGAAACCGTCCTCTAGGCTTCCTGGCATTGCGTCTCTTGTTAAATGAAAAACTCTTTGTTGAGGGTGGGCATATTGGCTATTCAATTCGACCGGGGGAACGAGGCAGGGGCTATGGGCAGGAGCAACTGCATTTGGGCCTTATAGAGGCGAAGAGAGCTGGTTTGGATTTTGCTCTGATTACCTGCGATGAAGAAAACGAAGCTAGCCGGCGAACGATTCTTGCTAATGGTGGCGTCTATGACAATACCATTCAAGGAAGCGAGCGCTACTGGATAGAGCTAGATGGAGAAGTGGCATGAACAATCCCAAACCCCAAGAATGGAAAAGCGAGGAGCTGAGTAAGGGTCGCATCATTGACTATAAAGCTTTTAACTTTGTGGATGGCGAAGGTGTCCGTAACTCCCTCTATGTCAGTGGCTGTATGTTTCACTGTGAGGGCTGCTACAATGCAGCAACCTGGTCCTTCAACGCTGGGATTCCCTATACCCAAGAGCTGGAGGAGCAGATCATGAAGGACCTGGCGGAGCCTTATGTACAAGGGCTGACCCTTCTAGGCGGCGAGCCTTTTCTCAATACAGGTATTCTCCTACCCTTGGTCAAGCGGATTCGGAGAGAGCTTCCGGACAAGGATATCTGGTCCTGGACGGGCTACACCTGGGAGGAGATGATGCTGGAAACGGAGGATAAGCTGGAGTTGCTGAGTCTGATTGATATTCTGGTGGACGGCCGTTTTGACCTTACCAAGAAGAATCTCATGTTACAGTTTCGTGGATCTTCCAATCAGCGCATTATAGATGTGCAGAAGTCCCTTCAGTCTGGACAAGTTGTCATCTGGGACAAGCTGAATGATGGGAAAGAAAGTTTTGAACAAGTTGATCGGGATGGCCTCATCTGATCATGGTCAACTAGATCAAAGATGCCCTATGATATAATTTTAAAAATGGTCCCTAGTAACAGGAACCATTTTTTGTAAACAAATCCTTGAGACTTCTATAAAATACTCTATATTTATGCACTTTGCTTTTTTTCTTAAGTTAATAAAAGATAAAGAAGAATTGCTTTGGATCTTTACTATGATTTCTTAAAAATTTCTTAAAAATAGGGCAGAATCTAAATATTTTTGTGATATAATAGGATGGAGTAATTATGTATAGGAAGTGTTTTTAGCATGTCTCGTAGAAAAAGCAATGGAACTACCGCTAAATCAAGACGTTTTAAAATCTTAAATGTTAGTTTATTCATCATTTATGTTTTATTAATCTCTGTCTTGATAGTTTATATATTCAGGTATAATATTTTAGCTTTTCGTTATTTGAATATTATTTCAACCTTTGTGATGATACTAGTAGCAGTTCTAGCTGCTCTTTTCATTTGGTTTAATAAGGCTCGGATTTTTACAACAGTATTATTGGTTCTGTCCTTGCTGATTGGGTCAGGAACCATGTACGCTGTCAAGGAAATGGTGGACCTGTCTACTGGTTTGAATTCTACCTCTAACTATTCTGAGTATGAAATGAGCGTTGTAGTAGCAGCGGACAGCGACATTAAAGATATAAAAAAAGTAACCAATGTTTTAGCTCCAACCAATAATGATGGTGAAAACATTGCAGCCTTAACAGATGAACTAGCCAAGACCAAGAAAGTCCAATTGACAGTGGGCTCAGCGAGCTCTTATCTGGCAGCTTATAAGTCCTTGCTTGCTGGAGAGACAAAAGCTATTGTTATCAATAGTGTATTTGAGGATACCCTACGAAGTGAAGATCCTGACTATGCTTCCAAAGTTAAAAAGTTGTATTCTTACAAATTAACGAAAAAGGTTGAGACTGCAACTAAGAAGCATGATGTTAATGCAGATGTCTTTAATATCTATGTCAGCGGGATTGATACCTATGGAGGTATATCATCTGTCTCTCGTTCGGATGTGAACATCATTATGACAGTTAACCGTAAGACCAAGCGCGTGCTTTTGACAACCACACCGCGTGACGCCTATGTACCTATTGCGGATGGTGGTGCGGATCAGCCTGATAAACTGACCCATGCGGGTATTTATGGTATAGATGCTTCGGTTCATACTCTAGAGAAACTTTATGGTATCGATATTCAGTATTATGTACGTTTGAATTTCACTTCCTTCCTCAAATTGATTGACCTTTTGGGTGGTGTTGATGTGTATAACGATCAAGAATTCACAAGCCGTCATGGAAATTACCACTTTAAGGTTGGAGATGTTCATCTCAATTCTGAGCAAGCTCTGGGCTTTGTCAGGGAACGGTATTCATTAACGGGTGGTGATAACGACCGCGGTAAGAACCAGGAAAAAGTCATCGCTGCTGTTATTAAGAAGCTGACCTCAACGGATGCTCTGAAGAATTACAATAGTATTATTTCAGGTTTACAAGATTCTGTTCAGACAAATATGAGCTTAGAAACCATGATGAATCTTGTGAATACCCAGTTGGAAACAGGTGGGAACTATACAGTTACGTCACAAGCTTTGACTGGAAATGGAACAACTGGTCTGCCTTCATATGCTATGCCAGAAGCCGCCCTTTATATGCTGGAAGTTGATCCGGCAAGCCTGGATCAAATGAAGTCTGAAATTCAGACCGTTATGGAAGGGAAGTAAGCCATGATTGATATTCATTCACATATCGTTTTTGATGTTGATGATGGTCCAAAGACAATAGAAGATAGCAGGGCCTTGCTGGAAGAAAGCTACCGTCAAGGGGTGCGAACAATCATTTCAACTTCTCATCGTCGGAAAGGGATGTTTGAGACTCCAGAAGCAAAAATTGAAGAAAACTTCAAACAAGTCCAGGAACTGGCTAAAGAAATTGCGGATGATTTGACTATTCTTTACGGGGCTGAAATATATTATACAAGTGATATTTTGGATAAGCTGGAGCAAGGAAAGATTCCACGCTTGGCAGATAGTCAGTATGCTTTAATTGAATTCAGTATGATCACGCCTTACAAGGAAATTCATACAGCTCTGAGCAACGTTTTACGCTTGGGCGTTACACCTGTTGTGGCTCATATTGAGCGCTATCATTGTTTGGAAAATGATGAAAAGAAGGTACGCGACTTGATTAATATGGGTTGTTACACCCAGATTAATAGTTCGAGTGTTTTAAAACCAAAGCTGTTTGGAGACACTTATAAATTCATGAAAAAAAGGGCCCAGTTCTTTCTGGAGAAAGATCTGGTTCATTTCGTGGCCAGTGACATGCACAATTTGAATCCACGACCGCCTTATATGCAAGAGGCCTACCAAATCATCTCCAAGAAGTATGGGAAATCTCATGCGGAGCAGTTGTTTAGAAAAAATCAGGAATTATTGCTAAGAAGTGAATACATATAAGCTTCGCTCTTAGTATAGAGGAAAAGGAACATGAATAAAGAAAATCAACTAGTCGAAATTGACGTACTGTCTTTGATCAAGACAGTATGGAAAAGAAAGTTTATCATTCTGTTGATAGCGTTAGTGGCAGCTGTCTTAGCTTTGGGTTATAGCCTTTTTATTGCTAAGCCCTCTTATCAAAGTACGACACGGATTTACGTTGTCAACCGTCAGCAGACAGATAATAACACTCTGACCAACCAAGACCTACAAGCAGGATCCTACCTGGTTAAGGACTATAAGGAAATCATTTTATCGCAGGATGTATTGTCTACGGTTATTTCAGAATTAAAACTACCTGGGACAACAGCTGAATTAAGCAAGTCTGTAAGTGTTTCGGTGCCTACAGATACACGGATTGTGTCCATCACTGTCAAAAATAGCGATCCTAACCAAGCTAGCCGAATCGCCAACACCTTGCGCGAAGTGGCAGCTGAAAAAATCATTGCCGTTACTAAGGTTTCAGATGTAACAACCTTAGAAGAGGCAGAAGTTCCAAAATCACCATCTTCTCCAAATATTCGCCGGAATGTCATGCTCAGTTTTTTTGCTGGAGTGATTGTAATGGTCATTATCGTAGTGTTTGTCGAAGTTTTAGATGATCGGGTTAAGAAACCAGAAGATATAGAAGAAGTGATGGGCTTATCCTTGTTAGGAGTCGTCCCAGATATGAGAAAACTGAAATAAGGAGTCGTTATGCCAGTATTAGAATTATCAAATAATAAAAAACAATCTATTCAGAAAACTGAAGAATATTACAACGCTCTTAGGACAAATATTCAGTTAAGTGGAGAAGATATTAAGATTGTGGCTGTCACTTCAGTTCAACCAAATGAGGGTAAATCCACAACTTCTACAAATCTTGCTATTGCTTTTGCAAGAGCTGGATATACTACACTCTTGATTGATGCTGATATCCGAAACTCAATCATGTCAGGGGTGTTTAAATCAAAAGAAAGAATTACTGGATTGACAGATTATTTGGTGGGGAAAAATGATTTGTCACAAGGATTGTGTGAGACTGATGTACCTAATCTCTTTGTCATTGAGTCAGGACAATCGTCACCAAACCCAACGGCGCTTCTACAAAGCAAAAACTTTGATGAAATGATGAACATATTACGTCGTCATTATGATTATATTATTGTAGACACGCCACCTATTGGTTTAGTAATTGATGCAGCTATTATTTCACAAAAATGTGATGCAAGTTTATTGGTTGCTGAGGCAGGGTCAGTGAAACGTAAGGCACTTCAAAAATCTAAGGAGCAGTTAGAGCAGACAGGGACTCCTTTCTTGGGAGTTGTATTAAACAAATATGACGTGTCGGGAGATCGTTATGGAGTTTACGGTGCTTATGGGAATTATGGTGCTTACGGGAAAAAACATTAAAAATTAACTGGGGATATTATGGAAATAACTAGGGCACAAAAACGCTTAATATTGATGATAGTGGATACTATTATCATTTATATGAGTGGTTATATTGCTTACTTTTTCTTATCTGAATATATTCAAACAAGAGAATTAAACATAATACAAAATCAGACTTATGTGACAGTGCTATATTTGCTGGTTGGTCGAGGAATTACGGGAGCTTTTTCTATTCTAAATCGCTATACAGACTATAAAAATCTTAGCAAAATCGCCTTGACTTTAGCCGGGGCTTATATAGCGGTCTCAGTGATAGAAACTGTCTTTACTTTGGGTATTAGCTACCGTTTTATGCTACTGGGCTGTATGTTCTCGATTTTATTCTCTACATCTGTTCGACTAGCGTGGAGGATATGGTATGGTTATAAAACGGGAGTAAGGTATGAAGAAGTTGCTAGCGAAATGTTATTACGGACCTTAGTAGTGGGAGCAGGAGCTGGTGGAAGCTTGTTTATAACCACAGCTTTAAAGGATTCGCCTGATATTAAGATTGTTGCGGTGGTTGATCGAGATGTTAGCAAACATGGTTCTTTTTTACATGGAATAAAGGTTGTAGGATCAGATAGTCAGATTCCAGAGATTGTTGCAAACTATGAGATTAATCAAATTGTAATTGCTATTCCATCCTTAGAACCAGAAGAGTATGAACGTATTTTGACTCTTTGCAAAGCGACGAATGCTACTGTTAAAGCCATGCCAAAATACGAAGAAGTGGTTACAGGAAAAGTTAGGGTTAGTAAACTCAGAGAGATTGATATATCTGATTTATTGGGACGAAAAGAGGTTGTGCTTGATCAGACAAGTCTGAAGTCAAATATCGAAGGCAAGACAGTACTTGTAACAGGGGCAGGAGGCTCAATTGGTTCTGAACTTTGCCGCCAAATTGCTCGGTTTAACCCGGATAGACTCTTGCTTTTAGGGCATGGGGAGAATTCTATCTATTTGATTCACAAAGAGCTTTACAATCAATATGGTTCTAAATTTGAAATTATTCCAGTTATTGCTGACATTCAGGACCGTGAACGTATTTTCCAAATTATGGAAAACTATCGTCCAGACAGAGTCTATCATGCAGCAGCTCATAAGCATGTCCCTTTGATGGAATATAATCCAAAAGAAGCAGTTAAAAATAATATATATGGTACTCGTAATGTAGCCGAGGCCGCTAAAGCTACGGGCGTTACCAAATTTGTAATGATTTCAACAGATAAGGCTGTGAATCCACCAAATGTGATGGGGGCGACTAAGCGTATAGCTGAGATGGTTGTAACTAGCCTCAATGAAGAAGGGAAAACAATGTTTGCTGCAGTTCGCTTTGGGAATGTTCTAGGTAGTCGTGGCAGTGTTGTTCCTTTGTTTAAAGAACAAATTGCAAAAGGGGGACCTGTAACTGTTACTGACTTTCGTATGACTCGTTACTTTATGACTATTCCAGAAGCTAGTCGATTGGTCATCCAAGCTGGGGCCTTAATGCATGGAGGCGAAGTTTTTGTACTGGACATGGGAGAACCAGTTAAAATTTTGGATTTAGCCAAAAAGATGATTTCGTTAAGTGGTCATTCAGAGGCAGATATTAATATTGTTGAAACTGGAATTAGACCTGGTGAAAAATTATATGAGGAACTGCTTTCTACTCAAGAAAGGGTTGATGAACAGGTTTATGAAAAGATTTTTGTAGGAAATGTACATGCTCCAGCCAAGAAGGAAGTTGATGATTTCATTGATACTTTATTAGAGCTGAATGAGACTGAGTTGAAGCAAAGATTAATTGACTTTGCTCAACAATAGAAATGGAGAAAAAATGTACAAATTTATAAAGAGAAGTTTAGATATTTTCTTATCGTTAGTGGGGATGCTTATTTTGTCTCCGTTCATTCTCATACTAATTATTGTTATAAAGTTAGACTCCAAAGGTCCGGTATTGTTTAAACAAAAACGTATTGGTATCCACAAAAAAACATTTCAAATTTTAAAGTTTCGAACTATGCGAATTGATACACCTAAGGATACCCCAACTCATCTGCTGGAAAATCCTGAGCAATGGATTACCAAGACAGGCCATTTCCTCAGAAAGACATCTTTGGATGAATTGCCACAAATATGGAACATTTTTGTTGGGGACATGAGTATCATAGGTCCAAGGCCGGCTCTTTGGAATCAGTATGATTTGATTGAAGAGCGAGACCGTTATGGAGCAAATGATGTTTTGCCAGGTCTGACAGGTTGGGCTCAGATTCACGGGCGGGATGAGTTGCCTATTGAAAAAAAAGCTGAGCTAGATGGTTACTATGTAAAACATATGTCTTTTAGACTTGATTTACATTGTTTTTTTGGAACAATTAAAAGTGTTGTTAAGAGTGAAGGCGTTGTCGAGGGTGGAACCGGAACATTGGAACAAAAGGATTAGTTAAAGATGACAAGAATTTTGATTACTGGGAAAGATAGCTATATAGGGAAGTGTTTTCTATCTCATGTTTCTGAATCACCCGACTTTTTAGTTGAGGAGTTGGATGTTCAAAAAGACACGTGGAAAAGTCATGATTTCTCTCAATATGATGTCATTTTTCATGTAGCTGCAATTGTCCATCTGGCAAATCCTTCATCGGAAATGGCATCTGTTTACCAGCGTGTCAATACTCAGTTGCCTTTTGAGTTGGCTCAGAAAGCAAAGAAGGAAGGTGTGAGTCAATTCATCTTCATGAGTAGCATGAGTGTTTATGGTGAAATCAAAGGGCCAGGAGTGATAACAAGAGATACAATCCCTGCTCCTCAGTCTTTGTATGGGAAAAGTAAACTACTAGCGGAGCAACTACTCACAGAGTTAAGCTCTCCAGAATTTCATGTGGTTATTTTGAGGCCACCTATGGTTTATGGTCCAGGAGCAAAGGGAAACTACCAGCGACTATCCAGTTTAATAAGAAAATTACCTCTTTTTCCAAGAGTTGATAACGCTAGAAGTATGATTTATATTGATAATTTAAGTGAGTTTATTCGATTGTTGATAAAGAATAGGGAGAATGGTATTTTCTTCCCTCAAAATCGTTCCTATGTAAATACTTCTGAACTAGTAAGCGAAATAAAGAAATCTCAGGGTGAATACATCCTTTTGCTGCCGGGTTTTAATTGGTTATTAAAAACTTTAGGACGCTATATTCCAACATTCAGCAAACTATTCTCTAATTTGGTCTATTCGGAAGAAATGTCTGTCTATTCAGAGGACTATCAATTGGTTTCTTTTTCTGAATCTATTCAACAGACCGAACAACGCGAGAAAATTTGATAAGGGAAGGAGATGTTGATTATTAAGTTTTCAGTTTTAATGTCAGTTTACAAAAAAGAAAACCCGATTTATTTATCAGATAGTCTAGAGAGTATTTTGGTTAACCAAAATTTGAAACCTAACGAGCTAGTTTTGGTGAAGGATGGTCCTCTGACCGATGAGTTAGAAAAGGTGATTACGCGTTATCAGGGCTATTTTACAAATTTTAAAACTGTACCTCTCGATACAAATGTAGGATTAGGTTTAGCGCTTAGAGAAGGCCTAGAACATTGTAGTTATGAGTTGGTTGCACGAATGGATTCGGATGATATTGCTAAGCCCAATCGTTTTGAGGAGCAGTTGAACTATTTTCAAGAGCATCCCGAAATAGATATCTTAGGAAGTGCGGTAACAGAGATTAATTCAGGAATTGATGAGGTCATTTCAGAAAAGAAAATGCCTTTATCACATGAAGCTATTTTAACCTATATGAAGCGACGGAATCCCTTTTGTCATATGACGGTTGTTTTCAAAAAATCTGCAGTCCAAAAATCAGGTAGTTATCAATCACTAGACTTGGTAGAAGATTATTATCTATGGGTTCGCATGGCTGCACAAGGTTGCCATTTTGCCAATATGGAACAGTCATTAGTGTATGCTCGTATTGGAAATGGGATGCATTTACGAAGAAGTCAGCCAACACAAATTGCTAGTTGGAAGGTAATTAATGACTTTATGTTGAAAGAAAAGATGATTGATAGAAGAGATTGGATAAAAAATCTATTGTTGGTCATTGCCTTTGTCTATATGCCTCTGGGGTTGAAAAAAAGAGTTTATAAAAGAATATTAAGGAAACAAAAATGATTAGCGTTTTAATGGCCACTTATAATGGAAGAAGGTTTATCGAGCAACAGTTAGATTCCATTAGACTTCAAAATTTAGTACCAGACGCGGTCATAATATGTGATGATTGTTCATCGGATGGAACCTATGAGTTTGTCCAAGATTATATCAGTCAACATAATCTAACGACTTGGAAAGCAATTCAAAATAGGGAGAATCTTGGCCATTATAAAACATTTTTACATCTTGTCAATCAAGTTCAAGAAGGGCTTGTCTTTTTTTCAGATCAAGATGATATCTGGCTTCCAGATAAAATTTCCACTTTGTCGTCATTTTTTCTAAACTCAGATGTGGCTATGGTTTACAATCAGTCAGAAATTATTGATGAGGGGAATCGAGTATCTGAGAGGCCAGCATTATCTGGTGGGAGTCAGGCTAAAGATTTGGCCTTTCTTTTAAAAAAATGGCCTTCAGGATATCAGACGGCTTTTAGACAGGAAGTGTTGCAGGATATTTTAACTAAGTCTTATCAAGAATTGCCAGGATTTGACTACCATGATGTTTTATTTGGAATGTTGGCATCACTCTATGGTCAAGTTATTGATGTCAATCAAGTTTTAGATAAACATCGGATCCATTCCAACAATGTGACACAATCAATAGCGAGTAAAAGTTTTAACAAAACACGTCAATATCGAATTACCTATTTGGAAAAGGTACTGAATCGTTACCAATCTGTTAAAGAAGTTATTTTAAAAATGCATAGAAAAGATCTAGAGCCGACGGTAAATGAAGCTATCCAGTTAACCAAATGTCGGATAGGCTTTTTGAAGCAGAGAAAACTGTCCTTGCTTGTTAGTTTATGGAAAAAGAGGAAGATCTATGCAGGAAGAAAGGATCTAGTCAGCGATGTGGTCTATGCTTTTTCATTAAATAGGTTAGCGAGATTACTATTGAAAATCATAAAAAGGTAAGAAAATGCGAAGTACAAGCAAAATAGAATGGGAGTTAGCATTAAGTGAACGCTTCAGCCCGATGTATCAAAAGATTTCAGATGAAAAACTAAAGGCCTTGCAGGCAGCCTATTTGGAAATGTATAAACAATTTGACAAGATCTGCAAAGAGCATGGTCTGATTTCCTATATGGTTGCGGGTACTCTTATTGGATCTTTGCGACACGGTGGCTATATTCCTTGGGATGATGATATCGACTTAGTCATGTTTCGAGAAGATTACAATCGTTTAAAAGAGGTTTTTACAGATAATCAGTATTTTGAACTGATTTCTCCAGCTGAAACAAAGGATAGTGTTTTTAAAGTGATGAAATTACAGAGCAAATCCTGGACTTATTACGACGTTCTAGGTGAGGGATTTAGTCGGAAGAAGTACCTTTATCTGGATATGCTACCGATTGATTTCGTTCCTGAGAATGATATAGTTCGTAAGTTGAAGGGTTTGCTATTCAGAGCACTAGATCTGTCTCATAATAGTTCTAGATGCTATACAAAGTTTACACCTCACCTAACTTATATGTCTAAAGAATCAAAGGAGCTCAAAAAAAACCTTTGGATCAGACGGATTGTGGGTTTTCCTGCTTACATCATTGGCCCTTCTAATATGTATAAGTTAATGGAATGGCTTATCCAATCAAAGAAGAAGACTTCAAAAATTACGATTGCCTATGGAGTTAAGGGCTATTTGGGTGAAACAGTGGATTACAAGACTTTTTTCCCAGCCCGAAAGTATCCCTTTGAAGGCCAGGAATTTGATGGGCCAAATGACGCAGACACTTACTTAACCAATCGTTATGGAGACTATATGACACCTCCAGAGAAAAAAGAGCAGACAGAGCGTCATGTCAGACTAAAAGATAATTGGGTAGATTTGATAGAGAGAAGATAATGGTTTATTTACTAATTTTAGGAAGTCTCCTCTTATTGTTTTTTGCAACAAGGACAGTAAAGAGAGATTATGCTAATCCCGGATTTATATATTTAGCAGTGTGGTTGATAGCTAGCGTTTCAACTGCTCTTTATTCTTCAAAATGGGGAGAAGAGATTTCACTGGTGACAGTCATTATCATTCTCCTTGGGAATGCCATTTTTTTAATGGGAGTTTTGTCATCTTCAACCTTATTTCCGGCTAGACAGACTCCAATAAAGCTAGCACGTGTTCGGGTAAATAACATTTGTATTATTTTAGTGCTTTTATTCCTGGCTTTTTCGGTTAAGACCGTTTATTCCGAGTTGGTATATCTGGCTACTCAGAGTGGGCAACCTATAAGTGGTATTTTTAAAACGATTGAGCTAGCTCGACACATGACAACCAACTATGATTTCGCCATCAGCCGTTTAAGCTTAAATTTATTGCGCATCAATTTCGCAGTGGGTATCGTTTTCTTCTATTTCTTTTGTGAATCAGTTTTCTCTGGTGAGAAAGGAATTTTTTACAAAGGAAAATTACTACTGATTAGTCTAATTTCTTTAGGGATTTCTCTTTTATCTACTGGGAGAACTGAAATGTTGGGGCTTATTTCAGGCTATGCTGTTCTCTATATTTTGTTTTATTCAAAATATTATGCGTGGGCAAACAGTCATTACAGCAGGAAGTTGTTCAGAACGCTTTTGACCATAGGGTTTCTATTTATTGTGCTCTTTATAGTAGTTGGGACATTTGTATTGAATCGAGTAGATAGTCAATCAGAACTAGGCTTTTTGGATAACCTTATTAAATACATGGGATCACCCATTCAAGCCTTTGATTATTTCCTAAAGAACCCTTCTCTTTATGCTAACAATCAAGTTTTTGGAGAAAATACTTTGATTGCTATTTACGGAACCCTGAAATCTTTAGGATTATCCAATTATGACTTAACCCCCTTTTTGCCAGTTATAAATTTTAATGGTGATAAAACTAATGTTTATACCATCTACTACTACTTTATAAAAGATTTTGGTTACTTGTCTATTTTGATTATGCAAATTTTATATGGTTTCTTCTTTGGAAGTTTCTATTACTCCATAAAGAGACGTGGCTTTAGTCCTCTAAAGGTAATTATATACTCCTTGTTTGCTTATCCTTTGGTCATTTCATTTTTTCAGGAGACTCTCTTATCACTCTTGACAACCCACATTAATCGGATAATTTATGCTGTGGCCATCTATTTTGGGGTTCAATTCTTAAGTAGAGTTAGATTTAAACTAAGAGAAAGGAAGATATAGATATGACAGTATCAGCGTTGATATTTGCGGGTGGAACTGGCAAACGAATGAACACCAAAACCTTGCCTAAACAGTTTTTAGAGTTACATGGAAAGCCAATAATTATCCATACAATTGAGCATTTTGAGGCTCATCCCGAAATAAAGGACATTGTAGTTGTTTGTGTAGATGACTGGCTGGACTACTGCAAAGATTTATTAGCTAAATTTAATATCAAAAAAGTAAGTCAGATTGTTCCCGGAGGGGAAACTGGACAAATGTCTATTTTCAATGGATTAGAAGTTCTGCGAGAAAAATATCAAGGAAATGATGATTACGTTTTGATTCATGATGGAGTTCGTCCCTTGATTGATGAGGAGATAATTTCTAAGAATATAGAATCAGTTAAAAAGTATGGAACAGCTATTACTGTTAAACCAGTCATTGAAACTGTAGTTCAAGTGGATGAAGAAGATATCATTAACAACGTAATTGAGCGTTCTACTTGTCAAACTGCTGTAGCTCCCCAGTCTTTTGTTCTTTCTGAGATTTATTCTTTGCATATGAGGGCACAAGCTGAGAAACTTTTTGATATGACAGATTCAGCTACGCTGGCTCGTTATTATGGCTTGAGCCTTCATACAGTTATGGGGGGCAGTGAAAATATCAAAATTACGACTCCATCTGATTTTTATATTTTTAGAGCGATTTACGAAGCGCGTGAAAATGCACAAATTTTTGGTTGATATGGGAAATAATACGATTTTACAAAAGGATATGATAGATCTAGCTACTGTCAGTCCTATTCTTAGAGAACTGAGAAATGTTACAGTCTTGGTAACCGGAGCAACCGGACTTATAGGCAGACACTGTATTTCCGCTTTGATGGCTTTAAACGATTTGTACGATGCCAATGTCAGAGTAGTGGCCTTAGCACGGAATCAGAAAAAAGCGGAAGAGCTATTTCAAGATTTTTTACATAGTGAGAATCTGAAGCTAGTGTATGCTGACTTGCTGTCAGATTGGAAAATAGAGGAAGATTTGGATTATATTATCCACGGAGCCAGTGCGACGGACTCCTCTTTTTTCGTTGAGCATCCTGTGGAGACAATTGATCTAGCCATAAATGGAACGGAAAAACTGTTAGAGTTAGCTAAAAATAAGCGGGTTCGCAGTATGGTCTATCTCTCTTCTCTGGAAGTCTATGGAACAACAAATCCTGAAGTTTCTAGTATTAGCGAGAAAGATTACGGTTATTTGGATCCAACCAGTGTCCGCAGCAGTTATTCGGAAAGCAAGCGCATGGCAGAGTCCTTATGTGTAGGCTATTGTCATCAGTATCAGGTGCCGGTTAGGATGGCTCGTTTGTCACAGACTTTTGGCCCAGGTGTGAGCTATGAAGACAACAGAGTTTTTGCGCAGTTTGCGCGTGCTGTCCTTGAAAAGAGTGATATTATCCTCCGAACTAAAGGGGAAACTGTTCGGAACTACTGCTATACCAAAGATGCCATTGAAGCCATTTTTTTCATTCTGCTGAAAGGCCAAGCAGGGCAAGCTTATAATGTCGCCAATAAAGAGACGGCTATTTCCATTCGTGAGATGGCGGAAATGGTTATTGAACTAAGTGGTAGCAATGAAACGAAGTTGGTCTTTGATTTGGCAGAGGATGTGGAAAAGCTAGGATATAATCCGACAGTCAAGATTCGTCTCAACACGGACAAGCTTGAAAGTTTGGGCTGGCAAGCTCATACTGATTTAGAAACCATGTTTTTACATTTGATTGAGAGCATGGCAGCAGATAGGAAGGAATAGGAGGGCAAATTTGTCTAGTGGGTTTAAAAAAATAGTAGCTAATTTTTCCTATGTCGTCTTGTCCAATTTGCTGACAGTAATAGTTTCTTCTCTGGTTGTCTTAATTTTGCCTAAGATTATGGGGGTAGAAGAATATGGCTACTGGCAACTCTATATTTTCTATTTATCCTACGCCGGTTTTGTTCATCTGGGTTGGGTAGACGGAATCTATCTTCGCTACGGTGGTTTGGAGTATGATGATCTGGATAAAGAAAAGTTTTTCTCTCAGTTTCTCATGCTTTTGATCTATCTGACAGGGATTGGAATCTTATTTTTATTAGGGATTTCTGCCTTTATTAGAGATGATAGCAGTCGATTTGTTTTTACACTTTTGGTTTATACCATGTTGGTCACCAATCTGCGCTTTCTCTTTGTATACGTTTTGCAGATGACTAATCGACTAAAGGAAAGTTCCTATGTTGTCAGTGGAGACCGCCTCCTCTATTTACTGCTTTTACTAGTCTTTATTTTCGTGGGTTTTCGAGATTTCAAGATTATGGTCTATGCCGATTTGATTGGTAGAGTTGTTTCTCTTTTTTATGCCATGTATCTATGCCGAGATATGGCCCTGCGACCTCTCAATCAATTTAAGCTTGATATACGGGAAACAGTTCGCAATATTGCTGTCGGGATTAATCTGATGCTATCAAATGTAGCCAGTATGCTCATTATTGGGACGGTTCGAATGGGGATTCAAAAGGTATGGAACATTGCTACATTTGGGAAAGTATCCTTGACCCTGAGCATTTCCAATCTGCTGATGACCTTTATCAACGCTATCGGTTTGGTCATTTTTCCAATTTTGAAACGGACGGATGAAAGCAAGTTGCCTAAGATTTACAATCAGTTGCGGAATGTCCTTATGGTTGTTATGTTTGGGGTGCTTTTGCTGTATTATCCCCTGAAAATTGCTTTGGACAGCTGGCTGCCGGCTTACAGAGAGTCCTTGATATTTATGGCTCTAGTCTTTCCTATGTCTGTCTACGAGGGCAAGATGGCACTGCTCATCAATACCTACTTAAAAGCCTTGCGAATGGAGAGGCAGATTTTTAAAGTAAATGTTATTGCTATGCTCTTAAGTTTTGCTACTACCTTGATTTTTGCAGTTTTTCTGCGCAACCTGAATGCGACAGTGCTGTCTATCGTGCTATTGCTGGCGACTAGGAGTATATTGGCAGAGCTAATCTTAGCCAAGAGGATGCAGATTGAGGTCGTCAAAGATATCTGGGTTGAGTTGCTAATGACACTTGTATTTATTGCTTCGAATTGGTTTTTATCAGTTTATCTTGCTGCAGTAGCCTACGGTTTTGTCTATCTGACCTACAGCATTTTCAAGTTCCAAAGTTTGAAAGGCCTGCTCCAGCAATTGCGAACTCGTTGATACTTGATAAATTATAAATAATTTAACAATTTAAATGCTAAGCCCTGTCTGGGCTTTTTGTATGCACTCAAAAGTTTGGATCGTTGTCATCTGTAGTGGGTGAACGACTTGAATCGAAATCCTGCGCAATAAAGCTCAGTTTCTCATTCTTAAAGTTATATTCCTCCTAGATCATAGGCGCAGGAAGCCAGATTAGATCTGTCTTGGTCTTCAGTTCATGTGACTTATGTACGATGGTTAATGTGTGTACGGTAATCTTTTAGTGATGGCAGTTATAAGGACTTTCTCGATTGGTTTTTTTGAGTGATTTGTTGGTTGACGATAGTTGCGAATTGGTGATTTTTCTTGACTTAGAAAGTCTCAGTGACAGCCATTTTGCTACAGACTTTACAATAGAACCATCATTTCTAAAGTGATTTTACACACTACAGAAACGATAGAAGCATTATTAGTAATTTCCCTTTTCAGCTCAAGTTTCTTGTGCTACAATGGAGGTATATTGAAATTCGTGTCAAAGAGGGAGTTACATGAAAAAGAAGGATTTTATTTATTATGCTAGTGCGGCATTGCTACTAGCTGTTTCAGTTCAACCTGCTTATGCAGATGAACAAGAGTCTGCTGTACAGCCTATCCAAGTAAAAGCTGAACAGGCTCAAGATACAGTGGCAAAGACAGCTTCAGATGATTCAGAAATAGTCGAGTCAAAGGGAGAGACTAGCACTGATCATCAGGAAGAGCAAGAAAAATCACAAGCTGAACAAAAGACTGAAAATAGTCAGTCAGTACCAGCTTCTCTTCCAAAACAGTCGGAAACTAAGGTTGAGAACCAGTCGGCTAGTATTGAAGAAACTGCCCAAAGAGAAGAAGCTAGCAAGGTTGATGAGGCTGTATCGAAAAAAGGAGCTGCTGGGAACACAACCTTCTATAGCACTGGACATGCTGGGCCAGCTAGTCGTTCAAGTGATGTGGCTGTTCAAGCCAAAACATTTGTCGATGTCAGCAGTCATAACGGAAGCATAAGCGTCAATGACTATCTCACTCTTGCCAACAAGGGAGTTGGTGGAGTTGTCGTGAAACTAACAGAAGGCACCACCTATAGGAACCCTTACGCAGGAGAACAAGCTCGCAATGCCCAGTTGGCTGGTTTGCAAGTGTCTGCCTATGCTTTTTCACATTATACTAGTGAAGAGCAGGCAAGAGCAGAAGCTCGTCACTTTATCTCAGAAGCTAGAAATCTTAATCTTCCAAAGAATACGGTCATGGTTAATGATATGGAAGATGCTAAAATGAAGGATAACATCAATCGGAATACCCTTGCATGGGCTGATGAAATGCGTAAGAATGGCTATACAAATCTTATGTATTATACTAGTGCCAGCTGGATTGATGAAAATAATCTAAGAGGTAAAGGGCCTGTCAAAACAGCCCAGTTTGGTTTGGAAAATTTCTGGGTAGCTCAATACCCAACAGCTAAACTTTCAACTAACGATGCGAAGATTCTCCGCTATAATGGGCGGGCAGGGGCTTGGCAGTTTACCTCCCAGGCTGAATTGTTGCCAGGTAAGCATGTTTTTGACCATAGTGTAGACTACACTGGCCGTTTCACTTCTCAAGCTAAACCAGCGCCAGAAGTACCCAAAGGACCTCTGAGCGGGAAGATTACCATTGAAAATAACGATTCTCTTGCAGGTCGTTTTGACGTTGTTATCTCAAATGTTTTGGCCCCTCAAGGTGTAGCCAGTGTTTCTGTACCAGTTTGGTCGGATGATAAAGGCCAGGATGATTTGGTTTGGTATCATGCGACTCGTCAGCAAGATGGTCGCTATCGCGTAACAGTGAAAGCTAGTGACCATAAGAATGCTACAGGTAAGTATCATGTTCATCTCTACTATACTCAACTAAATGGTGAGCAGATAGGAGTAACTGCAACAACTACTGAAGTTTCTATTGGAAAGACAGCAAATAAAGAGAAACCTAGTGGAAGAGTCACGATTGAAAATAATAACCCTACCACTGGCACTTTTGATGCGGTTATTCGCGATGTCGTTTCTCCAAATGGACTTAAGGAAGTACTAGTTCCAACCTGGTCAGAGGTCAACGGTCAGGATGATCTTGTTTGGCACAAGGCAGTAAAACAAGCAGATGGTAGCTATCGAGCTACGATTAAAGCTAGCGATC
>NZ_LQWV01000035.1 GCF_001553855.1 Streptococcus gordonii
TGCCATCATTCCAGGTTCTTTTTGTTTAAATTCGTCAACTGCACCTTGATAGAATGGACGTCCACCATAAATAATTAATATAGTAGATAAAATAGCTACTACAATATCAGAATATGGAAAAGTAAACTGGAATGGTAGTTCAAATCCATGCAAAGGGACTAAGAGCATAATAATGATTCCTAGTGGCAATGACTTTAAGAAAAGTTCCTTAAAGCTTCCGTGATGATGGTGGGCATGCCCACTGTGTCCGCTGTGATCATGTCCAC
>NZ_LQWV01000036.1 GCF_001553855.1 Streptococcus gordonii
TCAGCCATTTCTTCAGGTGAGAATTGACGAGTTACTTCTGATTCGTCATCTACATAAGGCGTCATCGTTTGACCAAGTGCCTCTTGAATAACTTCTTTGAATGCATCATCACTTGTTTGGAGATAAGTTGCTGTCGGGCGAAGAATTTCTTCCCATTCAGATGAATCAACAATGCTCAATTGACTTTCAATTGTTGACTTAAGACGTTGATGGAAGACACGAGCCTTATTTTTCAGCTCTTCTGTTTCTATCGCAACTTTTTTAGCATTATCAG
>NZ_LQWV01000037.1:0-528 GCF_001553855.1 Streptococcus gordonii
CGACACACGAGTTTGTCAGTGGAACTCCAGGCAAAGAGCTTCCACAAGAAGTAAAAGATTTGCTTCCAGTAGCTCAAACAGACTTGAAAGATGGCAGCCAAGCAACGCCAACACAACCAAGTAAAACGGAAGTTAAGACAGCAGAAGGTACATGGAACTTTAAGTCATACGACAAGACATCCGAAACTATTAATGGAGCGGATGCTCATTTCGTAGGAACATGGGAATTCACCCCAGCGCCAACCTACAAGGCAACTCACGAGTTTGTCAGCGGAACTCCAGGTAAAGAGCTTCCACAAGAAGTAAAAGCCTTGCTTCCAGGAGATCAAACAGATCTGAAAGATGGAAGTCAAGCGACTCCAACGCAACCAAGCAAAACGGAGGTTAAGACGGCAGAAGGTACATGGAGCTTTAAGTCCTACGACAAGACATCTGAAACCATCAATGGAGCGGATGCTCACTTCGTAGGCACCTGGGAATTCACCCCAACCCCAACCTACAAGGCGACTCACGAGTTTGTCAGCGGAA
>NZ_LQWV01000037.1:697-158251 GCF_001553855.1 Streptococcus gordonii
CAACCAAGTCAAACAGAGGTTAAGACAACAGAAGGCACATGGAGCTTCAAGTCCTATGACAAGACTTCAGAAACCATTAATGGTTCAGATGTTAAGTTTGTAGGGACATGGGAATTTACAGCAAGCCCAGCTCCAACTGTGACTCATAAAGCAGTTCACGAGTTTGTCAGTGGAACTCCAGGAAAAGAACTTCCACAAGAAGTAAAAGCTCTGCTTCCAGCAGACATAACAGACTTGAAAGATGGCATTCAAGTAACTCCAACTCAACCAAGTAAAACAGAGGTTAAGACATCAGAAGGCACATGGAGCTTCAAGTCCTATGACAAGACTTCAGAGACTGTCAACGGTTCGGATGTTAAGTTTGTAGGAACATGGGAATTTACAGCGAGCCCAGCTCCAACCTACAAGGCAACTCACGAGTTTGTCAGTGGAACTCCAGGTAAAGAGCTTCCACAAGAAGTAAAAGCCTTGCTTCCAGGAGATCAAACAGATCTGAAAGATGGTATTCAAGTAACTCCAACTCAACCAAGTCAAACAGAGGTTAAGACATCGGAAGGTACTTGGAGCTTCAAGTCCTATGACAAGACTTCAGAAACCATCAATGGAGCAGATGCACACTTCGTAGGAACATGGGAATTCACCCCAGCTTTAACACCACATAAAGGTTCCGGAACTAATACTAAATCAGAAGAAGCTACGACTAAAAATAAGAATGTTTTACCAGGTACTGGTGAATCTTCTATTAAAAACAAGAATGTTTTACCAAGTATTGGTGAATCATCTACTAAAAATAAGAATCTTTTGCCAAATACAGGTGAAACTTCTACCGTTCTTCTTTCAATGATTGGTTTTGCTTTCGCAGGTCTAGTTGGTTACGTAGTTCGTAAGAAAGGTAAAGCTTAGAATTTTCAGCTGAATAAGGAATCTAAATATTGATTCTTTATCATATCATGAGAGAGAACGAGCTCGTTCTCTCTTTTTATGTGACTTTTAGTCTATTTCTTTTTGTAAGGAAAATAACAAAAGAACCACTCGTTAAGCGAGTGGTTCTGATTTTGTATTTTGAAAAATTTGACTTCTATTAAGGTGTTTATATGAACTAAGTAGATTAACTAAACGAGTTCATCAATCGAAGTGTAGTCCTTATTTAAGCCTTCAGCAACAGGCTGACTAGTAATGTGACCTTGGTAGGTTGTAACACCTTGGCGTAATCCCTCGTCATCTGCAATAGCTTTTCTGAATCCTTTTTCCGCCAAAGCTTCGACGTAAGGAAGGGTAACATTGGTTAAAGCGATAGTAGATGTGCGGGCTACGGCGCCAGGAATATTTGCAACTGCATAGTGGAGGACACCGTGTTTTTCATAGACAGGCTCGGTGTGAGTTGTTACACGGTCTGCTGTTTCAATGACACCGCCTTGGTCAACAGCTACGTCTACAATGACAGATCCTGGACGCATATGCTTAACCATATCATCTGTCACCAATTTTGGAGCTTTAGCTCCAGGAATGAGGACAGCACCGATCACGACATCTGCCTCTCGAACACTAGCTTCGATATTGAAAGGATTAGACATGAGGGTCTGGATTTGATGGCCAAAGACATCTTCTAGGACAGATAGACGCTTAGCACTGATATCCAGAATAGTTACCTGAGCACCCAGTCCAAGAGCAATACGAGCGGCATGAGTTCCTACGACACCACCACCGATGATGGTTACTTTCCCTTTAGGAACACCTGGTACACCACCTAATAGGACACCAGATCCTCCTTCTTGTTTAGTCAAGAAGTGTGCCCCGATTTGGACAGCCATTCGTCCAGCGACCTCACTCATTGGTACCAAGAGTGGCAATTGTCCATCTTGATCGCGTACGGTTTCATAGGCTAGACCAGTCGTCTTGGCACTCGTCATAGCATCAGCTAGCTCAGGAGCGGCAGCCATGTGCAGGTAGGTAAAGAGCAAGAGATCATCACGAAGGTAGCCATATTCAGCTTCTAAAGGCTCTTTAACTTTTACTACAAGTTCAGCCGCCCAAGCTTCTGCAGCAGTAGGGACGATTTTTGCACCTTGTTTTTCGTAGTCTGCATCCGCAAAGCCAGAACCAAGTCCTGCATTGGTCTCAATCAGAACTTCATGGCCTTTACCAACTAAACTGTGAACACCAGCAGGTGTCAAGGCTACACGATTTTCATTATTTTTGATTTCTTTTGGAATACCGATTAACATTGTATTTCTCCTTACTTGAACACATTTGAGTAAAAGACTGTGATAACTTAAACTTTCTTTTTCTCATCATTCATTTTTCTAATTTAATGTAATTATTTTATATAAAAGAAGCTTAAATTGCAAGGAGAAAATGACATATTGCTTTGATTGATCACTTATGATATGCTTAAAAACAAAAAGGAGGACGATAATGGAAAATATTTATGTTAAACTATCTAGACACACTAGACTGGAGACAGATAGACTAGTTTTGCGTCCTGTAACTTTAGATGATGCACCAGCAATGTTTGAATATGCATCAGATGAGGAGAATACTCGCTATACTTTTGAGACAAACAAAAGCCTAGAAGAGACTCGTAATAATATTGCTCTATTTTACCTGGCAAACCCTTTGGGACGTTGGGGAATAGAAGTAAAATCTAGTGGTCAGTTTATTGGAACCATCGATCTCCACAAAATAAACCTAGATTTAAAGACAGCTGCTATTGGCTATGTTCTTAATAAAAGACACTGGAACCAAGGCTACACGACAGAGGCTAATTGTGCAGTGATAAAATTAGCTTTTGAAGAAATTGGAATGAATAAACTTGTAGCTTTACATGATAAGACTAATCCAGCTTCAGGCCGTGTGATGCAAAAATCTGGAATGATTTTTTCTCATGAGGAACCTTATGCAAGCTTGGACAAACATGAAAAAGGCCGTCTAGTGACGCGAGTATACTATGGCCTGACCAAAGAGGAATATTTTGCGGATAAATGAGTCAGCAAGTATTGACAAGCACCTATCTGCATGGTATAGTAGATAGGTACGCTGATTTAGCTCAGTTGGCAGAGCGCATCCATGGTAAGGATGAGGTCGCCGGTTCGATCCCGGCAATTAGCATCTTGTAGAACAAGGTTGGGTCTTCCCAGCCTTTTCTTTTTGTCAATGAAAGCAGCTAGTAAAAGGAAAAGTTTTTGGGAAGGGAAAAAATAAAAATAGCTTCTTTTTTTTTGCAGTGAGAGTTTGACGAATCTGCTCTGCTATTTTGAAAAAAGAAAATTCCTAGCTATTATCTAGCCTCGATTATGATATAATAAAGGTGATACAAGTAAAGTAGGTGCATTATGTATATAGAAATAGTTGATGAAACGGGTCTGGTTTCAGAAGAAATCATCAAACAGACCCAAGACATTTTGGAATTTGCTGCCCAAAAAACGGGCAAGGAAAAGAAAGAAATGGCTGTGACTTTTGTAACCAATGAGCGTAGTCATGAGCTCAACTTGGAATACCGAGATACGGACCGACCAACAGATGTTATCAGCCTAGAATACAAGCCTGAGCTAGACATTGCTGTTGACGAGGAAGATTTACTGAATCATCCTGAACTGGCTGAGATGTTAGATGATTTTGATGCCTATATCGGCGAGTTATTCATTTCGGTGGATAAGGCGCGTGAGCAGGCAGAAGAATATGGCCACAGCTTTGAGAGGGAAATGGGCTTTTTGGCAGTACATGGTTTTCTGCATATCAACGGCTATGATCACTATACACCGGAAGAAGAAGCAGAAATGTTTGGTTTACAGGAAGAGATTTTGACGGCCTATGGACTCACAAGGGAATAATAAACGCAAATGGAAAAACCGAGATGTCGTCTCGAGTTTGGAATTTGCCTTAACAGGGATTTTTACCGCCATTAAAGAAGAACGAAATATGCAAAAGCATGCTTTTTCTGCTGTTCTTGTAGTGATTGCGGGTTTGATTTTTCGAGTTTCTGCCATAGAATGGCTATTTTTGCTATTGAGTATTTTTTTGGTTGTCTCATTTGAGATTGTTAATTCAGCCATTGAGAATGTAGTAGACTTAGCCAGTGATTATCACTTTTCTATGTTGGCTAAGAATGCTAAAGACATGGCAGCTGGAGCTGTTTTAGTGATTTCTGGTTTTGCAGTGATTACAGGTTTGATCATTTTTGTTCCCAAAATTTGGGACTGGATTTTTTAAAGATTTGAAAATCGGGGGAGATCGCCGATTTTCTGCTGTTTTAATGGAAATAATAGAGGTGAAATAATGACTTTTAAATCAGGCTTTGTAGCTATTCTAGGCCGACCAAATGTCGGTAAATCAACTTTTTTGAATCATGTTATGGGGCAAAAGATTGCCATCATGAGCGATAAGGCTCAAACCACACGCAATAAAATTATGGGAATTTATACGACAGATAAGGAGCAGATTGTCTTTATCGATACGCCGGGAATTCATAAACCTAAGACGGCTCTAGGGGATTTCATGGTAGAAGCAGCTTACAGCACCTTGCGTGAGGTGGATACCGTCCTCTTCATGGTGCCGGCTGATGAGCCACGTGGCAAGGGCGATGACATGATTATCGAACGGCTGAAAGCGGCTAAGGTGCCAGTTATTTTGGTGGTTAATAAGATCGATAAAGTCCATCCGGATCAGCTCTTAGCGCAAATTGATGATTTCCGTCAGCAGATGGACTTCAAAGAAATCGTACCGATTTCAGCTCTTCAGGGTAATAATGTTTCTCGTCTGGTTGACATCCTCAGTGAGAATTTGGAGGAAGGCTTCCAGTATTTCCCAGAAGATCAGATTACTGATCATCCGGAGCGCTTTCTGGTGTCAGAAATGATTCGGGAGAAGGTTTTGATGCTGACGCGGGAGGAAATTCCTCACTCAGTCGCTGTGGTTGTTGACAGCATGAAGCGAGACGAGGAGACGGACAAGGTTCATATTCGAGCGACTATCATGGTGGAGCGTGACAGCCAAAAAGGTATTATCATCGGTAAAGGCGGTTCCATGCTGAAGAAAATCGGATCCATGGCTCGGCGCGATATTGAGCTCATGCTGGGGGACAAGGTCTTCCTAGAAACCTGGGTCAAGGTCAAGAAAAACTGGCGGGATAAGAAGCTGGACTTGGCGGACTTTGGCTATAATAAGAAGGAGTATTGAGGTTTTCTAAGCCAGTAAGTGAGGTGATGGAGATGCCGTCATTATTCATTGACGAAAGAGGGCAGCAAAATCCAAAAAGTATTATCTTTTTGCATGCTTCAGGCTCGAGCAGTCAGATGTGGTGGCACAATGTTGCTGCGCTTGAGCAAGATTTTCATTGCATTCTTGTGGATTTACCTGGTCACGGAGCCAGTCGTGATATTGAGTGGACAAACTTTGATAATGTCGTAGAAATGATTGTGGCTGTCATTAAAAGCAAAGCACATGGCAAGCCGCACTTGGTTGGGCTTTCATTAGGCGGTTCACTCATACTTAAGTTGTTGGAAAAACATTCTAGCCTTATAGATAGAGTCATTGTGGATGGGGCAACCCCTCAGCCAATTAAGGGCTATCGCAAGATCATTGCCATTGTATATCTGATTTCTTTCTTGAAAAACACTAAATTTGTAGCTAATCTCCTGACAAAAATTATGAAAGAGGACGGAGCGCCCGTCCAAGACGTTCAGCACTTTGTTGCAGATTTCCAAAGCGCTGAACGGCGCTCATTTCGACGTGCGATGTCACAGGCGAATCTCTTGAGGCTCAACTTGCAGTTTGATAATCCTGCTTTCTTTGTCTCAGGTGGGAAAGAAGCCGAAACCATTCATGACTGGCACCGCAGGTTGGCAGATAAAAATGCTAGGTCTGAATGCGCCTATTATCCTGGTAAAGGGCACGCTTGGCTATTTAGTGACGTGGATACGCATATTCAGCTGTTAGGCTATTTCTTTCAAGATGCTGCTTTCCCAGAGAAATTGAAGAGATTTTGATATATCCTAGACTTGTTATATTGTCTCCAAGCTAGTGAAGATAAGATTATTCTTTGTTTTGTTGGCTTTCTGTGAAAAGGCGGATTATCAACTTAATGATATTTTAGAGTATATTTCTGACTAATAAATAGAAGATAGAAAGGAACTTTATGCCTGAATTACCTGAAGTGGAAACGGTTCGGCGAGGTTTGGAGCGTCTGGTTGTTGGCAAGACGATTGGGCAGGTGCGGGTCCGCTATGCCAAGATGATTGGAACGGGAGTGGACAGCTTTATCCACGACTTGCCAGGCCAGACCATTGAAAAGATTGGCCGTCGGGGCAAGTATTTGCTTTTTTACCTGACGGGTGGAGTGCTGATTTCCCATCTACGAATGGAAGGCAAGTATCTTTTTTATCCTGATGCGTTGCCTGAGCGCAAGCATGCCCATGTCTTTTTCGAGATGACAGATGGTGGGACGCTTGTTTATGAGGATGTCCGCAAGTTTGGGACCATGGAGCTGTTGAGAAAGGATCAGCTGGAGGCTTATTTTGCTGCCAGAAAGCTTGGTCCTGAGCCGACAGAGGCGGACTTTCTTTTGCCGCCTTTTGCAGCAGCTTTGAGTCGTTCTAAGAAGCCCATCAAACCCTATTTGCTGGAGCAGACCCTGGTCGTCGGTCTGGGCAATATCTATGTAGATGAGGCTCTTTGGCGGGCGCGGATTCATCCGGCAAGACCAGCAGCTAGTCTAAAGCCTGCTGAAGTGAAGAGGCTACGCGAGCAGATTATAGAAGTTTTGCAGCTTGGGATTGAAAAGAGAGGATCGACCATTCGGACCTACCGCAATGCTTTGGGTGAGGATGGCACAATGCAGGACTTTCTGCAGGTCTATGGAAAGACTGGTCAACCTTGTGCTAGATGTGGTAGCCCGATTGAGAAAATTAAGCTGGGTGGACGTGGTACTCATCTCTGTCCTCATTGCCAGAAAGCGAGGTAGCTGCCATGGTAAGAATTATCGGTATTACTGGTGGTATTGCCTCGGGTAAGTCAACAGTGACAGAGTTTTTGAGGCGGCAGGGCTACCAAGTCATTGATGCGGATCAGGTGGTTCATGAGTTACAGGAGCCTGGGGGACGGCTTTATCAAGCTCTTTTATCCGCTTTTGGTCCAGCTATCTTACAAGAAGATGGGCGCTTGAATCGACCCAAGCTGGGAGCTATGATTTTTGGGAATCCCGAACTTTTGGCCAAGTCCAGTCAAATACAAAATCAGATTATCCGTGAGGAACTGGCTCACAGGCGTGACCTACTAGCAGAGACGGAAGATATCTTTTTCATGGATCTTCCCCTCTTGTTTGAGCTGGGTTATGAGTCCTGGTTTGACCAAATCTGGCTGGTGGATGTGACGGAGGAAACTCAGCTCAGTCGACTTATGACTCGAAACGCTCTCAGTCAGGAAGAGGCAGAAAAACGTATAGCTGCTCAGCTATCTTTCCAAGAAAAACGAAAGAGGGCGGATGTACTTATTGATAATAATGGCTCGCTTGAGGAAACTCGACAGCAGATTCGCGATGCTTTGCAAAAACTAGAAAGAAGATGATTTTATTACAAATCAAGTAAATTGGAAACACAATCTTTGGATTGCCTGGTTGGGAAATTTTTTTGTTGGAGCTAGTCTATCTTTGGTCGTTCCTTTTATGTCCCTTTTTGTGGAAGAATTAGGAGTGCGTGGCCATATGGTTGATCTGTATGCAGGGATCGCTGTATCAAGCTCAGCTATGACAGCAGCTTTTCTCTCGCCGGTTTGGGGAAGTTTAGCAGACAAATATGGTCGTAAACCCATGATGATTCGGGCTGCACTGGCTATGACCTTTACTATGGGGGGAATGGCATTTGTACCAAGTGTCTTTTGGCTGATTGTCTTACGGCTTTTAAACGGTGTTTTTTCTGGCTATGTTCCAAATAGTACAGCCTTAATCGCTAGTCAGGCTCCCAAAAAGTATTCTGGCTATGCTTTAGGAACGTTATCGACTGGTGTGGTGGCAGGAACACTGATGGGGCCACTATTAGGAGGTTTTGTAGCACAAAGCATCGGAATTCGAAATGCCTTTTTGCTTGTTGGTTTATTTCTTTTTATTGTCACTCTTTTGACAATCTTCTATGTAAAAGAAGACTTTGAGCCAGTGGCTAAAGATAGACAGCTGGCAACCAAGGATCTTTTAGCTGAGCTACCCCATAAATCTATATTGTTTGCCTTGTTCTTAACTAGCATGGTGATTCAAATGTCTGCTCAATCTATTTCTCCTATTTTGACTCTTTATATTCGATCCATGGGGCAAACAGATAATCTGATATTTGTCTCTGGACTTATTGTGTCAGCTATGGGAGTTTCTAGTATTTTGTTTTCTAGTCATCTTGGGAAATTAGGGGATAAGATTGGTAACCACCGTCTCCTGCTTTTGGCACTTTTGTACAGTTTTGTTATTTATCTATTCTGTGCTTGGTCGAAGACACCTTGGGAATTGGGTTTTTTGCGTTTCTTATTTGGCATGGGAACAGGTGCACTTTTACCTGGAGTCAGCTCTCTGCTTAATAAGTTGACACCTAAAGAAGGGATTTCTAGGATTTTTAGCTATAATCAAACCTTTTTTTATATTGGTGGAGTCGTAGGACCAATAATGGGGTCAGCTATTGCGGTCAGTCTCAGTTACCACTGGGTCTTCTATGTGACGGCAGGTTTGGTCTTACTAAACTTTTTAGTTTTGTTAATTTGTTTTAGAAAATATTTAGGAGTGAGAGAAATCAGTGCGGGTTAAAGTAAATCTCAAATGTTCTTCCTGTGGCAGTCAAAATTATCTGACAAGCAAGAATAGTAAAAACCATCCAGAAAAGATTGAAGTATTAAAATATTGCCCTAAAGAAAGAAAAGTAACTTTACATCTTGAATCTAAATGAATTTTATGATAAAATAGATAAGATTTTAAGGAGTTTGTATTTATGTATAATCTATTATTAATGATTCTATTAATTTTGTCAGTCATTATTGTCATTGCAATCTTTATGCAGCCAACAAAAAACCAATCTAGCAACGTTTTTGACGCCAGCGCGGGTGATTTATTTGAACGATCAAAGGCGCGAGGTTTTGAGGCTGTTATGCAGAATTTGACCGGTCTTCTCGTCTTTTTCTGGTTAGCGGTTGCCTTAGCGTTGACAATCTTATCTAGTAGATAAAATGGGCTCTGACTTTGTCTTAGCCTTTTTTTAAAGTTAAAAATAGGCTATAAAATAGTTTAATGGAGCAAAGAAGAGAAAAAGTATGAAATCAGAAATAATTCAATATTTAGAAATGAGACAGCAGGCCAGCGTGGATGAGCTGGCGGCTGCTTTGGGGAAAGAGTCTTCCAAGGACTTTAGTGACTTGGTCAAGACCATCTCCCAGATGGAAAGAAAGCGTCAGATTCGCTTTGATGACAAGGGGCGGATTGAGCTTTATGAGAAGAAAAAGCAGGAGCGTCTGACGCTCAAGGGTGTTTTTCATGCCCACAAGAATGGCTTTGGCTTTGTCACTCTGAATGAGGAAGAGGATGACCTCTTTGTCGGCCGTAATGATGTCAATCATGCCATTGATGGCGATACGGTGGAAGTAGTCATCACCAAGGTGGCAGACCGAATCAAGGGAACATCAGCTGAAGCTAAGATTATCGATATTTTGGAGCACAGCCTGACGTCAGCGGTTGGCCAGTTGGTTTTGGATGAGGAAAAGCCTAAGTACGCGGGCTATATCCGCTCGAAAAATCAGAAAATTAGCCAGCCTATTTATGTCAAAAAACCAGCCATGGTTTTGGATGGCACAGAAGTGCTCAAGGTTGCTATTGATAAATATCCAACCAAGAAACACGATTTCTTCGTGGCTAGTCTGGTTGATGTCGTCGGTCATGTCAACGACCCAGGTATTGATGTACTGGAAGTGCTGGAGTCCATGGATATTGTCTCTGAGTTTCCAGAAAAGGTCTTGGAAGAGGCCGAGCGAGTTCCAGAGGCACCGACAGAGAGTGATTTGACAGGACGTTTGGACCTGCGTGAAGAGATTACTTTTACTATCGATGGGGCGGATGCCAAGGACTTGGACGATGCGGTTCATATCAAGCGCCTGAAAAATGGTAACTTTGAGCTGGGCGTCCATATCGCAGATGTGTCCTACTATGTCAAAGAAGGCTCTGAGCTGGACAAGGAAGCCCTCAATAGGGCGACCTCTGTCTATGTGACTGACCGCGTGGTGCCTATGTTGCCAGAGCGCCTGTCTAACGGTATCTGCTCGCTCAATCCCAATGTGGACCGGCTGACCCAGTCGGCTATCATGGAGATAGATGCCAAGGGTCGCGTGGTCAAGCATACTATTACCCAGACTGTGATCAAGACGATCTTCCGCATGACCTACAGCGATGTCAACGACATCATTGCTGGAAATCAGGAAAAAGCTGAGCAGTTCAAGGCTATTGTGCCTAGTATTGACAGCATGGTCCAGCTACATGAGATTCTGGAAAGCATGCGCTTTAAACGCGGTGCACTCAACTTTGACACCAATGAAGCCAAAATCATGGTCAACAAGGAAGGTCGTCCAGTGGATATTGTCCTGCGCCAGCGTGGGATTGCCGAGCGAATGATTGAGTCCTTTATGCTGGTGGCGAATGAGACGGTGGCTGAGCATTTTGCTAAGCTAAATCTGCCCTTCATCTATCGGATCCATGAGGAACCTAAGGCGGAGAAGGTGCAGAAGTTCATCGACTACGCCTCTAGCTTTGGGATTCGGATATACGGGACGGCTAGCTCTATGAGTCAGCAGGCCCTGCAGGATATTATGGAAGCGGTCAAAGACCAGCCTTATGAGGATGTCCTATCCATGATGCTTCTACGCTCCATGCAGCAGGCTCGCTATTTTGAGCACAATCACGGACACTATGGTCTGGCAGCGGAGTTTTATACGCATTTCACCAGTCCGATTCGTCGCTATCCGGACCTTCTGGTTCACCGGATGGTGCGGGATTATGGCAAGTCTAAAGAAATAGCAGAGCATTTTGAGCAAGTGATTCCAGAGATTGCCAGCCAGTCTTCCAGCCGGGAGCGTCGGGCTATCGAAGCCGAGCGTGAAGTTGAAGCCATGAAGAAGGCTGAGTACATGGAAGAATTCGTTGGGGAAGAGTTTGACGGCGTGGTCTCAAGCGTAGTTAAGTTTGGACTCTTCGTCGAACTGCCTAATACAGTCGAAGGCTTGATTCATGTTACCAACCTGCCAGAGTTTTATAGCTACAATGAGCGGACGATGACCCTTCAAGGAGAAAAGTCTGGCGTGGTCTTCAAGGTCGGTCAGCAGATTCGCATCAAGCTGGTCCGAGCAGATAAGGCTACAGGCGAGATTGACTTTGAATATCTGCCTAGTGAATTTGACCTGGTAGAAAAGACAAGTAAGAGTGGTAGGGGCAAGTCAGGCAGAAAGAGACGCCGTGAGGATGACAAGCGAAGCCATTCTTCCAAAGAAAAAGGCAATAGAGATAAGAAAGATAAGAAGTCCAAGAAAGGCAAGAGCCAGAAGGCATTTTACAAGGAAATAGTCAAGAAAGGAGCCAAGCATGGCAAAGGGAGAAGGAAAGGTCGTCGCGCAAAATAAAAAGGCCAGACACGACTACACCATTGTAGACACCATCGAGGCTGGCATGGTACTGACCGGGACGGAAATCAAAAGTGTCCGTGCTGCCCGCATCAATCTCAAAGATGGCTTTGCCCAGATCAAGAACGGTGAGGCCTGGCTCAGCAATGTCCATATCGCACCTTATGAAGAGGGCAATATCTGGAACCAAGAGCCTGAGCGCCGCAGAAAACTGCTGCTGCATAAGAAGCAGATCCAAAAGCTGGAGCAGGAGACCAAGGGAACTGGAATGACGCTGGTGCCGCTCAAGGTCTATCTCAAGGATGGCTATGCAAAGCTCCTCCTAGGCTTAGCCAAAGGGAAGCACGACTACGACAAGCGCGAGTCAATCAAACGTCGCGAGCAAAACCGCGATATAGCAAGACAGATGAAGAACTTTAATACAAGATGAAAGACTGGGCGACCGGTCTTTTTTATCTCTTCTCTTTCCGTCCATTGCCATAAATAGACTAAAAGTACACAAAAGAAGCATTAAATCAAAATAATATAGAATAAACAAACACTTTTGTAATAAATATTGTAAACGCTTGCAAAAATACCTTTATATAGTATACTGAGGATGGAATGTTTTGGTATTATGGTTTATACTACTTAGACTGGGACTTGATTCCAGCCCTGCAGATAGTCAAAAGGAGATAGACTATGAAGAAAATACTGCTCAGACTAATGTTCCTTGCAATGTTAGTTGCTCTTTTGCCTGTTCAAGTTGCACAGGCTTGTTCTGCGTTTATTGTCGGTAAAGACCTGACAGCAGATGGCTCTACTCTATTTGGTCGGACAGAGGACTATCCCTACGCCCCTGACGGTGGTCGGCACAATCAAAACTATGTAGTTGTGCCAGCTAAGACCTATAAAGATGGCGATAAGATAGAAGATGAGTCAAATGGCTTTACCTATCCGCATTTGGCGAATGAAATGAAATACACAGCTGTCTACGACTCTGATCGTGACAACGGAAGTAACGGAAACTTCGCTGCGCATGGTTTTAATGAACTTGGTGTAGCTATGACAGCGACCGTTTCAGCAACACCAAACGATAAAGTGTTAAAAGAAGATCCACTTGTAAAAGATGGTCTTCCAGAAGCATCATTAGTTGACCTTGCTTTGCCTCGTGCGAAAACAGCACGTGAAGTTATTGAGACAGTCGCGAAAGTTCTGGATGAAAAAGGGTCAGCAGAAGGAAATATCATCGTTGCAGCAGATAAAAATGAGCTATGGTACATGGAAATCCTGTCTGGTCACCAATATGTAGCCATCAAATTCCCAACGAATAAGTATGCTGTCTTTGCGAACACTTACTATCTTGGTCACGTTGACTTGAACGATAAGGAAAATGTCATTGCTTCTAAAGATGTGGAAGAAGTAGCTAAAAAAGCAGACAACTATAAGACCGACAAAGATGGCAACTTTATGATTGCTAAATCATACGGACCTGATAAATATATGGAACGTAACCGTTCTCGGACTTATGCAGGTATCAAGTGGATGGACCCACAAGCAAAAGTAAATTATGACGATGAAGCTTTTGATCTCTTGCGCGAACCAACTGATCCAAATAAGAAATACACGGTTCATGATGTGATCGCGGAACAAAGAAATCGTTTTGAACACTTGCCAGAATATAAGGCAGATGATTTGGTTGAAGTTGGTAAGAAAATAGATACCAATGTTTATAAGTATGCTTTAGGTAACGAAAATGTAATCGACGCCCACGTTTATCAAATCAAACCAAACCTACCAAATGCCTTTGGCGGTGTTATGTGGCTGGGTCTGGCACAAAGTCGCAACACACCATATGTACCATTCTATGGTAATGTAGAAGATACTTACGAAGCTTTCAAGAACCGTTCTACTAAATATGACGGAAAATCTTGGTATTGGACTGTTTGGCATATTGACCAAATGGTTATGAAATATCCAGAAATCTTTGGTAACAGCATTCAAGAAAAATGGAAAGAAAAAGAAGCTGAATGGGATAAAGAACAAACCGAACGCGACGCCAAATATGCAAACTACACAGATGAACAAGCCAAAGCCGCTGGACCAGAAGTGACTAAGGAAGCCTTGGAACGCTCAGAAAAAATCTTTAAGGAAATCAAAGCAGTTGAAGCTGAGATGGAAGAAAAGATCAAGAAAGAAAAAGGTCAAGATGCCGACCTTGTTTATACCGGATATAACAAGGCAAATCTCTTGGCAGATGCCAAAAAAGGTAAGCAAAAAGACAAAGCTAAGGAAAGTGACACCAAGAAAGAAAACTCTGAAACTAAGAAGAGCGATTCTAACCAGTACGGCTTGTGGATAGTCATAGCCTTAGTCGTTGTTGTAGGTGGCTTTATTGCATTCAAACAATTTAGCAATAAGAAAGAAGACTAAGTTTTTCTGATCTATTCTGACTAAAGAGCCGAGTTCCGATACTCGGTTCTTTTTCCATTTCTAGCTTTAACTTCTCAAAGGTTTGGTATTTTCTTAATTTTGATGTGCAGGTAAGCTTGTCAAGAGGACGATTTTTCGGTATGATTAAAAAGAAATCAGATTGCTTGGAAGGAATTATATGATGCAAGATTTAGTTATGTATAAACGTATGCCCATTTGGACTGCAGAAACTATGCCAGAAGCTGTGCAACGCAGGCATAATACCAAGGTAGGTACTTGGGGGAAAATCACAGTTCTTACTGGAGAATTAAAATTTATTGAAATGACTGAGGATGGGGAAGAGTTGGCTGAGCACATTTTTAAAGCTGGTGAAGACAATCCCTATGCCCAGCCCCAGGCTTGGCATCGTGTCGAAGCCTTGACTGACGATCTCGAATGGTACTTAGAGTTCTACTGTCTACCTCAGGATTACTATGCAAAGAAATATGGTCTGACGCCTGTGCATTCTGAGGTACTGGAAGCTGCAGAAACTGTAAAATCTGGAAAAGCTTTGGATTTGGGCTGTGGCCAAGGAAGAAATGCTCTCTTTTTGGACCAGTTGGGATTTGATGTAACTGCTGTAGATGTTAATCCCTTGTCATTAAACAATCTTGCCTCTATTATTGAAGAAGAAGATCTGAATATGTTAGCTGGAACTTATGACATTAATTCTGCAAATCTGACTCAAAAGTATGATTTTATTGTATCCACTGTAGTCTTTATGTTCTTGAATCGCGAACGTGTTCCTGAGATTATCCGCAATATGCAAGAGCAAACAAACCCAGGCGGCTATAATCTTATCGTCTGTGCTATGGATACAGAAAGCCATCCTTGTCATATGCCTTTCTCTTTTACCTTTAAGGAAGGAGAGCTACGTGAATACTACAAGGATTGGGAATTCATCAAATATAATGAAGATTTAGGCAGACTTCATAAGGTTGATGAAAATGGCAATCGAATCCAGCTTCAATTTGCGACGATGCTGGCTAAAAAGAAATAAACAATAATGGAAGTACTAGTTTTGCTAGTATTTCCAATTTTTTTATGTTTGCAAAAAAATTTTTATACAGCTTGATAGGAATGTTTGTAAATTTATACAAGAACCTCAAGTGAAAAATTAAATTTACAAAGTAATCAGAATTTTTCTTAGGTGAATTTATTCATTTTTCTGTAGAAGTCTAATTTGGAAACGCTTGCAAGCATAGAAGGAGAATAGTATACTAAACATGTGGTATTCGGTTTACCAATTAATATATAAAGGAGAAACTGATGAAAAAGAATCTTTTCAGATGGCTTGTCACAGCCATGATGCTTCTTATACTCTTTCCTTTCCAAGTCGTCCAAGCTTGTACGGGCTTTATCATTGGGAAGAATTTGACGACCGATGGTTCGACTCTCTATGGCCGAACAGAGGACTTAGAGCCCAATCACAATAAAAACTTTGTTGTGAGGGAGAGAAAGAATAATAAAGCTGGTGATAAATTCGTAGATGAAACCAATGGCTTTAGCTTTGATTTACCGTCTGTTAGTTACAAGTATACGGCAGTTCCAGATGTGACTCCAGAACAAGGTGTCTTTGATGAAGCTGGCTTCAACGAGGAAGGAGTTTCTATTTCTGCGACTGTCTCAGCAAGTGCCAACGATGACATTCAGAAAAAAGATCCTTACGTTAAGGATGGTATTGCCGAGTCAGCTATAACTTCTGTAGTTCTTCCTCATGTCAAAACGGCTAGAGAAGGAGTAGAGCTCCTAGCAAAAATTGTTAGAGAAAAGGGGGCAGCTGAAGGAAATATTATAACGATTGCAGACAAGACTGGTGTTTGGTATATGGAGATCCTTTCTGGGCACCAATACGCAGCAATCAAGTTTCCGGATGACAAATACGCTGTCTTTCCTAACACCTTCTTCCTTGGCAATATAAATGTAAATGATACAGAAAATACTATTGCTTCAGCAGATCTTGAGAAAACAGCTCGTGATGCTGGAACTTACAAAGAAGTTAATGGGGCATTTCATATAGCTCAATCGTATAATCCGCCTTTGGCTGAAGCGAATCGTTCTAGGGTTTGGTCTGGTATCAAGGCTTTGAATCCAAATGCAGATGTAAAATATGACGATGAATATTTTGAACTCATGCACTCAACCAATGACAAGCTTAGTCTACGAGATGCTATGAATTTGCAACGGAACCGCCTAGAGGGAACAGACTTTAAACCGCTTGATAAGATGGAGCTAGATGGTAAAGGGATTCCAGATAAGAAAAAGGCAGATCCTGTTTATAAGTATCCGATCTCCAATCCTAATGTCATGGAAGCACATATCTTTCAGTTAAAAGATAATTTACCTGCTAAAACAGGAGGAGGCATTTTCTGGCTTTCTATGGGAAGTCCGCGAAATGCACCATACCTACCTTACTATGCAAATATCAACAATACTTATCAGGCTTATCAAGAAATGAGTACAGCCTATAATGAAAATTCTTGGTATTGGACAGTTAGCCGTATCAATGATCTAGTAGCTAAATATCCTGATTTATTTGAAGATGGCTCTATCCGTAGTGAAATTGAACGTCTAGAAACCCAATGGATGGAAGAGCAGGCTGCTTATGATAAAGAACAAATTAGCCTTGCTAATCAACCAGAGGAAGCTAGTCTGAAAGCAACGAAACTTTCCATGGAACGAGCGGAATCAGTCTTTAAACACCTCAAGGAAATTCAGAAAAAAGCTGAAGACAAGGTAGTAAGTGAATATGGTATTAAAGCCCTAAAAGAAATTGAGGAATCAGAAGATTCTAATACTGAAGAAACCATTCGTCTGGAGGATTTTGATTACGATATTGCTTTGGCTGGAGGAATCTTTGTTCTGACTGTTGTTGGAATAGTGATCTATCTCGTAAAACGCAAAAATAAAAAAGGAGCAGACAGTCATGAATAAAACAAGAAGAATTGCTCTTTATATCTACTTAGCATTAGCAGGTATTGGCTTGCAGTTTGAATTAGGAGACATGGCAAATAAGGACATCACCCTAGAGGCTGGTCGCGACCTCATCCTTAATCTAGCTGTTTTAGCGGCCTTCTTCCTACCTATCTATTTCTTGATTAAAAAGCTTGCCAAAAAGTTATCTGTAGAGACCATTGTTCTCGGAACTGCCCTTTTTGGAGGTGCATTTATTGCAGGCTGGCTTAGCTTTGCAGGTAATAGCCTGATTGACATTATTAACTCAAATTTCATCAAAGATCCTGCTGTTTTTAATGACTGGACCAATGCATTGACAGCTCCATTTGCTGAGGAATTTTTCAAGGCCTTGACTGCCTTTGCAGCCCTTTATATTTTGGGCAAAAAAGATCTTCAATCTGTCTTAATAGCTGGACTGAGCTCTGGTTTTGGTTTCCAAGTCATAGAAGATATTGGTTATGTATCCAGACAGACTTTTGGTGGAGAAAATAGCGGTGCTTTGGAAGCGATTGGTAGAATTGCTGGTGGATTTGCTTCTCATACGCTCTATACGGCAGTTGTGACTGTTGGGGTCTACCTTCTCTTTTCTAAAGTTTATAAGAAATATCGCCGCTTCGGTCTCTGGTGCGTCGTTTCAACAGTTGTTAACCATTTTATTTGGAACTCTCCATTTTACGAAACAGAACACCGGATCAATCTAGTTGTTGGAGCTCTTTTTGCCTTTCTTGCCGCTACCTTTGTAGAGGTTTACCGACTAGTCATAAAAGAGAGTAATTTAAGTTGAATAAACTAAAAACAAGCCTTTGAGAGGCTTGTTTTTAGTTTGAAAAGTGAGGTCTGTTTGCACATATCAGTTAGGTTCAGCATATAATTCTCTCTTCCCAGACTACCAGTATTCCGTGTAAGTAGAAGCTTATGTCACAAAGAGATTGACAAAGTAGTTCTGCTCCTTCTTATCTCAAATAATCATAGTTATAAGTAGTCAAAATTATGTCAGTGAGTTCTTCAGGTTCTTCTTGAGCTCCGCCAGCTATCCAAAGAGAAATAATCCCCTCAACACTTGATAGGAAGATTTCTAGGGCGTATTTCTGAGGGATATGGAAGTTCTCTTCTAAAAAACGCTGGGTAGCAGCCTTTTGCTTATCACTCAGAATGATAGTGGTTATGTACTCCCGAATAGCTTCGCGAAAGTCAATATAATGGCTCTTGGTCAGGGCATTGATAAGACGTTCATTAGCGCGCAGTATATGAAATTTTGCTATCATTAACTTTTTGGGATATTCGTTCTCCGCTTCAAACATGCTATAACTAGAAAGTTGGGAAATAATTTCTTTTTTGAGACTATCAACCATCTGATACTTATCTTGGTAGTGGAGGTAGAAGGTGCCGCGATTAATCCCTGCCCGTTTGCAGAGTTTGCTGATGGAGATAGTATCAAACCTTTCTTCTGATAGTAGCTGAATCAAGGCTTCTTTGATATCTTCCTTGGTGCTGGTTTTTCGTTTCTGGACCATTTTCTTCCTTTTTCTTAAATCAACACTTTGTTGATTTTTGCTTATTGCTTTTTATCTAAGCTCATTATATAATATCTGTGATTTAGAATCAACATCTTGTTGATTTAAGGAAACGAGCTTTGAAAAGGAGAGATGATGACATGGCTTATATTGAAATGAAACATAGCTTTAAACGTTATCAGGTAGGTGACTCAGTGATTGTTGCTAATAACGATGTTTCTTTTGAGATTGAAAAGGGGGAACTGGTCATTATCCTGGGGGCTTCTGGTGCCGGTAAGTCAACAGTGCTCAATATTCTCGGAGGTATGGATACCAATGATGAGGGAGACATCCTGATAGACGGCCAGAATATTGCTGACTACAATTCCCACCAGCTGACGGACTATCGTCGTAATGATGTGGGCTTCGTCTTTCAGTTTTACAATTTGGTGCCCAATCTGACAGCCAAGGAAAATGTTGAATTGGCTTCTGAGATTGTCAAGGATGCTCAAGATCCTGTTGCCGTTCTAACTGCGGTTGGTATGGAAAATCGCCTCAATAATTTTCCTGCGCAGTTATCAGGCGGGGAGCAGCAGCGAGTGTCCATTGCTCGGGCTGTGGCAAAAAATCCCAAGATTTTGCTCTGCGATGAGCCGACAGGGGCTCTGGACTACAATACTGGCAAGCAAGTGCTGCAAATCTTACAGGACATGTCTCGCAATCAAGGAGCGACGGTGATTATCGTGACCCACAATGCTGCCTTGGCTCCCATTGCTGACCGGGTCATCCGCATGCACGACGCGAGAGTCAAGAGTATCACAGTCAATGATCAATCACAGGATATAAGTACATTGGAGTATTGATATGAAGAGAAAGATTTATTGGAAAGATATTCTGCGCTCCTTCACTAGCTCTAAAGGACGTTTCCTATCTATTTTAATCCTCATGATGCTGGGTTCTCTAGCTCTCGTGGGGCTCAAGGTCGCTCCTCCCAATATGCGCAGAACAGCAACAGATTACTTGAAAGAACAGCGAACCATGGACTTGGCTATTATGGCGGACTATGGTTTGGATAAGGCGGATCAGAAAGAGCTGGAAGCTATCAAGGGAGCCGATGTCGAGTTTGGCTATCTGACAGATGTCACTGTAGATGAAGAGGCTCTCCGAGTTTTCTCAGATACCAAGGATATTTCAAACTTTCAAGTGACCTCCGGTCGTCTTCCTAAGAATGAGCAAGAAATTGCCCTAGCTAGCTTTTGGTCTAAAAAATATAAAATTGGCCAGGAGATTGATCTGACCGAAAAAGCCGGCAGTCGATCAGTTCTGAAAAACAAGACCTATAAGATCGTGGGATTTGTCAACTCGGCAGAGCTCTGGTCTGATAGAAATCTGGGCAATGCGACTAGTGGTAGCGGGGCTTTATCAGCCTATGCTGTAGTCAGCCCTAAGGCTTTTGATTCAGATGTTTACACTATTGCCCGCCTGCGCTATCATGATATAGAAAAGCTGGCTCCCTTCTCTGAAAGCTATCAGGAGCGTTTGGAGCAGCACCAGACTGCTTTGGACAAGAGCCTGGAAGATAACGGAGCGGCCCGGTTTAAGCGATTAGAGGCGGATGCCAAACGTACCGTTCAGAAGGGCCAAGATAAGATTGCTCAGGCTGAGGGTGAGCTGACCCAAGGTAAAAAGCAATTAGAGCAAGCTCAGAGTCAGCTGGACCAGCAAAAAAACCAGCTAGCGGCAGCTCAAGCCGCTTCTATCCTAGCTCCTGCACAGCTCAGCCAGAGCCAGCAGCAGATTCAGGAAGCTGAGTCCCAGCTCAATCAGAAAAAAGTAGAGCTAGCTCAGGCAGAGAAAGACTTATCAGCTAGCAAGGACAAGCTAGCTAACGCTAAGGCAGACTTGAATCGTTTGAAAGAGCCAGCCTATCATAGCTATGACCGCAAGTCTCTGCCAGGTGGTAATGGCTATCATATGTATACAAACTCCATGAATAGTATTGCGTCGATTGGCAATATCTTCCCGGTGGTGCTCTATCTGGTGGCAGCTATGGTGACCTTTACCACCATGACTCGCTTTGTCGACGAGGAACGAACGAATGCAGGTGTTTTTAAGGCTCTAGGCTATCATAGCCGAGATATCATTCGCAAGTTTTCTCTTTACGGTTTGGTGGCGGGGAGTCTAGGTACCCTCATAGGGATTCTGCTGGGACATTATTTCTTGTCGGGAGTGATTTCTTCTATTATTACCAGAGGGATGGTGCTCTCTGCCCCTCATGCATATTTTTATATTTCCTATAGTTTACTGGCCCTTGGGCTTTCCCTTCTTTCTAGCGTTCTCCCTGCCTATTTGGTGGCAAGACGGGAGCTAACAGAAGAAGCAGCCCACTTGCTTTTGCCCAAGCCACCAGTCAAGGGCTCCAAGATTTTCTTGGAAAGACTGTCCTTTATTTGGCGGCGCCTTAGCTTTACTCAGAAGGTCACTGCTCGAAATATCTTTCGCTATAAACAGCGGATGTTTATGACTATCTTTGGTGTGGCGGGTTCTGTTTCCCTGCTCTTTGCCGGCCTAGGACTCCAATCTTCTATTGGTGGTATTCCAAAGCGTCAGTTTGAGGAGATTCTGCGCTACGACTTGATTGTCGCTGTCAATCCTGGGGAGAATCAATCTGAGCAAGACAAGCTGAAAAAGATGCTGTCAGATGGCTCGATTGCTGATTATCAGGAGATCTATAGTGAAACCTTGACAGAGAAATACAAAGGAAAAAAAGAGACAGAGTCAATCACTTTAATGGTTACGGACAAGGAAAATTTTGAACCTTTTATTTCTATGGAAAGTCCTGACAGCCGACAAAAGCTGACTCTCAAGGACGGTGCAGTGGTTTCGGATAAACTGGCCCGTATAGCTGGGGTTAGCCCCGGTGACCGTATAGAGCTGGGTGGCAAGTCTGTCAAGCTCGCAGCAGTCAATGAGAATCATTTTGGCCATTTTGCCTTTATGAAGGCGACTGACTACCAGAAGATTTACAGAAAAAAGCCCGAGAAAAACGCTTATCTAGTGCGACTCAAGAACCCTTCTAGTAAGAATATTGTGGACAAGGCCAATGAATTTATGAGCCTCAAGTCTGTCAAGAGTGTCTCACAAAATGCTAGTATGGTGAAGCAGTTCAACGTTCTAGCTGATTCTCTTAATAATACGATGCTTATTTTGGTGGTGATCTCTGTTCTTCTAGCAGTTGTCATTCTCTACAATCTGACCAATATCAATGTAGCTGAGCGGATTCGCGAGCTGTCCACTATCAAGGTTCTAGGCTTCCATAATAAGGAAGTGACCCTCTATATCTATCGAGAGACCATTATTCTGTCAGTGATTGGGATGGTAGTTGGGCTTCTAGGCGGTTTCTTCCTGCATCGTTTTTTGATTGAGAAGGTTGCGCCTAGCATTATCAGCTTAAACCCTCAAGTAAGTTCCTCAGTCTATCTGTTTCCTCTAACAGCAGTGACTCTTATCCTGACCTTGCTTGGCTTCTTTGTCAACTACCGCCTCAGACGGGTGGATATGCTGGAAGCGCTCAAGTCTGTTGATTGATAAAAAAAGACTTCAAAACTTTCACTCACTTGATGGGTGGAAGTTTTTTTGAACTTTGATATAATATTCCTTGTAAAGAAAGAGAAAGACACATGATGACACGAAAAATTGCCTTATTATCCGATGTACATGGAAATAGCACAGCCTTGGAAGCAGTACTGGCGGATGCGGAAAGCCAGCAGGTGACAGACTATTGGTTTTTGGGAGATTTGCTCCTGCCAGGAACCGGTCGCAGAAATATTTTAGACAGGATGGAGCAGCTGAACATCAGCGTCCAGGTCAGGGGGAATTGGGAAGACAGTCTCTGGCATGCTCTGCATCAAAAGTTAGACTTGACACGTCCCAGCCATCTCTACCTGACCCGGCTCTGCCATTTTGTCCTAGAGGAAATCAGTCCTGAAGAGATCAACCGTATGCAGGAACTTCCTCTGCAAATCTTGACAGAAGTAGAGGGATTGAAGATTGCGGTCAGCCACCATCTGCCAGATAAGAATTGGGGACGGGAGTTGATTCATATTGGTGAACAGAGTGATTTCGACCGCCTTTTTGAAGGAAACGACTGCGCTATCGCTGTTTATGGTCACATTCACCAGCAGTTTCTCCGCTACGGGACTAAGGGCCAGCTGATTATCAATCCCGGCTCTATTGGTCAGCCATTCTTTCTAGATTCGGCTTTGCGTCAGGACTTGCGAGCCCAGTATGCCATTTTAGAGATTGATGAGACGGGGCTGGCTGATGTCGACCTTCGGCGCGTTGCCTACGATGTAGAGCAGGAGATGAGATTGGCTCGGGAGCTCCACTTGCCTTACTATGAGATTTATCGGGAGAGCTTGGTCAATGGTATCCACCATACTCACAACCACGACCTGCTGCGGGAAATCAGTGAGCGGGAAGGCTATGCGGATGAGATTGCAGCTTTCTTAAAGTCCAGTCGTAACTCTTGAAGTTACACCATTTTTGAGCTATAATAAAAATAAAGGAAAATGATAAGGGAGAAGAAGAGATGCAGATTTCTAGCCGTTTTACCATTGCCACCCATATGCTGATTGTTCTGGCTTTGGAAGGAAAAAAACAAAAACTGACAAGTGATATCCTTGCTGGCAGTGTCGGCGTCAATCCAGTTATTATTCGCAAGACCCTGTCCCAGCTCAAGAATGCAGGAATGATTACCGTTGCTCGTGGGACCGGAGGAGCAGAGATTGCTAAAGATTTGAAAGATATTAGCCTTTTAGATGTTTATTGTGCTGTTGAGTGTCTAGGAAAGAGTGGCCAGCTCTTTAGCTTTCATGACAAGCCCAATCCAGACTGTCCTATCGGCAAGAACATTCACAATGTCTTAGACGACCGCTTGGCAGCTATTCAGGCAGCCATGGAAGCTGAATTGGCTCAGACCAGCCTTGACGAAGTTGTCGCAGCAACCGAAAAAGAAATTAAAGAACAATCTGTTTCCTAGAAAGCAGGTTGTTTTTTTTTGGTGAATAGTATTCTGAGATGTAATTATTGACATTACATTAGGATGTGCTATACTAGTAGTTGTAACAAAGACAATTACAATTTAGAAATAATCCTTAGGAACAAATGGCAATGTGAAAAGCCATATCAAGGAACCTATCTCTGTTTTGGAGAAATAAAAAAAGATGGAGCAGGAGCACTCCTGACATTTAAAATTAAAGAGAGGAGAAAGGACATGACATTTGAATATCAAAGCAAGATTTATCTAGGAGAGGTGGCACTTTATGTGGCCGATTTAGCAAGACAAAGGGATTTTTATCAGCGCGTTTTAGGCTTGGAACTTTTGGAAGAGCAAGACGGACAGGTGGCTTTGGGCAGGGACGGACAAGTGCTGGTGAGGCTCTTAGCGACCAGTGACCGGCAGTCCATTAAGTCGGCTTACGGTCTTTATCATCTGGCACTTTTGCTTCCAAGCCGTCAAGCCTTGGCAGATATCCTGAAGCATTTATCAGAAAATAAAGTTCCTATGGTCGGAGGAGCAGACCACGGTTATAGTGAAGCCATTTATCTGGAGGATCCAGAAGGCAATGGCATTGAGCTTTATCGGGACAAACCTCAGGCTGATTGGGATATTCGAGAAGATGGCCACATTATCGGAGTGACGGAAGCGCTCGCGGCTCAAGAAATCTATGAACTAGGTCAGAAAGTCCAGCCGTTTAGTATTGCTGAAGGTACTCGTATGGGCCATGTCCACCTATCTGTGAAAAATAGCAGAGCTGCCAGTCATTTTTACCAAAAGCTTCTAGGCTTGGAGGATAAATTTTCTGTACCTTCTGCTAGCTGGCTGGCATCCGGAAACTACCATCATCATTTAGCTGTTAATGAATGGGGAGGTTCTCACTTGAATCATCGCCAATCTAAGCAACTGGGGCTAGCCTATTTTGAGGTGCAAGTAGAAGGAAAAGAAGAGCTAGTATCTATTTATGAAAATGCTCTGGACTTGCAGTCGCCAGTCCGGTGGATTAGCTCCCAAGAGCTAGAAGTCACAGACCCAGATGGAATTGCTGTGAGAATGATTGTACCCGCTAAATCAAATATAGAAAATAAAGGCTAAGAATTTTCTTAGTCTTTTCTTTGATATTAATCAGAATCAGCCTTGAGCCTGATGGATTTTCCAAAATAAATGATAAAATGAGATTATCTACAGAAAGAGGGAATAGAACATGAAAACGGTCCTTTATAAAACAAGAAGAAATCGATTGGTGGCTGGTGTTTTAGCTGGTTTGGCAGATAAGTTTAAATTTGATCTTAGTTTGATTCGTTTTTTATATATCCTTTTTACCATTTCGTCTTTTGGACTTGGAGTTGTTATTTACATTTCTTTAGCAGTACTTCTTCCAACTAAGGAAGATATAGAAGCTGAAATGTACGGGACTGGACCAAGAAAGCGTAAGGATGCAGAACCAATTGATGACGATAAAGGACTCTTTTGGTAATGGTTGGCCGGTCAAAAAGGAGAACTATGGAAATATGGGATGCTTATAATGACAAGCGAGAAAAAATTGGCCAGTACTTGGTAAGAGGAGAGCGGATACCGTCTGGCCTATATCATCTCTGTGTGAATGTCTTAGTACGACATGAGGATGGAGATGTTCTTTTTATGAAAAGAAGTAGTCAAAAGGAACTCTATCCCAACTACTTTGAATTTGGGGCTGGTGGCAGTGTCCTAGCTGGTGAGGATAGCCTTAGCGCTGCGCTTCGAGAGTTGAAAGAAGAAACAGGTTTAGTCCCCAGCCAGATAAGACTCATTGAGCAGACAATATCCTTTGAAGATCAGTGTCTATTTGACTACTATGAAGCAATTATAGTAGGCGATAAGGGGAATATAACCTATCAAGATGGAGAGACTGATGGACATGTCTGGATAGGAATAAATGAATTGTCTGCATTCATGAAAGAGGAGCTTCTCTTTCAACATCAAAAAGCACTATTAAAAAAACTAATAGAGAAACAAGGTGACAGATAAAGTGTAGAAGCCTTCCCTGTCATCTTTTCTTTTCCCAAAAAGGACGCTGAAACTCTCTATAAAAGTAATTTTTTGCTATAATAGAAAAAGAAAGATTCCAAAGGGGGAAACTTATGTCTGTTAAGGTCAAGGACCTCTTGCAAAAAGTAAGATTACAATTGATTTATGGTAGCGAAGAACTACTGGAAAAAGAAATTACGACATCCGATATTTCACGGCCTGGGCTTGAGATGACAGGATATTTTGACTACTATACACCAGAACGCATTCAGCTGATTGGGATGAAAGAATGGTCTTATTTGATGAAGATGACGAGTCATAACCGCCATCAAGTTCTTCTGAAAATGTTCCAACCGACGACACCTGTTGTCATCATTGCCAGAGATTTGGAAATTCCAGATGAAATGATGCAGGCTGCCCAAGAAAAGCAGATTGTTATTTTGCGTAGCCATACAGCAACCAGCCGATTGTCAGGAGAAATATCCAGCTATCTAGATTCTCGCTTGGCTGAAAGAACAAGCGTTCACGGTGTCTTAATGGACATCTACGGCATGGGTGTCCTCATTCAGGGTGATAGTGGTATCGGTAAAAGTGAGACGGGACTTGAGTTGGTCAAAAGAGGTCACCGTTTGGTAGCGGATGATCGTGTTGATATCTTTGCTAAGGATGAAATGACTCTCTGGGGTGAGCCAGCTGAAATTTTACGTCATTTACTTGAAATTCGAGGTGTTGGAATTATTGATGTGATGAGTCTCTATGGTGCTAGTGCAGTTAAAGATTCGTCACAGGTTCAAATTGCAGTATATTTGGAAAATTATGATGTCAATAAGACCTTTGACCGCCTAGGTAATGGTTCAGATGAATTAGAAATTGCCGGTGTTCGAATTCCAAGGGTCCGCATTCCTGTTAAAACTGGTCGTAACATCTCCGTTGTAATTGAAGCTGCGGCCATGAATTATAGAGCAAAAGAGATGGGCTTTGACGCTACAAAGATTTTTGAAGAACGCTTGACAAATCTGATCAGCCAGAATGAGGTGAAGCATGATTAATCCAATTGCCTTTCAAATCGGACCATTTGCTATTCGCTGGTATGCAATCTGTATACTTTCGGGTTTAATATTAGCTGTTTATTTAGCTAGGAAAGAAGCACCTCGTAAAAAGATTAAACCTGACGACATTATTGATTTCATCTTGATTGCATTTCCACTTGCTATTGTGGGTGCACGACTGTACTATGTGGCCTTTGAATGGTCTTATTATTCAAAACAGCCCTTTATTGAGATTTTTATTACCTGGCATGGTGGTTTAGCTATCTATGGAGGACTGATTACTGGTGCTCTAGTTCTTTATTTCTTTTCTAGGAGTAAATTTATTAATACTTTAGATTTCTTAGATATAGCGGCTCCAGGTGTTATGATTGCTCAGAGTATTGGACGCTGGGGGAATTTTATCAACCAGGAAGCTTACGGTGCTGCGGTCAAGAGTTTAGACTACTTGCCAGGATTTATCAGAGATCAAATGTATATTGATGGAGCTTATCGACAACCTACTTTCCTTTATGAATCTTCTTGGAACTTGCTAGGCTTCATTCTTATTCTCTTTTTACGCAGAAAACCCAATTTTCTCAAGCAAGGAGACATTACAGCCTTCTACCTTATCTGGTACGGTTGTGGTCGGATGATTATTGAAGGAATGCGGACAGACAGTCTCTACTTTATGGGACTCCGGGTTTCTCAGTGGTTGTCTGCTCTCTTAATTATTCTTGGTGTCGCCTTGGTTGTTTATCAACATAGAAAAAAAGATACACCGTATTATTACACATCTTTAGAAATGGAGAAGAAAAATGCTTGAAATTTCATATAGTTTAGTCGCAGTCGCTTTGATTGCTTTGATTGTTTACTCCATCTTCTTGGTTAGAAAAATTAGCAATGTTGTGGATGAGACAGAGAAGACGATTAAAGTTCTTACAGCGGATGTTAATGTCACACTATATCAAACCAATGAATTACTAGCTAAAGTCAATGTTTTGACTGATGATATTAACGGTAAAATGGAGACCATAGAACCCCTCTTTACAGCTGTTGCAGATCTGTCACTATCTGTTTCAGATTTAAATGATTCAGCTCGTAATCTGAGTAAAAAAGCAGCAACGGCTGGTAAAAATTCAGTCAAGGCGGGTGCAGGTTTAACAGCTTGGCGTCTATTATCAAAATTTTTCAATAGATAATCACAAGAAAGAAGGTCCGTTATGGGTAAATTTTCATCGATTGTATTAGGAGCAGCATCTGGGGCTGTAGCAGCTATCTTCTTAAGCAGTGAAAAAGGCAAAGAAGTAAGAGCTAGAGTCAGCAATTTTATCAAAGAAGTGCAAGAGAATCCAGAAGAAGTAAAAGAGCAAGTTTGCCATTCGGCTACTGAGTTAAAAAATCATGCAGTAGATACCGTAGCTCAAGTAAAAGACAAGGTCAATAATGGTGAGATTACAAAAGAGTCTATTTTGACATCTGTAAAGGAGACTACAAAAGAGATGTTAGACTATTCACAGGGTAAGTTCCAAGCCATTAAAGAAAAAATTCAGGAAGAACATCTGACTAAAGATGATTTGGTATCTTCTATCAAAGAAAAAGCACATGCTTTGACAGATGAAAAAGATCATTCTGAAGAAATCGTTATAGACCTAAAAGAAGAATAAAAGAGCTGGTTAATCCAGCTTTTTTATTTTGTAGAATAACTTGACTCCAGGTCTCTAAAAGAATATGATAAAACTGGGGAGGTGGTCTGATGAAATGCATCAAACTTTTAAGCCTTATGTTTGCGATATTGTTTTTTACTGCATGTGCTAACCAAAGAAAAGTAGCAAAGCCATTAGATTCTTCTAACTCTGTTTCTAGTAAGAAGTTTTCAAGCAATTCATCTACTTTTTACAGATCAAAAGAAACTTCTTCGGACAATGGTTCGTCTTCGAGTAGTGCTTCAGAATCGCAGGAGATGCCACAAGTTCAAAAAACAGAAGAAGGATCACTTCAGTTGAGACATAGGCTGGAAGTACCTATGCAGGTGCAAAGAGCATGGAATACTTGTGCTCCAACGACTGTCAGCATGATGTTAGCCTGTCGGGGAATCGATATATCGCAAGAACAATTGGCTGAGGAAATGGGCACAGATGCTCATTTTGGGACCCATAATGCCAATGCTATTCAGGTACTTAATCAGCATTTATTTGGTTATCCAGAACCAACTGATGGACAGGCGGGCTATCGCTTGGAAACTGTGAGATCTAGCTCATCTAATTCAATTGATATGCGCCTCTTTAAAGAGCGACTCAAGAAGAACATTGATGCAGGCTATCCTCTATATTATACCTTTGATAATTCAAAGATGTATCCTGGACGTAGTGGGGAGCACAATGTTATCGGAATTGGATATGAATTAAACTCAGATGCTTCTGATATTATTGGAGTTTATTATATTGATCCATCTTATACTGTTCAAGATCCGGTTTATGGAGGGTTAAAGAAAGTGACCCCTCAAGAGCTTTTGACAGCTATGTTGACTTGCCAAGAGCCGAATTATGCATGGTAAGAGAAAAGACCTGCTTCAAGTCAGAAGCAGGTCTCTTGTTTGATTAAAATTTCTTTTTTGAAATAAAACGATAGGTTTGCACTGTTGCAAAGCTTAAAGTCATAGCTAATGCCAGAGCAAAGAAAGTATTCAGTTTGAAAGACAGAAACAGAAAACTAAAAATTGCTGTTAAAATACAAAACGCAGCAATATTAAAGAAGAAAAGCAACTCTTTTATTTTAGGTTCAATATCTGATTCTGGAATATATTCTTGGTATAAAGGTAATTGTTCTTCAGGAAGTTCCTGATAGACATAATCCTCTTGATAATTTTTATAATCTCTAAGTGCCATTTTTCTCTCCCCTACTAGTACTATAACATTGTATCATGATTTATTGAGTCAATTATTACATTTTTGTTACAGAAAGAATAAAAATAGTTTTCAATATAAAAATAAAGTATCGAAAATTTAAGGGAAATAAAAGTAAAAGAAAGAATTTAAAAAGAAAACTGGTTCATTTCTAAAAGTGTGTTATAATTAACTTTATGGAAAAGATAATTATTACAGCGACAGCTGAAAGTATTGAGCAAGTGAAGGAACTGCTGGAAGCAGGAGTTGATCGGATTTATGTTGGAGAGAAAAACTATGGTCTTCGTCTTCCCCATACTTTTTCTTATGAAGAACTACGAGAAATTGCTAATTTAGTTCATGAGGCGGGCAAAGAAATCGTCGTAGCAGTCAATGCTCTCATGCACCAGGAAATGATGGACAAGATCAAGCCGTTTCTTGATTTTCTAGCAGAAATTCAGACGGATTATATTACTGTTGGAGATGCGGGAGTTTTTTACGTTGTTAACCGCGATCACTATCCCTTTAAGACAATTTATGATGCTTCGACCATGGTTACCAGCAGTCGTCAGATAAATTTTTGGGGACAAAAAGCTGGTGCATCAGAAGCAGTTTTAGCTAGAGAAGTTCCCTCAGCTGAACTTTTTGCCATGCAGGATATTTTAGAGATTCCTGCAGAAGTCTTGGTCTATGGGGCTAGTGTTATTCATCACTCCAAACGCCCTCTACTTCAAAACTATTATAATTTCACTCATATTGATGACGAGAAAACTCGGGAGCGAGATTTGTTCTTAGCTGAGCCGGGAGATCCAAGCAGTCATTATTCCATTTTTGAAGACAACCACGGAACACATATATTTGCAAATAACGACTTAGATTTGATGACAAAATTAACCGAGTTAGTGGATCATGGATTTACTCATTGGAAATTAGAAGGAATCTATACTCCAGGTCATAATTTTGTAGAAATCGCTAAGTTGTTCATTCAAGCTCGAGATTTAATTTTGGCTGGTAAATTCACTCATGATCAGGCTTTTCTTTTGGATGAAGCTGTTCATCGTTTTCATCCTAAAAATCGTTTCTTGGATACTGGTTTTTATGAATATGATCCAGATATGGTCAAATAATTATAGCTAACAAAGAAAGCAAGAAATTTTCTTGCTTTTTTCTGTTGCAAAGATGTAAAATCACAATTTATTTAATTCAGAATAAATTAGAATTGTGAAAACATTTGCCACATCTTGATTTTCCAAGTTTTTTGCTATAAAATAGAAAGGATTAAAAATTAGGGATTATCGATCTTATCTTGCAAATAGGAGAAATGATGACAAAAACATTGAAACGGCCAGAGGTCTTGGCACCTGCTGGTACTTTAGAGAAGTTAAAAGTAGCTGTTCGTTATGGAGCAGATGCAGTATTTATTGGTGGTCAGGCCTACGGACTTCGTAGCCGAGCTGGGAACTTTACTTACGAACAAATGGAAGAAGGAGTCCAGTTTGCAGCAAAATATGGTGCAAAAGTATATGTTGCTGCTAATATGGTGATGCACGAAGGTAATGAAATTGGTGCTGGAGAATTCTTCCGTAAACTACGCGATATTGGTATTGCTGCAGTAATTGTATCTGACCCAGCTCTGATTGCTATTGCAGCATCAGAAGCACCAGGACTAGAAATCCATTTGTCTACTCAAGCTAGTGCTACCAACTACGAAACCCTAGAATTTTGGAAAGAGCTAGGGTTGACACGTGTGGTTTTGGCCCGAGAAGTGTCTATGGAAGAATTGGCAGAGATTCGCAAAAGAACTGATGTTGAGATTGAAGCCTTCGTCCACGGAGCAATGTGTATTTCCTACTCAGGACGCTGTACACTTTCTAACCACATGAGTATGCGTGATGCCAACCGTGGTGGGTGCTCGCAGTCTTGTCGTTGGAAATACGACCTTTACGATATGCCTTTTGGCCAAGAAAGAAAGAGCTTGAAGGGTGAAATCCCAGAAGAATTTTCTATGTCTGCGGTAGATATGTCCATGATTGATCACATACCTGATATGATTGAAAATGGTGTGGACAGCCTGAAAATCGAAGGTCGAATGAAGTCCATACACTATGTATCCACAGTATCGAACTGTTACAAGGCTGCTGTTGATGCCTATTTGGAAAGTCCTGAGAAATTTGAAGCGATTAAACAGGACTTGATTGATGAAATGTGGAAAGTGGCTCAGCGCGAATTGGCAACAGGATTCTACTACAGTACTCCGACAGAAAACGAACAGCTGTTCGGAGCTCGTCGAAAAATTCCTGAATACAAGTTTGTGGCTGAAGTTGTAGACTATGATGCTGAAAAACAGATCGCGACTATTCGTCAGAGAAATGTTATTCATGAAGGAGATCAGGTTGAATTCTATGGTCCTGGCTTCCGTCATTTTGAGACAGTCATTACAGATTTGCATGATGCACAAGGCAATAAAATTGATCGAGCGCCAAATCCTATGGAACTCTTAACGATTTCTATGCCGACACCTGTCTGCCCAGGTGACATGGTGCGTAGCAGAAAAGAAGGCCTTATCAATCTATATAAGGAAGATGGTACTAGCGTAACTGTCCGAGCCTAGATATAAAATAAATCCCAGTTTGTAAAAACTGGGATTTACTTTTTCTTTGGATTAGCTTTCTGTGCTACTCGAACTGTCTGAGGAACCAGACGTACACGTTGAATATCAGGAATCCGAATAATAGTTGACATGCTCTTATTGAAATTCTTAACAATCAACTGCTGGCGTTCTTGGTCATACTTAACAATATCGCCAGTAAAGCTTTTATTTTGAAAAATAACATGAATTCCGGATTTTTTCTTTAAGGCTAGCTCAATCGCGGATAAAATAGCAGTATTATTCTCACCGATCTGTTCGGTTTTTTTATCGTTTATAAACTCATTAGCTTTCTCAGTCAGCATTCTTAGAAATTTTTTCATAGCTAAAATCTCCATAACTTGATACAATATCATTATATAACATTTTCTCGTAAAATTCTAAATTTTTACGAATGAATTAAATGAAAGATGGACAATTGTTAAACAGCTGAGGCTGTTTTAGCATATCTGCTTTTGAATTCACCAAGGAGGTACTATGTCAGAATTTACATTTGAGATTGAAGAAAAACTTCTAGTCTTATCAGAAAACGATAAAGGTTGGACCAAAGAGCTTAACCGAGTTAGCTTCAATGGAGCGCCAGCTAAATATGATATTCGAACTTGGAGTCCGGATCACAGTAAAATGGGCAAGGGAATTACTCTTTCTAATGAAGAATTTCAGGTTCTACTTGATGCATTTAAAAACTGATAGAAAAGTCTATCAGTTTTTTTGTTTATCAGCAAAGTAAGGATGAAATCCGAGACTTTTTAATACTGGCAAGCTGATAATAGCTATCAGGAGCATTTTTAAAAGATCCGGTAGAATGAATGGGGTAACGCCAACAGCGATAGCCTTTGAAAAATCAAGATTCCCTAAGATATTCAAACCTATAATTCCACCGATAAAAAGGATGGTATCTCCCAACATATTTGCTAGTAAAATAGTCAAGAATGAACTGTTTTTATGAGTTAAGTTAGAAGTAATGAAGGCAAAGAGAGGAGCAGACAAAAGGTAACCAGCAGTTGGATTTAGGAATGATTGGAATCCGCCATGACCGCCTGCAAAAACTGGGAGACCGATAGCACCAAGTAGTAAATAAAGTAGCGTAGCTGAAACCGCTTCTCTGGGTTTAAAAATAGTTGCAATCAAACCGAAAGCAAAGGTTTGGAGAGTAATAGGAACAGCACCAATAGCAAAGCTAAATTGTGATAAAACCGCTAAAATAGCAGCCCCAATGGCTGGGAGTACAAGTAAGAAAACTTTATTTCGATTCATAATAGTAAACCTCTTTTGTTTTATATGGTAACTATTTTAAAATCTCTAGTGATAAAAGTCAAGTATTTTTTATCGACTCTGACTATTTCGTATTATTTTTTCCCTTTACTTCTGAAATATAAGAAAATAAATGCTATTAAGCCAAAGATGTTAAAGAAGACAATACCGAATGTTGCAAGAATTTTATTTGTTTTACTCATCAAATCCTCCTCATATATACGTGTTTCTATAGCATAGCAAATTAATATCCAAAAGAAAAGTAGGAATTGGAAGAAAAGATATAGTTATAAACTATATAATAATCAATAAAATAAGATTAGCTCAAAACCCTTTAAAAACTTGAGATAAGCTGGTCATGTTGATATAATGAACCATAACCAAATTTCCATTTGATTTTTATAACATTTTTATAGTAGAAAAAGAGAGTTGAGATGACAGTTAATCATGGACCATTTCGAGTAGATCACGTTGGCTCTTTCCTTCGTCCTAAGGAATTGGTAGAAGCAAGGGAAGCCTTTGCTGAGGGGACTATTAGCCAAGAAGAGTTGACTGCAGTGGAAGACCAAGCTATTCGAGCTTTAGTTTCTAAAGAAATTAAAGCTGGATTGAAGAATGTAACAGACGGAGAATTTCGTCGGGCTTATTGGCATTTGGACTTCTTCTGGGGGTTTCAAGGAATTGAGCATGTCCAAGCCGCTGAAGGCTATCATTTTCATGGGGAGACAACCAAGGCGGATTTGGCCCTCATTGCTGGTAAGATTACCGGATTCCACCATCCCTTTGTGGAACATTTTAAGTTTCTAAGAGATTTAGTGGCTGATCAAGATGGAGTTGAAGCAAAGTATACCATTCCGGCCCCTGCCCAATTTTATTTTGAATTAATACGAGATGCTGAGCATGTGGACAAGCTCAATCAAGTTTATCCTGACTTCAACCAATTAAGGGAAGATATAAAACAAGCTTATTTACAAGTTGTTCAAGATTTATACGACGCTGGCCTTAGAACCCTGCAAGTGGATGACTGTACTTGGGGCGTCTTGGTAGATGACAATTTTTTGACAGCCTGGGGTGCTCTTCAAGGAAAGAGCAAAGACCAAGTTCGTGCTGAATTAGCGGAGCTCTTCTTAAACTTCAACAATGATCTTTATCAAAATGTTCCTTCTGGCTTAACTGTTAATACCCATGTCTGCCGTGGTAACTACCATTCTACCTGGGCTTCTTCGGGTGGCTACGGTCCGATTGCAGATGAATTATTTGAAAAAGAAAAGGTGAATGCTTATTTCCTTGAATTTGATACTGAGCGAGCTGGTGGATTTGAACCCTTGGCTAAAGTAACACCAGGAAAAAAAGTAGTCTTGGGACTTTTGACTTCAAAAAGTGGTGATTTAGAGAACAAAGAAGAAGTTATTGCTCGGATTAAGGAAGCTAGTCAGTATGTACCGCTAGAAAATCTTTACCTTTCAACCCAGTGTGGCTTTGCTTCTACGGAAGAAGGAAACATCCTAACAGAAGAGAGTCAGTGGGAAAAAATTGCTTTGATTTCAGATATTGTAAAAGAAGTCTGGGGATAATAGAATCGGAGGAAAAACATATGGCAGATTTGCTTGAAATATACCAAGAATTAAAAAATAAAAAATGGGTTAATCTTTCTCATCAAATTAAGGAAGATAGTCCGCACTTTCCAGCTTTACCATCCTTGGAGAAGAAAGATATTTTTACTTTAAAAGATGGTTTCCATGTGCAGCAGTTTTCTGTAGTTGGTCAGTATGGTACTCATATTGATGCTCCTATTCATTTTGTAGAGGGCGGCCGTTGGTTGGAAGAAATTGACTTAAAAGATCTCCTTCTTCCTTTGTTCGTCATTGATAAATCAAAAGAAGTAGAGGAGAATCCAGACTTCATTTTGACCAAACAAGATATTTTGGACTTTGAAGCTGAGCATGGGAAGATTCCTGAAGGAAGTTTCGTAGCTTTTCGGTCAGACTGGTCCAAGCGTTGGCCTAGTCAAGACGCCATGAGAAACTTAGATGATCAAGGAATCCAGCATACACCTGGCTGGGGACGAGATGCTTTGGAATTTCTGATTCATGAGCGCGGTGTTACTGCAGTAGGTCATGAAACGTTTGATACTGATGCAGGCCTTCCTACAGCTGAGCATGGCTTGGTTAATGAATATTATCTCTTGGCTGAGGATATCTACCAAGTTGAGGTATTGTCTAACTTGGACCAATTACCTGCTAAGGGTGCCTTAATTTCTATCAGTTTCCCTAACTGGCATCAAGCTAGTGGTTCGCCAGTACGAGCTTTAGCCATTTTACCATAAGAAAAAAGAGTCTAAAGTTTTACTTCAGGCTCCTTTTTTACAAAACTTTAGAAATTTTTGAGATTTTCTTGATGAAATCTTGATAAATAGACTGTAAAATGAGTAATATAGGATTAACAAGTTAATACAAGCCTACACTCTCTTTTAGTAACTAAAATTGACGATGAGAAGGTAAAAATTTTTGAAGAATCCTTATAGAATCTTACAAAAATGTAAGATTCAAAAGAAAAATGAAAGATTAGATTATGGAATACTTATATACTTTATAATAAAATAAGGACACAAGTCAAAAAAGGCTTGTAAAACAAACCTTTTCTCTTCTTATCTCATAGTAACGAACTCTTCTGATCCCGTTGGGTGAATGGCCACTGTGGCATCAAAATCAGCCTTGGTTGCTCCCATTTTGATAGCGACAGCGAAGCCTTGAATCATCTCGTCTACCCCATATCCGATACCATGCAGACCAACAACCTTTTCATTCTCACCAGCTGTGATGAGCTTGAACTTAGCCTGTTGGCGATGCTGAGTTACTGCCGAATACATGGAAGCAAAGCTAGATGTATAGAGGTGAATATTATCAGCTCCATAAGTTTTTCTGGCCTCTTCCTCGGTTAGCCCAACAGTTCCAATAGCGGGGTGGGAGAAGACGACAGTAGGAATAGTTGAATAGTCCATCTTTGCGTCTGTTTTGCCATTGAAAAGTCGCTCGGCTAATGTACGGCCAGCCTTGATGGCAACAGGAGTTAGTTCTTTCTCGCCTGTTACGTCACCTAGGGCATAGATACCTGAAACTATAGTGTTTTGGTATTCATCTACAGCGATGAAACCTCGTTCGTTGAGAGTGACACCAGCAGCTTCTAGATTGAGGTCTTGAACATTAGGTTTTCGGCCGATTGCCCAGATGACATGCTGAGCTATGTGGCTACTGCCATCTTCAAAATGAAGTTGCAGTTGATTGTCATCTAGTTTCTCAAGTTTTGTAGGTACTTTGTGAGTGTGTAGGGCAAGACCTGTCTTATCCATTTCTTCAAGTAAACCATCTACGATATAAGAATCAAAGTTCCGTAAGGGACGATCACGTCGGACAAAGAGGTCTGTTTTGACTCCCAGAGTATGGAGGACTCCTGCCAATTCAACTGCGATATAGCCAGCTCCAACGATGGCTACAGATTCGGGTAATTCTTCCCAAGCGAAGACATCATCAGATGTTTCACCTAATTCAGAGCCAGGAATAGAAGGGATAGCAGCATGAGCACCTGTTGCAATGACAATGTGTTTAGCACGGATTAGCTTACCGTTAACCTCGACAGTGTTAGCATCAACAAAGCGACCGCGTCCTTCAATCAATTCAACTCCATTGCGCTTAAAACTTCCATCGTAAGAAGATCGAGCACGATCAATATAGGCTTCGCGATTTTTACGCAAAGTGGCAAAGTCAAACGCTTGTTTATCTGAAGTAAAACCATAGTCAGGACCGTAGTATTGGATGGCCTCAGCAATTTGAGCACCATACCACATGATCTTTTTAGGAACACAGCCAACATTGACACAGGTACCACCTAACTTCTTTTCCTCAATGACAGCGACCTTGGCACCGTGTTCACCAGCTCGATTCATGGTAGCAATACCCCCGCTACCACCTCCGATAGCAATCATATCAAATTCTTTCATAATGTTTATTCTCCTTCTTTCAATATGAGGTAATTGTACCCTTTTTAAGAAATGAATGCAAAAATCTGCTACGAGAAAAATTGACATTTGAGAAAGATAAAATGTCATTTGAAAATTGCTAAGTTCAAAACAATAGTTCTAGGTTATAATGTATGTTATAATGAAAAAAATTAATTAGATTTCATTTTTAAAGGAGATTCCAATGAAAAAATTGAAAAAGTGGCAGTTGACTGCTCTGATTGCTGTTCCTCTTGCCATTGTAGTAGTTGTTCTTGCTATGCTATTTTTGAATCAGAAAAATGGCAATCAAGAGGCTTTAGATTCGAAACCTCTGGTTCAAAAAGCAAAAGAAGGATCAGTAGCATCTTCCGTACTTTTGTCAGGACAAGTATCTGCTAATAATGAGCAGTATATTTATTATGATTCGACAAAGGGGGATCTAGAAGGCGTCCTCGTTAATGTGGGTGATCAAGTTACAGTCGGACAAGCTTTGGTCCAATATCGAAACACTGAGGCACAATCTAACTATGATTCCGCTGTTCGAGCTCTCAATAAAATTGACCGTCAAATTTACGAACTTCAAAATAATGGGACAGCTCCTACCCCAAGCCCAACAGCAGAAGGAGAAGAATCTGGCGAAAGCACTGCACCAGCGGTTAATACACAACAATCCTTGGATTCTCAATTAAAAGATTTGCAAGACAATCGAGCTGATGCTGCGGATAAAGTCAATAGTTCAAAGCTTTTGCTTGATGCTACAACTGTATTAAGTACTGTTGAAGGAACAGTAGTTGAAGTTAATCGTGATGTTTCAAAATCAACAACTGGATCTAATCAAACATTGGTCCATATTGTTAATAATGGTAATCTTCAAGTCAAGGGTGAGTTGTCAGAGTACAATTTAGCTAATCTGTCAGTGGATCAAGAAGTCAGCATTACTTCAAAAGTATATCCCGATAAGACTTGGACTGGTAAAATCAGCTATATCTCTAACTATCCAAAAGATGCTCAGCAAGCAAGCTCAAGTGCGTCAGCTGCTGGAGGATCAGGTGGAGGGTCAGGTGCTAAATATCCCTTTACCATTGATTTCACTAGCGAAATAGGCGATTTAAAACAAGGATTCTCTGTAAATATCGAAGTGAAGAATAATAGCAAGGCCATTCTTATTCCGGTAAGTAGTGTTGTTACTGATGAAGATGGGAAAAATTACATTTGGAAACTAGATGATAAGGGTATAGCTAAAAAAGTTGAAGTCACACTTGGCAATGCTGATGCTGAAAATCAAGAAGTAACATCTGGCTTAGCAAAAGATGATAAAGTGATTATAAATCCAACTGCTGATTTAAAAGATGGGCAGGAGGTAAAATCCTATGAAGAAATTAATTGATTTAAATGGCATCAATAAGAGCTATCGCAATGGAGATCAAGAACTGCAGGTTTTAAAAAACATTAATCTTCAAGTTGAGGAAGGTGAGTTTTTAGCCATTATGGGGCCATCTGGATCTGGTAAATCAACTTTGATGAATATTATTGGTATGTTGGATCGTCCTTCTAGTGGAACCTATCATTTAGATGGGACAGAAGTGGCTCGTTTGGGTGAAAAGAAATCAGCCAAAGTTCGTAATCAGGCAATTGGATTTGTCTTTCAGCAGTTTTTCCTCTTGTCCAAGTTAAATGCTCTTCAAAATGTTGAATTACCCTTAATTTATGCAGGAGTTTCTCAGTCTAAACGTAAGGCTTTGGCAGAACAATACTTGGAAAAAGTTGAGTTAGAAACGCGGATGCATCACTTACCATCAGAATTATCAGGTGGGCAAAAGCAGCGTGTTGCGATCGCTCGTGCCCTAGTAAATCGTCCCTCTATTATTTTGGCAGATGAGCCAACAGGGGCCTTGGATACAAAAACAGGTGAACAGATTATGGAATTGCTGACTGAATTAAATAAAGAAGGCAAAACCATCATTATGGTTACCCATGAACCAGAAATTGCAGCCTATGCTAAACGACAAATTGTCATTCGAGATGGCGTAATTTACTCTGATTCAGCGCAGAAAGGAGAAGCATAGATGCAAAACTGGAGATTTGCTATTGGATCTATTATGGGCCACAAAATGCGCTCCTTTCTAACAATGATTGGAATTATCATTGGGGTCGCTTCTGTTGTAGTTATCATGGCCTTAGGAAATGGGATGCAACAGGGAGTTACCAAAAGTTTCACGAAGGATCAACAATATGTCGCTCTGAATTATTCACCAACAAAGAGTAATTATGTTATGGGGATGAATCTTATGGAAGGTCCTGCAGGAAATGAGGGAGGCAGCCAAGAAGTTGATAACGAAGAAAACGAAGCTCCACCAGTTATTCAAGATGCTTGGGCTAAAGAGCTCTTAAAAATTGATGGAGTGAAAGGTTACTATACAACCAATGGAGGTCCATCTGCAACATTCTCTTATCAAAATAAGAAAGCAGATGGAGTATTTATTACTGGCGTTAGCCAATCTTTCTTTCAAATTAGAAAATACGAGATCTTGGCAGGTCGTACCCTTCTTCCTGTGGATTACCAGCGCTTTTCTAATGTGATGATGATTGATGAAACAGTTGCAAATTCACTTTTTGGAAGTAGCGCAGAAGCCTTAAACAAAATCGTATCAGTAGGAGATAGCAACTATCGGGTTATTGGAGTCTTTAAAGATCCCAATGCTGGTCAAAGTATGAGTATGAGTTCAGGAAGTGCTCTAATGGCTAATACCCAAGTAGCATCTGAGTTTCATTCAGAAGAAATCTCAACTGTTTACGTCTATGTCCCAGAGGTCAGCCGTGTCAACGAAGTTGGGATAGAAGCAGCTAAAAAATTGACCCAGCTTTCAGGAGCACGCCAGGGTGAATATCAAATCTTGAATATGGAGAGTATGCTGGAACAGTACAAGCAGATTACAGGTACCATGACAGGAGTTATTGGCGCGATAGCAGGAATCTCACTCTTTGTCGGTGGTATCGGGGTTATGAATATCATGCTGGTATCAGTTACCGAGCGGACTCGTGAAATCGGTCTGAGAAAAGCTTTAGGAGCTACGAGAGGAAACATCTTAACCCAATTCTTAATTGAATCCATGGTTCTTACCCTAATTGGAGGAATGCTGGGCTTAGGACTGGCTTATGGTATTAACGCGTTAATTGCTGCAGTCGTACCAGAAGATGTCTTTGGTGGACCTCCAATCGTATCTACTACCGCTGCAGTAGGAAGCCTTGTCTTCTCAGCAATGGTAGGTGTTGTTTTTGGAATTCTACCTGCGAATAAAGCTTCTAAATTGGATCCAATTGAAGCACTGAGGTATGAATAATGAAATAAGAAAAAGAGTTTAGGAACCTAAACTCTTTTTTTGGTTATAAAAAACACCGCTGGAGTACAGCAGTGTTTGAATGTGAAAATTATTTCATTGTCGGGAAGAGCAAGACGTCGCGAATAGTAGTCACGTCAGTCAGCAACATAACTAGACGGTCGATCCCAATACCCAGACCTCCAGTTGGTGGCATACCATATTCTAGAGCTTCGACATAGTCATAGTCAATGCCAGTTGCTTCATCATCACCAAGCTCTTTGGCTTTAGCTTGCGCTTCAAAACGAGAGAGTTGATCGATTGGATCGTTCAATTCGGTGAAGGCGTTGGCATATTCTTTGGTCATGATGAAGAGTTCGAAACGGTCAGTGAAGCGTGGATCTTCTGGATTTTTCTTGGCCAGAGGAGATACTGCAACAGGATGACCATAGACAAAGGTTGGTTGAGTTAAGGTTTCTTCAACAAATTCTTCAAAGAAAGCGTTAATAACATGGCCGACCTCTGTGAAGTGCTTTTCGAGAGGAACATTCTTTTCTTTGGCCAAGGCAGCGGCTTCTTCAAAGCTCATATCTCGCCAGAAATCTACGCCAGTAATTTCCTTGATGGCATCTACCATATGAACGCGTTTAAATGGTTCATTGATCTTGATTTCAGTTCCCTGATAGTTTATAGGTCCATCTCCACATACAGAGATAGCTGCATGTTGAATAATGCCTTCTGTCAAGTCCATAATATCTTGGAAGTCTGCATAAGCTTGGTAAACTTCAATAGATGTAAACTCTGGATTATGAGTAGCGTCCATTCCTTCGTTACGGAAGATACGTCCGATTTCATAGACCCGTTCCATACCACCTACGATGAGGCGCTTAAGGTGCAATTCAGTTGCAATTCGAAGCACCATATCAATATTTTGGGCATTGTGATGAGTAATGAAAGGACGGGCAGCAGCACCGCCTGCTTCATTGTGGAGAACAGGAGTTTCAACTTCAAGGAAGCCTTGACCATCTAAGTAACGGCGGATTTCAGAAATGATTTTTGAGCGAGTAACAAATCGATTGAAGCTCTCACGGTTAGAAATCAAATCCAAATAGCGTTTGCGGTAGATAGTCTCCACATCTGTCAGTCCATGGAATTTTTCAGGAAGAGGACGAAGTGCTTTAGAGAGGTGGGTAATATGGGTAGCTTTAATAGATAATTCCCCCATATCAGTACGCATCACTTCACCTTCGACTCCAAGGAAGTCGCCTAAGTCAGCTTTTTTAAAGATTTCATAGTTTTCTTCACCGACTTCATCTTTGCGGACGTAAATTTGGATTTGGCCCTCACGGTCTTGAATGTGAGCAAATCCAACTTTTCCTTTGCCACGTTTAGTCATGAGACGTCCAGCAATAGTAGCTGTCTCAGATAAGTCATGCAACTCTTCTTTACTTTTTTCAGCGTATTTTTCTTTTAATTGTCCAGAGTTTGCTGTTCTCTCAAAGCGTTTACCAAAAGGGTCAATCCCCTGTTCAGCCAGCGCAGCCATTTTTTCACGGCGAATAATTTGCTGGTCATTTAATTCTTCAAAATGTTCAGTAGTCATGTTTTCCTCCAAAAGTATTCCAATTTATTTTATCACAAAATCTATGGAAATTCATCTATATTTAGCTTTTAAGAAAGAAAAAACTGTGAATTTAAAGATTCACAGTATCAAGATTTTCAAGATGGTCGGTATTGTTCCAATCTAAGAGAGAAAACTTCTCAAAATCAGTTGTTTCTAGGATAGTGACACTTCCATTACTGAGACCACCATTTTTTCGTATGTTGCCAACATCGTAGCCAAGAAGAGTCCGAATTGAAGCCGTAAGATTAGCTCCATGGCCAACAAATAAGAGGTTTTCAGCTTCTAAATCTTTTAGAGACTTAATAAAATGGATAACTCGATGGGTCGTTTGGTAAACCGATTCAGCATCAAATAAACTATGGTCAAACTGAGCAAGATTATGCCGAAAGGCATGCATTTGGTGGGGATATACTGCAGCAACAGTTGCCCACTTGGCCCCCTCTAATTTACCTAATTTCCATTCTCTTAGTTCCTCTTTAAGAATAATTTCTTGCGGAAACTGGTTTTCTGAATTTATAATTTCAGCTGTTTTTACAGCTCTGCTTAAATCACTAGAGAATATCTTATCAAAGCGAGTCTTAGCAAGGTGCTTCCCTAAAATATGTAATTCTTCAATAGCAGTAGGTAAGAGCGGTGAATCACCTCCAGCACCCTGAAAGCGACCTTCCAAATTCCACTCAGTCTTTCCATGACGGATAAAGTATAGTTTCATAGTTTTCTCTTTCAAATAAAATGCCTGATTTAGTCTTCTTTTATATCTGCAAAATCTGCTTTGACAAAATCCGCCAAGTCCTGAGCCTTGATTAGAACGCTACGTCCAACTTCTCCAGCGGATACGATAATGGCTTCTCGTTCTAGAGCGATCTGGTCGATGAAGATAGGGTAGGAGTGCTTTTGGCGGATACCAACTGGATTGTTGGCACCATGCACATAACCGGTTGTTTTTTCGAGTTCCTTTTGAGGAATCATAGCAACCTTTTTGTTTCCAGAAATCTTGGCTAATTTTTTCTCAGATAAATGCTCAGTAATGGGGAGAATACCAATTACAGGTCCGGTTTTATCCCCTGTCAATGCAAGGGTTTTATAGATCTGAGACCGGTCATCTATGTCGCCAGTTTCATTTTCGAGGGCATTAATTTGCAATCCTTGGTGGGGAATATCCGCCTTGGTTAAGATTTGTTCAACTAATGTTTTTTTTAATTTTGTTTTTTTTGCCATTATTTATACTTCTCTTCTAACTGACTCATCCAAATTCCCAGCCAAATACCTAAGCCAAAGAAGAAGGCTGTTATGACAAAGGTGATAATAGAAGTTCCTGCATAAGTAATGCTTTCACTATTACCAGCATTTGGAATGACAATAAGCAAGGTGCTAGAAAGCACAACACCTATAATGAAATGATAGACTCGCGAGTGAAAATTTTTGAGTGCATAGTCCATTGTTTTTGAAAAAGCTATGAGAGCTAAGGCTCCTCCGATTGCAATTGGTAAAAATGTTCCAAAAAGATCTAAGGACTTGAAACCAGTCAACATTGGAGTGTATAAGCCTAATATCAAAAGTAGATTAGAAGGACTAAGACCAGGAACTAATATTCCTAAGGCAATTAAGGCTCCTGCAAGTATAAAGGTCAAGAAGTTTGCTGGCAGAGTTCCAACCATACTATTGAGAAAATAAAGGAAAAAACCAGACAGGACAAAAGTCAGCCAGAAAATAGCTATATCTATTCGATCACGGTCTGACTCGCGAACAGACTCCTTGATTAAACTAGGAATCGTCCCAATAATAGCTCCAGCAAATCCCCAAAGAACAATAATCTTATAGTGGGCTAGTAAATATTCAACCGGAAGAGAAAAGAGGGCAATTCCAAGAATCATACCTATACCAACCGGAAAGAAAAAGAGGACATTCTCTTTGAAGTTATCTTTGATATGAGCTAGAAAGGATATCATACGCTCATAAATTCCCAAGATGGCAGCTAAGACTCCGCCAGAAACACCAGGCAAGATAAAACCTAGTGCGATAATCACTCCTTTAATCATTCTTGTAATCCAAGAAAACATCAAAATCTCCTTAACATGTTCAATGTAGTTTATTATAACATATTTTACTTTTAGTTAGTGAAAATTTAAGTAAAGTCCTAAAATGGGCAGAACTTGCTTAAAGTGAAAAGAAAAAATCAAGTAAAATACTTGATTTTAAATCATTGTTTGCCAAATAATTTGGCATGTGTTTCCTCTCGGTTCTTTAAAGTTGAAATCTGGTTTAAGTCTAATGGATGAGAGAAACCATTTAAAGTTCCTTGGGAAGTATATTGGTGCAAGTCATAATCAATGTCAGTCTTGGGAGCGGCATTGTAATAACCATTATCAGTTCCATAAGTTGGAATCCAAAGAGCTGTAAATTTCTCAGTATTTATGCTGTGTTCTTCCATGAAGTAAGTGCCTACATAAATCCCGATATTCTTTACGCCTAAAGACTCTAATTTAGCACGGAAGGCTTCGACTCCTCCGTTCATATCAGACATAGTTTTTTCTTCAACATCTAGCCAGTAATAGGTCGGCTTGTATTTTGATGCAGCCTTGTAAAAACTTTCTGCCTCTTTTTCCATTTCCTTAGTTGAAGAAGCAGATACATAAGCATAGACTGCTACAGGGATGTTACGTTTTTGAAATTCCTTGATATGGGTTTTATATGCTTTATCCAGCCCGTTAGCATAGGTAGCAGCATTCTCCTTTTTGGTATAGGAACCGCTTTGGATACGCACAATGACTCCTGAAACATTTTTTGCCAATTGATCATAATCAATCTCGCTCGGAAGTTGCCAACCAGACAAATCGATGATTGGTTTAGAAAGATCTATTTTTTCCGAAGAGCTTGAAGAAGATGATTGGACAGTTTTTGTTTGTTCTCGTTGACCTTTCGCATTCGATAATTGCCTGCTAACCAATATTGTTAGAATAAAGCAGACAAAGAAAACGAGTACAACGATTGGTTTTATCTTCTTTCTCATACTTTTTTTATTTTAACCTAAAATAAATAAAAAAGCAAAAAAAATCATTTATAATAGAACTTTTTGAACACCTAGCGCTTAAGTTTTTCCTTGTTTGAAATTTATTCATTTTAAAAGTTTTTGAATGTCATTTTCAATATCTTGAGGAGATGTTTGAGGAGAGTAGCGTTTTATCACATGTCCTTCTTTATCTAAAAGAAATTTGGTGAAGTTCCACTTAATATCTTTAGAAAGAAATCCACCTTTTTCTTTTTTAAGCCAAGTATATAGTGGGGCAGCTTCTTTCCCATTTACGTTAATCTTTTGAAAACGGGGAAAGGTGGTCTGATAGTTTAGTCTACAGAAATTATTGATTTCTTCTGCATTTCCTGGAGCTTGGTTTTTAAACTGATTGCAGGGAAAATCTAATATTTCAAATCCTTCACCATGATAGCGAAGATATAATTCCTGCAGTCCTTTATACTGTGGAGTAAATCCGCAGCCAGTTGCTGTATTTACAATGAGTAAGACTTTCCCATTAAAACTGTCCAGTGAAAGCTGACTGCCATCTTGTTTTTCGACAGAAAATTGGTAAACATTCATAGTTTTAGACCTCCAATCAGTTGTTTTCTTACATTTTATCATAAGATTTTGCTACATTGCGAAAAGGATATGGCTTTTTTTTCGTTTTGAAAAATGATATAATGTACAATGAAATTTTAGAAAATTTAGGTGAAGTATGAAGATTGACAAACGACACCTATTAAACTACTCTATCTTGATTCCCTATTTGATTTTATCAGTTTTAGGCTTGATTATTGTCTATTCAACAACCAGTGCGACTTTGGTTCAGTCAGGTGCTAATTCTTTTAAATCAGTTATGAATCAAGGCATATTTTGGATTGTGAGTTTAATAGCAATTGTCTTTATCTACAAGGTAAAGATCGATATTTTTAAGAAACAAGAGGTTTTGTTCGGCTTCATTTTAGTGGAAGTGATCCTGTTACTCTTATCGCGTTTTGTAACTCGTGCTGTAAACGGAGCTCATGGTTGGCTTTTTATTGGCGGTTTTAGTATTCAGCCTGCTGAGTATCTGAAAATTCTGCTTGTCTGGTTCCTAGCTCTGAGGTTTTCAAGAAAGCAGGAAGAGATTGAAATATATGATTATCAAGCATTAACTTTTAACCGTTGGTTGCCCAGAACTTTAAGCGATTGGCGGACCATCACAGGAATTTTGATAGGTATCGTTGTTATCATGCCGGACTTGGGGAATGCAACTATTTTAGCTCTGACAGTCCTGATAATGGTTTCTGTAAGTGGTATTGGACATCGATGGTTCTCGGCTATTCTGGGAATACTAGTAGGAACTTCAACCTTGATCTTATCCAGTATTTGGCTGATTGGTGTGGAAAAGGTCTCCAAAGTTCCCTTATTTGGATATGTTGCTAAGAGATTTAGTGCTTTCTTTAATCCCTTTACTGATGTGTCTGGAGCAGGACATCAGCTTGCGAATTCATACTATGCGATTGTTAATGGAGGCTGGTTCGGGTTAGGATTGGGAAACTCCATTGAAAAGCGAGGATACCTGCCGGAGGCTCAGACAGACTTTGTATTTTCAATTGTTATTGAGGAATTGGGCTTTATTGGTGCAAGCTTAATTTTAGCTCTACTGTTTTTCCTAATCTTGCGAATCATTTTGGTAGGTATTCGAGCTAGAGATCCTTTTAATTCTATGGTGGCTTTAGGAATCGGAGGCATGATGTTGACCCAAACCTTTATAAACATTGGTGGGATTTCAGGATTAATTCCTTCAACAGGGGTGACTTTTCCATTCCTATCACAAGGCGGGAACAGTCTCTTAGTTCTGTCAGTTGGAATTGCCTTTGTGCTTAATATTGATGCTAATGAAAAACGAAACAATATCAATCGTGTTTTAGAAGAAACTTTGTGAGACCAGCTGGTTGTTAGCTAGTCTTTGTCCTTAAATAGAAAGGTTCAGACCATGTCATTTAATAAGTTAGAAAGCTTTAGTAATAAAGAAGTTATTCGAGAAGAAGTTTCCATTTTAACAGACTTACTTACTGATGTTACGCGTAAAATTCTTAGTCCTGAAACGTTTGAAAAGATTGCAACGATGGAGGACTTAGCTGTTCATTCCAAATATCAGGAACTAAAGGAAATCGTAGAAGAATTAACAACAGAAGAAATGGTCTATATTTCCCGTTATTTTTCTATTCTGCCACTCTTGATTAATATTTCTGAAGACGTTGATCTAGCCTATGAAATCAATCATCAGAATAATATCGACCAAGATTATCTTGGAAAGCTATCAACGACTATTGACTTGATTTCAACACGGGAGAATGCAAAAGAAATTCTAGAGAATTTAAATGTTGTTCCGGTACTGACAGCTCACCCAACTCAGGTGCAAAGAAAGACAATGCTGGATCTGACAAATCATATTCACACCCTTTTACGTCAGCATCGAGATGTTAAGGCTGGTCTGGTTAATGAGAAGAAGTGGCTAGGCAATCTTCGCCGATACATCGAGCTCATGATGCAAACAGATATGATTCGGGATAAGAAGCTAAAAGTAACCAATGAAATCACCAATGTTATGGAGTACTATAACAGTTCTTTCCTACAAGCCATCACCAACTTTATGGTCGAATACAGACGCTTGGCAGAAGAGCGGGGCATCAAGTTGGATAATCCTAAACCTATTACCATGGGAATGTGGATCGGTGGCGACCGGGATGGGAATCCTTTTGTAACGGCAGAAACCTTGAAACTATCAGCCACTCTCCAGAGTGAAGTCATTCTCAACTATTACATTGACAAGGTTTATACACTTTATCGTACTTTCTCTCTATCAACAAATCTCTCAGAAACTAGTCAGGCAGTAGCAGAAATGGCTGCTTTGTCAACTGATAAGTCTGTTTATCGTGAAAATGAACCTTACCGACGTGCTTTTCATTATATACAGTCTAAGCTGATTCAGACCTTGCTGTACCTAAAAGAAGGTAATTTTTCAAATGAAGGTCAGCGCTTTACTGATCGAGCTGAGAAAACATTGTCTACCAAAACAACTCCTTCTGTGAGTAATAAGGGGCGGGAAATTATTCCAAACTATATCCAGTCACGTATCAGTGAAACCTTAACTGAGTTGAAGAAAGAGGAAACACCTTCTTACAAAACTGCAAAAGAATTCAAGGAAGACTTACAAGTCATTTATGATTCTCTTATCGAACATCATGGTGAGGCTTTGGTGACAGGAGACCTGACTGAACTTTTACAAGCAGTAGATGTTTTTGGCTTCTTCTTAGCCAGCATTGATATGCGACAAGATTCCAGTGTTCATGAGGCTTGTGTGGCTGAACTCTTGGCTTCGGCAAACATTGTAAAAGATTACAGTAGCTTATCTGAAGAAGAGAAATGTCAGGTACTACTTAAGCAGCTGCTAGAAGATCCTCGTATCCTATCAGCTACCCATGAGCCTAAGTCTGAACTTCTGCAAAAAGAATTAGAAATTTTCAAGACTGCTCGACAGCTGAAAGATGCACTTGGTGAAGAAGTCATCAAGCAGAATATTATCTCTCACTCGACCAGTGTATCAGACTTACTGGAGTTGGCTATCATGCTGAAAGAAGTAGGACTGATTGATGAAAATGGGACTCGAGTACAGATTGTTCCTCTTTTTGAGACCATTGAAGATTTGGATAATTCATGCGAAACAATGGAGAAGTATCTATCTTTGCCTATTGCTCAGAAGTGGATTGCCTCTAAGAATAATTACCAAGAAATCATGCTGGGCTATTCAGACAGTAATAAAGATGGTGGTTACCTATCTTCTTGCTGGACTCTCTATAAGGCTCAGCAACAGCTGACTGCTATTGGTGATAAATTTGGTGTTAAAATTACCTTCTTCCATGGTCGTGGAGGTACAGTCGGACGTGGTGGCGGTCCAACCTATGAAGCTATTACTTCACAACCCTTAAGAAGTATCAATGACCGTATCCGTCTTACTGAACAGGGCGAAGTGATTGGAAACAAATATGGTAATAAAGATGCCGCCTACTATAACTTGGAGATGCTTGTTTCTGCAGCAATCAATCGAATGGTAACACATAAGAAAAGTGATACCCATACTTCCAATAAATATGAGAGGATTATGGATCAGGTTGTCGAGCGAAGCTATCAGATTTATCGTGATTTAGTTTTTGGCGACGAGCGCTTTTATGATTATTTCTTTGAATCTAGCCCAATCAAAGCAATTTCTAGCTTTAATATTGGCTCTCGTCCTGCTGCTCGTAAAACGATTACTGAAATCGGTGGTCTTCGAGCGATCCCATGGGTCTTCTCTTGGTCTCAAAGTCGAGTGATGTTCCCTGGTTGGTATGGTGTTGGCTCAAGTTTCAAAGAATTTATTGATCAAGATCCGGAAAATAATCTTGCTTTTCTACAACTTATGTACAAGAGATGGCCATTCTTCAAGTCTCTATTATCAAATGTTGACATGGTCCTGTCTAAGTCCAATATGAACATCGCTTTTGAATATGCTCAGTTATGCGAAGATCAAAATGTTCGAGATATTTTCAACATTATCTTAGACGAGTGGCAACTAACCAAGAATGTTATTCTTGAGATTGAAGGACACGATGAGCTCTTGGCTGAAAATACTTATTTAAGAGACAGCTTGGACTATCGTATGCCTTACTTTAATGTTTTGAACTATATTCAACTAGAGCTGATTAAACGTCAGCGCAATGGCCAGCTCACACCTGATCAAGAAAAGCTGATTCATATCACTATCAATGGTATTGCAACAGGTCTACGAAATTCGGGCTAATACAAAGAAAAAATCGGAATTATTTCCGATTTTTTTATAATCGATTAAATCATTTTTGTAGTTTTGTTAAACCATTTAACGAAGTAAGAAGAGAAGCAGCTGATGAGTTTAAGATTATATGCTAGTAGTCAACTTGTCATATACAAGTTGAGCTTTCTGTTAGAAAAGGTTTATTCACAAAAAATGTGTAAAAGGCTTGCATTTTCACTAGAATTTGATAAAATAGTAAGGAAAGTTAGACTGTATTGCCTACTGTCTATCTATAAAATATATTTTATTGGAGGCTTTTACTCAAATGGCAAAAGAAAAATACGATCGTAGTAAACCACACGTTAACATTGGTACTATCGGACACGTTGACCACGGTAAAACTACTTTGACAGCAGCTATCACAACTGTATTGGCACGTCGCTTGCCTTCAGCAGTTAACCAACCTAAAGATTATGCGTCTATCGATGCTGCTCCAGAAGAACGCGAACGCGGTATCACTATCAACACTGCGCACGTTGAGTATGAAACTGAAAAACGTCACTACGCTCACATCGACGCTCCAGGACACGCGGACTACGTTAAAAACATGATCACTGGTGCCGCTCAAATGGACGGAGCTATCCTTGTAGTAGCTTCAACTGATGGTCCTATGCCACAAACTCGTGAGCACATCCTTCTCTCACGCCAAGTTGGTGTTAAACACTTGATCGTGTTCATGAACAAAGTTGACTTGGTTGACGATGAAGAATTGCTTGAGTTGGTTGAAATGGAAATCCGTGACCTCTTGTCAGAATACGACTTCCCAGGTGACGATCTTCCAGTTATCCAAGGTTCAGCTCTTAAAGCTCTTGAAGGTGACTCTAAATATGAAGATATCATCATGGAATTGATGAACACTGTTGATGAGTACATCCCAGAACCAGAACGCGACACTGACAAACCATTGCTTCTTCCAGTCGAAGACGTATTCTCAATCACTGGACGTGGTACAGTTGCTTCAGGACGTATCGACCGTGGTATCGTTAAAGTCAATGACGAAATCGAAATCGTTGGTATCAAAGAAGAAATCCAAAAAGCAGTTGTTACTGGTGTTGAAATGTTCCGTAAACAGCTTGACGAAGGTCTTGCAGGGGACAACGTTGGTGTGCTTCTTCGTGGTATCCAACGTGATGAAATCGAACGTGGACAAGTTATTGCTAAACCAGGTTCAATCAACCCACACACTAAATTCAAAGGTGAAGTTTATATCCTTACTAAAGAAGAAGGTGGACGTCACACTCCATTCTTCAACAACTACCGTCCACAGTTCTACTTCCGTACAACTGACGTTACAGGTTCAATCGAACTTCCAGCAGGTACTGAAATGGTAATGCCTGGTGATAACGTAACTATCGACGTTGAGTTGATCCACCCAATCGCCGTTGAACAAGGTACTACTTTCTCTATCCGTGAAGGTGGACGTACTGTTGGTTCAGGTATGGTTACAGAAATCGAAGCTTAATTCAATTAAGTTACCAGATTAACAATTTAAGTCAGACACTAAACCCGCTTATGCGGGTTTTTTTATATTTTTGAAAGAAGCTTTTGTTTATTACCATTTTAAACTCCAATAGATTTGATCATTTATTGAACATATTGATAGGTCTTTTATGAGATAGAGAGCAGTGTTTTCACTGTTTCAATTTGATAAAAACTTAGCTAGCTCCTTTATTTATTGAGCTAACTGTGATACAATGGAACATGAAAATAAAATGAAAAAAGAGGTATGTGAAATGTCACGTAAACCATTTATCGCTGGTAACTGGAAAATGAACAAAAATCCAGAAGAAGCAAAAGCATTCGTTGAAGCCGTTGCATCAAAGCTTCCTTCATCAGACCTTGTTGAAGCAGGTATCGCAGCTCCTGCGGTTGATTTGACAACTGTTCTTGCTGCTGCTAAAGGTTCAAACCTTAAAGTTGCTGCTCAAAACTGCTACTTTGAAAATGCAGGTGCTTTCACTGGTGAAACTAGCCCACAAGTTTTGAAAGAAATCGGTACTGACTACGTTGTTATCGGTCACTCAGAGCGTCGTGACTACTTCCATGAAACTGACGAAGATATCAATAAAAAAGCAAAAGCAATCTTTGCAAACGGTATGCTTCCAATCATCTGTTGTGGTGAGTCGCTTGAAACTTACGAAGCTGGTAAAGCTGCTGAATTCGTAGGTGCTCAAGTATCTGCTGCTCTTGCCGGATTGACAGCTGAACAAGTTGCTACATCAGTTATCGCTTACGAGCCAATCTGGGCTATCGGTACTGGTAAATCAGCTTCACAAGACGATGCACAAAAAATGTGTAAAGTCGTTCGTGACGTTGTAGCAGCTGACTTTGGTCAAGAAGTTGCGGACAAAGTTCGTGTTCAATACGGTGGATCTGTTAAACCTGAAAACGTTGCTTCATACATGGCTTGCCCAGATGTTGACGGTGCCCTTGTTGGTGGTGCGTCACTTGAAGCTGAAAGCTTCTTGGCATTGCTTGACTTTGTTAAATAATGATTAGATATAAGCTTGTTGCCTTCCAGCAACAAGCTTTTTTTGTTAGAAATTGATTTAAGAAGAATACGAGAAGGGGAAGTAAAGGTCATTTCCCATTATTTAGTATTTTTGGTATAATAGGTCTATGATTCAAATAGTTTTTACGCTTAGCAGTCATTTACTATTTATTTTTTTGTCTCATCAGTTATTATCTAGCCTTGTTAACTGGGAGAGGCTCTTGAAAGTAAATGCTGATAATGCTTTAAAAATTCGCTTACTCATTCTATTCTTGAGTATTGCGCTTGGTTATCTGGTTAGTCTCTTTTTCCTAAGTATTTATCAAGTGAGTTTTGATATTTTGAATGGAAATGTAAAATAAGAGAAACTAGAAACAATGAATGAGTAAGGGAGTATATATGGATAAAATTATTATTCAAGGTGGAAATAATCGCTTAGTTGGAACAGTACAAATCGAGGGTGCAAAGAATGCGGTCTTGCCTCTTTTGGCTGCAACAGTTTTGGCAAGTAAAGGAAAAACGATTTTAACAAATGTCCCTGTCCTTTCAGACGTCTTTACCATGAACAATGTTGTTCGCGGTTTAAATACTACTGTAGACTTCAATCAGGATGAACATGAGATTGTGGTTGATGCTAGTCAAGATATTACAGAAGAAGCACCCTATAAGTATGTCAGCAAGATGAGGGCATCTATTGTTGTCCTAGGGCCTATCTTAGCGCGTAATGGACATGCTAAAGTATCAATGCCAGGTGGCTGTACGATTGGTAGTCGTCCAATTGATTTGCATCTGAAAGGCCTTGAAGCAATGGGGGCTGAGATTACTCAGACAGCCGGCTATATTGAAGCAAAAGCAGATAAGTTACATGGAGCACATATTTATATGGATTTTCCAAGTGTAGGTGCGACTCAGAATATTATGATGGCTGCGACACTGGCTGAAGGGACAACTGTTATTGAAAATGCTGCTCGGGAACCAGAGATTGTTGATCTAGCTGTCTTGCTCAATAAAATGGGTGCTAAGATCCGTGGTGCAGGGACTGAGACCTTAACCATTCTTGGAGTCAAAGAATTAACAGGAACCAAACATAGTGTCGTTCAGGATCGAATTGAAGCGGGAACATTTATGGTTGCTGCTGCTATGACAGGCGGTGATGTTCTGATTCAGGATGCGATTTGGGAACACAATCGTCCTTTGCTAGCTAAGCTACAGGAAATGGGTGTATCAGTAACTGAAGAAGAAGAGGGAATCCGGATTCAATCAGATTTATCTCGCTTAAAAGCCGTTAGTGTTAAAACCCTGCCTCACCCTGGTTTTCCAACGGATATGCAGGCTCAGTTTACTGCTTTGATGACGGTAGTCCGTGGTGAATCAACCATGATTGAAACAGTTTTTGAAAATCGCTTCCAACATTTAGAAGAGATGCGTCGTATGGGCTTGCACTCTGAAATTATGCGGGATACAGCAAGAATTGTTGGAGGGCAGAAGCTTCAAGGAGCAGAAGTCATGTCTACTGACTTAAGGGCTAGTGCGGCCTTAATTTTGACTGGCCTTATCGCTAGTGGAGAAACCAAGGTTAGCAAATTAGAGCATTTAGATCGTGGTTACTATCTTTTCCATGAGAAATTGGCTGCTCTAGGAGCCAACATCAAGCGTGTGAAGGAAGATGACGATGAATGATGAGTTAAAATATGTAGCGAAACAAGTTGGGATTGTTCTCTTAGTGATTTTATTGGGGCTCCTTGTCTTTGCTATTGGTTTAGTTATTGGTTATGGTGTGATTGGTGGTGGCGATAATCCTTGGTCCATCTTATCACCTGATAAATGGCAGAGTATTATTAATAAATTCACAGGTAAATAAGGAGTATAGGGCAGTTTGTCCGCTCCTATTTTTATGAGGAAAAAATGAAGAAGAAACAAGAAGAGAAACTCTTTCAAAGTATAGTCGGACTGATTCTGGCACTTGTTCTGATAGCTGGTGCTAGTTACTTCTCAAACCATCAGAATCAGGATAAGATAAAGTCTAATTCACAGGTTCAAAGAACAGGAAGAAGGGATATCTCAAGTCCCGAGCAAGCACTATCTCAGAGTGTGCTGACTGATTCTGTTCGCAAGCAATTAAAAGGCAACATAGAATGGAATCAGGCAGGTGCTTATATTATTAATGGCAACAAGACAGACCTGAATGCTGATATTGCCAGTCAGCCTTATGCACAAAATCAGACAAAGTCAGTTCAGGGACAGTTAGTACCAATAATTGGGAATGCTCTGCTTTCTAAACAGACTAGACAATACAAAAATCGAGAAGAAACCGGAAACGGAACGACAAGTTGGGTTCCCGCCGGCTGGCATCAAGTGAGAAATCTTAGTGGAGATTTTAATCATGCTGTTGACCGAGGGCATTTATTAGCTTATTCTTTAGTCGGAGGCTTAAAGAACTTCGATGCTTCTACAAGTAACCCAGAGAATATCGCTGTCCAAACAGCTTGGGCAAATCAGGCAAACAGTCCTTCATCTACTGGGCAAAATTTTTATGAAAGCTTGATTCGGAAGGCTTTGGATAAAAAGAAGCGAGTTCGTTATCGGGTAACCTTGATTTATGCTAATCCTGATGACCTGATAGCAGTAGGATCTCATTTGGAAGCAAAGTCTAGCGATGGAAGTCTTGAGTTTAATGTCTTCGTTCCGAATATTCAAACCGGGATTCGTATCAACTATAGAACTGGAGAAGTAACAGTAGAGTAGTCATGCAGTAAGACAGAAAAAGCACCAATTTTACCAGACCCTAATCTTTAGATTATTTCAATCTAACTTTTAGGGTCGATAAATCTGGTGCTTTTTTATTTACTTTCTAAAATTAGAAGAGAGGAAGAAATGTATAAGCTATCTACTTTGATATGAATTAAAAGTGTTTCTCAATATAGTTCCTTGATTAGATTAAAGTTTTTTAAGAAAGATAGTTAACTAGTTGTTTCTAAATGCCAGTATTGAACTAACCATTTTATAAAGGAATCATACCTTGATTGAAGAGCTTCATGATGTCCATAAGGGTCAAAGATGGAGCACGTGGAAAGGATTTCTTTCTGAATCAAGCGATGAATTTCTTCAGCATAGAAAGGAGCCTTGGAAAGTCGGTTCGAGTGATTCGCACCTTCTGTCTTTCCATTCTGCAAATAGACTAGACAGTTCCTGTTTTTCAAGTCCTGTGTCCGGCAATAGTCGGTAAAACCTGGGTACCAAAAGGAACCGCAGATAGAAAAAATACAAGGAATCTTGCAGTCGCTATAGAGACTGTAAACAGCCGCTAGTCCACCGAGAGAGTAGCCACCATAGGCAATTCTCTTCTCATCCAGTAGGTAGTGCCGTCTGATTTCTGTAAGTATACCGGTAAAAAGCTTTTGGTGATAGCTATCTGCTCTGCCGCCAAAATCGGGATTGCTAGGCTTTAGAGCATTGGCTTTCCAGGGTGTATAATCGTCCAGCCTGTTGTTTGATATCAGTCCGATTAAGATTACCGATGAAGAAAGGCTGCTCAGGTAGTTTATCTGGCCATCATTTAGAAAGATTGCTGGATAAGGTTTCGATTCGTCATAATCTTGGGGCAGGGCAATATTGACAGTGATCCCATCCCAGACAAAGGTCTTATTTATTGACAAAGTCATTGATTTTCTCGAGTGAGTCGATTACAGCAGGACCGTAATCCATGAACTCATCATAGGAGATGGTCATGATTTTCTGATTTTTGATCGCTGGGACATCTTCCAGAACTGGATTGGCTTTCATTAGATCAACTGCTTGCTCATCCATGGACTTGTTGCGATCGCTGGTTACGTAGATGATGACTTCTGGATCCATAGAGACCAGGTTTTCCAAGGTCAAGTCAGAGGTTCCGGTCGCTACATTGGTATAGCCGAGCTGGTTAAGCAGGCTCTCCTGCAGGGCAGATTTATAGGCACCGAAAGTCTCATCGTTGTAGGCACACATAATGAGTGCTTTTTTCTTTTCGCCTTGACTAGCCTTATTAGCTTTCTTGACAGTGTCAATTCTTTTTTGTAGCTGGTCAGCATACTGATTGGCCTTGTCTTGGACATTAAAGATGGTTCCTATATTCTTGACATCTTCAACGATATTGCCTAGGTCTTGCTTGGTATTAGATAGGGAAGCCTTCTGTGTGTAGACAGGGATTTTGTTTTCATTCCAGGCGCTGACTGTTCCCAGAGACTTCTCAGAAAACATCATGTTTCGGCCAAGAAGAGCGTCTGGTTCATAGGATAGCACGGTTTCCTGTGATACGGTTTTCTTGTCGCCAACTTGCGGAATGGTGGCAATATCAGCCTTGTATTTATCTGTGACATCATTGTCTGGATTGAGCATACCAGCGATCTTGTCTTTCAATCCTAGTTCAATCAGGATTTCGGTTGTCGAAAGGTTGTTGGTGATGACCTTTTTTGGTGCCTTTTCAAAGACCTGATCAATCTCCTTGCCTTCGGCATCGTAAGTTTTGATTGTCACTGGATATTTTGTCTCTGCTGTGCTCTTTTTCGCGCTTTCTGTTTTGGAGGAAGATTGTGAAGTTGAGCTTTCTTTCGTGCTCTCCTTAGATGAAGAATTGCAGGCTGCCATTGTCAGTGCAGCAGTTGCGACGAGTAAGATACTGAGTGTTTTTTTCATATTTCCTTCCTTTCTTGGGCTTGGAGCTTGTATAGATAAAGCTGAGAGTAGGCTCTTATAGATACTGAATCATGGCCTGTTGATCCTTGCTCCAGATCACGTTGCTCTGAATGCCGTAAACGGCTTGCAGTGAATCATGGGTGATGGTCTCCTTTGGAGCGCCTTGGTATGCAATCTCACCTCCCTTCATGAGGTAAATATAGTCTGAATACCGACAAGCCAGTTGGATATCGTGTAAAACTGCTAAAACATTGATGTTCAGGTCTTTGACGATTCGTAGCATATCCAGCTGGTATTTGATATCCAAATGATTGGTCGGCTCGTCTAGGAGTAGTAAGCTTGGTTGCTGAGCTAGGGCTCTAGCCAACAAGACCCTTTGCTTTTCTCCTCCTGATAGGGAAGAGTAGGAGCGTTTGGCTTTATCAAGCATATCTACTTGAAGCAAAGATTGACGAACTAAGTCATAATCTTCTTCTTTCTCCCTCTGTAGAAAAGATAGGTGGGGAATTCGGCCCAGTAACACGATTTCCTCTACAGTGGTGTCAAATTGTAACTGGTTAAATTGACTTAGAACGGCCATACCTTTGGCGGTAGCTTTTAAACTCAAATTTTTTAATGGATTTCCGTTTAAAAAAATCCTACCACTGTCTGGTTTAATTTGACGATATATAGTCTTCAATAGGGTTGTTTTACCGCAGCCGTTGGGTCCAAGAATAGTGTGGAATTTTCTCCCTTCGACTTTTAGAGAAATGCCATTTAAAATTTTTTTCTGGCCAATTGAATAGTGAATATCTTCGCAAATTAGATCCATCTCAACTAAGCATCTCCTTTCGACTTTTAGCAACCATATAGATAAAAAAGGGAGCTCCTACTAAAGCGGTAAAAATACCAATCGGAAGCTCGGCATTTTTTATTAAAACACGAGCAAAAACATCTGCCCAAAGAACAAAGAGAGCTCCAAGCAAGCTGGCTATAGGTAAGATTTCTTTATAATTGCTTCCTATTAGGGTTCTTGCTAAATGAGGAGTGATCAATCCTACAAAACCAATAATCCCGCAAGACGCCACTAGCATAGCAGTGATAATCGCGACAATAGTGATATAAAGATACCAATAAAAGCGTAAGGGCACACCCAATGTTAAAGCAATTTCTTCCCCCATCGTCATGGCGTTAAAAATTCGATATTGAGACCAAAAGAACAAAAGGGAAAGACTGACAATGAAAGCAGGAAAAGTTAGATTCGACCAAGATGCTCCTGCCAGAGAACCCATAGTCCAGAATTTGATAGTCAAAGCGCTATCAGCATTGGCGCCAAGAGAAATGATAAAATTAGCAAAGGCGATAAAGAGGGCGTTAACTACTGTACCGGAAAGAATCAGACTGGATGTTGTCGACTTTCCTTGTATAGTCGCAATTAGCAAAACAGTAGCAGTTGCTAGAAGTGCTCCCGCAAAAGCAGCAACTCCAGTGAAGGCTTTAAGGCCTAAAATGATACTGAGTGTAGCTCCAAAAGTAGCTCCTGAAGAAATCCCCAGAATGTAAGGTTCAGCAATGGGGTTGTTGACAGTGGACTGCATCACACACCCGCAGATAGAAAGTCCAGCTCCTGCAATAATGGCAAGGAGTACTCTTGGGACTCGCATATTCCAAACGATTGCAATACTTGATTTGGAAAGGTATCTTATATTTGAGAACCAACCTAACTTACTGAACACAATCCGGTAGGTATCTAACAAATTGATTTTAACAGCTCCTAAAGAAACAGATAAGAACAACGAAAAAAGTAAAAATATAATGAGAAATAGTAAGAGAGTAAGATAGAGAAGATAGCCTCTACTTTTGACTTTCTTGACGGACATAGATGGCTCCTTAAAACGAAACTATATTAGAATGTTCTGACAATTTAATAAAATTATAACATTTTAAAAAAAGAAGGGCAAGGGAAGACATGATTTGATACGTTAATCATTTATTCATTTAAAAAATTTCACCAAATGGTTGTTGACTGTTTTTTAGGATTCTTATTTTTTAGAAAAAAAAACCAAACAATAGAGTTCAGGCTTGTAATTGCTGTTTCAAAGTGAGGACAACGAGAATCTAGAAAGTGCTAAAAAAATTCCATCTAATAGCGAATAGAAACAAAGAAAAGATAATCTTTCATTTGCAAGTAAAGTCCAGAGACAGAAGCCTAAAGTTTATGTCTTTGTTCCGACTATTCAAACTGGAATTCGTCTCAACTATAGAACTGGCGGAATACGGTAAACTAAGAAGATGTCAAACTAGCAAAAAAGCACCGCAATGGGCGCCTTTTGTTATTCTAATCAAAGTAGAGCAAGTCCTTGCTAGTTTCAGTGAAGAGTTCAAATCCGTTTTTAGTGACATAACCACAATCTTCGATGCGGACACCGACCTTGCCAGGAATGTAAATACCAGGTTCAACAGAGAAGCACATACCTTCTTCAATAACCATGTCATTACCTTCCATGATAGATGGAAATTCATGAACATCCATACCAATACCATGGCCAAGACGATGGTTGAAATATTCGCCATAGCCAGCTTTTTCGATAACTTGTCGAGCGGCCCGGTCTACCTCATGAGCTGTCACACCTGGTTTGATAAAGTCAAGTGCAGCTTGCTGAGCTTCTAATGTTAGATGGTAGATATCTTTTTTGAACTGGTCAGGTTGGCCAACAGCAACGGTCCGTGTCATATCGCTGGCGTAGCCATTAACCATACAGCCTAGGTCAAATAGTAGGAGGGCATTGTTTTCAATTTTGTTTGCTCCTGGGATACCATGAGGGTTGGCTGCATTATTTCCAGTTAAGACCATGGTTTCAAAGCTCATTTCATATCCTTCTTGCTTGATGGCAAAGTCAATCTGCGCAATGATATCAGTTTCAGTTTTATTCAAAGAAATATTGTCAAAACCAATGTTAACAGCCTTATCGGCATATTGGCCTGCTACAAGCATTTTTTGGATTTCATCAGCAGACTTAATGAGTCGCATCCGTTGAATAAATGGTGTAAGGTTTGTAAAGTCAGCCTGCTCAAAAACAGTTTTCAAACCGTGGTATTTAGTTAAAATTAAATTGTCAAATTCAACAGCCACAGTTTTAACCCCTTTGACTGGTAGGGAAGCCTTAATTTTGTTCCAAGGGTTTTCAGAATCTACATAACCTACTACAGGAAAAGAAACGGTGCTAGAAGCGCGCTCTACTTCTAAAGCAGGAACAAAGAGTAGAGGTTCTTGATCTGTGAAGGCAAAGAGAAACATTTGACGCTCATGAGGGTCGCTATAAAATCCGGTTAAGTAATGAATTGTAACTGGATCTGAAATGATTGCAGCGTCTTTTTTCTCGTTTTCAAGAAAATTACGAATTTGATTCAATTTTGTCATAATGAAACCTTCTTTCTATGCCTCTATTTTGGCAAAAAATGGCTAAAAAAGCAAGAGTTTTCAAATAAACTCATCAAAATGCTTGAAAGTGTTTCCAAGAAGTGATAAAATGTTCTTGGTAGGAATATGAAAACGTTATTTTCAAATTTAGGAAAGGAAACAATATGAACACAGACGATACAGTAACCATTTATGATGTCGCCCGTGAAGCAGGGGTTTCTATGGCGACAGTTAGTCGTGTAGTTAATGGAAACAAGAATGTAAAAGAAAACACTCGGAAAAAAGTTTTGGAAGTAATTGATCGCCTTGATTATCGTCCAAATGCAGTGGCTCGCGGTTTGGCTAGCAAGAAGACTACAACAGTTGGAGTCGTGATTCCAAGCATTACAAATAGTTATTTCTCAACACTGGCTAAGGGAATTGATGATATTGCTGAGATGTATAAATACAATATCGTCCTAGCAAATAGTGACGAGGATGATGATAAGGAAGTTTCAGTTGTAAATACTCTCTTTTCTAAGCAAGTAGATGGTATTATCTTTATGGGTTACCACCTTACAGAAAAGATTCGTTCAGAATTTTCTCGTTCACGCACGCCAGTTGTCTTGGCTGGAACTATTGATGTGGAGCACCAATTGCCAAGTGTTAATATAGATTATAAACAGGCTACGATTGACGCTATCACATTCCTTGCTAAGCGCAATAAAAAAATTGCTTTTGTATGCGGACCTTTAGTTGATGATATCAATGGAAAAGTACGCTTATCCGGTTATAAAACGGCTCTTAAGAGCAAAAAGCTGTCATACAGCGAAGGTCTTGTCTTTGAGTCTAAGTACAGCTATGATGATGGTTATAATTTAGCTGAACGAGTAATTGCTTCTAAAGCAACGGCTGCTTTTGTGACAGGTGATGAGCTGGCAGCTGGTCTTTTAAACGGACTAGCTGATCGCGGAGTAAAAATTCCAGAGGATTTTGAAATTATCACTAGCGATGATTCACAAATATCTCGCTATACACGTCCAAATTTGTCAACTATCAGCCAGCCTTTATATGATTTAGGTGCTATTAGTATGCGTATGCTGACTAAGATTATGCACAAAGAAGAGTTGGAAGAACGTGAAGTTGTTCTGTCTCATGGTATTTACGAACGTAACTCAACTAGAAAATAAAAGTTAAAGTCACCATTCGGTGGCTTTTTTGATATGCCGTTTAAGGCTACTTATTGGCAAGAAAAGCAATAGGATTGAGAAATCCATACCTGCTTTTGCCATTTAAAGTTTAATTTTTTTCTGCTTTCAGGTATAATAGTATTTATGAAAGTTTTATTGTATTTAGAAGGAAAATCAGTGCTAGAAAAATCTGGTATTGGTCGAGCTTTGCAACACCAAATGCATGCCTTGGACCTGGCTGGTATTCCGTATACGACAGATATTTTAGGTGATTATGATGTAGTCCATATTAATACTTATGGACCAAGAAGTTTGCTTCTCTTACATGCCGCCAAGAGACATGGGAAGAAGGTTATTATGCATGGCCATTCTACCAAGGAGGATTTTCAGAATTCTTTTATTGGGTCAAATTTATTTGCACCGTTATTTGGTAAATATCTGGCTCATATGTATCAAAAGGCTGACTTTGTTATTACACCGTCAGAGTATTCTAAAAAGCTTATTGCAGGCTACGGGGTAACGACACCGATTATTGCTGTTTCAAACGGTATAGATCTTGGAAAATACCAAGCAGATCCTAAAAAAGAAAAGGTTTTTAGAGAACATTTTCAGGTTAAGGAAGGTCAAAAGGTTGTTGTCTGCGCAGGTCTCTATTTTAAGAGAAAAGGAATAGAAGACTTTGTTGAAGTGGCTAGAAGGATGCCTGATGTTCGTTTTATCTGGCTAGGTTCGATCAATAAGTGGTTGATCCCTGCTTCGATTCGTAGATTAGTAGAAAAAGATCATCCTTCTAATGTGGAGTTTCCTGGCTATTTTAAGGGAGCAGTTTTTCAAGGAGCTATGTCAGGAAGTGATGCCTTCTTTTTCCCATCCTACGAAGAGACAGAAGGTATTGTGGTCTTGGAAGCCCTAGCTAGCAAGCAACATGTTGTCCTTCGAGATATTCCTGTGTATGAGGGATGGATTAGCGAAGAATCTGCTGAGCTTTGTCATAATGTTGATGAATTTGTTGAGTCACTTCAAAAAGTTTTAGACGGTCAAGTTGATAAACGTGAAGCTGGTTATCGAGTGGCTCAAAGCCGTTCAATTGATGATGTGGCCTATCAGCTAGTAGAAGCCTATCGAAAAGTATTGGAGATGTAATATGCGCGTTGGTCTTTTTACAGATACCTATTTTCCTCAGGTCTCGGGTGTAGCGACGAGTATTCGTACTTTGAAGACGGAACTTGAAAAGCAAGGACATACGGTTTTTATCTTTACGACAACTGATAAAGACGTGAATCGTTATGAGGATTGGCAGATTATTCGGATACCGAGTGTTCCCTTTTTTGCCTTTAAAGATCGTCGGGTTGCATACCGCGGTTTTTCTAAGGCTTTAGAGATTGCTCGCCAGTATCAGCTTGATATCATTCACACACAGACTGAATTTTCATTGGGATTGTTAGGAGTCTGGATTGCTAAGGAATTAAAGATTCCTGTCCTGCATACCTATCATACTCAATATGAAGATTACGTCCGCTATATTGCAAATGGAATGCTGATTCGGCCTAGTATGGTTAAGTATATCGTCCGTGGTTTTTTGAATGATATGGATGGTGTGATTTGTCCTAGTGAGATCGTCTATGATTTGTTAACACGCTACAAGGTTACAACTGAAAAGAGGGTCATTCCTACAGGGATTGATTTGGCTAAGTTTGAACGACCTGAAATCACCAAAGATCATATTGAAGATTTACGAAAGAAATTGGCAATCGATGACTCAGAAACTATGCTACTCAGTTTGTCTCGGGTTTCCTATGAGAAAAATATTCAAGCAGTTATTGCAGCTTTACCAGATGTCTTAAAAGAAAATGCTACTGTAAAATTGGTAGTAGCAGGAGACGGCCCTTATTTGTCGGACTTGAAGGAACAGGCTGAGAGTTTGGGTATTACTGATTCTATTATTTTCACGGGCATGATACCTCCAAATGAAACTGCCCTTTACTATAAGGCGGCTGATTTCTTTATCTCTGCATCAACTAGTGAGACGCAGGGACTAACATATTTGGAAAGTATTGCCAGTGGTACACCGATTATTGCCCACGGCAATCCTTATCTAGATAATGTTGTGACGGATAAAATGTTTGGGACACTTTATTATGAGGATAACGACCTATCTGGTGCTATTTTAGAAGCAGTTATGACAACACCAAAAATGGATGAAGAGAGATTGGCAGATAAACTCTATGAAATTTCAGCAGAAAATTTTGGGCGCCGTGTCTATGAATTCTATCTGGACTTAGGGATTTCTAAAGATTTTCAAAATGAAATTAGGCCGGATGAAACAAGAACAAGACGCTTTGCCAAATCAATGATAAAATTGCCTGGTAAAATTATCCTTCTTCCAGTAAATGGATCCACTCGGATGATCAAAGCTTCAAGAAAACAAATCAGAAAAATTCGCAAATACCTAGAATAAGTTTACTCTTTGAAAGGTGAAAAGGAGGTGAGGGGATGAGAGACAGAAAAAATGAATTTCTTTTCTTATTTCCCCTTGTCTTTTTCTATTTAGTGTTTGATATTTTGCTAATATATTTGCCACTTGATTCAATAGTAAGTAAAAGCCTTATGGTTGGAAATGTTCTTATATTTTCACCTCTGGTCACTCTTTTGGTGTCTTTGCTATATGCAGTATTTTATGGATTTTCATTGCGTTTTTCACTCTTGGTCGGCCTTCTATTTTTGTTGACAATTTTTATCTTTGGAGAATGGATTCCTCTCTATCACTTGGTTTATTTTCTTTCTTCACTGTCTGGTAATGGATTAGGGCATTTGTTTTATCATCTGAGAAAGAAAAATAACGAAGCTAGAAAAATGTAAAAGTTCTTGCAAATTTTTTCAATCGTGCTATAATGTTTCCTAGAGACATATCACCTGCAGGAAATCTTTTAGAGAGCGCGTGGAGCTGGAAATCGCGTAGAGGATGCAGTTGGGACTACTCTGTCATTTTTTATGCAAACATAAAACGGTGGCTACGTTAAAGCCAATCTGAGGTGTCCCTCTTTTTTGAGGAACATAAATGAAGGTGGAACCACGTTGCGACGTCCTTTTGAGGATGTCGTTTTTATTTTGTCAGAAGGAGGTAGAATGATGCTTTATTTGATTGGCGGATCGTCTTGTAGTGGGAAGTCAACAATTGCTTCACTTCTTGCTAGACAGTATCAGCTACTTCATATCAAACTGGATGATTTGGTAGACGAGATGATGAGTCAAGCAAGTGCAGACGCACAGCCGATTTGCCTTCTTAGACAGGACAGAAATCCGGAACAAAACTGGATGAGAAATCCAAAAGAGATGGCAGATGAAGAATGGCGCTTTTATGAAGAGATTTTTCATTATGTAAAATCTTACTTGATAAAAAATCAAAACAGACCTCTCTTGTTGGAGGGAGCAGGACTTTTGCCTCACTTGGTAAAGGAGCTTGAATGTCCAGCGTCTTCCTATCTATGCTTGACTCCAACAGCCGATTTTCAAAAAAAGCATTATAAACAGAGAGACTGGGTTCCTTATGTTTTAGAGGGAACAACCAATCCTGAGCAAGCTTTTGAAAACTGGATGCAACGAGACATTCTTTTTGCCCAAATGGTGCGTAAGGAAGCGATGAAATTAGGTTATTCTAGTCTCGTAACAGATGGTAGTCAATCAGAGAATCAGAATGCGGAAGAAGTTGCTCGGCTCTTAAAATTGTCCAACAAAAATAGAATAAATATTTAAGGAGAAAACCATGATTAAGATTACTTTCCCAGATGGCGCTGTTCGTGAATTCGAAGCTGGCGTTACTACTTTTGAAATTGCACAAAGCATCAGCAATTCCCTAGCTAAAAAAGCCTTGGCCGGTAAATTCAACGGCAAACTCATCGACACGACTCGTGCTATCACTGAAGATGGAAGCATCGAAATCGTGACACCTGATCACGAAGATGCCCTTCCAATCTTGCGCCACTCAGCGGCTCACTTGTTTGCTCAAGCAGCTCGTCGCCTTTTCCCAGACATTCACTTGGGAGTTGGTCCAGCTATCGAAGATGGTTTCTACTACGATACGGACAATCAAGCTGGTCAAATCTCAAACGAAGACCTTCCTCGTATCGAAGAAGAAATGAAGAAAATCGTCAAAGAAAACTTCCCATCAATTCGTGAAGAAGTTACTAAAGACGAGGCACGTGAAATCTTTAAGAACGACCCTTACAAGTTGGAATTGATTGAAGAACACTCAGAAGACGAAGGCGGTTTGACTATCTACCGTCAGGGTGAATACGTGGACCTTTGCCGTGGACCTCACGTCCCATCAACTGGTCGCATCCAAATCTTCCACCTGCTCCATGTAGCTGGTGCTTACTGGCGTGGAAATAGCGACAATGCTATGATGCAACGGATCTACGGTACTGCTTGGTTTGACAAGAAAGACTTGAAAAACTACCTTCAAATGCGTGAAGAGGCCAAAGAACGTGACCACCGTAAACTTGGTAAAGAGCTTGACCTCTTCATGATTTCACAAGAAGTTGGTCAAGGACTTCCATTCTGGTTGCCAAATGGTGCGACTATCCGTCGTGAATTGGAGCGCTACATTGTCGACAAGGAAATCGCTGCAGGCTACCAACATGTTTACACTCCACCACTTGCATCAGTAGAGCTTTATAAAACTTCTGGTCACTGGGATCACTACCGTGAAGATATGTTCCCAACTATGGACATGGGAGACGGTGAAGAGTTTGTCCTTCGTCCAATGAACTGCCCACACCACATCCAAGTCTTCAAACACCATGTTCATTCTTATCGTGAATTGCCAATCCGTATCGCTGAAATCGGTATGATGCACCGCTACGAGAAATCTGGTGCCCTCACTGGTCTTCAACGTGTGCGTGAAATGTCTCTCAACGACGGCCACCTCTTTGTCACTCCAGAACAAATCCAAGAAGAATTCCAACGTGCCCTTCAGTTGATTATCGATGTTTATGAAGACTTCAACCTGACTGAATACCGCTTCCGTCTCTCTCTTCGTGACCCTCAAGATACTCACAAGTACTTTGACAACGATGAGATGTGGGAAAATGCCCAAACCATGCTTCGTGCAGCCCTTGATGAAATGGGTGTTGACTACTTTGAAGCTGAAGGTGAAGCAGCCTTCTACGGTCCGAAACTCGATATCCAAGTTAAGACTGCCCTTGGAAAAGAAGAAACCCTTTCGACTATCCAGCTGGACTTCTTGCTTCCAGAACGCTTCGACCTCAAATACATTGGGGCTGACGGTGAAGAACACCGTCCAGTTATGATCCACCGTGGGGTTATTTCAACCATGGAACGCTTCACAGCCATCTTGATTGAAAACTACAAAGGTGCTTTCCCAACATGGCTTGCACCACATCAAGTAACTCTCATCCCCGTTTCTAACGAAAAACACGTAGACTACGCATGGGAAGTGGCGAAGAAACTCCGTGACCGTGGTGTCCGTGCTGATGTAGATGAGCGCAATGAAAAAATGCAGTTCAAGATCCGTGCATCACAAACTAGCAAAATTCCATACCAATTGATCGTTGGGGACAAGGAAATGGAAGACGGAACAGTCAATGTTCGTCGCTACGGCCAAAAAGAAACACATACAGTAGCAGTAGAAGAATTTGTTCAAAATATCCTAGCTGATATCGCCAACAAATCACGCGTTGAAAAATAATGATCAAGAACTCGCTTTGCGGGTTCTTTTTGAGTTCTGTTTCTTTTTTGGCTGTTAATTTTTAGATTTTTTTATAAGCTATTTTTTTACAGTATTGTCACGAATGTCTTTAAATTGTAAGATAAAGAAATAGTATTTTTAATTGGGGAAATTAGTCTATTTTAAGAAAGTTTGTTATAATAAAAGAGACAGAAAAAAAGGTGAAAGATATGAAGAAAATATTAGTTGTAGATGATGAAAAACCAATTTCAGATATTATAAAATTTAATATGGTAAAAGAGGGCTATGAAGTTGTTACGGCTTTTGATGGCCGTGAAGCTCTTGAGATGTTTGAAGCAGAAAATCCTGATATTTTGATTTTGGATTTGATGTTGCCAGAATTGGACGGGCTAGAAGTAGCACGCACCATTCGGAAGACCAGTAATGTTCCAATTATTGTCCTATCGGCCAAAGATAGTGAGTTTGATAAAGTTATCGGCCTCGAAATTGGAGCAGACGACTATGTGACCAAGCCTTTCTCTAACCGTGAGCTCCAAGCTCGTGTCAAGGCTATTTTGCGACGTTCAGAATTTGCTGTAGATACCCAAGAAAGTGAAAAGGGCTCGAATGAGTTGACAGTGGGCGAATTGCAAATTTTACCAGATGCTTTTGTTGCTAAGAAACATGGCGAGGAACTAGAATTAACCCATCGTGAGTTTGAATTACTCTACCATTTGGCCAGTCATGTTGGTCAAGTCATGACACGCGAACACCTGTTAGAGACAGTTTGGGGTTATGATTATTTTGGTGATGTACGCACTGTTGATGTGACGATTCGCCGCCTACGTGAAAAGATTGAAGATACGCCAAGCCGACCAGAGTATATTTTAACTCGTCGTGGCGTTGGCTACTATATGAGAAACAATGATTGAAAATATTAGACAATTTGTGTTTTCTGTAGATTTTGTTTTTGTTTTAATTGTTTTAGGTTTTATTTTGGTCGTTGCCCTTCTCTTTTTAGAGAATAGAAGAGATAATCGCCAACTTCGTCTGCTCAATCAAAAGATCAAAGATTTAATCGCAGGAGACTATTCCGAGGTTCTGGATATGCAGGGCAGTCCAGAAATTACGGATATGACCAATAGTATAAATGATTTGTCTGAGGTGACTAGATTAACACAAGAAAATCTGGAGCAAGAAACCAAACGTTTGACTAGTATTTTGTCCTACATGACGGATGGGGTTTTGGCAACCAACCGTAGGGGCCAGATTATCATGATTAATGATATGGCTTCTAAGCAACTAGGTGTTGATCCAGAGGAAGTCCAAAATACAAGTATTTTAGACTTGTTAGATATTGCGGATGAATATGATCTGCGGGATTTAATTACCAAGATGCCGGAGTTGACTATTGATTCTCAAGATGAAAATGGTGAATTTTTAAGTCTACGTGTTCGTTTTGCCTTGGTTCGTAGAGAATCTGGTTTTATCTCTGGTTTGGTAGCTGTTCTGCATGATACGACAGAACAGGAAAAAGAGGAACGGGAGCGTCGGCTTTTTGTATCAAACGTAAGTCATGAGCTCCGTACCCCTTTAACAAGTGTTAAGTCTTACTTAGAAGCTTTGGATGAAGGAGCTCTTTCTGAACCAGTTGCTCCCGAATTTGTTAAGGTCTCCCTTACGGAAACAAACCGAATGATGCGGATGGTTTCTGATTTGCTTAGCTTATCAAGGATTGATAATGATAGCAGCCATTTGGATGTGGAATTAACTAATTTTACAGCCTTTATCACTTTTATTTTGAATCGTTTTGATAAGATTAAAAGTCAGGATGAAACCAAAAAATACGAGATTGTGCGCGATTATCCAATCACACCTATATGGGTTGAAATTGATACTGATAAAATGACGCAGGTCATTGATAATATCATGAATAATGCTATCAAGTATTCTCCAGATGGTGGAAAGATTACCGTAGGAATGAAAACGACGGAAGATCAGCTGATTATTTCAATTTCTGATGAGGGATTGGGAATTCCTAAGAAAGACCTGCCTAAGATCTTTGACCGTTTTTATCGAGTGGATAAGGCTCGAAGCCGTGCGCAAGGTGGAACAGGCTTAGGACTTGCGATTGCAAAAGAAATCATCAAGCAGCACCATGGTTTTATCTGGGCCAAGAGTGAGTATGAAGTCGGATCGACTTTTACAATTGTCCTGCCGTATGATAAGGATGCTGTTTTGGATGATGGCTGGGAAAGTGAAGAAGTAGAAAGTAAAGATGACTAAGGAAGGTTTTAAGTATAGCATTTTAGCATCTGGATCCAGTGGTAATTGTTTTTATTTAGAAACAGACAAAAAGAAGATTTTGGTGGATGCAGGACTATCTGGTAAAAAAATCACTAGTCTTCTAAGTGAAATTAATCGTAAACCAGAAGATTTAGATGCTATTTTAGTAACTCATGAACATAAGGATCACATTCATGGTGTTGGGGTTTTAGCCCGAAAATATAACTTAGATATCTATGCTAACGAAGATACTTGGAAAGCTATGGATAGTGCCTTGGGAAAAATTGATATTAGCCAAAAGCATATTTTTGAAATGGGTAAGGTTATGACTTTTGGTGATATAGATATTGAAAGTTTTGGTGTTAGCCATGATGCGGCGGCACCACAATTTTATCGGTTTATGAAAGACGATAAAAGTTTTGTTATGCTGACGGATACGGGCTATGTGAGTGATCGTATGGCTGGAGTAGTTGAAAATGCTGATGGATACTTGATTGAGAGTAATCATGATGTAGAAATTTTGCGTAGTGGAGCTTACCCTTGGAGTCTTAAGCAACGTATTTTATCCGATAAAGGGCATTTATCTAATGAAGATGGTGCTGATACGATGATTCGAACCTTGGGGAACAGAACCAAAAAGATTTATCTAGGTCACTTAAGTAAGGAGAATAATATCAAGGAGCTGGCTCATATGACTATGGTTAATCAGCTGGTTCAAGCTGACTTGGCAGTCAATCATGATTTTCAAGTTTTGGATACTTCTCCTGATACGGCTACGCCTCTGACATCAATTTAGTCATGTTGAAAATGAAAAATTACTAGGAGATTTTATGCGTCCCATTTATTTTCTTGTTGGGCTAGTGTCTTTGGGGCTGGGTGTTGTTGGAATTCTTCTTCCAATCTTGCCCACAACTCCTTTTTTGCTCTTGTCCATAGCTTGCTTCTCTCGGAGTTCCAAACGTTTTGAAAATTGGCTCTATCATACCAAAATGTACCAGATCTATGTGGCGGATTTTCGGGAGACAGGTTCAATAGCTAAGGAGCGTAAGAAAAAGATTATCGTATCCATCTACATTTTGATGGGCATTTCTATCTTTTTTGCTCCTCTTGTACTTGTAAAGATCGGTCTATTTTCTCTGACAATTTTTATCACCTACTACTTATTTAAGGTCATTCCTGATAAGTAAGAACTTTAGAAAAGACAATTGTTATAATTGTCTTTTTTCCTTTGCCTAAAGCAAGAAAAAGAGGGCAGGAAAATTTAATTTTTGGTATAATAGTAGCTGTGCAGTCTTCTTTCTAATAGAAGATTTAAACAGCAGTAGAACTTACTTTTACCATTTGTTAAGAGTGTCTTTCTACTCTACTTTGCTATAAAGATAGAAAGGATTGGACTTGTGTTTATCAGTTTGAACACAGGTAGAGGTTTATGAAAAAATTAGAAAACCTTTTGTTTGATAGATTTGGCTTGGTTTTTAAGGATGTTTCATTGCTAGAAACAGCTTTTACTCATACAAGCTATGCCAATGAACACCGCCTCTTAAAAATTTCACACAATGAACGCCTGGAATTTTTAGGAGACGCTGTTCTGCAATTAATTATCTCTGAGTATTTATTTGAAAAATACCCCAAGAGACCTGAAGGAGATTTGACTAAGCTTCGTTCAACGATTGTTCGTGAGGAAAGTTTGGCGGGTTTTAGTCGTGATTGTCAGTTTGATCTCTTTATCAAGCTGGGTAAGGGAGAAGAAAAATCTGGGGGCCGTGAGCGCGAAACGATTTTAGGTGACTTGTTTGAAGCTTTCTTAGGAGCTTTGTTACTTGATAAAGGCTTGGAAGTTGTGAAGGACTTTATTTATCAAGTCATGATTCCTAAGGTGGAGGCAGGTGATTTTGAGCAGGTGACAGACTATAAGACAAAATTGCAAGAGTTACTTCAGTCTAATGGAGATGTAGAGATTCTTTATCAAGTCGTGTCTGAATCTGGCCCAGCTCATGCCAAAAATTTTGAGGTTAGCGTTTCAGTTGATGGTCGTTTAGTAGGAAAAGGCCAAGGGCGTTCTAAAAAGCTGGCAGAACAAGAGGCTGCTAAGAATGCCTTTGAAAAGGAAAATCATTCATGTATTTAAAAGAAATTGAAATCCAGGGTTTTAAATCTTTTGCGGATAAAACTAAGGTAGTTTTTGACCAAGGGGTAACAGCGGTTGTCGGCCCCAACGGTTCAGGTAAGTCCAATATTACAGAAAGTCTGCGCTGGGCTTTGGGAGAATCCAGTGTTAAGAGTTTGCGTGGCGGTAAGATGCCCGATGTTATTTTTGCCGGGACAGAAACACGCAAGCCCCTTAATTATGCGTCTGTAGTAGTGGTTCTTGATAATAGCGACCAATTTATCAAGAATGCAGCTAAGGAGATTAGAGTAGAGCGTCATATTTATCGCAGTGGTGATAGTGAGTACAAAATAGATGGTAAAAAGGTTCGTTTGCGTGATGTTCATGATCTCTTTATGGACACAGGGCTTGGACGGGACTCCTTCTCTATTATTTCCCAAGGTAAGGTAGAAGAGATCTTTAACAGTAAGCCGGAGGAGCGGCGTGCTATTTTTGAAGAGGTTGCAGGCGTACTGAAATATAAGACTCGTCGTAAGGAAACTGAGAGTAAATTGGCTCAAACCCAAGACAATTTGGATCGCTTGGAAGATATTATTTACGAATTGGATGGGCAAATCAAACCTTTAGAGAAGCAAGCACAAACTGCTAAACGCTTTTTGGAGTTAGATCAGGAAAGGCGAGAACTTTACCTAGATGTCTTGGTTGCTCAAATGACAGCTAATAAGGAAAAGTTGAACCAGGCAGAGGAGAATTTGGCCAAGATTCAGGAAGAGCTGTCTGCCTATTATAGCAAACGAGATGAATTGGAACGGGAGAACCAAGCTCTCAAATCCAAGCGTCATGAGCTTAACCAGACCTTGGCGGCCGACCAAGCTAAGCTACTCGAATTAACTCGTCTGATTAGTGATTTGGAGCGACAAATTGATCTCTCTAAGTTAGAGTCGAGTCAGGCAGCAAGTAGCCGTAAAGAGAATGAGGCTCGTTTGGCTACATTGGTAGAGAAGTTGGAACAAACAGAGCAAGATTGTAAGGCCAAGACTGAAAATCTGGCTCTTATTGCAGAAAAATTGGACAAGAATCAGCAGGAAATGGCTGGGCTAGAAAAAGAGATTGCCGATTTTTCTGAGGATCCTGATCAATTGATTGAGCATTTACGAGATCAATATGTCAAACTCATGAAAGAAGAGGCCGATTTATCCAATGATTTGACTGCTTTGGAAAGCCGACAGGCTAATGAGTTGAAACTAAATGAGAGCAAACAGGCTGATTTTGAAAAAATTAAAACAGACTTGTTAGAAAGCCAAAAGGCTGAAACAGCCCATATAGAAGAGTTAGAAACAGCTCGGAAGAATCTAACAGACTTATTGAATGCTTACCAGGTGCAGGTGGAAAAAGTACAAGAACTGCAGACAAGTTACCAAAATCAACAAAAAGCCATGTTTGATTTGTTGGATGATTTGAAAAATAAGAAGGCTCGTTCTGCAAGTTTGGAAGCTATTCTTAAAAATCATAGTAACTTTTATGCAGGTGTAAAAAGTGTTCTGCAAGAATCTGATCGCTTAGGTGGGATTGTTGGTGCTGTTAGCGAAAAATTAAGTTTTGATCCGCATTATCAGACAGCTCTTGAGATCGCTTTAGGAGCTAGCAGTCAGAATATTATTGTCGAAGATGAAGCTGCTGCTACAAGAGCAATTGATTTCTTGAAGAAGAATCGAGCTGGTCGGGCAACTTTCTTGCCACTGACAACGATTAAACCCCGTCAGTTAGCTGATCATCATCGGACAAGCATTGAGTCTAGTAAAGGTTTTCTTGGTCTTGCTTCTTCACTTGTCACTTATGATGCCAGCTTGGATACCATCTTCCAAAATCTGCTGGGAACAACAGCCATTTTTGATACGGTAGACAATGCTCGTGCAGCGGCCCGTCAGGTTCGTTACCAAGTCAGAATAGTCACTCTAGACGGGACAGAACTGCGAACAGGTGGTTCCTACGCTGGTGGAGCAAATAGAAACAACAATACGATCTTTATCAAGCCGGAATTGGACGCTCTTTTGTCTGATATAAAGGAAAAAGATGTCCAATTGAAGGAAAAAGAAGAGGCTGTCCAAATCCTACACAATCAACTGAGTCAAGCTAAGCATGTCTTAGATCAAATCAAGGAAGATGGTGAAAGCGCCCGTTTGGCAGAACAAAAAGCTAGTTTAGCTTATGAGCAAATTGCAAAGCGAGTGGAAGAGCTGACGAATCTGAAAGATATGCAAGAGCAAGAATTGGCAAGGTTGTCTGGCTTTGATATTTCTGGTGAACAAGCCAAATTGCAGGCCCGTTTAGCAGAAATTGAACAGGCTAAATTGGATGTGACACAGGAAATTGAGCAGGTTAAATCGAATAAAGATGCTGTTCAAGAACGCTTTGATAAACTTTCCAATAAATTGTCAGACTTAAAACTATCTCGGACTGAGCTGACCTCTCTTCAACGTTTTGAGAAAAATGACTTAGAACGTTTAGAAGAAGAAAAAACAGCTTTAGTCAAAGAACAGTCTACTCTAGAACTCTTAATGGAACAAAAAGAATCCAGTCTCCAAAAGGTGGACATTGCAGTTCTAGAAGATCAGTTGAAGACTGCTAATCAGGAAAAGACAGACTTAAACCAAGGACTGATTCGTTTGAAATTTGAATTAGAAGACTTGGAAGGTCAGTCTGAAGATATCCTCAGTCATTTAGATCAGGCACGTAAGCAAAATGAAGAATTGATACGTAATCAGGCCAAGGCTGAGGCTGAAAAAGAAAAGATTACAGATGTTTTGCGTCGTCTCTTAACCAGTCTGACGGAAGAATATCAAATGAGTTTTGACGAAGCCAATCAGAAGGCTCGTCCTCTCGAAAACTTAGCAGTATCGGAAGGGCAAGTCAAAGACTTGGAACGATCTATACGTGCGCTTGGCCCAGTAAACCTGGATGCTGTTGAACAATTTGATGAAGTAAAAAATCGTTTGGACTTTCTCAATACACAACGAAATGATGTCTTGTCCGCTAAGAATCTTCTCTTGACAACCATCGAAGAAATGAACGATGAAGTCAAGGAACGTTTCAAGTCAACCTTTGAGGCTATTCGTGAAAGCTTTAAAATGACCTTCAAACAAATGTTTGGTGGAGGATCTGCAGACCTAATTTTAACAGAAGGCGATCTTTTGACAGCTGGAGTTGAAATTTCGGTGCAGCCACCTGGCAAGAAGATCCAGTCCCTCAATCTCATGAGTGGTGGGGAAAAGGCCTTGTCAGCTCTCGCTTTGCTCTTCTCCATTATTCGAGTGAAGACCATTCCTTTTGTTATTTTGGACGAAGTGGAAGCAGCCTTGGATGAAGCCAATGTTAAACGTTTTGGGGATTATCTCAACCGCTTTGACAAGGAGAGTCAGTTTATCGTTGTTACCCACCGAAAAGGAACCATGTCAGCGGCAGACTCTATCTACGGTGTCACTATGCAGGAGTCCGGTGTGTCGAAGATTGTTTCGGTGAAATTGAAAGATTTAGAAGGTATGTAAAATGGATATTAAACTAGTTGCAACTGATATGGACGGCACCTTTTTAGATGGTCAAGGACAATTTGACATGGAGCGTCTGAAAAGTCTTTTAGTCAAATTTAAAGAGAAAGGTCTCTATTTTGCGGTAGCTAGTGGCCGAGGGATTCTGTCTCTGGAGAAGCTGTTTGCCGAAGTTCGTAATGAGATTATTTTCATCGCCGAAAATGGCAGTCTGGTTGAATTTCATGGACAGGATTTATATGAGGCTACGATGAGCCGAGATTTTTACTTAGATACTTTTGAAAAGTTAAAGGAGTCTCCATATGTAAATACTGGTAAGCTCCTGTTAACAGGTAAAAAAGCTTGCTATGTTTTAGACAGTGTAGATCCGACCTATCTTCATTTTTCTGCCCACTACAATGAAAATATTGTCAAGGTGGCTAGTTTAGCTGATATTGATGATGAGATTTTCAAATTCACGACTAATTTCACACCTGAAACTATAGCTGAAGGAGAAGCTTGGGTCAATGAAAATGTTCCTGGAGTCAAAGCGATGACAACCGGTTATGAATCCATTGATATTGTTCTTGATTATGTAGATAAGGGGGTTGCGATTGTCGAATTAGCCAAGAAACTTGGTTTAGATATGAACCAAGTCATGGCTTTTGGAGACAATCTTAATGACCTCCATATGATGCAGGTAGTTGGCCATCCAATTGCACCTGAGAATGCCCGTCCAGAGATTTTAGAATTAGCAACTGAGGTAATTGGCTCTCATAAAGATCAGTCTGTAATTGCCTATATGGAGAAACTAGTATGACAGCTATTAAACTGATTGCGCTCGATTTAGATGGAACCCTGTTGACTTCTGACAAGAGAATTTCTCAGAGGAATTTAAAGGCTCTAGCAGCTGCCAGGGCAAAGGGAGTAAAAGTTGTATTGACGACAGGCCGACCACTAAAGGCTATGGAGTTTTTACTAGATGAGTTGGGAACAGCAGGTTTAGAGGATGAATATACCATTACATTTAACGGTGGCTTGGTTCAGCGAAATACTGGTGAAATTATAGATAAAACCGTTTTTTCCCATGCTGATGTAGTTCGCATTTTTGAAGAAACGCAGAAGCTTTCTTTGCCACTCGATGCTATTAGTGAGGGAGTTGTGTATCAGCTCCAGTCAGAACAGAAATCCCTCTATGCCCAAGCCAATCCTTATCTCCAGTTTGAACACGTATCGCTAAACGATTTATCTGAGGGGCTGACCTACAATAAATGTGTCTCAGCCTTTGATCCATCCAGGATTGATAGGGCTTTACCACAGATTTCGAGTGAATTATTTGAGCGATATGAAATTTTTAAATCTCGGGATATGCTGTTAGAGTGGTCTCCGAAAAATGTTCATAAAGCAACTGGTTTAGCAAAATTAAGCCAGCATCTTGGTTTAGATTCCAGTCAGATCATGGCTTGCGGTGATGAAGCAAACGACCGCTCCATGATTGAATGGGCTGGACTTGGTGTGGCCATGGGGAATGCAACGGAAGAAACCAAAGCAGTAGCTAAAGTAGTTGCCCCGCTGACCAACGATGAAGACGCAGTCGCTTGGGCGATTGAAAACTATATTTTATAGAGAAAAGGAGGACAGACCATGGGCTTATTTGACCGCCTTTTTGGCAGAAAAAAAGAAAAAAAAGAAGACATCCGAGAAGAGGAGTCTGTTCAGACGGAAGTTTCTGAAACAGAGGACGCAATAGAAGAACTAGAAAACGAAAATCAGTCTCAAGTAGAAACTGCTGCTGAAGTAAGTTTACAAGAGGAAATCCTGCCTTTTGAAGAAGAGGACAAGCAAGAATTTTACGAAGAGTTAGATGAACGCTTATCAGAAGATCAGGTCTTGAATGAAGTCATAGAAGACAAGTCTCAAAACAGATTCGAGGAGCAAGAAGCGGATGAACTCCAGCAAGAAGAGACTGAAGAGAGCGCAAGCATTGCTGAAAAGTCTGAAGAAGCTCAAATAGACAATTCAAGTGAAGAAGAGCTTGCTGAAGAATCAGTCCCAGTCCAAGAGGGGTCTGAAGAAAAACAATCAGAACTTGACTCAGAAACACCAGCACTTGAAGATATCAAGTTAGAAGACCAAGGACCTCTAACCGTTGATGAACCAAGTCAGGCTGATGAAGATGCGAAAGACTCAAATCAAGCAGAAACCCAAGCAGAAGCTGTTGAGGAAGAGAAGCAAGATTTACCAGATGAAGCGGAGCAAGGTCTAGATACAAGCGAAGAGGCTGAAGTTACAAAGTCAGACCAGGAAGAAGGTCATACTGAAACTGTTCAAGAAAAGTATGATCGCAGTTTGAAAAAAACTCGGACAGGTTTTGGAGCTAAGCTCAATGCTTTCTTTGCTAATTTCCGTACTGTCGACGAAGAGTTCTTTGAAGATTTGGAAGAGCTGTTGATTACAAGCGACGTTGGTGTGCAAGTGGCCTCTAATTTGGCAGAAGAGCTACGATATGAGGCTAGATTAGAAAATGCTAAGAAACCTGATGCTTTACGAAAGGTTATCATAGAAAAGCTAGTTGATATCTACGAAAAAGATGGTCGTTACAATGAGAAAATTAATTTCCAAGATGGTTTGACAGTCATGCTTTTTGTCGGTGTCAATGGTGTTGGGAAAACTACATCAATTGGTAAATTAGCTTACAAATACAAGCAAGAAGGCAAGAAGGTTATGTTGGTAGCAGCAGACACCTTCCGTGCTGGAGCAGTAGCCCAGTTAGCTGAGTGGGGAAAACGTGTTGATGTACCTGTTGTGACTGGTCCTGAAAAGTGTGATCCAGCCAGTGTTGTTTTTGACGGTATGGAGCGTGCTCAAGCTGAAAATGTCGATATTCTGATGATCGATACTGCTGGTCGCTTGCAAAATAAAGATAATCTCATGGCTGAATTGGAAAAGATTGGTCGGATTATTAAGCGGGTTAATCCAGATGCTCCTCACGAGACTTTCCTAGCTTTAGATGCTTCAACAGGTCAAAATGCCCTCGTTCAAGCAAAGGAATTTTCAAAGATTACTCCAGTGACAGGTATTGTTCTGACTAAGATTGATGGAACAGCGCGTGGAGGAGTTGTTCTCGCTATTCGCCAGGAATTGGATATCCCAGTTAAATTGATTGGATTTGGTGAGAAGATTGATGATATTGGGGAGTTCAATTCAGAGAACTTTATGCGTGGCCTTTTAGAAGGACTGCTTTAAATACGAAAAAAGAAATCCATATTCCTTGGATTTCTTTTTCTATCTTTAATTTTGAGGGTTCCATTGCCACTCAGCACCAAACTGAGCCAATAATTCTGCTGAAGCAACTGGTCCCATTGTTCCAACTGCATATTCATGAAGTGGCGCTTGATTGTTTCTCCAGAGTTCTTCGATTTTATCAATTAATTTCCAGCTGGCCTTTACTTCTTCCCAGTGACTAAAGTTAGTTGAGTCATTGTTAAGTACATCAAAAATTAATTTTTCGTAAGGTTCAGGTGAAGCTCCAGAAGCAGTCGCATCTGTACGATAATCTAAAGAAATAGGGGATAAACTGAAGAGTTCACCGACTTCTTTACCATTAACACTGAGAGAGAAACCTTCTGTTGGTTGGATATAAATGGTCAAAACATTCGGTGCTAGTTTTTCTCCAAAAATAGAATCCATTTGTTTGAAGACGATGTTAACATGGGTCCCTTTTTCTGTTAGACGTTTACCTGTGCGGAAAAAGAAAGGAACATCACGGAAGCGGTCACTGTCAACAAAGAAGGCACCTGAAACAAAAGTTTCAGTCATAGATTCTGGATTGACATTGGGTTCACTTCTATAAGCAATATATTTCTTACCATTGACTTTTCCAGACTTGTATTGGCCACGAATGAAATATTTTTTCAAATCTTCTTGACTCGGTTGTGTCAAACGTTCAAAAACCTTGATTTTCTCTGCACGGATCTCATCTTTTGTAAAGCTGTTGGGCTTATCCATGGCAAGAAGAGACAGTAATTGCAAGGTATGGTTTTGGACCATATCTCTTAGGGCACCGGATTCATCGTAATATCCGCCTCGTTCTTCTACACCCAGTTTTTCGGCAAAGGTGATTTGGACATTGTCAATGTGGTCGCGGTTCCAAATATTCTCAAAAAGTGAGTTGGCAAAACGAATAGCAAAGATGCTTTGGATCATTTCCTTGCCCAGGTAATGGTCAATTCGGAAGATTTGCTCTTCATCAAAAGTTGCCAACAAGTCGTTGTTAAGTTGGCTAGCTGTTTCTAAGTCTGTTCCAAAAGGTTTTTCGACGATCAAACGCTCAAAGCCTTTGCCATCGACAATGTTTTCAGATTTGAGATGTTTAGCGATAGTTCCGAAAAACTGCGGAGCCATGGATAGGAAGAAGAGTTTATTGTGTTCTGCTTGATATTCTTCATTGAGTCGGTTTTGAAGCTTGCGTAGCTCAATGTAGTGCTCGGTATCCTGCACATCGTGACTTTGATAGTAGAAGTGGCTGGCAAATTCCTGTGCTTGCTCAGGACTATCAGCTAAATCGGCGATAGACTCAACGACAACAGATTCAAAGTATTCCTTGCTCCATGGCCTGCGAGCTGTTCCGATAACAGCAAAATGCTTAGAAAGGTTGCCAGACTTATATAATCTAAAAAGTGAGGGATAGAGCTTACGTTTAGCCAAATCTCCACTAGCTCCAAAAATTGTAACAATAACTTTAGATGACATCCTAATATCCTTTTTTCTAAAATGATGTATCTATTTTATCACAAATGCCTAAAAAATGGTAAATGACGCTACGAATAGAATATATTTTGTCTGAGGTTAAGAAAAGAGTTAGATTACTCGTCTAACTCTTCTAAAATACACGATAAACATAAGGATTGTCTGGTTTTTCTACCTTTTCAAAACTGGAGACCTTTAGGATAGGCAGACTCTGTCCTAAATTCTTATGGTATTGTACAGCAATCTTTCCTTTGGCATGGATCCAAGTATTGTCTTCAAAATGCTGGGTATTTCCAGTTGTCAAGAGGCCATAGACTCCAGAGTCAGCAATACAGTGGATGATACCAAAGCGAAAGAGAAATTGACTTTTCTGATCGCTCGGGTCATTGTAGACAAAACCGGTAAATTCAAGCGTTTTACCAACAAATTCATCTGGATAATCATAGATAACTTCCATAACTTCCATGTAATTTTCAGTCGTGACCTGAATGGTATCTTGGTTGATATACTTCTTGGCAGCTGCCCGCATTTCTTTTTCATAGGCCCCTTTGGTAAAGTAGGTACTGGTGTCCGGCTTCAGGTATTGGCTGGTTGTGCCTTCGTCCTGCTGAATAGCAGTTGAAGTTCCCTCAGCCAGTGGGAAATGAAATCCTTTGGCCGAAACTGTTGTCGAATCCAAGGTAACGGTTGGAAAGAAAATTCCAACAAAAAGCGGAATGATAAGGAGCAACACGCTACCTAGTTTTGCCCAACGAGTGCTCAAATGACTGTGGACCTCCATCTTCTTCATCCAGATGATAAGCTGCACAACTGCTAGGATAAAGGACAGAATCATAGACAAGTATGCCAGATAGGAGTAATGAAGGTTGATATATTGATTAAGCTTGCCTGTCAGCTGCAGATACATGGTGATCTCAAAGTAGCCGACTAAGATTAGAAATCGAATCATAGCACTACCCCCACAAGCCAAGAGTAAAGAAAGACGACGACAGTAACTAGACTGATAAATTGCCAGATAAAGCGTGTCTTAAAGTAATTTTTCATCATCAGTAGATTCTTGACATCTAGCATAGGCCCAATGACTAAGAAAGCTAGGACTGGCGATAAGCCAAAGCTAGCAATCAAGGAGCTCCCGATAAAAGCATCAGCTTCGCTGCAAAGTGAAAGCAGGAAGGACAGTAGCATGAGGAGAAGAATAGCAACAGCTGGTGTCGAGCTAATTGAGGTCAGGATTCTGGTTGGCACATAGACTTGGACCAGGCTAGCAAAGAGACAGCCAAAGACTAAATAGCGACCTGTATCGAAAAATTCGTCAATGGCCTGCACAAAGACCTGAAAAAACTTTTGTCCTTTGCTGAGATGTGAAAAGTCATGCTCATGAACAGCCTTGCGGTTTTCTTTTTGAATATTGCTGTCTGCAAAGAAACCTAAAAAGATCCCTAAAACGATAGCCACTACCATAGAACCTAGGGCACGAAGCAGAGCCATTCGGAAGGAATTACCAAAGGCTGAGTAGGTCGCAAATAGCACGATAGGATTGATAACGGGTGCTGTCACTAGAAAAGGCACAGCAGTGTAACTGGGGACTTTTTTTTCTAAGAAGCGGTTAATAATGGGAACAATTCCGCACTCACAGGAGGGAAAGACAATACCAATCAAGCTTCCAAAGAAAATCCGAGCCCATTTATTTTTGGGTAAGAAGTGATAGACTTTTTCTGGAGTGACGTAAACTTCAATAAAGCCAGAAATAATACTTCCAATCAAAACAAAAGGTAGGGCTTCAATGATGATAGAGAGAAAGATAGCACCAGCCTGTAAAACGCTAGCAGGCAGATTTGAAAAGAGACTCATGATTTTTTAGCCTTTTCTTCCGCTTCTTTTTTCTTTTTATCATCAGGAAATTCTACTTTTTCTAACTTAGGAAGAGTTGCAAATTCCTCGAACATCTTATCTAAATCATCTGTTTTGGTAAATTTTACAGCCATAGGGCCACCTCATTTCTAAAATAATAATTCTATTATACTACCAAAAAGAAAAAAATGATATTTTGAGACATAGGACCTAGTCTCTAATGATAACTTGGTGCTATAAAAGAATAATAGAAGCTTGACTTTCTGAATTTTTAAGATCGATCTTATGGTATAATAGAAGAGCTATGGAAAATATAAATATTGAAAAAATTGCCCAGAAATTGGGCATTAAAGAAAGACAAGTATCACAGGTCCTAGATCTGACTGCTGAGGGAAATACAATTCCTTTTATTGCTCGTTACCGTAAAGAAATGACGGGAAATCTAGATGAGGTCGAGATTAAGGCGATCATTGATTTAGATAAGAGCATGACTGCCTTAGCAGAGCGTAAAGCGACGGTCTTGGCTAAGATTGAGGAGCAGGGTAAACTAACAGATGCGCTACGCTCTGAGATTGAGGCTGCTGAAAAGCTGGCTGATGTGGAAGAACTTTATCTTCCTTATAAGGAGAAACGCCGTACCAAGGCTACGATTGCGCGTGAAGCAGGTCTCTTTCCTTTGGCTCGTTTAATCCTTCAGGATGCGGCTAATCTGCAGGAAGAAGCAGAGAAACTGACTAGTGAAGCCTTTCCAACAGCAGAAGCTACTCTAGCTGGAGCAGTGGATATTCTGACTGAGGCGATTTCTGAAGATACTAAGCTGCGGGCTTGGACCTACCACGAGATGCAGACCAATTCTTTTATCGTATCCAGTCTCAAAGACGGTGATTTGGATGAAAAGCAGGTCTTCCAGATTTATTATGATTTTTCCGAAAAAGTAGCGACTATGCAAGGCTACCGGACCCTGGCCCTTAACCGAGGTGAGAAGCTAGGTGTTCTAAAGGTTGGTTTTGAGCACAATCTTGAGAAAATCCTGCGCTTCTTTGAAGTACGTTTCAAAGTGAAAAATGCCTATATTATCGAAGCTGTCCAGCAAGCAGTTAAGAAGAAAATCATTCCAGCCATGGAGCGCCGTATTCGGACCGAGCTGACTGAGGTCGCTGAGGATGGAGCGATTCAACTCTTCTCAGATAATCTCCGCCATCTTCTCCTGATTGCTCCTCTCAAAGGTCGCGTAGTACTGGGCTTTGACCCAGCCTTTCGGACAGGAGCCAAGCTGGCTGTTGTTGATGCGACAGGAAAAATGCTGACAACTCATGTCATCTATCCCGTGCCACCAGCAAAGCCAGCTCAGATTGAAGCTTCTAAGAAGGAGTTGTCAGAGCTGATTGAGCAGTTTGGCGTGGAAATCATTGCCATCGGAAATGGAACTGCCAGCCGAGAAAGCGAAGCTTTTGTAGCAGAAGTTTTGAAATCCCATCCAAGTGTCAGCTATGTCATCGTCAATGAGAGCGGAGCATCTGTCTACTCTGCTAGTGAACTGGCTCGTCATGAGTTCCCAGATTTGACTGTTGAAAAGCGTTCAGCTATTTCCATTGCCCGCCGATTGCAGGATCCTTTGGCTGAGCTGGTTAAGATTGATCCTAAGTCTATCGGGGTTGGTCAGTACCAGCATGATGTCAGCCAGAAAAAGCTGTCTGAAAGTCTGGACTTTGTCGTTGATACCGTGGTCAACCAAGTCGGAGTCAATGTCAACACCGCTAGTCCTGCCCTTCTAGCTCATGTAGCTGGTCTTAATAAGACTATTTCAGAAAATATCGTCAAGTATAGGGAAACGGAAGGCTTGATTCGGTCTCGCGAGGCCATCAAGAAAGTGCCGCGTCTAGGCGCAAAGGCTTTTGAACAGGCAGCTGGCTTCCTGCGTATTCCTGAAAGTGATAACTTATTAGATAATACAGGTGTTCACCCAGAGTCTTATCAGGCAGTGGAAGAGCTCTTTAAGCGCCTGGAAATCAGCAGTTTGGATGAAGTGGCTCAAGCTAAATTAAAGGCTGTTCAGACTGCTAGTTTGGCTGCAGAGCTAGGCTTGGGAGAAGAAACCCTCAAAGATATTATTGCGGATTTGCTCAAGCCTGGCCGAGATTTGCGTGATTCCTTTGACGCGCCAGTTCTGCGGCAGGATGTCTTGGATATCAAGGACCTGCGCATCGGTCAAAAGCTGGAAGGTGTCGTACGCAATGTCGTCGATTTCGGAGCTTTTGTGGATATTGGTATCCACGAAGACGGTCTCATCCATATTTCTAAGATCAGTAAAAACTTTGTTAAGCATCCAAGTCAAGTCCTGTCTGTTGGTGATTTGGTCACTGTTTGGGTGGATAAGCTAGATGTGGAGCGGGAGAAGGTCAACCTTTCTCTGATAGCACCAAATGAATCTAAATGAGTATGTCAAGCAGGTTTCGCTTGAAGATTTCGGTTGGGAATTCCGCCATCAAGCTTTTTGGAATAAGCGTCTTCGGACGACTGGTGGGCGCTTCTTTCCCAAAGACGGTCATCTGGATTTCAACCCAAAAATATATGAAGCTTTTGGGCTGGGAACCTTCCGAAAAATTGTCCGCCATGAGCTAGTCCACTACCATCTCTATTATCAAGGAAAGGGGTATCGTCATAAAGATAGAGATTTTAAGGAACTGCTTAAACAGGTAGGAGGCTTGCGCTATACACCCAGTATTTCTAGTCCAGAAAGCAAGTTACATTACCAATGCCAGCAATGTCATGCAGATTTTTATCGAAAAAGGCAGATTGATATTAAGAAATATCGCTGTGGTCGCTGTAAAGGGAAATTACGATTACTAAAGCAAGAAAGATAGAAATTCTATCTTTTTTGTTTGCAGTAGACTAACCTCATTTTTGAAAAAAGAGTGAAAAAGTTGTATAATATAGAGGATATGCAGCGAAAGTTGCAAGACTGTAATTCGACTTGGATTCCAAGGACCGTTAGTAATAAAATATAAATGTATGGAAGGATACAAAATTAATGAGTAAAGTGAAAATCATCGCTTTAGGTGGTGTCAGAGAGAATGGTAAAAATCTCTATATCGCCGAGGTGGATGAATCAATTTTTGTTTTGGACGCAGGTCTAAAATATCCAGAAAATGAGCAGTTAGGTGTCGATGTGGTGATTCCTAACATGGATTACCTTTTTGAGAACAGCGACAGAATTGCGGGTGTCTTCCTGACCCATGGTCACGCGGATGCTATTGGAGCTTTGCCTTATCTTTTAACTGAAACCAAGGTGCCTGTATTCGGTTCAGAACTGACTATTGAGCTGGCTAAACTTTTTGTTAAAAATAATGATGTTGTCAAGAAGTTTAATGACTTCCATGTGATTGATGAAAATACTGAAATTGAGTTTGGAAATGTGGTTGTTTCCTTCTTTAGAACGACTCACTCGATACCAGAGAGCTTGGGTATTGTGATAAAGACTGATGAAGGAAATATTGTTTACACAGGCGATTTCAAGTTTGACCAATCAGCTAGTCAGTCTTATGCGACTGATTTTGGCCGCTTGGCTGAGATTGGACGGGAAGGTGTATTAGCTCTCCTTAGTGATTCTGCTAATGCAGACAGTAATGTTCAAGTAGCAAGCGAAAGTGAAGTGGGCGATGAAATTATGCACACTATTGGCGACTGGGATGGCCGTGTAATTGTGGCTGCAGTAGCCAGCAACCTTTCTCGGATTCAGCAGGTCTTTGATGCTGCAGCTGATACTGGACGGCGTGTTGTCTTGACAGGTTTTGATGTTGAAAACATCGTCCGCACTGCCATTCGTTTGAAGAAGCTTTCTTTGGCAGATGAACGTCTCTTGATCAAGCCAAAAGAAATGTCTAAGTTTGAAGACCATGAGCTGATTATCTTGGAGACTGGTCGGATGGGTGAACCTATCAACGGCTTACGCAAAATGTCAATTGGTCGTCACCGCTATGTGGAAATTAAAGAGGGAGACCTGGTTTATATCGTAACGACACCGTCTATTGCTAAAGAAGCAGTTGTTGCCCGAGTAGAAAATATGATCTACCAAGCAGGTGGAATCGTGAAATTGATTACCCAGCATTTACGTGTATCTGGACATGGAAATGCTCGAGATTTGCAATTGTTGCTCAATCTCTTGAAGCCTCAATTCCTCTTCCCAATTCAAGGGGAATACCGAGAACTGGACGCCCATGCTAGGGCGGCTATGGAAATTGGCATTTTACCTGAGCGGATTTTCATTCCAAAACGCGGAACCATTATGGAATATGACCGTGGAGATTTTGTCCCTGCAGGGTCAGTGTCAGCAGGAGATGTTCTTATTGATGGAAATGCTATTGGTGATGTTGGCAACATTGTCCTCAGAGACCGCAAGGTCTTATCAGAAGACGGGATCTTTATCGTTGCAATCAGTGTGAATCGTCGGGAGAAAAAAATTATTTCCAAGGCTAAAGTTCATACTCGTGGTTTTATTTATATCAAAAAGAGCCGTGATATTTTGATAGAAAGTGCTGAATTAATTAATAAAACAGTTGAAGACTACCTTGCAAAAGATGAATTTGATTGGAGTGAACTAAAAGGAAACGTTCGCGATGTACTTTCAAAATATCTCTTCGAACAGACCAAACGTCGCCCAGCTATTTTACCAGTAGTGATGGAAGTAAAATAAATGAAAAACAGCCTTTAGGCTGTTTTTAAATCATAGAATAGGAGACTAAGATGGCTTTTCTTGAAATTGAATATAATTCCAAAGTTTTAGAAATGGAAAGACATGTCAATGTTATCTATCCAGATGCCAGTGAGATTGATCCAGTCCTAGTAGAGGACAAGGATATTCCAGTTTTATACCTTCTGCATGGGATGGGGGGAAATGAAAATTCCTGGCGTAAGAGAACCAATATTGAACGTTTGTTGAGACACACAAATCTGATTGTTGTGATGCCCTCAACTGACTTGGCCTGGTATACAAATACAAACTACGGGCACCGTTATTATGACGCCATAGTTAAAGAGCTACCAGAGGTCTTACAGCGTTTCTTTCCAAATATGAGCCGTAAGCGGGAGAAAACTTTTATTGCGGGTCTTTCGATGGGAGGATACGGAGCCTATAAAATTGCTTTGAGGACCAATCGATTTTCTTATGCAGCTTCCTTTTCTGGTGCTCTTGGTTTAGGAATTGATGGTACTAGTCTTGATGATCTTCCTGGTGACAATCGTGCTTACTGGGAAGGGGTCTTTGGCAACTTGGATTCTCCTGATATGAAGCAACACTTTTTAACAAGTATGGTAGCAGAGTCAGACAAGAAAACTAAGTTTTATGCTTGGTGTGGAGAGCAAGATTTTCTCTATAAGGCTAACCAAGTAGCTGTCAAAGAGTTGAAGAAACTTGGCTTAAAACTGGATTACAAACATAGTCCTGGTAAGCATGAATGGTATTATTGGGAAAAGCAACTGGAATATCTCTTAGAGTGGTTGCCGATTGACTATAAGCCAGAAGAGCGTTTGTCATAAAATTAGAGACGAGTAGAAAGTGGGTAGAAGTCGTTGATTTATCTAGTGAAATCCACTTTCTTCTATTTGTATCTTTAGAAAACTTTAAGCAAGGTCTTTTATAATCTGTTTCTATCTAGGAGAGAGAGGAGGCGAGAATGAGATTCCTTTTAAACCTTTTTCGTTTCATATGGCGAATGTTCTGGCGCCTTGTATGGGCAGGAATCGTAGCCTTTATTATCTTAGTGAGCGTTCTCTATTTAACGAATCCTAGTCAAACTGGACTACCGGCTATAAGACAGGCTGTACAGACAGCGGTTAATCAGTTAGATACTTTTTTAGATCAACAAGGTATTCACACTGGACTTGGTCAAAATGTTCAGAATCTAGGAGAGCATTTAACTGATGAACATGTAGCGAGTTCGGATGGAGCACGTTGGGAAACTGCTAGAGCGACAGTTTATATTGAGACGGGAAATCCTACTTTTCGAGCAGCTTATCAGGAGGCAATGAAGTCTTGGAATGCAACAGGAGCCTTTACTTTTCAACTTGTAGAGGATAAAAGCCAAGCTAATATCATCGCTACTGAAATGAATGACAGTACTATTACGGCAGCTGGAGAAGCTGAGTCTCAGACGAATGTCTTGACCAAGCGTTTTACTAAAGTAACTGTTCGTTTGAATTCTTATTATCTTTTGAACAGCTACTACGGATATTCTCACGAAAGGATTGTGAACACAGCAGCTCATGAGTTGGGTCATGCCATTGGACTGGACCACAATGAGTCAGCATCCGTCATGCAGTCTGCAGGATCTTTCTATAGTATTCAGCCAATAGATATCCAAGCTGTTAAGGAATTGTACCAAGACTAAAGACAGAATTATTTAAGTTCAGAAGAATTTTCATTCCTCTCTCCTTTCGATGGAGAGGGGCTTTTAAATGCGAAGACTTGAGTTTAAAAGCCATTTTTTTCTTTTAGCTAGATATCAGATTAGGCAACTTTCATTTCTTTCTAAGAAAACTATTTTATCTTTGGAAAAATTGGATTGGATTGGATGGTAGAGGAAAGGCCAGCGATTTAACAAAAATTGTGAGTAGTCGTGATAGATTCGTGACGTATTCAGATTTGATTGTTCTTTTATTTAGAGTTGTAGTGTAGAAGAAGAGCTAGTAGCTTTTATAGTGTAGAAGATTTAAGAAGCTGAAAGACCGATGATAAAACAATCCTCAGTATAATTTTTCCATGAGGGGATTTTTTATTTTTGTTAAAAAATACCTATTTTTCCTTGTTAATTGAAAGTCTGAGTGCTACAATATAGGCAAAATAGAAGAAAGACAGGTTCTCTGTTCAGGTGAAGAAAATGAAGGAACGAATAGCTGATATATTTCAAAAAAGTATGGCCATAAAAAGCTTTACTCACACTGCTTTTGAACGAGATATAGAAAATTTTTTGATGAACTATATAGGACAAATCCCTTATTTTCAAACTCATCCAGAACTTTTTGGTTCTTATCCGATTCCTGAGGATAGTCTGGGACGTAGTGTTAATTGGGCCTTGGTGCGTCGTGATTCGGATGATACAGTCATTCTTTTCCATCATCACGATACAGTGGATACGGAAGACTTTGGTTCATTGAAAGACTTGGCTTTTGATAATCAGGCACTGAAAGAAAAGTTAAAAGAAGAGTCTATACGTCAAGATGTCCTGGCTGACATTTCTTCAGGAGATTGGCAATTTGGTAGAGGTTCCTGTGATATGAAGGCAGCCCTAGCCTTGCAGTTGGGGGTCTTAGAGGAATACTCGTCTGTCTCCACTGGCCAAGCAAACTTGCTTTATTTGTCTGTTGGCGATGAGGAAGCGTATTCTCAAGGGATGAGGGCAGCTGTTGGCTTGCTCTATGATTTAAAAGAGTGCTTTGATCTTAATTACATTCTTGCTATAGATTCGGAACCTTTTGAAAGTACATCTGAATCAGAAAAGGTCCTGCATGTTGGTACAGTTGGGAAATTGATGCCCTTGATCGTGACCCAGGGTCTGCTTTCTCATATGAAAGAACCATTAAAAGGTGTAAATGCGATTTCTCTTTTAGCTAAAATTGTTGAAAAAATAGACTTAAATCCTTTGCTGTCTGATGCGGCTTACGGAGAACAGTCTCCCTTGCCTTCTTGGTCCTTTATGAGAGACCTAAAAGAGCAGTATGATGTGTCAACGGTCCTACGTGCAGCTGGATACTTTAGTCTACTGTATCTGGATAAAAGTCCTCAGGACTTGCTAGAACTGATCCAAGGACTGATGCAAGAAGCACTAGATGAATTTTATGATAAGTATTCCAACTTGCAGGATCAATATCAGGAAAGCAAATCAATGGCTAAGCCAAGAGTGCTAACCTATCAAGACTTGTTAGAAGAATGCAAAAAAAAGGCGGGTTTCAAAGATTTCATGGAAAGGGTCAATCAAGAAGCTAAAGTAGAATTACAAAAAGGCTTGTCCTATCAAGAAGTTACTCTGTCTAATGTACAAAAAGCTCTTGATTTTTACGATAAAAAAGAAGCCTTGGCTGTACTTGCTGTTGCCCCGCCTTATTACCCAACAATGAATAGCCGACGACTTCAAGAACAAGATCTTGATATGGATCGATTCGTTTCTTTCTATCAGAATTATTTGGCAAATAAGGGTAGTTACCAGTTGAAAGTTGAAGAGTTTTTCATGGGTATTTGTGATATGAGTTACTGTGCTTTGGAGAAGCCTTTAACTGACTATCAATCTCTTCTGAACAGTATGGCTGTCTCAAAAGAGGTTTACCCGCTTGATTTGGAAAAAATTGCTGGAATTAATGTAGCCGCTGTAAATTTGGGCCCTTGGGGCAAGGACCTTCATCAGTTGACAGAACGGGTCTATGAGGAAGATATGTTAGATACCATACCAGCTTTCTTTCTCTATCTTTTAGAGCACCTTGACGAAGTCAAAAGGAACTAATTCAGCCTTTTTATTGTGTAATAGAGGAAAAAACGAACATTATCGTTACAAGAGAGACAAACAATTTTAAAAGATATATAATAAATATATTATAAATAAGAGCGGAGGAACTCTGATGATTGAATTTAAAAATGTAACCAAAGATTATGATGGCCATCTGGCCCTTAGGAATCTAAACTTGACCATTCAAAATGGTGAAATTGTCGGTCTGATTGGTCATAATGGTGCAGGAAAATCAACGACAATCAAGTCACTAGTCAGTGTCATTAATCCAACGAGTGGTCAAATCATTGTTGACGGACAAGAGTTGTCTGCTAACCGACTGGCCATCAAGAAAAAAATTGGTTATGTCGCCGACTCACCAGACCTCTTTCTTCGTCTAACAGCTAATGAATTCTGGGAGTTAGTAGCTACATCTTACGATATGAATGAAGCTGACTGTGAGGAACGATTACAGTACTTGTTGGAAACATTTGATTTTGCAGATCATCGATATGAGGTCATCGAATCCTTCTCACATGGTATGCGTCAAAAAGTTTTCGTCATTGGTGCTCTACTTTCTGACCCGGATATCTGGGTATTGGACGAGCCCTTGACAGGTTTGGATCCTCAAGCGGCATTTGATCTTAAGAACATGATGCGGGAGCATGCGGATAAGGGAAATACTGTTATCTTTTCAACCCATGTCCTAGAAGTAGCTGAGCAACTCTGTGATCGTTTGGCCATCTTGAAAAAAGGAGAGTTAATTTTTTATGGAACGATCGAAGAACTCAAGTCCCAACACCCTGAGCAAAGTCTAGAGACTATTTATCTGGGCTTGGCTGGACGGAAAGAAGAGGTGGTCCACGATGCGCTTTAAAGCCTTAAAAAGTTTAATTCGGACGAATATTATTTATACAACACCCCCGTCAAGTCTCACACGCTTTCGTCAGAAGCAAGCAAAAAAGCCGGACAAGAAAATCAATGTTTCTAGACAGTTGATTATGACCCACTTGTTTACAAGTTTACTTTATCTTCTTATCTTTGGAGTGATGAGTGCCTTTTATCCTTTAGTAGACCATCCAGGAATCTTTACCAATATGGTATCTATTTTTAGTCTGATGGTTCTATCACAGGGGTTCTTATCTTTCTATAACGTTTTCTATGAAAGTAAGGACTTGCAGTCTTATCGACCCTATGCTTTTAGTGAAGCAGAAATCATGATTGGGAAGAGTATCTCTGTTGTTCTGACGGTTTTGCTTGGAGCTCTTCCGATTTTAGCTTATTTCATAAATCTTCAGATTCAAAGTGGGAATCCTTTTTGGCTGGCTATTCCAATCGTTCTGATTTCGCTAGTGGTTTTGGGATCTGTTCTGGCTTTCGGGATTTTGACAGCTGTTCATTTTATTACTAAAACTTCTGTCTTCCGTCAGCATAAGCAAGTAGCCTCTAATATTCTTTTGGGAGTGACCAATCTCTTGATTTTTGGATCAATTATTTTGGTCAATACTCAAAATAGAGAATTACTTCTTAAAGATACTGGTAGCTATTTGCCACCGATGGAAGCCTTTTATTATTTTGGTGTTACTCCTTTTGCGCCCCAATCTCTTATTGGAATTGGTGCCTGGGCCTTGGTTGCCGCGCTTCTATTTTCAATCGTAAAATGGAAGGTTCTACCAGAGTTTTATGAAGCGGCTTTGAAAACTTCTGAGACTGTTAATAAGAAACAACGTGTTCGTAAATTTCAACTTGGAAATCAGAAGTCATTCCCTCGCTTTGTTTGGAGCTATCAGCTTAGCTTGATCAGTGACGGTTCTGTTTTTCTTCAATCAGTCTTTATGTCTAGTGTTATGCCTTATCTCTTCATACTTCCTGGACTAATGGGCTTTATTCAGGGAGGAGGATTTGAGCTTAGCCCGTACTTAACACCGAAGTTTCTGTTACCATTGATGTTGATCACGGTGTTCATTGCTACTTTTAATGCAGGTTCGACCAACTTAACTATGATTGGGATTTCCTTGGAGCGCGAGAATTTTTCCTATTTGAAAGTACTTCCCTTTGATATGAAAGCATATCTTCGCTTAAAATTCTGGTATCTTTTCTTGATCCAGTCAATCTTGCCACTCTTGATATTTGTAGTGGTCAACCTATTATTGGGCACCCATTTGTTATCTCTTTTGGTTATGGTCCTTGTCTGGATCAGTAATTGTTTAGCATGGAGTATCTGGGGCTTCCAACGGGACAATCGTCTCTTGGTTACCAACTGGTCTAATGTCACAGAATTATTCAACCGATCTAACAATACTCTAAAGACAATGATTGCTTTTCTAATCTTATTTGTTTTTATTGCTGCAATTGGTGGTTCCTATGCCTTGATATTCTATCTAAAAGAAGCAGTAGTCTATGGTATTACCTTAGGATTTTTCCTTATTATCATGGTTCTTTCTGGTGTTCTTTATTTTCACTATGCAAATAAATTTAAAAAGGCTCTTGAATGAGAGCCTTTTTGTTATGGTCTTTAATTTGCTATCTCATCTAGGAGACTCTGTGCAGTGGTCGTTGGATTGACACGAACACGATTGAGTGATAGAAGTCCGTCTGAGAGAGAAGCCAAGCCATTATTGGTCGTCAATCCCATTTTATATCCTAACTTTTCTGCAAGCTGAAGAGTTGTCTCACTGTAACGGCCAGAAGGATAAGCTACGGTAGTGGTTGTCTGAGAAAGATTACGATCTAAATACTCTTTTGAATCTTGTAATTCTGAATTTTGAGTATCAGCACTTGATACGGATAAATCTGGATGGTTCACGGTATGATCTTCAAAGGACATGCCATTTTTCTTCATTTCTTTGATCTCATCAAGTGTTAGAATATCTTCGCGACCTGCTTGAACAAAACCTGTAATGACATTGTTAGTAGCCTTCATTTGGTATTTTTGTAGGATAGGATAGGCTTGAGTATAGAAGTCCTTGAGACTATCATCAAAAGTTAACCAAACGACCTTCTTATTCTCTGGGAGGACATTTTCAGTTAAGGCCTTATAAGCTTCAGCAGGAGAAAGAGTGTAGTATCCTGCTTCTTTCAAAGCTTTTAAGTGGCTTTCAAAAGTTTCAGGATCAACAATTAGTCCAGAGTTAGCGGCTTCAGATGGGTCCATGACATGGATAGCATGATACATCAAGATGGGCAATTTAACAGGCTTATCTTGCTTGACCCATTTGATTTCCTCTTTCTTTTGACTAGTAGATGAGGGCTGGCTTGCCTCTTTTGAAGGGCTTGCTTTACTAACTTGGCTAGCTTCAGGCTTGCTGGCTTCTTGCTGACTATTACTGTATTCTTTCCAAAGGAAAATACCACCAGTAACGATAAAGATGAGAAGAATGAGGTTCAACAGAAGTAAGATATCTCTTTTCTTTCGAGCCTTTTTTTCTGCTGAACGATTGCGATTAGGATAAGTCATAATTTCTCCTTGGCTAGATATTTGCTTTTATTATATCAGATCTAGAGAAGAATAGTATGAATTTTGTGCTAAATTCTGATATAATAGACTTTATACAGAAAAAATTTGAGGAGTGCTTCATGTCTATTAAAATAGCTTTACTTGGTTTTGGAACAGTGGCCAGTGGTGTGCCATTTCTACTGAAGGAAAACGGAGAGAAAATCGTTCAAGCTGCCCATTCAGAGATTGAGGTTGCTAAAGTCTTGGTTAAGGATGATGCTGAAAAAGAGCGTCTTTTGGCAGCAGGAAATGACTTTAACTTTGTCACAAATGTCGAAGAAATTTTGAAGGATTCCGAAATTACCATCGTTGTCGAATTGATGGGACGGATTGAGCCGGCGAAAACTTTCATCACTCGTGCTCTTGAAGCTGGCAAGCATGTGGTAACAGCCAATAAAGACTTGCTGGCTGTTCATGGCGCAGAGCTACTGGAAATTGCTCAAAAGCAAAATGTAGCTCTCTACTATGAAGCAGCTGTTGCTGGCGGTATTCCGATCCTGCGTACCTTGGTCAATTCATTGGCTTCTGACAAAATTACCCGTATCCTAGGTGTGGTTAATGGAACCTCTAACTTTATGATGACCAAGATGGTCGAAGAAGGCTGGTCTTATGAAGATGCTCTTGCTGAAGCTCAGAAACTTGGATATGCTGAAAGTGACCCAACCAATGACGTAGATGGCATTGATGCGGCTTACAAGATGGTCATTCTTAGCCAGTTTGCCTTTGGTATGAATGTTAAGTTTGAAGATGTAGGCCATCAAGGAATTCGAAATATCACACCAGAAGATGTGGCTGTAGCTCAGGAATTGGGCTATGTAGTTAAACTAGTTGGATCTATCGAAGAGACGCCATCAGGGATCGCAGCAGAAGTAGCTCCAACTTTCCTACCTAAAGCTCATCCACTTGCTAGTGTCAATGGAGTGATGAACGCTGTCTTTGTCGAGTCGATCGGTATCGGAGAGTCTATGTACTTCGGACCGGGAGCTGGCCAAAAACCAACTGCAACTAGTGTCGTGGCAGACATTGTTCGGATTAGTCGTCGTTTGAATGAAGGAACAGTTGGCAAGGCATTTAATGAATTTAACCGTGAGTTGGTCTTGGCTAAGCCAGAAGATGTGAAGAGTAGCTATTACTTCTCTATCTTAGCGCCTGATTCTAAAGGCCAAGTTCTGCATTTGGCTGAGATTTTCAATGCTGAGGATGTTTCCTTTAAGCAGATTCTGCAGGAAGGTACAGACGGTGAGAAGGCTCGTGTAGTGATTATTACCCATGCTGTCAGCAAGACACAGCTAGAAAATGTCACTGCTAAGCTCAAAGAAGTTGCTGAGTTCGACTTGCTCAATACCTTCAAAGTATTAGGAGATTAAGATGAAGATTATTGTACCCGCTACCAGTGCTAACATTGGTCCAGGCTTTGATTCAGTCGGTGTGGCTGTCAGTAAATATTTGACCATTGAGGTTCTGGAAGAACGCGATGAGTGGCTAATCGAACATGACTTAAATCCAAGAATTCCTAAGGATAAACGAAACTTGCTAATCAAAGTAGCCTTGCAACTGGCGCCAAACCTTCAGCCTTACCGTCTGAAGATGACTAGTGACATTCCTTTGGCACGTGGTTTGGGTTCATCTAGCTCAGTTATCGTAGCTGGGATTGAATTGGCTAACCAATTAGGAAAACTGGATTTAACGGATGATGAAAAGCTGGATTGGGCAAACAAGATTGAAGGCCATCCAGACAATGTGGCTCCAGCTATCTTTGGAAATTTAGTCATATCTAGTGTTTTTAAAGGGGCTGTTTCCTCTGTTACGGCAGACTTTCCTGAGTGCTCTTTCATTGCTTATGTTCCTAAGTACGAACTGAAGACACGGGATAGTCGCAGTGTTTTGCCTTTTAAATTTTCTTATAAGGAAGCAGTAGCAGCTAGTTCGATTGCCAATGTTGCAATTGCAGCCCTTCTTCAGGGGGACCTTGTCAAGGCAGGCCGAGCCATTGAATCGGATCGCTTCCATGAGCGTTTTCGCCAAAAACTCGTCAGAGAATTTCCTAACATTAAGAAATTGGCTAAAAAACATGGAGCTTATGCTACCTATTTATCTGGAGCAGGCCCAACGATTATGATTTTAGCTCCAAAAGATAGGGCCAAATTAATTCAAACACGGATTGAGGGATGCAAGTATAATGGAGAAGTCTTTATACTAGATGTTGACAGAGATGGTGTTCGAGTGGAATTTTAAATGCTTTAAAATAGACGAAGAGACTGTCTATTCCTATCAAAAAAATTATGATATAATCAAATGAATATCCAACTAGGAGGTTTTACACGAATGGATAAACTTGAATGGCAGGATCTTGCTAGCCAGCTAGGACTTGAGTACGATGAAGATACGAAAATTATTTTCGGTTAGAAAGATGGGTACACTCTTTTTATTGAAGATGCTGGTGAAAAAATCTACCGAATTTGCTTTTCAGTTAAAGGTGATGAAGCACTTTCCATTGCGGAAGATCTGAAAGAATTGAAAAAATCCACTAAGGGTATGACAAATGCTCAGCTTACGCGTTACAAGCTTGTTGTTACTGTTAAAGGCGGAATGACTAAGGGTAGAACCAAAGAAACAATTGCTGAATGTTTGGAAGCTAGTGTCACCTTCTTAAAAGAGCATGGGTTAATCAATGTTTGTGAGCACACTGGAGAAGCAGAGCCAACAGCAGTCTATCAAGTAGGAACAAACTTGTTGATTTTATCGGCTGATAGCTTCCAACAGTTGAGCTCTAATCTTGCAATTGAGAATCAAAGCTATGATCAGCAAAATGAAAATGTGATTGGCGGAATCGTCGGAGCCTTTGTTGGGTGTTTGATCGGTGGAGCAGTTACATTGGGAATTGCTCAATTGGGTTATGTCTCTTTTGTATCTGGTTTGGTTATGGGGGTTTGTACCATTAAGGGTTATGAACTTTTAGGAAAGAAATTATCTAAACTTGGAATTGGTATCAGTATTTTCTTTATGCTTGTGATGATTTTATTTGTTCACCAGCTTGACTGGGCTTTATTAGTTTCAAGAGAAGTAGGTACGGATGTCTTCACAGCTTTCTCTTATTTCACAAATTATCTCTTATCTGGTGGAGAAGTTCATTATACCTACTGGCTTAACCTTGGATTGCTCTATCTCTTTACAGGAATTGGTGCCTACTCTATGGTACACAATGCTTTAGGTAATCATACCTTGAAGTATGTCACTCGGAAATTATAAAAGAAAACTGGCTGAGACCAGTTTTTTTGTATTTTTATCGAAAATGCCGATTAATTTTGATATAATAGAATCAATTTGTGATAAGAAAGAGAAATCATGGTGAATATAGAATTATTAAAGTCGGAACTAGCGGGAATTGATATCCGTTTTGATGAACCACTGAAGAAATACACTTACACAAAAGTTGGTGGTCCAGCTGATTATTTAGCTTTTCCTCGTAACCGATACGAATTAGTTCGACTGGTCAAGTTTGCTAATAGAGAGCAGATTCCATGGATGGTTCTGGGGAATGCTAGTAATATCATTGTTCGTGATGGTGGTATTCGTGGCTTTGTGATTATGTTTGACCAGTTACATACCATTATGGTAAACGGCTATACGATTGAAGCCGAAGCCGGGGCTAAATTAATCGACACCACTCATGTAGCCCTACATCATAGCTTGACAGGTTTTGAGTTTGCATGTGGAATTCCAGGAAGTGTAGGTGGAGCTGTCTTCATGAATGCTGGCGCCTATGGTGGCGAAATCGCTCATGTCCTAGTATCTTGTAAGGTCCTGACTCCAGAAGGAGAAATCAAGACGATTTCAGCAGAGGAAATGAAGTTTGGCTATCGCTCTTCGGTAATTCAGGAAACGGGTGATATTGTCATTTCTGCTAAATTCGCCCTTTCTCCAGGAAATTACACAGCCATCCAGCAGGAAATGAAACGTCTGACACACCTGCGTGAACTTAAGCAACCGCTAGAATATCCATCGTGTGGTTCGGTCTTTAAACGTCCTTTAGGCCATTTTGCTGGCCAGTTGATTAGTGAAGCTGGTCTCAAGGGACATCGGATTGGTGGCGTTGAGGTTTCAACCAAACACGCTGGTTTTATGGTCAATATTGCAGATGGAAATGCTCAGAACTATGAAGATTTGATTGCTCACGTGATTCAAACTGTTGAAAATGAATCTGGTATAAGGTTGGAGCGTGAAGTCCGGATTATTGGAGAGACTTTACAGTAAAATTTTACTGAGATTGAAATGTTAGATAAGAAGGTTAGTCGTTGTCTAGTAATGAACGACTTTCTGCTTTTTTCTGACCGCTACGTTTTAGTTGAGGGGGTGACGCCTATCGATATCGCAAGTATGCAGGGCACTAGTTGCCCTCGAGAAGCAGTAGCGGCTTGACAGAGCCCCAATCTGTTAATACATGAAAAAGAAGGAATTTATGTGAATTGAAAAAACCAATTATCGAATTCAAAAATGTTTCTAAGGTTTTTGAGGATAACAATACTGTTGTTTTAAAAGACATTAACTTTGAGCTAGAAGAAGGAAAATTTTATACTCTTTTAGGTGCTTCAGGGTCTGGTAAGTCTACGATTTTAAATATTATCGCAGGTCTCTTAGATGCCTCCTCAGGAGATGTCTTTTTAGATGGGGTACGGATCAATGACGTACCTACCAATAAACGTGATGTACACACTGTCTTTCAGTCTTATGCCCTTTTTCCGCATATGAATGTCTTTGAAAACGTGGCCTTTCCGCTACGTTTGCGTAAGGTTGAGAAGAAGGAAATTGAACGTCGTGTCAAAGAAGTGTTGAAAATGGTTCAGCTGGAAGGTTTTGATCGCCGTTCTATTCGAAAATTATCAGGAGGTCAGCGACAACGGGTTGCCATTGCTCGAGCGATCATTAATGAACCTCGAGTAGTCCTCTTAGATGAACCACTATCAGCTCTTGATTTGAAATTGCGCACGGACATGCAGTATGAACTTCGTGAGTTGCAACAGCGCCTAGGGATTACCTTTGTCTTTGTTACTCACGACCAGGAAGAAGCTCTAGCAATGAGCGATTGGATCTTTGTCATGAATGACGGAGAAATTGTCCAGTCTGGTACACCGGTTGATATCTATGATGAGCCGATTAACCATTTTGTTGCGACTTTCATTGGAGAGTCTAACATCCTTCCGGGTAAGATGATTGAAGACTATTTGGTTGAGTTCAATGGTAAACGCTTTGAAGCGGTGGACGGGGGTATGCGTCCTAATGAGTCGGTTGAAGTTGTTATTCGACCAGAAGATCTGCGGATTACTCTGCCAGAGGAAGGAAAACTACAGGTTAAGGTTGATACTCAGCTTTTCCGTGGAGTCCACTATGAAATCATCGCCTATGACGAACTAGGTAATGAATGGATGATTCACTCGACTCGCAAAGCCATTGTCGGTGAAGTCATTGGTCTTCAGTTTGAACCAGAAGATATCCATATCATGCGTCTCAATGAAACAGAAGAAGAATTTGATGCTCGTATCGAAGAATATGTTGAAATTGAAGAACAAGAAGCTGGTCTGATTAACGCAATCGAGGAGGAAAGAGATGAAGAAAACAACCTCTAACCTCTTTATCGTTCCATATTTTTTATGGATTGTGCTTTTTGTACTAGCACCAGTGGCTATGATTATCTGGAATTCCTTCTTTAATATTGAAGGAGGATTCACCTTAGAAAACTACCGGACTTATTTTGCCTCTCAGAATTTGACCTATTTAAAAATGAGTTTCAATTCGATTTTTTACGCGGGAATTGTAACTTTGGTCACCTTATTGGTTAGTTATCCAACGGCATTTTTCTTGACTCAGCTCAAGCACAAGCAACTCTGGCTTATGTTGATTGTCCTACCGACTTGGATTAATCTTTTGCTGAAGGCCTATGCCTTTATCGGAATTTTCGGTCAGGATGGCTCTATCAACCAATTTCTTAGCTTTATCGGAGTTGGACCTCAGCAAATTCTTTTTACCGATTTTTCTTTCATTTTTGTTGCTAGTTACATTGAGCTTCCCTTCATGATTTTACCAATCTTTAATGTGTTGGATGATTTGGATCCAAATCTCATTAACGCCAGTCGTGATTTGGGAGCCAATCGTTGGGATACTTTCCGTCGCGTGATATTCCCACTTTCGATGAATGGAGTGCGCTCAGGAGTTCAGTCTGTTTTCATCCCTAGTCTCAGCCTCTTCATGCTGACTCGTCTGATTGGCGGAAATCGAGTTATTACCCTGGGGACAGCGATTGAGCAACACTTTCTAACGACACAAAACTGGGGTATGGGTTCAACCATCGGAGTGGTTCTGATTATTGCTATGCTTCTGATTATGTGGGCAACCAAAGAAAGGAGAGATCGATGAAGAAACTATCCAGTATCTATCTAGCTTTTGTCTTTCTGATTCTTTATCTGCCAATCTTTTATCTGATCGGTTATGCCCTCAATGCTGGTGACGATATGAATCAATTTACCGGCTTTAGCTTGACTCACTTTGAGAACCTCTTTGGTGACAAGCGTTTGATGCTGATTTTGGCTCAAACCTTCTTTCTGGCCTTTCTCTCTGCTTTAATTGCGACAATCATTGGGACTTTTGGAGCAATCTATATCTATCAAGCCAAGAAAAAATACCAGGAAGCTTTCCTTTCTGTCAACAATGTCTTGATGGTAGCGCCAGATGTAATGATTGGTGCCAGTTTCTTGATTCTCTTCACAAATATGAAATTCCAGCTGGGCTTTATCTCAGTTCTGGCTAGCCACGTGGCCTTCTCTATTCCGATCGTTGTTCTGATGATTCTGCCAAGGCTTAAAGAAATGAATGACGACATGATTAAGGCGGCTTACGACTTGGGAGCCAGTCAGTTACAAATGTTGAAAGAAATCATGTTGCCCTATCTGACACCAGCTATTATAGCAGGGTATTTTATGGCCTTTACCTACTCTTTGGATGATTTTGCAGTGACCTTCTTTGTAACAGGGAATGGTTTTACTACCCTCTCAGTGGAAATTTATTCTCGCGCCCGTCAGGGGATTTCTTTGGAAATCAATGCCCTATCTGCTTTAGTCTTTCTCTTTAGTATTTTACTGGTGATTGGCTATTACTTTATTTCACGAGAGAAGGAGGAGCAGGCATGAAAAGACTCTATTCCTTTCTAATCGGTATTGTTGCCATTGTCGCTGTCTTATGGCTAGTTAGTGTTCAGCTTGAAAATCAAACCAAAACTAGTGGTGGCGATAAGCTGGTCATCTATAACTGGGGTGACTACATTGATCCAGAATTGCTAGAAGAATTTACCAAAGAAACAGGAGTTCAAATCCAGTATGATACCTTTGATTCAAATGAATCAATGTACACTAAAATCAAGCAGGGAGGTACGACCTATGACATTGCCATCCCTAGTGAATACATGATTGCCAAGATGATCAAAGAGAATTTGGTAGAAAAGCTAGATCACAAGCAGATCAAGGGGATGGAGAATATCGGTTCAGATTTCTTAGACCAGCCTTTTGATCCAGGGAACCAATATTCTGTTCCTTATTTCTGGGGAACCCTGGGCATTGTATATAATAGCAAGTTGGTTGACAAGGCTCCAGAACATTGGGATGACCTTTGGCGCCCAGAATACAAAAACTCTATCATGTTGATTGATGGAGCGCGTGAGGTTATGGGCTTAGGTCTCAATTCTCTTGGCTATGGATTGAATGACAAAAATGCGGATCATTTGCAGGAAGCTGTGGACAAGCTCTACAAGCTTACACCAAACATTAAAGCCATTGTAGCAGATGAGATGAAGGGCTACATGATCCAAAACAATGCAGCAATTGGTGTAACTTTCTCTGGAGAAGCTAGGCAGATGCTAGAGAAGAACGAAGACTTACGTTACGTAGTTCCTAGTGAAGCCAGCAACCTTTGGTTTGATAATATTGTCATTCCAAAAACAGTTAAAAATAAAAAAGCAGCTTATCAATTTATTAACTTCATGCTGCGTCCAGAAAATGCCTACAAGAATGCGCTTTATGTTGGCTATGCAACACCCATTCCAAAAGCCAAGGCTCTTTTACCAAAAGAAGTCCAAGATGATGAAGCTTTCTATCCAACGGCAGAAACGATGAAACACTTAGAAGTCTATAAACAAATTGGACCAAAGTGGTTAGGGATTTATAATGACCTCTATTTACAGGTTAAGATGTATAGAAAATAAAAAAATGAGCTGGAACAGATGTTCTGGCTCATTTTATTGTTGACTTCCTTGCTCACTGCTACTAGCACTTGTCTCAGACTGGCTAGTAGAAGTGGTATCGTTGCTTGAAGAACTTGAACTGGTCTCCGTACTAGTTGCAACTGAACTCTCTTGTGTGGAGGTCTCAGTGGCCTCAGAAGTAGATGCAGTAGTCGTCTCTTTTTCGACTTCCTTGATGATAGTAGTCGTTTGAGCAGAAGAACTGGTATCTGATTTCTTTTGTTCATTGGACTTCATTGCATTCATAATAGTAATAGTCGCTGTGATAATACCCAGAACACTACCAATCAAGGTTAAGGTTTTCTGAAAAGCAGATAGGCCTTTTTTGATATGGCGCCCAGCTTTTCCAGTTTCCTGATTATCTTTATTTGTTTCCTTATTTTGACGAGAATAGTTGGTCATAATGTTTTTCAAACTCCTTTGCAAATACTAAATATGAATTCAAGTTCATTTCATATTTTCCATTATACGTCTTTTATTTTAAAATGTCTTAAAAAAATAAAAATTTTATATTTGAAAACGCAGTCAGTAGGTTTTTTCTTTTATCTCTAGCTAAGAAGTTTGATGATAAGAGATGTCTGGGTAAACTTTCAAAATAATAAAAGAAATCCTGCTTAGGGAAACGTGGCTTTTATCATAAAGTGAGGCTGGGAATTCTTTGTCCCAGCCTCTTTTAAATACCCATAAAGAATTTTAATTTTTTCCCTCTTGTAGAACAGCTTGCGCAACGGCAAGTCTAGCTGCAGGGACCCTATATGGTGAACAGGAAACGTAGGTAACCTCGATATCCTGGAAGAAAGAAATAGAAGTAGGATCTCCGCCAACCTCACCACAAATACCGATGGATAAATTTGGTTTTACTTGGCGAGCCTTGCTGACTGCAATTCTCATTAACTCACCAACACCATCCTTATCAATATTTTGAAATGGATCGGATGAGAGAATGCCCTTCTTTTTATAATGGCCAATAAATTTTCCTATATCATCCCGAGAGAAACCAAAGGTCATTTGAGTCAAGTCGTTGGTTCCAAAACTAAAGAAATCAGCTTCCTGAGCCAGCTTGTCTGCGGTCAGACAAGCGCGTGGTAATTCAATCATAGTACCAATTTCATATGGGAAGGGCTTTTGTTCATACTCATTGAAGAGACACTGGATATGTTCATTTAGATATGATTTAACAAAGTCCAGTTCTTTTTTATCTGCTATCAAAGGGATCATAATTTTTGGCTTGATTTTAAGTCCTTCTTGATGCAGTCTAATGTCACTTCTTAAAATAGCCTCGGCTTGCATTTTGTAAATTTCTGGCTGGGTAATTCCAAGACGGCATCCCCGATGACCTAGCATAGGGTTGCTTTCCTGCAAGTTCTCGATTTGACGGGCTAACTTTTCTGGTGACTTGTGCAATTTTTCGGCTAAAAGCTTGATTTCATGAGGATCCTTAGGCAAAAATTCATGCATTGGTGGATCTAAAAGACGAATAATCATCGGTTTATCCTGAACTGCTTGGAACATTTGGTAGAAGTCTTCTTCTTGGAAATGTAAAAGTATCTTGAGGGCTATCTTAATCTCCTCCTCGTTGTCAGCGAGAATGAGGCGACGCATTTCTAGGATCCGGTCTTGACCAAAAAACATATGTTCAGTACGAGCCAGTCCAACCCCTTGAGCACCAAATTTCATAGCTGTTTCCAAATCTTTGACAGTCTCAGCATTTGCTCGAACTTTCAGATGAGCAACTTCATCTGCCCAAGAAAGGAGACGCTGGAGCTCTTGATTATTTTCAACTAGGACGGTTGGGATTTCTCCGCTATAAATGCAACCTGAACTACCATCAACAGAAATGATATCTCCTTCAGTAAGGGTAAGACCTCCACATGAAAGTGTCTTGCTTTCCTCGCGAATGCTTAGTTCTCCACATCCAGCGACACAGCAGGTTCCCATTCCTCTAGCGACAACGGCTGCATGAGAGGTCATACCACCTTGACTGGTTACAATAGCTTGGCTGACCACCATTCCTTCAATATCTTCTGGAGAAGTTTCCTGTCTGACTAAAATAACTTTTCTTCCCAGATCATGTAGTTCTTTAGCTCGATCAGCTGTAAAGACTATTTCACCAGTAGCAGCTCCAGGACTGGCTGGCAACCCTTGTGCTATGAATGAAGCTTTTTCCAATGCTGTATCTTCAAAGACAGGATGAATGAGCTGACTAATAGACGCAGGAGATACTCTTAAGAGGGCATCATTTTTACTGATAATACCTTGGTCTACTAAATCTAAAGCGATTTTTAAAGAGGCTTTAGCTGTCCGTTTACCATTTCTAGTTTGTAAGATATAAAGTTTCCCTTTCTCAATAGTAAATTCAATGTCCTGCATGTCTTTATAGTGGTTTTCAAGAATACTAGCATAGTTTTTAAAGGCTTTATAAGCTTGAGGCTGAGCTTTTTCTAAGGCAGCAATAGGTTCTGGAGTCCGTATGCCAGCGACTACATCTTCTCCTTGGGCATTCAATAAAAATTCCCCGAATAATTCAGCTTCACCACTAGCAGGATTTCTAGTAAAACAGACTCCAGTTCCACTGTTTTGATCACTATTTCCAAAAACCATGGCTTGAACGTTTACAGCTGTTCCCAAATCATGAGAAATGTGATTTAAATCACGGTAAATTTTAGCTCGATTATTATTCCAGGACTTAAAAACAGCTTGAATAGCAGCGTAAAGCTGCTCTATCGGATTTTCTGGAAAATTCTTATTTTCTTGATGGTAAATTTCTTTATATTGCTTAACCAAGTCTTGGTGCTCAGCAATTGACAATTCTTTAAGGCTTTTATTCTGATTCTTTTCAAAGTTTTCTAATAAAGTATCAAAAAGTTCTTTAGGAATACCATATACAACGTCTGCAAACATTTGAAGAAGACGTCGGTAACAGTTGTAGGCAAAGTCAGGATTAGTCTGTTCGGCTAATATTTGTGTCCGATGATCATTGAGCCCAAGATTCAAAATGGTATCCATCATTCCTGGCATGGAGAATTTTGCACCGCTACGAACGGAGACTAAAAGCAAGTCAGAGTTCTCTCCATTAAAAGATTTATTCGTTTTCCTCTCAAGAAGGGTAATCGCTTTCAAAATATGATCTTTTAAAGAGGAATCAAAGAAATCAGGATTTTCGAGAAACTTGATGCAGCTTTCTGTAGTAATGGTAAAACCGGGAGGAACAGGCAATCCCAAATTGCTCATCTCTGCTAAATTGGCTCCTTTTCCGCCAAGGAGAGCTTTGTCATTCGCACTTCCTTCCTCGAAGGAATAAATCCATTTTGTCATATCTGCCTCCAAATTAATTTAATATGTGTCATATTAAAAGACAAGTACATTGTAATATACATCATATATACTTGTCAAATAAAAAAACATGCAGGTTTTTTGTTGACATATTTAATTTTTTTGATATAATGTGTAACAAAAATGATGATTATATAATAACTTTTAATTTAAATATGCCAAGAATATCCATTATTTATTTTTATCATTTATTGAATACAGAAAGGTTTTATGTTAATTGAAATTAAGCGAACGACAAAAGAAAATTGTAGAAATTGTTAAAGTTCAGCAGCCTTTAAGCGGTGAGAAAATTTCGGAGCTACTGGATATTTCTCGGGCGACATTACGATCAGATCTTTCCTTTCTAACCTTGGTTGGAATTTTAAAGGCTACTCCGAAAGTTGGTTACACGTATTCTGGCACTGATCTTGAAACACTTTTCTTTTTTGATACTTTTCGAAAAGAGGTAGCAGAGATTATGACTTCACCGGTCTTGGTAAGCCATGATTCTTATATTCAGGATGCTATTATTACTCTTTTTATGTATGATGCAGATGTTCTCTATGTCATTGATGAAGAAAAGCTTCTCCTTGGAATTATGTCGCGTAAAGATCTTCTGAGGGCTTCACTCAATTCTAATATCAATAGTACACCTGTAGCAGTTTGTATGACTAGGATGCCCCATATTAAAACATGTCACAAGAATATGAATATTTTAGAAGCTGCTGCCCTCCTTCAAGATTATGCCATAGATTCGTTGCCAATAGTGGACGAGGAGAATGAGCGTAAAATTTTAGGAAGCGTGACCAAGTCAGCCTTGTTGGATTATATTATTCAGCAAGCCCGAAGCGCTGAGGTGAATAGAGAAGAGGAATAAATATGAAAAAAGAAATGATTGTTTATAGTGTTTCAGATTCATTGGGTGGGACTTCGCAAAAGTTGCTGTCAGCAGTTACGGCTCAGTATCCGGATATCATTTTTAATAACAGCTATCGTTTTCCTTTTATTAACAAAGAGGAGGAACTGTTAGATATTTTGCGTGATGCCATCAAGGATGATGCCCTGGTTATTAGTACTCTGGTTGATGGAAAGCTAGCCTCTGTAGCTAGAGAGTTTAGTCAGGCTCACGGTCTGTCCTATTTGGATTTGATGCATCCATTTTTTGAAATTATCAAGGAAAAGACTGGAACTGACCCGATTGAAGTGCCTGGGACCCTTCATCGTTTAGCTAGCGAATACTTTAATAAAATTTCAGCCATTGAATTTGCGGTTAAATACGATGATGGTAAGGCACCACAGGGATTTTTAGATTCAGATATAGTCCTGTTGGGTGTTTCTCGCACGTCGAAAACACCTCTTAGCATTTACTTGGCTAATAAAGGGTACAAGGTTTCAAATCTTCCTTTAATCCCAGAAGTTCCTCTGCCTCAGGTTTTGGAAAAAGTTGATTCTCGCCGTTTAATTGGTCTTGTGTGTGAGCCAGAAAAACTAGCGAAAATTCGTAGTCACCGTCTCGACTCTTTAGGCTTGACCCAAGAAACCAGCTATACAGATCTGGAAAAAATTTATCAGGAATTGGACTATTCTAAAACCGTATTTAAAAAATATGGAGCTCAGATCATTAATATGTCAGATAAATCAATTGAAGAGACAGCTTTCTTGATCGAAGAGCATTTAAAGAAACTGAACTAAGCGAATGAAGAGTTAACTGTTTTTCATAAATAGGTTAGAGCGTTGGAGGGCAGATATGGAGCAATATAAGCGTATTTTACTGAAAGAATTTGACTCTCGGCAAAAGGTTATTACAGAACTAACCAACCTTGAAGCAATTTTAAACCTTCCTAAAGGGACAGAGCTTTACATCAGTGATATTCATGGAGAATTCGAGGCTTTTGACTATATTTTAAGAAGCTGTGCTGGTATTCTTAATGAAAAAATTAAGGATTACTTCGGGGATTCTTTATCACAAGATGATAAAAACAGACTATCAGCTTTGGTTTCCTATCCAGAACTTGTCTTGAAAGAAGGCAATAAAAGCAGAGACTGGTATAAGGACACCATCCCTCAGCTGTTAAGCTTGCTGACCTTTGCAGCAGCCAAGTATAGTCGCTCCAAGCTAAGAAAGGCCTTGCCCCCTCAATATGCCTATATCATTGAAGAATTGGTTTATAGTGATACTACTTTAGCGGATAAAAAATCTTACTTCGAAAATATTCTGTCTTATGTTATTGAGCTACGCGAAGCTGTTCCTTTTATTCTGGGGATATCTGGCAGTATCCGTCGCTTATTGATTGACCACTTGCATGTAGTAGGAGATATTTTTGATAGAGGGGCTGGTAGTCCTCAAGTCATGGATGAACTCTTGCATTTTCATTCTTTAGACATTCAGTGGGGAAATCACGATATTATTTGGATGGGAGGCTTTTTCGGCTCTAAAGCCTGCATGCTCAATGCCTTGCGTATTGCAGCACGCTATGGTTATCTGTGGGATATCGAAAAGGCGTATGGCTTAAATCTTCGAGCCTTAACGCTATTTGCGGATAGAACCTATAAGGCCAATCCTAAGTTTAGACCTATTCTGGGACATAGAGAAGACGATTTCACTGCAGAAGAAATTTTACAGTTGGAAAAGGTTCATCAAGCTCTTACCATAATACAGTTTAAGCTAGAGAGTCAATTAATAAAAAGACGCCCTGAGTTCCAGATGGAGGACCAGGTTACCTTGGATAAAATTGATTACTGGGAAGAATGTCTGATGATCGATGATAAAAAACATCCTTTGATTAATACTTGTTTTCAAACTATTGATCCAACAAATCCATCAGAATTAAGTCCAGAAGAAGCGCAAGCAGTTGACAGTATGTTGGCTTCCTTCCAAGAATCTCTCAAGCTGGCTGAACATATCAACCTGCTCATGAAAAAGGGTTCAATGTATAAGATTTACAACCAACATTTGCTCTTTCATGGCTGTATTCCTCTTGAACCTTCTGGAGAGTTTCAACCTCTTATGATTCATCAAGCGCATTATGTAGGAAGAGAATTGCTGGATTTCTTTGAATACCATATTCGCCAAGCAGCAAAGAATAAGGAAATCGGCGATGATTTTTCGACAGACTTAATTTGGTATTGTTGGAGAGGTAAATTGTCCCCTCTATTTGGGAAAGATAAGATGACCACTTTAGAACGTTATTTTATCGAGGATAAGGAAACCCACAAGGAAGTGGAAAATTCTTATTTTTCTTATCGTAATTCTGAGAAAATTTGTCAGTTGATTTTAGAAGAATTCGGCCTCTTTTCCCAGGAGTCTAGAATGGTCAATGGCCATACTCCAGTCAAGACAGGCAAGGGAGAATCTCCTATTCGTGGTGGTGGCTTGCTCTTCGTCATTGATGGCGGTTTGTGTGAAGCTTATCAAGAAAAGACTGGAACAGCAGGATATTCTTTGCTGAATAATTCTTACGGTTTTCAACTGGTAACCCACCAACCCTTCCAAAATGCCCAAAAGGTAGTAGAAGCACCTTTTGCCCAGACTTCTTTAAAGAAAGTTATTGAAAATGTTGAACAGCGAACTCTGATTAAATCCACTAGTATCGGTCAAATATTGATGGCTCAGCAACAAGAACTTTTTGCTCTGCTACATGAATTTTACGACTTTTAAAACATACCCTAGATTCTTCTTGAATTTAGGGCTTTTTCTTTCTTGTTCCTGTTTCTCTTTCGTGTTACAATAGGAGTATTGAATTTTAGAGGAAAGAACATGATTTATTTAGATAATTCAGCAACAACCAAGCCTTATCCTGAGTCTTTGGCCACTTACACAGAGGTTGCTTCTAAAATCTGGGGAAATCCTTCCAGTCTGCACAGTTTAGGTAGTCAGGCAACCCGTCTCTTAGAAGCTTCTCGTAGGCAAATTGCAGAGCTTTTGGGCAAGTCTTCGTCGGAGATTTTTTTTACGTCTGGAGGGACAGAAGGAGACAACTGGGTGCTTAAAGGAGTTGCTTTTGAAAAGATTCCCTTTGGAAAACACATCATCGTATCCAATATTGAGCATCCCGCGGTTAAAGAATCAGCCCTCTGGCTGCAGAGTCAAGGATTTGAAGTGGATTTCGCTCCAGTGGACAAGGCTGGTTTTGTTGATGTAGACAAGCTAGCGGAGTTGATTCGGCCAGACACCACACTAGTCTCTATCATGGCTGTCAATAATGAAATCGGCAGTATTCAGCCTATTCAGAAAATATCCGAACTGCTAGCAGACAAGCCGACTATTTCCTTTCATGTGGATGCTGTACAGGCTGTTACGAAGATTCCGACAGCTACTTATCTGACGGATCGCGTGGATTTTGCGACATTTTCCAGTCATAAATTTCATGGTGTCCGGGGCGTAGGCTTTGTCTATATCAAGTCTGGCAAGAAAATCAGTCCGCTTTTGACTGGTGGAGGTCAGGAGTCGGACAAGCGCTCAACGACGGAGAATTTAGCTGGCATTGCTGCGACAGCCAAGGCCTTGCGATTGTCTATGGAAAGGCAAGAAGTATTTGCCCAGAGGACGACTCAGATGAAGAAGATTCTCCTTGAAGAGCTGCAGAAGTATCCAGATGTGATGATTTTCTCAGACATGGAAGATTTTGCGCCCCATATACTAACCTTTGGTATCAAGGGAGTGCGTGGCGAAGTTGTCGTTCATGCATTTGAAGACTACGAGATTTATATCTCGACTACCAGCGCTTGCTCTTCTAAGGCTGGAAAGCCAGCAGGAACCCTAATCGCTATGGGGGTTGAAAAGTCTATCGCTCAAACGGCTGTCCGTATCAGTTTGGATCTTGACAACGATATGAGCCAGATGGAGCAGTTTTTGACAACTTTTAAAATCATTTACGAAAAAACTAGAAAAGTAAGGTAAACAATGCATTATTCAGAAATTATGGTACGCTACGGTGAGCTCTCAACCAAGGGCAAGAACCGCATGCGCTTTATCAACAAACTCAAACGCAATATCCAATCAGTCTTATCAATCTATCCGCGGGTTCATGTCAAGGCTGACCGTGACCGCACTCATATCTATCTGCATGGAACAGACTATCAGCCAGTCGCTGAATCACTCAAGCAGATTTTTGGGATTCAGAATTTCTCTCCATCTTATAGGGTTAAAAAGTCTGTACCAGCCTTGATTGAAGCTGTTCAAACCATCATGAAGGAAGTCTATCAAGAGGGTATGACCTTTAAGATTTCTAGCAAACGCAGTGATCACAGCTTTGAATTGGATAGCCGCGAGCTTAACCAAACGCTTGGGGATGCTGTTTTTGAGGCTATTCCCAATGTTCAGGTTAAAATGAAAGCGCCTGATATTGAGCTTCGTGTCGAAATTCGTGAAGAAGCGGCCTATATCTCCTATGAGACGATTCGTGGTGCTGGGGGACTGCCAGTCGGTACTTCAGGAAAAGGCATGCTCATGTTGTCGGGTGGGATTGACTCACCAGTGGCTGGTTATCTGGCTCTCAAGCGTGGTGTAGATATCGAGGCTGTTCACTTTGCCAGTCCGCCTTACACCAGTCCAGGAGCTCTGAAAAAAGCTCAAGATTTGACTCGAAAATTGACCAAGTTTGGTGGCAATATCCAGTTTATCGAAGTGCCTTTCACAGAGATTCAAGAGGAAATCAAGGCCAAGGCTCCTGAAGCCTACCTGATGACCCTGACTCGTCGCTTTATGATGCGCATTACGGATCGGATTCGGGAGGAACGGGGGGCTCAAGTCATTATCAACGGAGAAAGTCTAGGTCAGGTGGCTAGTCAAACCATCGAGAGTATGCAGGCTATCAATGCAGTAACCAATACACCGGTTATCCGTCCTGTCGTGACCATGGACAAGCTGGAAATCATTGAGATTGCAGAAAAAATCGATACTTTCCAAATCTCTATCCAGCCATTTGAAGACTGCTGTACCATTTTTGCACCAGACCGGCCTAAAACCAATCCGAAGATCAAGAATGCGGAGCAGTACGAAGCTCGCTTAGATGTTGAAGGTTTGGTAGAGCGCGCTGTTGCAGGCATCATGATTACTGAGATCAGACCACAAGCAGAGACTGATGAAGTTGACGAGCTGATTGAGGAGCTGTTGTAAAAGCGAGAGAAGGTGACCTTTATGCTTGCTGTTTTTCTCTTAATTCCTTTTTTGCTGATTCGCTTTCCTTTATTGAGTCATTACAGCAAAAACGCTTTGTCACGAGCGGCTTATTTTGCATCAGTCCAAGGAAAGGAAAAGATAGCATATATGATTTATCAATTGAGCAATCTAACCTTGTTCATAACTCCTTTTTTGCTTGAAGTTAAGTTTGATTCTTCTGTTTTCTTTTATGCTGGTATAGCTATTTACCTGCTTGGTTTGGCTTTGTGTGCTATCAGTATGAGGGATTTCGCTAGACCAGCTGCAAACGGCATGAATACAAAGGGTCTTTATCGCTATTCCCGTAATCCCATGTATCTAGCTTACTTTGTTTGTTTTTTAGGAATAGCTTTTTTGACTAAGTCAATGATTTTCTTTCTGATTTTAGTGATTTTTCAGACTGCGGCCCACTGGATTATCCTCTCTGAGGAGCGCTGGTGTCTTGAAAAATTCGGAAAGTCTTATCAAGACTATCAAGATAAAGTACGACGCTATTTTTAAGCTTCTTCCAATCAATAATTACAAGATAAATTTATTAATAAATAGAATAGTAAAATACTCTTGATTTAAGTTTTAATAAAATAGTAGAAAAAAGGAGAATGAATGAGCGATTGGTATTATTTTTGGAGAGGACTTGCTGGAGCATTTTCTTGGGAAAAGGGCCAAGATAATGCTTTGATTGGAGGAGAACCTAGCTGGACTTATTTATTAGGGCTTAGCATTAACTTTTTAGTGATTCTAGGAATTTTTGGTCTAGTCTTGTTCGGATTCTATAAAACCAAAGTTCAAGCAGGTTCTTGGAAGGCGGCTTTCGGAGTCTTTTGGGATAATCTATTTTTAAGAGGGCGCGCCAGAGGTATTTTAGGTCTTATAGTTGGCTTCCCCATTATTTTCATTGCAATCCCCTTCTATGCTGGATATCGTGTGACAAATGGTGTTTGGCGCTACAATTATTTTACAAATCAAGAAACAGTTACTAAGACGGTCTTACTTTCTGAGTTAGATACTTATGTTGGAAGTAGGAAGTCAGGTAGCTCTAGTATTACCTTGACAGTTTTTACTGGAAACGAGAAGCGTACAGTCAACATTGCAAACTCAAGTCAGACACTAGCCCGCACCTTAAAATCAGAATTAAAGACACCGACAATGATTGATGTTGAAGTCAATAAAGAAGGACAGATTATCTTTGTTCATTAAAAAAATTTAATAAGCTTGAAAATCCGTTTTCATTGGGTGAAAAGGCTTGTCAAAAGGGAAGAGAAGTGCTATACTTAGAGAGTTGACTATGCACGTTCCTGTGCAACCGCACGAACATCGTTGCTCACATAGTGAGTATAAAGTGGTTAGTCCCACGATGCTAGGCGAGTCTTCACAAAAATACGGGGGAACCCCAAAAAAATCATAGGAGGTGCATAATGAGCACATACGCAATCATTAAAACTGGCGGAAAACAAGTTAAAGTTGAAGTTGGTCAAGCAATCTACGTTGAAAAATTGAACGTTGAAGCTGGTCAAGATGTTACTTTTGACGAAGTTGTTCTTGTTGGTGGTGAAAAAACTGTTGTCGGAACTCCACTTGTTGCCGGAGCTACTGTTGTCGGAACTGTTGAAAAACAAGGTAAACAAAAGAAAGTTGTTACTTTCAAATATAAACCTAAAAAGGGCAGTCACCGTAAACAAGGTCACCGTCAACCATATACTAAGGTTGTCATCAACGCGATCAACGCTTAATTTTCAGGAGAACACATGATACACGCAGTCTTTGAGAGAGCTGAGGATGGCGAACTGAGATGTGCAGAGATTACTGGACACGCCGGAAGCGGCGAATACGGCTTTGATGTCGTGTGTGCATCGGTTTCGACGCTTGCCATAAATTTTGTCAATTCAATTGAAAAATTCGCGGGCTATGAACCGACCTTAGAATTAAACGAAGATCAAGGTGGATTCTTACGGGTTGAAATCCCAAAAGATATTGCACCGAACCAGAGAGAAATGACTCAGCTTTTCTTTGAATCCTTTTTCTTAGGAATGGCAAACCTATCGGAGAACTCATCAGAGTTCGTCCAAACAAGAGTTATCACAGAAAACTAACACGGAGGAAAAACATTATGTTAAAAATGAATCTTGCTAACTTGCAATTATTCGCCCACAAAAAAGGTGGAGGTTCTACATCTAACGGACGTGATTCACAAGCGAAACGTCTTGGTGCTAAAGCTGCTGACGGTCAAACTGTTACAGGTGGCTCAATCCTTTACCGTCAACGCGGAACTCACATCTATCCAGGTGTAAACGTTGGCCGCGGTGGAGACGATACTTTGTTTGCAAAAGTTGAAGGCGTAGTTCGCTTTGAACGCAAAGGACGCGATAAAAAACAAGTTTCTGTTTACCCAATCGCTAAATAAGGTTATAAAACCACTAAACAAAAGGCTTTCTGAGAGATCAGAGAGCCTATTTTTTATTTTGATAACTGTATTTTAATAAGTAAGATGATAGGGAAACCGTTTCCTTGACTTTAAAGTATTGAAATGATTGAATAGTTTTTATAAAAAATAAATCGGAGGGCATATGTTCCATTTTTTTACAAAAGTTGAAAGTATTTCAACAGCAGAATTAGAGAAAAGGTTGAAGACGAATATTAAGCTACTGGATGTTCGAACCCCGTCTGAATATAGCAAGGGTCACATCAGGGGAGCCCAGAATCTTCCTTTAGGGCAACTCGATCGCTATTCGCAGTCAAAAGAAGAGAAGCTTTATGTGATTTGTCACTCAGGTGTTCGTAGCAGATTAGCAGCGAAAAAGCTTAAAAAGAAAGGCTATGATGTTGTGAATGTTTCTGGAGGCATGATGTCTTGGAAAGGGGATGTCGTTTAAAGTAAGTCAATAAAAAACTCTTTGCCAATTTTTAATGAATGGCAAAGAGAAGGAGTCGCTTATTTGACTGTTGTAGGGATGATATCTTTAGTTTTTCCAGAATGAGCAATCACACGATATTCGTTTGGTTTTGTTTCGTATTGGAATGCAATGGTTGTGGTGTCGTCTGGTAATTTTTGTGCAATGTCAGCAATAGTCTGACGGAAACCTTGCAGGATTTGTTTGTCTTCTTCTGTGGCAGTATTATTATCAAAAGCAGCCATCATTTCCTTAGTTCCAGCAGCTGTATCACCTTTGATAGAAGCTGTAATGACGGTATGTCCATTCGGGAAAGCTTCGTCTTTTACATCTTTTTCAACTTTAATATCAAAATCTTTAGAATTTCCATTTGGATCAAATATTGATTTCAGCTCATTGATAACATCTTCTTGAGAAGTACCAGCTGATTTGCTTTTTTTGGCAGTAGATACTGATGAAGTGACTTCTGAAGAAGATGATGAGGATGTTTCTTCAGTTGACTTCGCAGAGCATGCGGCTAAAACGATAAATGATAGGGCAGTTAAACTATAGAGTGAAATTTTCTTCATAGATTCCTCCTGGAAAGGTTAAGGTTATATTATTCTCTTATAACTGGAAAACAGTATCAAGAAATAAATTGTAGATATATTGTAACCAACGCTAAGCCAGTCGTCAAGCGACTTTCAGGCTTTTTAGGCAACTTGAGTAAAAAATCATATAAAGGATATAAGAACTACAGATGAACATAGAAAAAAAGTAGATGATGACCTACCTTTTTGGTTGGTCTCGCCTACTTTTTTAGTTTAGAAGATATTTTTCAATAGCTTTTGCTACCCCATTTTCGTCATTGGAGTCAGTGACGTCATCAGCGAGTGATTTAACATAGTCGCTGGCATTCCCCATGGCAATACCTAGACCTGTAAATTTTAGCATTTCAAGGTCATTGTTGGCGTCGCCAAGAGCCATGATTTCCTCTGCTTGGATATCTAATTTTTGGGCTAGTTTTTCTAATGCAAATGCTTTAGTGATACCTGCCGGCATAACTTCATAAATCACATCCTGTGAGCGTACACCGCTGAAATGCTGGCAGATATCAGAGGCATATTTTTCTTCAAAAAAATCGACTGTCTCTTTTTCTGCTAAGAACATGGCCTGGAACATCGTATACTTACCACTAACTGCCTCCTCAAGGCTGATTTCAGTGGGTGAGGTAAAAACATAGCCTGTGTCTCGAACTACGATAGGGCTTGGTGTCTCTCCGACAACGAAATAGTGTTCTTCGTCAAATAAGGTAAGTTGGATGGAGCTATCTTGGGTTAAGCTATAGAGATAGTGGATATCTTGCTTATCCAAGGCGACTGAGTCTATTACCTTCCAATCACTGGTTTGGTGGATGGCACAGCCATTGTCAACAATCACATATTCATCTTCTTGGGCGAGGCCTAAAAGTTCGTAATATGGTCGAACACCAAAAGGAGGACGACCTGTACAAAGGACCAGTTTCACACCAGCCTTTATAGCTTTGTGGATAGCAGAGATATTTTCTTGGGAAATCTTTTTTTGAGAATTCAAGAGAGTTCCATCCATATCAAGTGCAAGTAATTTTATCATTGTTTATCTCCAATATTAATCTGTGATAAGTATAGCATAATTTATGGATAAAGTCCGAGTCTATAGGAAAAATCGCGGGTCTTGTGTTATAATAAATAGAATACCCTAAAAGGATGAGAAAAATGAATTTAGAAGATTTGAAAAAACGTCAGGAGAAGATCCGCAATTTCTCCATCATTGCCCATATCGACCACGGGAAATCGACCTTGGCTGACCGGATTTTGGAGGCGACTGAGACGGTTTCCAGCCGGGAAATGCAGGCCCAACTCTTAGACAGTATGGACTTGGAGCGGGAGCGCGGTATCACCATCAAACTAAATGCTATCGAGCTTAATTACACAGCTAAAGATGGTGAAACCTATATCTTCCACCTCATTGACACGCCAGGACACGTGGACTTTACCTATGAAGTATCGCGGTCGTTAGCAGCCTGTGAAGGAGCTATTCTGGTCGTTGATGCAGCTCAGGGGATTGAAGCTCAGACCTTGGCTAATGTCTATCTAGCGCTGGACAATGACTTGGAAATCCTGCCGGTTATCAATAAGATTGACCTGCCAGCTGCGGATCCAGAACGGGTGCGAGCTGAGATTGAAGATGTGATTGGGCTAGATGCTAGCGAAGCCGTATTAGCTTCTGCCAAGGCCGGTATCGGGATTGAAGAAATCCTTGAACAAATAGTAGAAAAAGTTCCAGCTCCGACTGGAAGTGTAGAAGCACCACTCAAAGCCTTGATTTTTGACTCAGTCTATGATGCCTATCGTGGGGTAATTCTGCAAGTGCGGGTTATGGACGGTGTGGTCAAGCCGGGAGATACCATTCAGCTCATGAGCAATGGCAAGACCTTTGATGTAACTGAGGTCGGCATCTTTACTCCAAAGGCCATTGGTCGCGATTTCCTAGCGACAGGGGATGTTGGCTACATCGCTGCCTCTATCAAGACAGTGCAGGATACTCGAGTTGGAGATACTGTAACATTGGCTGACAATCCAGCTACAGAACCTCTGCATGGCTACAAGCAGATGAACCCGATGGTTTTCGCTGGACTCTATCCAATCGAGTCTAATAAATACAATGACTTACGTGAAGCACTCGAAAAGCTCCAGCTAAACGATGCCAGTCTGCAGTTTGAACCAGAAACATCTCAGGCATTAGGATTTGGTTTCCGCTGTGGCTTCTTGGGCTTGCTGCATATGGATGTCATTCAGGAGCGCTTGGAGCGTGAATTTAATATTGATCTGATTATGACAGCGCCATCTGTTATCTATAAGGTCAATATGACAGATGGTGCTTCGATTGATGTGTCCAATCCGAGCGAGTTTCCGGATCCGACCAAGATTGACTCCATTGAAGAGCCCTATGTTAAGGCGCAGATTATGGTGCCGCAGGAATTTGTCGGAGCGGTGATGGAGTTGGCTCAGCGCAAGCGCGGTGACTTTGTGACCATGGACTATATCGATGATAATCGGGTCAATGTCATCTATCAAATCCCGCTTGCTGAAATTGTCTTTGACTTCTTTGACAAGCTCAAGTCCTCTACTCGTGGCTATGCTAGCTTTGACTATGAAATCTCTGAGTATCGCTCGTCCAAGCTAGTTAAAATGGATATTCTCCTCAATGGCGACAAGGTTGATGCTCTCAGCTTTATCGTTCACAAGGAATTTGCCTATGAGCGTGGTAAGCTGATTGTAGAGAAGCTCAAGAAAATCATTCCTCGTCAGCAGTTTGAAGTACCTATTCAGGCCGCTATCGGTCAGAAAATCGTGGCTCGGACAGACATCAAGGCCCTGCGTAAGAATGTCTTGGCCAAGTGTTATGGTGGTGACGTTTCCCGGAAGCGCAAACTCCTTGAAAAACAAAAAGCCGGTAAGAAACGGATGAAGGCTATCGGTTCTGTTGAAGTTCCCCAAGAGGCCTTCCTCAGTGTCTTGAGTATGGATGATGAATAATCTCTTAAATCCCTAGGTAACATGTTCCAAAAAGGAGGAAAATCATGAAACGATCGTACTTACTTGGTGCAGTCCTTGTATTGACTTCACTTACACTTATATCTTGTGCAAAATCTCAACAAAAAAGTGAACAAACGAGCTCATCGACCAGTTCAAGTGTTCAAGTGAAAAAGGATAGTTCAGACTCTTCTTCTAAGGAAAGCAAGAGCAAAGACAATCAAGAAAGAAAACGTGTTGGCTCCCCTGAGTTTGGCTATATCGATATCCCAAGTAAATGGGTTAAATTTGTTGATGTAGATGTTGAGGGACTCGTTCAATATACAGATGGCTCTACCTATAATATCGTTACCATGAATGCCATTTCTAAGGCAGAGGCAGAAGTAGGTGAGGGGGAAACCTTCAATGCAGAAACGATTGCTCAACGCGTCGCCTATAATTGGAGTCAAAAAGATAATCTTGAAAAGATGTGGGGAACTAAGAATACCGTATCTGGCCAAGAAGCATTTCAACTTAACATCATCTTGAAGTCAGGACAACTTGCTAATACATTGGTTTTCCAAAAGGATGATAAAGTCTATATACTGTCCATTGAAGGTGACAAAGAAACGATCAATGACTTCTTGGAAAACATGAAGGATACATGGAGTCTCGACGAAAAAAATTCAAATGCTAAGATCTAAAAGACTCAAAAAAATGAGATTGACTGAAAGGTATCTCATTTTTTGATGTGTTGATGATAAACACTAAAAAGATAATTAGAAAGTAAAATATGACTCAAGAAATCGACCTTGAAAAGTACCATCAGCTAGCCCTGCAAAAGCAGAAAGAGCACCGAAAGTTTTTGGCTAACTTGAAGAAAAAACCACCAAAAAACCTCGATAAGATTGCCCAGCAAATCCATGATGAGGTCTTTGAGGAGATTGACTGCACAGCTTGCGCCAATTGTTGTAAGACCCTGGGACCAGATTTTAAGGAAGCTGATATAGTCCGTATTGCCAAATATTTCAAGATGAAGCTGCCGGCTTTTGAAGAGGAATTTCTACAGGTAGACGAAGACGGTGACAAGGTTTTCAAGGCCATGCCTTGTCCTTTTTTAGGTGGAGATAATCTCTGTTCGATCTACGATGTCCGTCCCAAGGCCTGCCGAGAATTTCCCCATACAGACCGTAAGAAGATTCATCAGATTAATCATCTGACAATTAAAAATACCCTGACCTGCCCAGCGGCTTATCTCTTTGTGGAGAAGCTGCGGGATAGGTTGTAAAATCCCCCTCTAAATCTTGTACAAAAATTCTAGGGCGGAAGTATCTTATATCTGTTAGACTATAATAGATAGGAGGTAAGAAGAAAAGAATATGATGCATCAATTCAATCGAACCATGGAATACCTGGAAAGTAAGTTAGACGCAGAAGTGGACTTGCAGAAATTTCAGCAGATATCAGGCTATTCTTATGCTCTCTTTAGCAGGCTCTTCTCCATCCTAGCAGATATGACTTTAGCAGAATACTTGCGCAATCGCAGGCTGTCTGAAGCTGTGACGGACTTGCAGGAAAGCTCTGAGAAAGTCATTGACATAGCGATGAAATACGGCTATGAGTCTTCGGATGCCTTCAGCGCAGCCTTTAAGAAATTCCATGGTTCGACCCCCTCAGAAGTTCGAAATGGAAAACCTTATCGCGTCTTTCCTAGACTTCAATTATCCTTAAAGATTACAGGAGGAAAGAACATGGATATCAAGATTCAAAAGAAACCTGCTTTTACCGTAGCAGGCGTCCTATTGGAAGCTATTGACAATAGTCAGTGCCCATCTGCTTGGGATCAACTCTATGCCAATCACAGCTTTGAAAGCCTGGAAAGTCTAGGCAGTGGCCAATCTTTTGGCGTCTGCTCGGATGTCAAAGAAGGCGAAATTATCAACTATATGGCCGCTTATGATGTGACGGATAAAGCCAAAGCAGAAGAACTTGGTCTGTCAATCAAAGAAATCGCAGAAGCTGAATATGCTATCGTACCAGTCAAGGGGGCTATACCAGCCAGCATTCACCATGCTTGGAAATATGTTTTGGAAGTCTTTTTCCCAGAAACTGGTTATCGCCACTCAGGAGCACCAGATTTTGAAGTCTACACCGAGGGTGATATGTCCTCCCCAGACTATCAAATGGAACTCTGGATACCAGTGGTGAAATAAAACGATGATTGCAAGTCATTTTTTAGGCGTTGATTACAGAGGAGGATGATGCTATGCAGATGTATTTTGGGGACGTTTCTCTTTGTTATACATATTCACTTGCGATGGCGCTGCATTCGTATGGTTATGATGTTCGCCCTGAGTTTTTGGAAGCCATTATGGTGTTGGGAAATGGCGCTAGTATTGTAAAGGAAGATGAAAAACACCCCTTAGTCTTCTTTGATAATGGAATGCCAGACAGTTCTATCAGTCATTCTTTAGACATTCTGGGCTTTACATATGACGAATACTATATAAAGGATTCTAATGCAGTGGATCTTCTCTCTATCAGAAAAATCTTAAGTAAGTTCTTACTCAGTGGGCCTCTTGTTCTTGGCCCTTTGGACATGGGTTATCTGACTTATAATCCCAATCATATTCATTTGTATGGGGTGGACCATTTTGTTTCAGTTTATGATTTAGATGATGAGTTTATTTATTTCCATGATCCAGCAGGCTTTGCTTGTATGAAAATGAGTTTCTCAGAATTTTCGAAAGCCTGGGAAGCTAAAAATATCGACTATAAAAGAGGTTCTTTCTCCATGTGGGGAAACTTCAAAAAAATCAAATCTCCAACTTCCAAAGAGATTTATCAGAAAACATCTATGCTGATGAAGCAACAATATGAACGTGGCGAGGAGAACGTGATAGCAAGATATGCTAAGTCGGTAGCGGACAATGGCTTGAATGAAGAACAAAAGCATCTTCATCAATACTTTAGTTTCAAATTAGCTTCTATCAGAAATCTATACATGAGCAATTTCTTAAAAGACCACGATACGGTCAGATCTGAACTAAAAGAAAATTTAGCAAAATTGTTTGGCCAAGCTCATTTATTTTGTATCAAGGAAGATTACCAAAAATTGTCAGAAGTCTTGTATGATATTGCAGTGCTAGATAATAAATTTAGAGATTTGTGCCTTCACTATAAGGAAGAGTAGAAGAAGTGAGAAAAACGAAGATGCTGTTTGGTAATGCAGCAGGATCGAAACTAGGGGCACCAGACTATCAAATGGAACTCCGGATACCAGTGGTGAAATAAAATGTGAATCGAGGCTGGGACAAAAGTCCTAGCCTCTCAATTGTCTTTGGATTGTCGAGCAAGACGCAGTGGTTGAGTGGGCTCTACTACGCTGATTCCATCAGCTTTTACAGCCCAACTCAACTGTGCGGAGGTGGGACGACGAAATCGAATTCTAACGAATTACCGATTTCTGTCCCACTCTCGTTTTTTTGTGGCTTGTGGTATAATAAACCTACTACAGTTACAGAAAGGATTTCGACCTTGTCATACAAATTTCTACTTTTCGACCTTGACCATACGCTGCTGGATTTTGATACGGCAGAAGACATCGCCCTGACTCATTTTTTGGAGGAGCAGGGCGTAACGGAGATTCAGACCTACAAAGACTATTATATTCCCATGAACAAGGGCCTTTGGCGGGATTTGGAGCAGGGGAAAATCACCAAGCCTGAGCTGGTCAATACGCGCTTTTCTCGTCTTTTTGCTCATTTTGGCATTGAGAAGGATGGCGCCGAGTTGGCCCTTCTCTATCAGCAGCACATTGCTCAACAAGGACAAACCTACGCTGGTGCAAGCGAGCTTTTGGACAGTCTGACAGCAGCTGATTATGAGATTTACGGCGCGACTAATGGCATCACAGCTATTCAGACTGGTCGCATGGCCCATTCCGACATCTCACCCTATTTTAACCATATCTTTATCTCGGAGCAGATGGGGACTCAGAAGCCTGAAGCATTGTTTTATGAAAAAATAGCAGAGCAGATACCAGCTTTTGAGAAGAGTCAGACTTTGATGATTGGAGACTCCTTGACAGCTGATATTGCCGGTGGAAACAATGCAGGGATTGATACGGCTTGGTATAATCCGAAGGGACTGATTAACCAAACACAGGCTAGACCAACCTACATTCTCCAATCTTATCAAGACTTGTTGGATTTGTTGTTACAATAATAAGAAGAGGCGGTTCGGCCTCTTTTCTGCTATAATAGACCTATGAATAAGCTAATCCAATCAAAGCTGGAACTGTTGCCAACCAGTCCCGGCTGTTACATTCACAAAGACAAAAACGGTACTATTATTTATGTCGGCAAAGCCAAGAATCTTCGCAATCGGGTTCGGTCTTATTTCCGTGGCAGCCATGATACCAAGACCGAGGCTCTGGTATCAGAGATTGTCGATTTTGAGTTTATTGTCACCGAGTCCAATATTGAAGCTCTGCTTCTGGAAATCAATCTAATCAAGGAAAACAAGCCTAAGTACAATATCATGCTCAAGGACGATAAGTCCTATCCTTTTATCAAGATCACCAATGAAACCTATCCGCGCCTGATTATCACGCGCCAAGTTAAAAAGGATGGTGGTTTATACTTCGGTCCCTACCCTGATGTCGGTGCGGCCAATGAAATCAAGCGTCTCTTAGATCGGCTCTTTCCTTTCCGCAAGTGTACCAATCCGCCTGAAAAGGTCTGCTTTTACTACCATCTGGGACAGTGCAAGGCCCACACTATTTGCCAGGTAGACAGCCAGTATTTCAAGGAACTAGCCCAGGAGGTAGCGGCCTTTCTCAAAGGGCAGGATGACCAGATTATTGAGGATTTACGGGGAAAAATGGCTGGCGCAGCGCAAGCTATGGAGTTTGAAAAGGCAGCAGAGTACCGCGACTTGATTCAGTCCATTGGCACCTTGCGAACCAAGCAGCGGGTTATGGCCAAGGATTTGCAGAATCGCGATGTCTTTGGCTACTATGTGGACAAGGGCTGGATGTGCGTACAGGTCTTCTTTGTCCGCCAGGGCAAGTTAATCGAGCGCGATGTCAATCTTTTTCCTTATTACAATGATCCTGACGAGGATTTCTTGACCTATATCGGCCAGTTCTACCAGGAAAAATCCCACCTCAAGCCCAATGAAATTTTGATTCCAGCAGATATTGACGAAGAAGCTGTCCGAGCCATGGTGGATACCAAGGTGCTTAAGCCTCAGCGAGGCGAGAAGAAGCAGTTGGTCAATCTGGCTATCAAAAACGCCCGAGTCAGCCTCCAGCAGAAATTTGACCTCTTGGAAAAATCTATTGAAAAGACTCAAGGTGCTATTGAGAATCTAGGGCAGCTCCTTAACATTCCAACGCCTGTTCGTATTGAGTCTTTTGATAACTCCAACATCATGGGGACCAGTCCTGTATCAGCTATGGTGGTCTTTGTCAATGGTAAACCAAGCAAGAAGGACTATCGCAAATATAAGATCAAGACTGTGGTGGGACCTGATGACTACGCCAGTATGCGAGAGGTCATCAAGCGACGCTACAGTCGGGTGATTCGGGATGGACTGACTCCGCCTGATTTGATTGTCATTGATGGTGGACAAGGTCAAGTTAATATCGCTAAAGAAGTTATCCAGGATCAGCTGGGACTAGATATTCCCATCGCTGGACTGCAAAAAAATGACAAGCACCAGACTCATGAATTGCTTTTTGGCGATCCTTTGCAAGTGGTAGAATTATCCCGCAATTCGCAGGAATTTTTCCTACTTCAGCGTATCCAAGATGAGGTCCACCGCTTCGCTATTACCTTCCACCGCCAGCTCCGCTCTAAAAATTCCTTCTCATCGCAGCTAGATGGTATTGAAGGATTGGGACCAAAACGCAAGCAAAATCTTATGAAACACTTCAAATCTCTAACCAAGATTAAAGAAGCCAGTGTAGATGAAATTGTCGAAGTCGGCGTACCTCGAGCAGTAGCTGAAGCGGTGCGGGAGAAGCTACATCTAGCAGACCAGCAGAAAGCAACGCTACCTGAAGTAGCAGAGCCGATTGAAAATATGGAATGAGAAATTAAATTGTCTGACTGGTAAAAATGTTTATTTAAGACCCATAATGTCGGATCGTAGTGTAAATGTTTCTGTATTTATGGTAAACTAATACAAATAAAAGTGATTTTGAAAAGGGCAAAAATTTGGGCATCATGGAGAACAATGTTCAACAAGTTGTTGACTTGCTCAATGATATTTCTAAAGTCGCAACCATCGTCCAAGATAATGACTTGGCTGACCTTTATATTGCTCAAGGAGGTGCCAATCTGGGCAAGGAAATGCCAGAAAAAGACTTTCTTGAAGCCGAACATAAAGTTCTGAAAATAATGGATGCTCTGAAGGATATTCATCGCGAAGTTGTTCAGAATATCGAGAATAAGTATATCAGTGGTCTTGAAGATGCAGTAGAAGCTCTCAATAAGGTCAATGAAGGGAAAAACCAATACAAGTCAGATCATTTGACCTATGAAGAAACAACAACAACCTATATAAACAATGGGTTGGCTGGGCCGGTAGAGCAGACGTCAACAGAAACCAAACATTTTACCCTATCTGATATTCTAAATAGCGATAAAAGTCCGATCCCTGCCGCTGCAGCTAAATACAATGAAAAGCTAAAAGTTGCCAAAGAGCGTCTAAAAAAACTTGAACAGTCAGACAAAGAAACCTATAATAAGATTAAGGACCTGACAGATAGAAAGTTGGTGGATAGCTTCTATCCAACCGAAATGGGGGAGTACAAGCGTCTCAAGTCTACTTGGTCCAAGGACAATGAACAGTGGCTTGGCTGGGTAGAAAACGGTGTTAAAATCGTTGGTGTTGGCTTGTTAGTTGTCGGTAGTATTGCTTCGGGAGGTACCCTAGCACCAGTAGCATTTGGGACAGGTACAGCTCTTTTAGGAGGAGAAGCACTCTATCGAGCAGGAGTTGGAGAGACGATCTCTGGAGATGTACTCTCAACAGAGCAACGCTGGTGGGCAGGAGCTGAGGCAGTTACGACACTGGCGTCTGGTGGTCTATCTACAGCTACTAAGGTAGCAGGCACTACAGCTTCGGAGTCTCTGCTAGCTGCTGAGAAGTTTGCTCATATGACTGCAAACGTCTATGATGCGGCTCAGTTTGGGCATGACTTTATGGAAGACCCTCAGATGGCCTTGACAAACCTAGCAACCAGTCAAATGATTGGTCGTACTATTGGTCATCTTGGTAGTAAATACAAGGCCTACCGAGCAAGTCAAACAGGCAATGTTGATATCCGTAGTGGTGAAGCAACCAGCTTCAAGGCCAACATCAAAGAGCGAGCTAACACAGCCTGGACGGACATCAAGACCAAGGCAGGTGATGTCAAGGTTCAAGCAGGAGAAAGTTTTGAGAACTTCAAGAATCGTGTCTCAAATGTGAAGAATCAAGCCATCTCAGCTAGTACAGAGGGGCTTTCAAACAAGGTACGGAACTTTAGCGATGCCATTGAAACTGGCCGACAAAATATTCACAACACGCTTGACTCCCTTGGGAATAAGAATCGACTTTCTTTTGTGACTGTAGATGACGTCCCAGTCGATCTACCAAAATCAAAAGTCTCAACCAAGATGGATGACTTCGCCAATCGTATCCAACAAATCTCAGTCGAACATAAACAAAAGATTGAAGCGTTTGAAGGCAGAGGTGGGGGAAGCGTTGATCCAAAAGTTAAAGTTGATGATATATCAGATACGAAAATTCACACTCCAGAGAGTATCATCTCAGAAAGAACCAAAGGTTTAGATTTAGAGCCCCATCCAACTACTCAGAAGCAACTCAGTCAAAAGAGGATGAGAGAACTGAAACAAAAGATTGCCGATCGAACAATTACAAGAGAAGAATATGAACAGTATGATTGGAATAAGAGATTTTCAAAAAGACGTAGAGACGGTGTGGATTTATTTTGGCTTGATGAACGTAAAAGGTTAATGAACGGTGAAGCGAGTAGCAGAGCATGGACCAGTTCGCAACGACAAGATATTATTGATGGTAAAAAACCAACATATAATGGCAAAACACTTCAAGGGCATCACACTTATAGTGCTTCTCAATATCCTCACTTAGCAAATAGACCCGAAGTTATTTTTCCAGCTACTTTTAATGAGCATTTTTACGGATGGCATGGAGGAAATTGGAAGATGAGTTTACCAGGTGAACGAATAAATACAATTGAAGATTTTTAAAAGGAGAAATTATGCATAAATTTATCGCTAAAATAAAATCGGATTGTAATGAGATAAAAATCGTGAAAATTATACGAGATTTTAGTCATGAACCAATTGGAATAATTAAAGAAAAAATGGCCAATAATACATCTGTAGTTGAAACAGAATATTTGAATTTAGAACAATTGAAGGTTTTTAGAAAAAAACTGGAAGAAATAATTGAATTGGGTGGGAAGGTTCAATTATTTCTTGATGACGAAATTGTATCTATGCAGTTTTTAAGTAATGTAATAGAATCACAGGAAGATACAAAAAATCAAATTGAGCAAGATGACTCTTATATGTTTGATGAAGAAGATTGAAATTCATAAAATGAAGCAGATTTATTATTTTTAAAATAAACAATATTATTTAAAATGTGATATCCAAGTGTTATCACATTTTTTATATTCTCAAAAGTTTTTGCTATACTAGATTTATACTTCTAATACTTTACTACCAGTCAAATGATTGGTCGTACTATTGGTCATCTTGGTAGTAAATACAAGGCCTACCGAGCAAGTCAAACAGGCAATGTCGACATCCACAGTGGTGAAGCAACCAGCTTCAAAACCAATCTTAAAGAACAGGCCAACACAGCCTGGACGGACATCAAGACCAAGGCAGGTGATGTCAAGGTTCAAGTGGGAAAAGGTTTTGATAACTTCAAGAACCGAGTTTCGAATGTGAAGAATCAAGTCATCTCAGCTAGCACAGAGGGGCTTTCAAACAAAGTACGGAACTTTAGCGATGCCATTGAAACTGGCCGACAAAATATTCACAACACGCTTGACTCCCTTGGGAATAAGAATCGACTTGCTTTTGTGACTGTAGATGACGTCCCAGTCGATCTACCAAAATCAAAAGTCTCAACCAAGATGGATGACCTAGCAGATCGCATCCAACAAATCTCAATCGAACATAAACAAAAGATTGAAGCGTTTGAAGGTAAAGGTGGGGGAAGAACTAGTAATAAAACTCCAAAAATTCAACATATAGATGACATTCCACGCATTGAAGAGATACAAGTTGAATTTAATCGCAATCCAAAACATCCTGAAGAAGAATTCTCACGTCAATTAGCAGATCAACAAAATGGAATGAACGAGTTGACTGTTCAGGAATATCTTGATAATCGTGAAAGATATATCGCTGAAGGTCGTGCTTTAGAAAGAAATGCTGCTCAACGAGTCGCAAGGGAGAATGCTTTCTCAGATAAGTATAACGAGTTTATTGAGAGTGGTTTATCTCGTTCAGAAGCAAAACTGAAGGCGCAAGAATGGCTAGATACCCAAGCTGCTCTTCACAATCCTGACCAGATAGCTGGAGGATATCCAGATAAGATTGGTGGCATGGGCGATACAGGTGTCAACTCATCTATTGGAATTCAATGGAGATATCGTATTGATTATGTTGATGAGCAGATTCGGGCAATGGCTAAAACAATGTCTCCAGAACAACTACAGAGTACATATTTAAATGTAAGGCTTACTTATTGAAAGGAGTATCGATGATTTCAGATTTTTTAAAAGTTGCAGACATGCCAAAAGAGGTGATTGAAAATTATAAGGATAAAGTCCCTGTTGAATTGGTTGAGATTTGGGAAAACCAAGGTTTGGGTACCTTTTTAAATGGTTATCTAAAAGTTATAAATCCAGATGACTATATTGAGTTAATTAAAGATTCATATTTTAGGGGTAATGTTGCTATTCCAATATTTGCGACGGCTTTTGGAGATATGATTGTATGTGAAGAAGGAAAATATTTAAGGATGGTAAAATACAAAGATGGAGTATTTATGACTATTTTTGAGAACCTCCCTTTGTTTCTACAATTTGTTAATGAACCCGATTTTGCAGATGATTATTTTGAATTGCCACTCTACAATGAAGCGATTGAACAATATGGCCTGTTAGATTACGATCAGTGTTTTGGCTTTGTACCCTTGTTAGCATTAGGTGGATTCAAAGATGTGGATCATCTAGATAAGGTTAAGATGTATGAGCATATCTTGTCAATTACTACGTTGGTTGGCAAGATTGGAATGTAGAATATTAGTTTAAGATATGGTGATAAGCTGAACTGAGAATAAGGAAATGCTATGTTAAGAATTTTTCCATTTAAAACGGATGGAGTACTAGATGAAGTAGAAAAATTGGAGAAACATTATTCTATTTCATTACCTGAAAAATATAAAGAGTTTTTATTAAAGTATAATGGAGGAGATACAATTGATGCTACCTTTAGAATTGATAAAGTAAGTTCAGATATTCGAGCTTTCTATGGGTTTGAAAATGCTGACTATGAATATAACTTCCAGTATTTAATTGATCATGATTTTCTATCAGATTATATTGAAGTTGATTATCTACCAATTGCAGAAGATAGTTTCGGGAATTATATTCTTCTGGGAATTGCAGAACAAAATTATAATCAAGTAGCATTTTTTGATCACGAGAAGCAAAGAATTATCCCCTTTCATGTTTCATTTAAAGAATTTTTGGGAAGTATAAAAAGTAAAGTCTGCAAAATTAAATCCATTGATGAAAGAATTCAAAAAATGAAAGAGGTAAATAGTCCAGTTATTGTTGACGACGAATTAAAGGCAATTTGGCAAGAAGAAATTGATAAGTATGCAGGCCTTGAGCAAGTCATTGTTAAGCTTTAATCTTATTGTGATAAATGTAAGACTTTGTGTTGACAGAAGTAGATTTTGGTTTAGAAAGGAATTATTATGAACGATACTATTACAAACGAGACTATTGAAATGGTCGATAAATTTTTAAGTTTAGTTACGATCGATTTGGATGAGGATCTTGACAGACAGTTAGCAGCAGCCTATATTTTCGGGATGTTAAACGGGAAGGCACAAAAGAATTCTATTTCACCAGAAAAAGTCCAAGCCTTGATGATTCGAATTGGTATTGAGAAACTTCAATATACTCCCGAGGTGGCCTTTGAAATGACACAGTTTGTCATTAATGCGACGGATAAAGAATTTCACCCGACAGTTAACGCTATTATCCATAGAGGCATAGAAGGCTACTTTCTATATGAGGGCAATCAATATGATGCTCTTTCAGAGGATTTTCAAGATATTGTTCAAGTAGTGAAAAGCTAGGTATTACAACAGAGTAAGTCTGATTTTATAGCCGGACTTATTTACTTAATTTTCAAATCATTGATAGTCACATAGTGAGAAAAATTCAAGCAATGTGAAGTAAGCATTAGAAGGCTTAGAATATTTGATAGCGAAATAATTTGACATTGAAATAATTTTATAATATAATATTCCTATTCTTTATTAATAGGAGACACTAATGAAAAAAATTGTTACAGCTAGTGTAGCGCTTTTGTCGGTTATAACTTTAGCAGCATGTTCTGGAAAATCAACTTCAGAATCTTCTGAGAAAGCTTCAAGTTCTGTAGAAAAAACTTCTACTTCAAAGAGTTCATCAAGTAGCTCTGAAACTTCATCAAAAACAGCTAGTTCAGATCTAAAAACACCAGAAATTGTTCTTTTGACAGATGAAGAAATTGACAATGCTAAAACAATTGGCGATATGAAAGCTCTTTTTGGTAAGTTGATTGATAACTATAAGAAATACATTACCGAAATCGGTAATAAAGTTCCAGAAGCTGGAAAAGAAGCATACAATCAACAAGTAGAACCAGCAATTGAATCTATGGAAACTTCGAGAGAAACATTTAACAAAACGCTTTCAGCCGCTGGTCCGGATGATACAGTAGTTCCAGAACAAAATCGTAACCTATTTCTTCAACAGTTGAAGACAGGACGTGATGCTATGAAGCAGGCTATTGAAGGTGCTTATAAATCTCTTGCTCCGCTTATTTCTGGACAATAATATCTCAACAAAGTAGGTGATTGTCACCTGCTTTTTTTGTATTCAAAATTAATAGTTTTGAAGTATAGCGAGTGACACATAAGAAGTAGATGAAATGTGATTGCTGGTGAGGAGTAAAAATCATAAACTATATCGTTTCTAAAATGATCCATAAGTTCTAATAAGATAAATCGTGCAGAGGATGGATTTTACGTTTTCAGTCATATTTTGATATACTAGATTCAAACTAAACAGTCATTTACTTAAGGAGCAAGCATGAAACAAAGAATTGCCATTTTATCTGATATACACGGAAATACGACGGCCTTAGAAGCAGTCCTAAATGATGCTAAAGAGCTAGGAGCGACCGAATACTGGCTTCTGGGTGATCTTTTTCTTCCTGGTCCGGGTGGAAATGATTTAATGGATCTTTTGGAAGGTCTGCCAATCACTGTAGCAGTCAGGGGAAATTGGGATGACTGTGTTTTAGAAGCTTTAGATGGTGTCTATGGCTTGGAAGATCCTCAAGAAATACAACTTTTGCGCCTAACCCAGTATTTGATGGAACGACTTGATACTCGCCATATTGACTGGTTGAGAAGTTTGCCACTTCTTGACAAGATTGAAGTGGATGGTTTGCGTTTTTCACTTAGTCATAACTTACCTGACAAAAACTACGGTGGAGCTTTACAGGTGACAAATGATACTTCAAATTTTGATCATTTGCTGGATGAGGAAACGGATATAGCTGTTTACGGTCATGTTCACAAGCAGTTGCTTCGTTATGGAAGTCAAGGACAACAAATTATTAATCCAGGTACGATTGGCATGCCCTATTTTGATTGGGAATCATTAAAAAACCATCGCGCCCAGTACGCCGTAATTGAAGTTGAAGATGGCGAATTGGTAAATATGCAATTTCGTAAGGTCGCTTATGACTATGAAGCGGAGTTGAAATCGGCCAAAGAAAAAGGACTTCCTTTTATTGAAATGTATGAAGAACTACGACGTGAAGATAACTATCCAGGCCATAATAAGGAACTGTTAACTTCCTTGATTCAGCAACATGATTACATGGAGGATGTCAAAGATTTCCTTCAGAAAATAAAAAATGAAAGTTAAAGAAAGATGACCTTAAATTTTGACAAACATAGAGATCATTTGGAACAAGATATTCGAGAAGAACTTCAGAGTATTTATATAGACAAATTCAAAATACTAGACATTAAAGAAAATAACATGGATCCCTATTGTCCGATCTTTTTATTTGAGATAAAGCTTGAGGACTATCGGGATAGATTAGATATTTTAGTTGATGGTAGTGATCTGATACTAGAGTGGGGAGAGGAAAAATACGCGATTCAGTATAAGTATGATCGCGAAAATCTAAAGGAAGGACTGGAAAGAATTAAGCTCTATCTAGATCAACCAGAATTGATTTTTTCTGAACCTCTAAGTCCTATAAATGTCCAACTGAAGTCTAAAGGCATTGAAAGAATGATTGCTAATGTCTTTGAGGGGAAAACGAGAACCAACTGCTGGGAAAAATCTGACCAAAAGGATGGAGATTATAAAGCTCTTATTACGACTCTCTTGCCTCGCTACCAGGCTTCTTTTACCCTTGAGCTAGCAGAACAACACTTTATCGTGAAAGATATCTTTCCTATCAAGGCCGGCATAGAAAGTCAAGGTTTTCAGATGCATCAGCCGATTGATTTAACCTCCTCAAATATGGCTTCTTTCTTGAGTGAATTTAAGGAATTTATAGAAGATGACTGGGAAAAGTGTGAAGAAAAATTAACTGACTCAATGTCTGTCTTCGAGCTCATTTTGACTACTCCTCTTAGGCCTGATACGGTAGGGGCAAAGGTTTTGCAGGTACGGAGAATTATTAGCACAAGCTTCACAAAGGACGTTTCTTTTTTTGAAACGACCAAGAGGATGAAGGATGGTAGTCTTTATGAGGTTGATTTTTTTGCAAAATCCAACTTTTATTCGGCAATCTTCTCTATTACTTTGATCGGCAGGCATTTTTATCTTCACGTGACTAGGCCAAATAAAGCAGACTTGAAAGATTATTGGGATTTATTTGGTTACCCTTATGAGTTAACTGAAGAAAATCTTAGAAAGGTAATAAAGACAGCAGAGACATATTTTGCTAGTCATCTAAAAAAGGAACAAAAGCCATCAGGTTCTAATAAGAGTAAATCTCAACTAATCCATCAAATTAAAGCCAAAGCAAGAAAAAAGAATGAGGTGCTCGCGAAAGAAAAAGCTGACAAGGAAGTTTATTTAGGACTACGAAAATTGTTGAAACTGCAAGTCCTCATTTTCTTTATCTTGATGATTTTGGCATTTGTCGTAGAGGTGTATATGGCTGGAGCAGGCTATAAAGCCTTTAAAATGAGAATTCAGTTTAGTCGGGTATCAGTGCATAGTTTTTCGCTTCTTTTTCTTACCATGTATGGTTTTTTGACGCTCTATATCACTGGGCTGAAGATTAATGGATTTTTAAAGCAGTATCCTCGTTGGAAAGGACTTCCGACCAAGGGAAGTAGTCTTCCTAAAAAAGAGACCGGTTTGACATTCTTGGTGCTTTTTCTTGTTCTTTTTCTAGGCGCCATTGAATTGACCCTTCGCAAACCTGAACCAAAAGTGGAAATACCTAAGATAGATCAAAATTTAAACAAGGTTTTTGAGCAAGAAAGAAGTTCTAGTTACAGTGATTTAATAAAGGGCTTGAGAGATTCAAGTAGCCAGAATGGAGAAAACGAAACCTCTGCTACAGAATAATCTTATTAAGTAGCAAGGGCTGATAGTTCTATCTAATAGAGAATGAAAAACCTCAGCAAACTCTTACAAAATATGATAAAATGAAGCTAGTATATTAAGAAAAGGAAGAGACCTATGAAATTTCTAGAACTCAATAAAAAGCGTCACGCAACCAAGCATTTCAATGATAAGCCTGTGGATCCAAAGGATGTTCGCACAGCGATTGAAATTGCGACTTTGGCTCCAAGTGCCCACAATAGCCAGCCATGGAAATTTGTAGTAGTGCGAGAACGCAATCAAGACTTAGCAGAAATTGCTTTTGGCTCTAACCAAGATCAGGTTAAAGAAGCACCAGTAACCATTGCCCTCTTTACGGATACTGATTTGACCAAGCGGTCTCGTAAGATTGCACGTGTGGCTGGAGTTAAAAATTTCTCTGATGAGCAGCTTCAATTCTACATGCAGAATCTACCAGCTGAGTTTGCTCGCTATAGCGACCAACAAAAGAGTGATTACTTGGCCCTTAATGCTGGTCTAGTAGCTATGAATCTCGTTCTGGCTTTGACTGACCAAGGTATCGGATCCAATATTATTCTAGGTTTTGATAAATCTAAGATTAATGAAGTCTTGGAGATTGATGAGCGTTTCCGTCCGGAACTCTTGATTACGGTTGGTTATACTGATGACAAATTAGAGCCTAGCTATCGTTTGCCAGTTGACGAAATCATTGAAAAACGTTGATACAGCAGTATTGATTTAAATCGAATTAGAGATTGGGGTAATATAATGACAATTGATTTTAAAGCAGAAGTTGAAAAACGCAGAGAAGCTCTCTTGGCCGACCTGTTCAGTCTTTTGGAAATTAACTCAGAGCGGGATGACTCTAAGGCAGACAAGGAGCATCCTTTTGGACCTGGACCTGTTCAAGCCCTACATAAGTTTTTAGAAATCGCTGAACGAGATGGATATGAAACCAAGAATGTAGACAATTATGCTGGTCACTTTACTTTTGGCGAGGGTCAAGAAGAACTAGGGATTTTTGCCCACATGGATGTGGTTCCTGCCGGAAGTGGCTGGAATACAGATCCTTACAAACCTGAAATCCTTGATGGTAAGCTTTATGCGCGTGGTTCATCTGATGATAAAGGTCCAACCATGGCTTGTTACTATGGTTTGAAAATCATCAAAGACTTGGGACTGCCAGTATCGAAGCGTGTGCGCTTTGTGGTGGGGACTGATGAGGAATCCGGTTGGCAAGACATGGACTATTATTTCAAGCATGTTGGTCTGCCTGAACCAGACTTTGGTTTCTCACCAGATGCGGAATTTCCAATCATTAATGGAGAAAAAGGGAATATCACCGAGTACCTCCATTTTGGAAATGACAACACTGGGAATGCTAAACTTCATAGCTTTACAGGTGGCCTCCGTGAAAATATGGTGCCAGAGTCTGCAACAGCAGTTGTATCTGGACAATTACCGGATCTTGCTGGTCTCTTAGATGCCTTTGCCAAGGAACACAAGCTTCAGTATGAAATCTCAACTGTTGATGAAGAAACCTATACCATTACGATTATTGGTAAGTCTGCTCATGGATCAACTCCTGAAGATGGAATCAATGGTGGGACCTACTTGGCCCTCTTGTTGAACCAATTTGACTTTGGTGGTGCTGCCAAGTCTTATCTGGAAGTGGCAGCTCGAGTACTGCACGAGGACTTTACTGGTGAGAAGTTAGGAATTGCATATACAGATGCTAAAATGGGCTCTCTCAGCATGAATGCTGGTGTCTTCCATTTTGACAGTGCTAAGGCAGACAATACTATTGCTCTGAACATCCGTTACCCGCAAGGAACTGATCCGAAAGCGATTCAGGCCAGTCTTGAAAAAGTTGCTGGTGTTGTGTCAGTAAGCCTATCTGAGCACGGACACACTCCACACTATGTTCCAGCAGATGATGAATTGGTAGCAACTCTTTTGAGTGTTTATGAAAAACAAACAGGTCTCAAGGGACATGAGCAAGTCATTGGTGGTGGAACCTTTGGCCGTCTTTTGAAGCGTGGTGTGGCTTTTGGTGCTATGTTCCCAGACTATGTCAACACTATGCACCAAGCTAACGAATTTACAGATGTAGAAGATCTTTTCCGTGCTGCGGCCATTTACGCAGAAGCTATCTACGAATTAATCAAATAAAAAAGAAGAACTCGTTTGGTCTTTCCAAATGAGTTTCTTTGCAAGGAGCTATCATGCAAACAATAGAGGATATTGCTAAGGCCATCATGGCCGACCCAGAAAATCAAGCATATACAAAGCAGGGAATCAAGCCACTCTTTGCGGCACCAAAGAATGCTCGAATTAACATTGTTGGTCAAGCACCGGGACTTAAAACTCAAGAGGCTGGACTTTACTGGAAGGACAAGAGTGGTGACCGTCTTAGAAAATGGCTTGGTGTCGATGAAGAGACTTTTTATAATTCTGGTTACTTTGCAGTTTTGCCCATGGATTTTTATTTCCCAGGGCATGGAAAGTCTGGGGACTTACCACCTCGTAAGGACTTTGCAGATAAATGGCATCAACCGATTTTAGATCTTTTGCCAGATATTGAGCTGACTATTTTGATTGGTCAGTATGCGCAGAAATACTATCTACATCAAACAGGAAATGTCAAGTTGACTGAGACGGTCCAACGTTATAAAAACTATCTGCCTGACTTTTTTCCTTTAGTTCATCCATCGCCCCGCAACCAAATCTGGATGGCTAAAAATCCTTGGTTTGAGGCTGAAGTGGTGCCAGAATTGCAAGGATTGGTACAAAAGATTATTCATCAATAAAGGAGTAAAACTATGGATGCATATCAACAAGTGGCTAACAAGTTGCAAGAGTTGGGGATCACTTTTGATGTAGTGGAGCACCCACCTGCATTTACGACAGAGCAGGCAGATAGTTATATTGAAGGCATGGAAGGCGTTCGAACTAAGACCATGTTTTTGACTAATAAAAAGAAAACTCAGTATTACCTACTGATTATGGATGACAAGAAAAGTCTGGATATGGACTTGTTTAAAGAGCTAGTTTCAGCCAATCGTATTCGTATGGCTTCAGCGGATTCCCTCTATGAAAAAATGCAGTTACCACCAGGAACGGTATCACCTTTTGGTCTGCTCAACAATGAGGAAAAGGATATTCAAGTTTATTTTGATAAGGACATTGTATCAGAGGATATCATGACTTTCCATCCCAATACCAATGAAAAGACCATCTTTGTCTCTACAACAGATTTGTTTAAGTTCCTGCAAGATCTGGGATATTCTTATGAAGTACTGGAGCTTTAGCCAGCTAATTCTCTGAAAAAGAGGAGTATTAAAAGTAGAGAGGAGATAAAAAGATGGCATCTAGCAAGGAATATCTGACTTTTATCTTGGAGCAGTTATCTGATTTAGATGAGATCAGCTATCGGGCTATGATGGGGGAGTATATTATTTATTACAAAGGGAAAATAGTCGGTGGCATCTATGATGATCAGCTCTTGATCAAACCAGTCAAAGCGGCTCAGAAATATCTGTCTGAAGCTGTGCAGGTGTCTCCCTATCCTGGTGCTAAAGAAATGCTACTGGTAGACAATTTGGACAGTAAAGACTACCTAACCACTTTATTTGAAGCTATGTTTGAAGAGCTACCAGCTCCAAAACCCAAAAAGAAGAAATAAGTAGTAAGAAGCCGCTTTCTGATGAAACTGGTTTTTCTTGTCATAATGAAATGCTCCTTAACAGTGTTGTAAGTGTTTTACAGTGAAAACTAAATCTTTGACAGCTATTATTCTATTTAATATAATTAGAAAATAGTTCTATATCGTAGATTATAAAGGAGGAAAAATGACGAAACAGCTTAACTGTGGTTTTTATATCGGGAAGATCCACAGATTATCCAACCGACTGATGAATCGGATATTACTGGACCAAGAGATTCAGGATTTTAATGGTGAACAAGGACGGATTCTTCATGCTTTGTGGCAGCAAGATCGACTGAGTCAAACGCAACTAGCAAATAAGACAGGTCTTACACTCAATACTCTAACAAAGATGTTAGAGCGGATGATGGAGATGAATCTGGTTGAACGTTGTCCCCATGAAAAGGATAAGCGAAAGAAAGTCATTTGTTTGACTGATCATGCTAAGAGTTTGAAAGATGATTATGATCGAATTTCTAAGGAAATGACAGAGATCATATATCAAGATTTTTCCCCAAAAGAAGCAAAAGATTTTGAAACTTGTCTTGAAAAAATTCTGCTCAATTTGGAAAGAGTGGAAAAAGAAGAAGGATGAGTGAGCCTATAGTATTATCTTGAATTTAAAAGAAGTCTTAGCATAGTGGTGATGGATTCAAATATAAAATGCCTTCCAGAGCCTTTTACAGTTTTTGGTTTTCACTATAAGAATTGTCGATTAAGTTAAGTCTAAGTTTGATTAGTTACACTATCCAAAAAAAGGGAGGTGATCCTATGAAAAAAATGAGAGCTATTGTTATTTATGATCCGGGAGGACCAGAAAAACTTCTTTTAGAAGAAAGACCTATTCCTGAATTACGAGAAGGATGGACTTTGGTTAAGGTTAGAGGATTTGGAATAAATCATTCAGAAATCTTTACACGACAAGGCTTGTCACCTAGTGTTAGCTTCCCTAGAATTTTAGGCATTGAATGTGTTGGCCAGGTAGCTGAGACGACCCGGACAGATTTAGAGATTGGTCAGAAGGTAGTCTCTATTATGGGAGAAATGGGGCGAGCTTACGACGGCTCATATGCTGAGTACGTCCTCCTGCCAAATGACCAGGTTTATCCTGTCGAAACCAGTCTGTCTTGGGCTGAGCTAGCTGCGGTTCCTGAGACCTATTATACAGCTCTTGGCTCTTTAAAAAATTTGCATATTAAGCCCGAAGATAAGATTTTAGTTCGGGCGGCAACCAGCGGTGTTGGTCTAGCTTTTGCTCGCCTTGCCAAAGCTCAGTTTCCTGATGTTCATATCGTTGGTTCGGTTCGAAGTGGCTCTAAACAATTTTTACTTAAGCATCAAGCTTATGATGACATTGTTATTGATCAAGATGGTCGCTTGGAGACTGAGGAGCAGTTCGATAAAATTCTAGAGTTGGTAGGTCCATCGACTATTAAGGATTCATTTGTTCATATTGCTCCGGGCGGAATTATCTGTGTAACTGGTCTCTTAGGGGGACAGTGGGAGCTAGAAGGATTTAACCCAATTGAAGAGATAAGGAATAATAGTTTTATGACGACCTTTCATTCAGCTCAAGTCAACCAAGAATTGATGGATGAGTTGTTTGACTATATTGACCGATACCAAGTAGATGTTTCCCCGAGGCGCGTTTTTTCCTTGGAAGAAGTGCCCGAAGCTCATGCTTATATTGAAGGGAAGACAGGTTTTGGTAAGGTTGTGATTATCAATGAAAATAAATAGGAGAAGCATGATGAAAAAGATTAGTGCAAAAGAATTACAAGGTCTTTTACAGACTGAAAAGATTGAATTGATTGATGTTCGTGAAGTAGATGAGTTTGCGAATGGGCATGTAGCTGGCGCTCGCAATTTGCCTCTTAGTGGCTTAGCAGAAAACTATCTTAGCTTAGATAAGAGGATTTCCTACCATGTCATCTGCCAAAAAGGAGGTCGGTCTGCACGGGCATGTGAATTTTTGGAAGGCCAAGGTTATCAGGTGACCAATGTAGAGGGCGGAGTCGAAGCTTATCCAGATGAATTGACGCAATAGAAATTTTGAGAAGACCACTAAAATTCATTGAATTTTTGGTGGTCTTTTTGTAGAATGTAGGTAAGAATTTCTCTTGTTTTATATGTCTTGTGAATGGAGGATCTTTTCCTATGAAAATGAAAACAATAGCTTATTTATTGCTTGGCTTCTCTGCCTTTACATTAGTTGCTTGTTCACTTGATAAGAAAGCTAAGGAAAGTTCTAAGACGTCAGGATCAACTTCTGTTCAAACAAAAGAGCATTCTGTCAATCAGCAAATAGAAAATCAAGCAGAAGATAAGAAAACAAATAAAAAACAAAAGGATGCAGAGCTTTCTTATAACGGAAGTTATTATAGTCTACAAGGAAAGTATGAGGAGATCCTGATTGTAAATAAAAAGTACCCTCTCTCTTCTCATTACAATCCTGGAGAAAATCCTACTGCTAAGGCAGCCTTACTTAAGCTGATTGCGGACATGAAAGCCGCTGGTTATGCTGTAAGTGACCAATACAGTGGTTTCCGCAGTTATGATACTCAGCTAGAACTTTACCAAAATTATGTCGATAGAGATGGAAAGGAGGCTGCCGATCGTTATTCAGCTAGACCTGGATATAGTGAACATCAGTCTGGTTTAGCCTTTGACTTGATTGATACAGAAGGAAATCTGCTGGAAGAACCAGGTGCCAGCCAGTGGCTTTTGGATAATGCTGCCAATTATGGCTTTATTGTGCGGTTTTTAAAAGGTAAGGAAACTTCAACAGGCTACATGCCAGAAAGCTGGCATCTGCGTTATATTGGACGGGAAGCTAAGGAAATTGCTGATTCAGGGAAATCATTAGAAGAATACTTTGGTATTTCTGGAGGAGATTATCAAGATTGATAGAATGGGGCTCCGTCTTTTCTATAGGTCATTATAAAATAAAACAAGGAGGATAAATTTATGAAATTTTACAAAATTGATCCATCAATTGATGTTGTTGAGACACCTGTTGAAGAAAGAGGTCGTTTGATCCGTCATCTTCATTTGGCAAAGGGGAAGGAAATTCCTGAACATAAGGCTGATGCATTAGTGACAGTAGTTTGCTTGGAAGGTAAGGTGAATTTTACTGCTTTAGGAGAAACTGTTCAAATGCTTCCAGGAACTTTTCTTACAATGGAACCCAATGAACTGCACAGTTTATATGGTGTGGAAGAAAGTCACGTCCTAGTTATTCAGCAATTGATTTATTAAGAACAAAAAAGAAGTCTGATGTTTTACATCAGACTTCTTTTTTAATCGAGTTCTAAGGTGGATTAAATAAAGAGAAGTGGATCTTCTAGTTATGGATTGGTAGTTACAAGACCTTGTTCATTAAAGGTATATTGTTTGCCATTGATTAGAAGAGTTTCACTGTGAGCCATTTTCCCATCTTCTTTAAGGTAATACGAACCCTGCCAAGCATTTGAGAGCATGGATCCATCTTCAGTTGCGAAGTAATACCATTCGTCAGCGATCTGTTGCCAACCAGTTAACATTTCCCCGTTTACTGGATTAAGATAATAAGATTTTCCAGTATCACCTATTTGATGAAGTCCTGTTAGCATATATCCATCAATCGGCTGAAAATAATACCATTTTCCTTGAATATTTTGCCAGCCTGTGAGCATACTTCCGTCTGTTGGATTAAAATAATACCAGGCTGGCCCTTCATGGTTACCAGCACCTGTTAATTGTTGCCATCCAGTCTGCATATCCCCATTTTTATCATGGAAATAATAACATTCACCGTTTTCACCAACCTGCTGGACTCCAGTTAGCATATAACCTTCAGCAGGATCAAGGTAGTACCACTTACCTTTGATATTCTGCCATCCCGTCTTCATATCTCCATTTTCTGGGTCGAAATAATACCAAGATCTTTCTTTGTAATATCCAAAACCATCTAATTCTTGCCAGCCAGTCAGCATATAGCCGTTGACGTTGAAGAAATAATACCTTCCATTAATTTGCTGCCATTGATTTCTGGGAAAACTACCATCTGGATATTTGTACCACCAACCCTTCTTATCTTTAATCCACTGTCCATCTGTGTGATTAGTGATTTGCGGTCGAATCTGTTGGGCTTGAACAGAAATACCATCTTGTATCACTAAAGTTGCTAATAGACCAACTAACAATAAAAGTTGTATAAGGAATAGCGAGCGACGTTTCATTTTTTCCTCCTTCAAAGGTTTCAGCTGGAGTGAAATAAAAATTTCACAGAGAGAAGTGTTACTGCAGTTAAGATACCATATTTTCTTTTATTCTTCAAACAAACAGAAATGTCTAATTTATTCAAGCATATTTATTATTTGCATTTGTAATCAAAAATAAACGAGTCTATCTAGATGGCTTTAAAATAAGTATTTATAAGAATGTAATATTCTTCTATTTTAGATAAATATCTAAAACAACGAATCTTTCAAAAATTAGTGATATATTAAAAGCATATTTTGTTTCATGTATAAAACAAAAATAAACACTGTTTTATAGATATAATACCTTTTTGTATGAAATAGCTTCACAGATCAAACCATAAAAGCACTTACTGTCTTGTTTACAAATAAAAAATAGGGTTAACTCTTAAAATATCAAAAAATTGCATGTAAAATAAAACAAAAACGAACATAGATAAAAAATAGAATTACATTAAGAACAATATTGAAAAAAATAATTTTGAAAACACGAACAAATTTCTTGCTTTGCCTAAATTTTTGTGTTATAGTTTAGGTCGATGTGAAATATGCATAAAAAAGAATTTTTTAGCAATATTGATATTGGGTAGTTTTTCTTTTTGTCAAATTATTTGTCTCAGAAGTTTACGCGAAACTATCTGATTAAAACATGATTGATGCTGATCTAAAGATTCAAGTCCTAGATATCATATTTACTGAAGAATTATTTTTTGTCATGGCACGTCTAAAATATCAGATCATTCTAAAAGATAAATGAATGATTTTGGAGGTTTATTATAATGTCGAAACGTCTAAGATTTTTATCTTGTTCAGTTTTAGCTGCAGCAGCAGTGATTCCAGCTTTTTCTGGAAATACTGTTCAGGCCGCTGACTACTATGGTTATAGTTCTCGCTATAGTAACTTATACCAACCAGGTGTTAATTACTGGAATACTGGCTTCACAAGTCGCCGTAATACAGTAACTAACAGCCGTACTAGTCGTCATAGCAGTCGTCGTAACTCTCGTTACAACAACTACAGCTATGGTTACAATAACTATGGATACGGATATGGCTATGGATACAATAACTATTATTTAGGTTCTAATATTTGGGATTATTTCTATCCAAATTACAACTACAATAACTATGGTTACAACTACAATAACTATGGTTACAATGGTTGGAACAACTACAACAACCTAGTAAACGATGAAAACTATATCTACTGGAATGGTAATCACTACTACCGTATGAACGATGGTAGCTACCGTATTTACCGTGACGGTGAATGGAAACCATTGACAAACAATAGCAACAATAACTCATCATCTAACAATTTGGAAAACGATCCTCATTACCGTTATGAAAATGGCTACCATTACTATGTTTTAGAAAATGGTGACTATTACTATTACCAAGATGGTAAATGGGTATTGGTTAAGACTTCAACCAACAATTCAACAACTCCATCACCTCAAGCTCAGCCGGAAACTCCAAGTACAGAACAACCAGCTGAAGATCCAAAACCAGCACAACCAGCTGAGGATCCAAAACCAGAAGTTCCAACTCCAACTCCAGCACAACCTGAGGCTCCAACTCCAGCGCCTAGCGATAAACCTGAAGAGCCTACTACACCTGCTGAACCAAAACCAGAACAACCAACAACTCCAAGTCTTGATTTACCAGAAAATCCGCCAATTAACGGTGCAGATAGTGATTTTGATCCATTCAAACCATCAACAGAAACGCCGGCTGAGCCTAAACCTGAAACACCAGCAACACCAGCTGTTCCAACAACACCAGGTTTGGTAACAACTGAAGAATCAAGTGAAAACCAAATCCCTGATTATGTTGAAAAACCAGCAGAAGGACTTGAGCACTTGGCATGGGCACCAAATGGACAAACGCCAAAATTGGTTTACCCACCAGGAAAACCAGGTGATAAAGCCCTTAAGAATGATAAAAACTACTACTTCGATGGTAGCACACATTACTACTATGTACCATCTAACTCAGACCGTACAGGTTATTCAGCATATTGGAAGTGGATTGGACAAAAATGGAAACTTCAAGGTATGACAGATCCAAACGATCCAGGTATTGATCCAAAACTTCACGAAAATACTGCTGACGATGAGTACATGTACAGTGATCAAAACTCTAGCGTGAAACTCTACTCAACAAACTTGGTAACTACTGCCAAAGCTGGTCAACCATTGCCATTCAAGAACGTTGAAGAGTTCAAGAAATACGTTATCGAAAAAATGAATCCTAAATTCCTTGATAACGCTGGATGGGATGCTAAAGCTGAGTGGGAAATCGAAGATGCAGATATCTTTGAAAAGACTAAAGAAAACCCATATGCTAAGGACTATGTCTTGATTGCAAACCTCAAGAGTGGTGTTGAGGACAAGAAATACAGTGACGTAGAATTTGGTTATGTGAAGTTTGTTTACCGTGTTGAAGCGACAAACGATACAAACTATGACTATGTTTCAAAAGCGAAAGAAGCTTTCGCTAAAATCAATGAAACTCGTAAAGCTCAAGGTTTGAAAGAGTTGACTTGGTCAGAAGACATTTATCAAAACCAAGCACTTCCGAAAGTAAACGAAATTTCACGTCAATACGATAGCGCTGGCTTTGTCGGACGTCGTGATGAAGATGCAGCTACTGTCGTTAAGAAATGGGCAAACAGCGGTTTGAGAGAATTGCTTCTTGATCCAAACGTAACTGAAGGAGCTGTAGCGACAGTCGTAGATGGAAACGGTGTATACTACTGGACTTACAACTACAAATAATCAATCTTTTCCTAATGATTTCACTTAATTAACTAGAAAATCCCTTAAGATCAAATTCTTAAGGGATTTTTGTTCAAAAACTTCAATAGTATATATGCAAAAAAACACAAAAAAAATAGGATAATATTTATGTTTTTGTTTGACTAAGAGATTAGATGGGGATAGAATACTATATAGAGGAGGAGTAGACTATCATTGTTTTTATTACAAAGGAGTATAAGTAATGAAATCAAAAAGAAAGTATCTATCGAGAGTGATGCTGTTTAGTTCTGCCTTAGTATTAGCTTTTCTTGCTACAAATACTGCTCAGGCAGAGGAACATAATGACGTATTTTATTCTCGCTATCGTCCAGGATTTAACTATTATAATCCGCGCGTCAGAAATAACTATAATTACGGTCGATACCCTGGTTATTACAATCCATGGTATAACTATAATGTCTTTTATTGGAATGGAAATTACTACTATAAAAACCAGAACGGAGACTATTATGTCTACAAGAATGGTAAGTGGGAACTCTATTACCAAGATGGCTTTAATAAACTGAAGAATGATCCGCATTATCGTTATGAAAATGGCTATCACTATTATGTGTTGGATGATGGTTCATACTATTACTATGAAAATGGTAAGTGGGTTTATGTTAAGAAAGCAGAAGATCCAACTCCAGAACCAAATCCGACTCCAGATCCTAAGCCAGATCCTGAAACACCTAAGCCAGAGAAGCCTGACTGGGCACCAAATCCAAATATAGATTATAGTAAATTGCCAAAACCTCTCTACAGACCTGATGATCCTCGGATGAAGAGTGATCCTCGCTTTGTAGATGATAACGGCACCTATTATTACCGAGTCCATCTTGGAGACGAAAACCCTGATGGTATCGATGGATATTACAAGTGGATGGGCGACCGCTGGAAACTATTTAACGGAACGGATCCAAATGATCCGGCTCTTGATCCAAATAATCATTCCAATCCAAAGGACGATGAATATAATTATGATGATAATGCTTCTACAGTTAAACTATACTCAGAGAATCTAGTTGGTACTGGTAAAGCAGGAGATCCTCTTCCATTCAAGAGCAAGGAAGAATTTATCTCTTATGTTCAGCAACATCTGGCACCAAAAATGATAGATAATGCAGGCTATGACTGTAAGGTGACATATGAACTCGAAGAAGAAGATGTCTTTAATCAAGCAGTGGATCATGCTTGGGCTAGAGATTACGTTTTGACAGCTTATTTGACAAGTAGCGTCAAAGGATATGAAAAAACAGAATTTGGTCATGTGAAGTTTATTTATCGTGTGGAAAAAACTGAAAACTCAAACTTCCCTAATATTGATAAGGCTAAAGCTGCTTTTGCAAAATTAAATGCGGAACGTAGAAGACTTGGCTTACAAGAACTAACATGGTCCGATGAACTTTATAACAATCAATCTTTACCAACAGCTCAGAAACTTTCTGTCAATTATGATAGTAGCGCTGGTATCACCTTCCGTCGAGAAGAAAATGCTGAAGTAGTTGCTAACAAATGGCTAAACTCAGGAAATAGAGAATTGATTCTAAATCCTGATGCCAAAGAAGGTGCCGTTGCCTGTGTACAAGCAGGTGATGGTACATATTATTGGGTGTTTAATTATAAATAAAATAAATGAATATAATGGTCTATTCCTTTAACCGAGAACTTCCTCCATCTTTTAGATGGGGGGAGTTTTATATTACTAAAAGCAAAACAAAAGCCACTTCCGAGTAATCGGAAGTGGCTTGAATTCAATAATCGAATGTATTGAATAGATGTTCTTATTTGAGACCGTATTTTTTGTTGAAACGATCCACACGTCCATCTGCTTGAGTGAACTTTTGACGTCCAGTGTAGAATGGGTGTGAGTCTGATGAAATTTCAACACGGATCAATGGGTAAGTTTCCCCTTCGAATTCAACTGTTTCGTTTGAACGCTTAGTTGAACCACTAAGGAATTGGTAACCAGTTGAAGTATCCATGAAGACAACAGGACGGTATTCTGGGTGAATATCTTTTCTCATTTTAAAAAATTTCCTTTCTGCCATGGTCTCTTTGCGAGCCATAGATTAGTTACTTTGATAGTTTATCAAATTTCATTTGCTTTGACAAGCCTTTTCGCTCATTTTCTTTGCTTTTTGGCTAATTCTTTTAATTCTTGGAAGATTTCTTCATTTTCTTCTAGTGAATAGGAGTTGGCGCCACTAGCTAAGGGATGTCCTCCGCCATGATGATTTTTTGCGACTTCATTGATTGGAATGAATTTGCTGCGCAATCGTACACGGTAATGACCGCTTTCTTGTTCAACAAAGATTCCCCACAACTTGACGTCCTCAATTCGACCAGGAGTTGCGACAATATCTGCAGTTTCGGCATCTGTAAGTTGGTGAGCTTTTAGTAAATCCTGAGTGATGATGACACGAGCAGCTCCATTTTCATCAAGTTCAAGATGATCGTAAACATAGCCTTGAAGCTTAGCAACTTTGTAGCTGAAAGAGTCCATTTTCCGAGCCAGCGTAGCAAAATCAAAGGGAAATTCTCTTAATTGACTAGCGACTTGTAGGGTTCGAGCGGTAGTAGCGGGATAAAGAAAGCGTCCCGTGTCACCAGTAATTCCAGCGTAGAGGAGTTTAGCGATATATGCATCCATTTTTAGGTGATTGTCTAAAGCGAATAAAGAAATTAGTTCGCAGGTGCTACTTGAATTGGTATCAACCCACGCTAAATCACCATAAACGTCATCGTTAGGATGATGATCTATTTTAATCAGAAATGATCCATTTGGATACCTTTTATCATCAATTCGAGCTGTATTAGCAGTGTCGCATACGATAACCAAGGAGTTTTCATAATCTTGATCTGAGACATCATCCATTTGGGCTAGCCAAGTTAGACTTGGTTCATCGTATCCAGTTACCTTAACTGTTTTTTCAGGGAAATTTAGCTGAAGGAGCTTTTGTAAACCGACTTGACTACCTAAGGCATCAGGATCCGGATTTACATGGCGATGAATGATAATCGTTTTATATTCCTTGATCTTTTGTAAAATTTGATGTTGAATTGTCATAGAAAAAATCGTTCCTTCTTGCTTAGAGTTATTGTTTAATTGTAACACAAGATTTCTATTTTTAAAATGAAAAATATGTGCTATAATTATCAATAGAAGATATTTTGGAGGAAACTATGGCTTTAGCAAAAATTGTATTTGCAAGTATGACAGGTAATACAGAAGAAATCGCTGATATCGTTGCTGATAAGTTAAGAGATTTAGGCTTAGATGTTGATGTTGATGAGTGTACGACAGTTGATGCTTCAGATTTTCTAGAAGCAGACATTGCTATTGTGGCGACCTATACGTACGGTGATGGAGAATTACCTGACGAAATCATGGATTTCTATGAAGACTTGGCTGATTTGGATTTATCTGATAAGATTTATGGTGTCGTTGGCTCAGGTGATACTTTCTATGACGAATTCTGTAAAGCAGTAGATGACTTTGATGCTGTTTTCGTTTCAACTGGTGCAACAAAAGGTGCTGAAAATGTTAAGGTTGATTTAGCAGCAGAAGAAGATGATATTGAAAATCTGGAGAATTTCGCTGCTAGCTTAGCTGCAAAAGTAAGCTAAGATATTTCCTAAAAAGTATAGAATAGTCAAAAGACGGAATATATGGGAAGGAAGAGAGGATTTGTTGTTCTCTCTTTTTTTCTTTAGTTTCATCGGGAGTTTTTCTGTAAAAAATGCTACAATAAGAAGATAAAAGAAAAGGAGAGAAGGATGGAACCTAAAGAAAAAGAATTTAGCATGAGTTGGTTTTTTAGATGGTTTTTGGATAATAAAGCCATTACGGTTTTCTTAGTTTGTTTATTGATTGGACTCAATCTCTTGGTCTTGAGTAAAATTAGTTTTATTTTCACCCCTATTATTGAGTTTATTTCAGTTATTATGTTACCAGTGATACTGGCAGGTTTGCTCTATTATCTGCTTAATCCTCTGGTAGACATGATGGAAAAGCGGAAGATCAATCGTCTTGTAGCAATTACGATTGTTTTTGTATTGATTACCGTGCTTTTGATTTGGGGGTTGGCGGTTGTCATTCCAAATCTTCAGGCTCAGATTGTAAGTTTCTTTAGAAACATGCCTTCTTATCTCAAGCAATCTAAAAAAATAATTGATGATTTATTGGATAGTCGCCTGTCTGAAGAGTTTCGTCCGCAGATTGAGCAAGTTACGGAGAATATTTCTTCTCAATTAACGACATGGGCAAGTAACTTTTCTGCTCGGGCGGTTAACTGGGCTAGTAATTTTGTCAGTGCTGCTTCTCAAGTTATTGTTGCTGTCATTATTATGCCTTTCATTCTATTCTACCTCCTTCGAGATGGGAAAAATTTGAAAGGCTATGTAACTCAGTTCCTACCTAAGAAATTACGTGAGCCGGTTGGTCAAGTTTTGTCCGACGTGAATAGTCAGTTGGCTAATTATGTTCGCGGACAGATAACAGTTGCAATCATTGTTGCCTTTATGTTTATGATTCTCTTTAAGATCATTGGACTGCGCTATGGAGTGACCTTGGCAGTCGTAGCTGGAGTGCTCAACTTGGTTCCGTATTTAGGAAGCTTTTTGGCTATGCTACCGGCGCTTGTTTTGGGGCTGATTGCGGGACCTGTTATGCTCTTGAAAGTTATCATTGTCTTTATTGTGGAGCAAACAATAGAGGGGCGTTTTGTCTCTCCCCTTATTTTAGGTAGTCAATTGAGTATTCATCCGATTACTATTCTTTTTGTACTCTTAACATCTGGATCGATGTTTGGGATTTGGGGGGTCTTGCTGGGAATTCCAGTCTACGCTTCTGCAAAAGTGGTGATTACAGCTATCTTTAAGTGGTACAAAGTAGTGAGTGGTTTGTATGATGATGAAGTAGAGGAAGAAGTAAGTGAACAATAGTGAGAAAATGCTGTCTGCCATTGAGGCTCAGGATTTAGTGCAAGCAGAACAGTGGTTTGAAAAAGCCTTGTTAGAGGATAGTGATTCTATCTTATTGGACCTAGCAGAATATTTAGAAAGTATCGGCTTCTTTTTACAAGCCAAGCGTATCTATAATAAACTGGCTCCCCTTTATCCGCAGGTTAATCTAAATTTGGCGGCTATTGCCAGTGAAGATGGAGACTTAGAGGAAGCTTTTGGCTACTTGGAGGAAATCAGATCGAACGATCCGTGGTATGTCAATGCTCTTTTGATTAAGGCAGATTTATACCAGATGGAAGGTCTAACTGATGTAGCGCGTGAGAAACTAGTTGAAGCCAGTCAATTAAGTGACGATCCTATCATTACTTTTGGAATGGCTGAAATAGATTTTGAATTAGGCAATTTCACACAGGCGATCAAGGAATATGCCAGTCTTGATAATCGGACAATTTATGAGCAGACAGGGATCTCAACCTACCAGAGAATAGGGGTGAGCTATGCCAGCTTAGGAAAGTTTGAAGCTGCCATTGAATTTCTTCAAAAGGCTATTGAAATAGAATATGACGAATCTGCAGTATTTGAATTGGCCGTGATCCTTTACGATCAAGAAGACTATCAGAAGGCTAATCTCTATTTCAAACAATTGGATACTCTTTCGCCAGATTTTGAAGGCTATGAATATATCTATGCACTGTCTCTTCATGCAGACCATCAAGCTGAGGTGGCTCTATTCATTGCCCAGCAAGGTTTGAATAAAAATCCGTTTGATAGCCAGCTAGCACTATTAGCCTCGCAAGTTTCCTATGAACTTCATGATACTGAAAAAGCAGAGAGCTATCTATTAGATGCCTGGGATAATGCTGATGATCTAGAAGGGCTAGCTCTGCGCCTGACTAACCTTTATCTAGAACAGGAGAGATATGAAGATATTCTTGCTTTGGAGGATCAGGATTGGGACAATGTGTTGACTCGATGGAACATAGCTCGAAGTTATCAGGCCTTAGAGGACATAGAAAAAGCCCAAGAGCTCTATGGAGAATTGCATAGGGATTTGAGAGATAATCCAGAATTTTTGGAAGAATACATTTACCTGTTGAGAGAATGTGGCGAGCTTGAAAGAGCCAAACAAGAAGCTCAGCACTATTTGAGTCTGGTGCCAGATGACAGTGCAATGCAAGAATTTTATGATAGCCTAGACTGTTAAATTTTTTATAATTAATTGTAAAAGCATATCATCTAGATATGTTTTTTTGCAATTATAAAATTTTGTGTTATACTAATTTTGCTTTATAAGAGAAGATGAAAGAAGAGTAGAGGATTAAAAATGTTTGAACCGGTTAAATTATTTCAATATAATACTTTGGGCGCCTTGATGTCTGGTCTTTATGGTGGGACAATGACGATTGGGGAGTTGCTTCAATATGGTGATTTAGGTATAGGTACTTTGGATTCTATTGACGGGGAGTTGATAGTTCTAGATGGCAAGGCTTATCAAGCCAAAGGATCTGGAGAAGTACCAGAAGTAGTTGAGGTGGATCCGTCAGAGACGGTTCCCTATGCAGCGGTAGTCCCTCACAAGGCAGAGGTGATTTTCCGCCAGCGTTTTGAAATGAATGATAAGGAACTGGAGGAAAGAATTGAGTCCTATTATGATGGGGAAAATCTTTTTCGTTCCATCAAGATTCATGGCAACTTTTCTCATATGCGCGTTCGCATGATTCCTAAGTCAACGTCAGACCGAAAGTTTGCAGAAGTTGCTGTTAACCAACCTGAATACAGTAAGGAAAATGTAACTGGGACAATCGTTGGTATCTGGACACCAGAGATTTTTCATGGTGTTAGCTTAGCAGGATATCATCTTCATTTTGTATCAGACGATTTGAGCTTCGGTGGACATGTCATGGACTTTGTCATCAAAGAGGGTATTGTTGAACTTGGAGCAATTGACCAGTTAGATCAACGTTTCCCTGTTCAGGATCGTGACTATCTATTTGCCAAATTCAATATGGATGAAATGAAAGAAGATATTGATCGAGTAGAATAATAAGATAAATTCCTTGGCCAGCAACCTAAATTTAGGTTAGTTTGGTCAGGGTTTTTATTTTGTAAGATAAAGGAAAGTATAGGGATTCAATTTATGTAAATTTTAGACCACGTGAGCAAGATTTACCTGTTTATTTCTAATGCTTATACCGTCAAGTATAGGCTAGATAATTTCTTTTTATAATGATGTGTGATCTATAATGATTGCTGATCCCTTTCAAAGTTCTTTAAAAGCATCGAAAATCTAATTTTTTAGTATATTTTATATAGCCAAGCAGAAAAAAATAATGTATAATAGGCTGGAATATAATGAATAAATAGGAGATCATTATGGGAAAAGATTTGTTTAATCCACACCTGCGTAAGTTTTCTATTCGAAAACTAAACGTCGGTGTTTGTTCTGTGCTCTTGTCAACCCTTATACTATTAGGGGCAGCAACGCAGGTTAGCGCTGATGAAACAAGCGCTTCTGGTATTCAAAACGAGGTTGCTCGAGCTGACCTTGCTGAATCACCAGCAACTGCTACAGCACCAGTAGCTTCAGAAGCTTCACAAAATGCAGAAACTACTGTAGCAGCCACAGCTACTGAGGCACCTCAGACAGCTGAGCATACTGCACCTACAAACTCAGCTTCAGAGTCTACTGAGAAACCGAAGGATGAGCAACCAGTAGCTTCTGAAACACCTCAACCTTCAGTTGAGAAGCCGGTCCTTCCTACAGAAGTTAAGCCTGCAGAGAATACTAATCCAGCTTCAACTGAGGCTAGTTCAGACGCTGTAAGCACTTCAAGAACTACAGAACAACCAGTAGCGACTAGGGAAGCTACACAACCTACACGTTCTCGCCGAGCACGACGAGACGCTACGCCTACTGGTTTACGAGATGGTGACCCAAATAATACTATTGAGAAACCAACTTTAGCGGATTCTGAGAAGAAGAGACCAGCAGACTTAGTGAAACAGATCAACTGGCTAGATTTTGGTGATTCTCAGGCATTTAGAGATCTTGATACTGACGGCTCTCTAAAAGTAGGAAGTGTTTATGAGAAGGAAATCTCTCCAGGCTATGTAGTTAAATTAACAGTTACAGAATTAAAACCTTTCCACTCAACTGAGATTTATCGTGATCGTGTAGCAGGCACTCAGTATGCTAATACCTATGATCCTGATGCCAAAAACACTTGGTTTAGATATGTCCCTGCAGATTATAACCGTCAAGTTAGTGAAGGTGATTCTGCGCGACCAAAAATCATTGGGGCGCCGATGAACAAATGGACTGCCTTGCGCGAGCAAGGAATTGATACCAACGGTAGGAAAACTCAGCTTCAGGTACCTAAAAATGGTGCTAGCTACGGTGTGAAGTTTAAGGTTGAAGCTACTTACCTTAACAAGCCAGTCAAAGCAACAGTCGTTATGGCGGATGGTGAAGAAGCTAACCCAGGTGAATATGCTATCTTTACTACTAATGGGCAAGGATGGGAGCATCTAGCAGAATGGAAACGTGTTGCGCCAAATGGTAATGTGATTACAGATACCTATGCACCTATGAATCCGAATCGGCTTGGCCAGTATATTGGTGACAACGCAACTACTCCAACAATTGACTGGACTAAATTCACAAACCCAGATCAAAAAACGGGTGGTTTAGGTTCACAAGTCTTTGGTCCTAACACGTCTAAGGATCACACTGTGCCAATCGTAATGACTCGTGAGGCATCTGAAGTAGGCATTTATATCGCCTCATCTGGTCAACAGGGAGCCATGATTGGGTTTATGGTTGTCGATACTGGTGACGCGCCTGAAAGCTATGGCAATGCTGTTCATGCTATTTCTGGTTACAATGCGGCTACAGGTGCACAAAATCCGCAACCTTACCTTGGCCGAAAGCCTGCGGATATTGATACTACGTCAGGTAATGATTGGACCCATGATGATAGCACTGATCATGCTGATGAAGGGATTGATCAGCTTTTACCAGCAGACTTAGTTGGCAAGACTCATGACTTGTTCCAAGCAGATCGTCTTCGTGATGGGGATTATTCGCTTCGTTTCCATGCTTCAGCTAATGGAAATGAAAAAGCCTATGTTCGAGCTTGGATTGATTTCAACAATAACGGAAAATTTGACGAGAACGAAGCCAGTGAGTTTACTGAAGTCACTTCTGAAGGAGACTACACAGTTACTTTCAGAAATCATGCTCCAATGAATGACGACTCAGTCAAGAAGTTAGGGATGCGTGTTCGTATTGCCTTGAATCAAGGTGATATCGAGAAGCCTACCGGTACAGCCTTCAGTGGTGAAGTTGAAGACTTACAAGTCAACCTTACATACCCACCAAAGGGTGAGAAGAAGGAAACCAAGGGCTTACGCGATCAACAACAACAAACAAGCCTACACTTCACATCTCGTGGTTATTCTAAAGAAGATGAGAATGCTAGAACAACAATTGATACTAATAAGGCACCTGTTGTTTTAGATAATAATGGACGTGAATTAACGGCAGATGCAGAAGGTTGGTATACAACTGCAGAAGGCCGTTACAAAGTGACGCCAAATGGTGATAATGTCGATGTTGTTTTTGTTCCAAATGCTGGATACGTAGGGACTACATCAGGTATTAACATCCGTCGCTTTGATAGCAACGGTGCAAGCACTGAATGGTCAGCGAAAAACAATTCAGAACCAGTCATCAACCAACCTCTAAATTCTATGGATGCTCGTTATGTTCCTACAGTATTTGATTACACTGAGCATCGTTCGACTGATGCTCAAGGTTTAGCGCAAGTAAAAGACATCTCATTTACAGATGGTAATCCAGCCAACACACCGGTTCAACCATCTGCAAGTAATCCTGCTACTTTCTTAGATGGAAATGGAGATCCTATCTCAGGAACTAGTATTCCTGCAACATCAGGTGGTAAAGAGGTTGGTACCTTCAACTTAGATCCAACTACAGGTCGAGTAACCTTTACCCCAAATAAATCATTTGTAGGAACTGTTGATCCGATTAAATTAAAAGTAAATGATGCAAGTGGTAATGATCACTTTGCAACTTATCAACCAACTGTTACCCGAGTTGTTCCAACATCTCAAAACGCAAGTTCTGAAGGTATTCAAGGGGCAGAACAATCTGGGAACTTGATTTTCACTCCAGGTGATAACCGTGTTCCGATTGATGAATCAATTGCGCCAACCTTTGACAACGGTCAATCGACAAAAGAGGTTCCTGGTGTTGGAACTTATAAGGTGGATAGTACAGGACGTGTTACATTCCAACCAGTTCCTGGCTACTCTGGACGTCCAACTGCAGAAACCGTTAAGCGTGTAGATAAGAACGGAACAGAAGTAACAGCTACTTACCAAGCAGATGTTAAGGCTGCAACTCCAACAGGTCAAGGAGCAGAAACTACTGGACTTCAAGGTCAAAAACAAGACAGCCACCTCACCTTTACTCCTGGTCAAGCAACTATCAATGGTCAAAATGAGACTGTGCCATTTGCACCAGAAGGTCCACAATTTGTGGTTAATGGACAAGTTCAACAAGGTAACAGCTTACCAGTACATGATGCTAGCGGTAAACTTCAAGGAACCTATACTGTTCAACCGAATGGGGATATTAGCTTCCAACCAGCACCTGATTTCTATGGTACACCAACTCCTGCAACTCTTCGTGTGACAGATAAGAATGGTTCTACTGCTGAAGCTGTTTATCAACCTACAGTGACTAAAGTCACTCCAACAAGTACAAATGATACCTCAACTGGTCTGCAAGGACAGCCACAAAGCGGTAAGCCAACCTTTACAGCAGGTGATCCAGCAGTTCCACTAGATGATACGAAACCATTGACATTCGAAGATGGTCAGTCAACGAAGACTGTTTCGGGTGTAGGTGTGTACGCTATTAACTCTGATGGATCTATTACCTTTACGCCAGAAAAACAATATGTTGGTACACCAGATCCAGTCACACTGAAACGAGTGGATAAGAATGGTACAGAAGTCACTGCGACTTATACCCCAACAGTAACCAAGGTAACACCAACTTCAACGGATGCCACTTCAAATGGTATCCAAGGTCAACCGCAAAAAGGAACCCCAACCTTCACAGAAGGTAATCCATTGGTTCCAATTGATGATACGAAACCAATGACTTTCGAAGATGGACAGTCAACGAAAACAGTTCCAGGTGTAGGTGAATACAACATCAATCCAGATGGCTCTATTACCTTTACACCGGATAAGAAGTACGTTGGTACTCCTAATCCAGTCACAGTGAAACGTGTAGATAAGAACGGTACAGAAGTTACTGCAACTTATACACCAACAGTGACTAAGGTAACCCCAACTTCAACGGATGCCACTTCAAATGGTATCCAAGGTCAACCGCAAAAAGGAACCCCAACCTTCACAGAAGGTAACCCATTGGTTCCGATTGATGATACGAAACCAATGACTTTCGAAGACGGTCAGTCAACGAAAACAGTTCCAGGTGTAGGTGAATACAGCATCAATCCAGATGGCTCTATTACCTTTACGCCAGACAAACAATATGTTGGTACACCAGATCCAGTCACAGTGAAACGAGTGGATAAGAATGGTACAGAAGTTACCGCAACTTATACACCAACAGTGACTAAAGTGACTCCTACAGGAACTGACGCAACCAGCACAGGTCCGCAGGGTGTTCCACAAACAGGTACCCCAACCTTCCAAGGAGGTGACCCACTGGTTCCAATCGATGAAACAGTTGAGCCAACCTTCGCAGATGGAAGCAAAGAGAAGTCTATTTCAGGACAAGGAACTTACACAATTGCACCAGACGGAACTGTAACCTTTACTCCAGACAAGCAGTTTGTCGGAAATCCTGATCCAGTCACCGTGAAACGCGTGGATAAGAACGGCACTCCAGTCACTGCAACCTACAGTCCAGAGTTTACTAAGGTAACACCAACTGGTACTGGTGATAAGACAGAAGGACTTCAAGGTCAGGTCCAAGAAGGTAAAGTGACCTTCACTCCAGGCCATGACTCTGTTCCATTCCCAGCGGATTCGACTCCACTATTTGACAATGGGACAGCTGTGAAGGAAGTTCCAAATGTTGGTAAGTTCGAAGTGAACGCAGATGGTAAGGTGACCTTCACTCCTGATAAACAGTTCAAGGGTGAAACACCAGAACTTGAATTGACTCGTGTGGATGCCAATGGAACTCCTGTTACTGTCAAGTACCAAGCAGTGGTGAAAGAAGTAACACCAACTTCAACGGATGCCACTTCAAATGGTATCCAAGGTCAACCGCAAAAGGGTACCCCAACCTTCACAGAAGGTAATCCATTGGTTCCGATTGATGATACGAAACCAATGACTTTCGAAGATGGACAGTCAACGAAAACAGTTCCAGGTGTAGGTGAATACAGCATCAATCCAGATGGATCTATTACCTTTACGCCGGATAAGAAGTACGTTGGTACTCCTAATCCAGTCACAGTGAAACGTGTAGATAAGAACGGTACAGAAGTTACTGCAACTTATACACCAACAGTGACTAAAGTGACTCCTACAGGAACTGACGCAACCAGCACAGGTCCGCAGGGTGTTCCACAAACAGGTACCCCAACCTTCCAAGGAGGTGACCCACTGGTTCCAATCGATGAAACAGTTGAGCCAACCTTCGCAGATGGAAGCAAAGAGAAGAACATTCCAGGTCAAGGAACTTATATGATTGCGCCAGATGGAACTGTAACCTTCACGCCAGACAAGCAGTTCGTTGGTAAACCAGATCCAGTCACCGTGAAACGCGTGGATAAGAACGGCACTCCTGTCACTGCAACTTACAGTCCAGAGTTTACTAAGGTAACACCAACTGGTACGGGTGATAAGACAGAGGGGCTTCAAGGTCAGGTCCAAGAAGGTAAAGTGACCTTCACTCCAGGCCATGACTCTGTTCCATTCCCAGCGAATTCGACTCCACTATTTGACAATGGGACAACTGTGAAAGAAGTGCCAAATGTTGGTAAGTTCGAAGTGGACGCAGATGGTAAGGTGACCTTCACTCCTGATAAACAGTTCAAGGGTGAAACACCAGAACTTGAATTGACTCGTGTGGATGCCAACGGCACTCCTGTTACTGTCAAGTACCAAGCAGTAGTGAAAGAAGTAGTTCCAACCAGCACTAACGCAACTAGCACAGGTCCTCAAGGACTTCCTCAAACTGGTACCCCAACCTTCCAAGGTGGCGATCCACTGGTTCCAATTGATGAAACGGTCGAGCCAACCTTCGACGATGGCAGCAAAGAGAAGTCTATTCCAGGTCAAGGAACTTACACAATTGCGCCAGACGGAACAGTAACCTTCACTCCAGACAAGCAGTTTGTAGGCAAACCAGACCCAGTAACGGTTAAACGCGTGGATAAGAACGGTACAGAAGTTACTGCGACTTATAGTCCAGAGTTTACTAAGGTAACTCCTACAGGAACTGGTGCAACTAGCACAGGTCCTCAAGGCCTTCCTCAAACTGGTACTCCAACCTTCCAAGGTGGCGATACACTGGTTCCAATTGATGAAAC
>NZ_LQWV01000038.1 GCF_001553855.1 Streptococcus gordonii
GGATGCAGTCGTGGACGCAGTCGTACTTGCGCTGGCAGACGCGCTCGTTGACGCTGAGGTGATTGCACTCACGGATGAGCTCGGTGAAGCCGAGGTACTTGCTGATACAGACGCGCTCGTTGAAGCTGAGGTGCTTGCACTTACGGACGCACTTGTGGACGCCGATGTACTTGCGGATACTGACGCGCTGGTCGACGCAGACGTACTTGCGCTTGTAGACGCGCTCGTTGAAGCCGATTCGCTCGCACTTACTGAGGCACTGGTTGAGGCGGATTCGCTGGCACTTACCGATGCACTCGTGGAGGCGGATTCACTCGCACTTACGGACGCACTCGTGGATGCAGACTCACTGGCAGAAACTGAAGCGCTAGTTGAGGCGGACGTGCTTGCGCTTACGGACGCGCTCGTTGAAGCTGATGTACTTGCACTCACAGATGCGCTCGTGGAGGCAGACGTGCTTGCGGATACTGATGCGCTTGTGGACGCGGAGGTGCTTGCTGACACTGACGCACTGGTCGACGCAGACGTACTTGCGCTGGTTGACGCGCTCGTTGAAGCTGAGGTACTTGCACTTACTGAGGCACTGGTTGAAGCGGACTCACTCGCAGACACAGACGCACTCGTAGACGCGGATTCGCTTGCACTCACAGACGCACTGGTTGAGGCGGATTCACTCGCAGATACAGACGCACTCGTGGATGCCGATTCACTCGCAGATACTGAGGCACTCGTAGACGCGGAACTGCTTGCTGAAGTTGAGGCACTAGCAGAGGCTGACTTACTTTCCGCAATAGATTCGATTGTTGAGGTAGAGGCACTGACGGATGCGGAGGTGCTTGCAGATTTGGAAGTACTTCCTTCTCTTGTATCAATAAATTTACTTCCGTCAATAATGTCTTTTCTACCATCTCTATAAGTGATAGTCGTTGTACCATTGTTTGAGACAGTAATACCAGTGACGTAATTGGAATTTAGAACATCTTGAGCTCTTAAATCGGGATTGCTCTTCTTGACAGCTTCACGAACTAAATTTTTTTCTACTTCTGTTAATTGATTTGGATTATTGACAAATACGGTATTTTCGGGTGTCTTAATTCTAAATCGAATAATCAGTTTAAACTGACCATTGACTACAGCTACCTTCGCAGCATCATCCATTTCTTTCCGAGTTACATTTACATTTCCCGCGGCATCCGTAGCTACAACATAACGAGTGTAATCACCAATTGTTGTGTCTATTGGAACATTACCAAAAATTCTAACTTTTAACTGATTCCCTACTTGAGTCACAGAATACTGCAACCATTCAGTGCCTCTACCAGGTTGGTTATTATATAACCAGCGAACAACCGTTTTAGCCAAATCAAAAGCATTTGAATTATCTGTTACCGTCGCAAAATATTCAAATGACTCACCACGATAAACAGTAATTTCACTTGGAACATCAACAACTGGTCTTTCGGTGTCCTTTTCAACAACCGTTGTGTTATATCCTGCTTTATCCCAACTTCCATTTGTCGTAGCAGCAACTTGTTCAAACTCAAGCGGTAGGTTTGTATTGGTAATTTTTTTATCACTTGTTACTAAGCGGAGTCCAAGTTTGACTTCCCCACCGGTATCGTTTACTTGAGTAGTGATTCTGAGAACATTATTGTTAACAGATTCACCAGTATACAGATTCCAAGCGCCGCCTGAATTGTAGACTCCACCATTTGCAGCATTTTTACCGTTTATCGTTACTGTACGAGTTTCCTGATTACCACTTATAGATACTAGTGCGCCAAGATTAGACTTCACTTGTCTTGGTGTTAGGTTAATCGTCCAAGTCAAAAGTCGAGTAGTATCATCAAAACTTGTTGTGACACTTTGAATCATGTCCCCTTTTACATCATGATATTCAACATTAGGACCAGCTTCAATCACTGCCCGACGCGTTCTTCTCCGGCCTGTCTGACTAGAAGCTTCTGTAGACTCCTTGCCACTCTCAGATTTAGTGCTCTCAGATATAGAGGTAGTAGACTTCTGACTAGCAGAGACTGACTGAGAAGCACTAGCTGACGTACTTGAACTTGCACTCACAGAATCAGATGTACTTGCGGACACTGAAAGAGACTCAGAGGCACTTGCAGATTCTGAGCTAGACTGTGATAGACTTGAACTTGATGATAATGATGCTGATACTGAAAACGACTCTGATATAGATAAACTAGTTGAAACAGAAGAGCTCGCTGAAGTGCTTTGACTTGCTGACAAAGTATCTGATAAGGATTCCACTGGATTAGCTTCTTCAGATGACAAAGTAGTTACAGCTTCTTCGCTTAAAACTGCTTCTCCCCTAGTTGCTAGAACGTTCCGTGTATCAATCACTTTTTCAAGGGCCTGTTCTTCTTCAGCATAAACAGAAGAGCTTGTAACAACCGCTCCACCAAGCACAGCTCCCGTCGCTATAATTCCTTTCAGGTAATTCAGTCCACCCTTTTCTACAGACTGCTCCTCCACTACTTTCACTTCTGCGGAAGAAATATCAGAACCCTTCATTAATCTTAAAAGACCAAATTGAGATGTAGCCGCACGAAGCCAGTGTTTTCCAGACTTAATCAGTTTAAAACGCGTAACACGTTCAACTTCGTGGTATTGTCCCTTTTGACGTTTAAAAAACATGTAATCCCCTCTACTTAATTTAATATCCCAAAAACTTAGTATTTAAAAAAGTATCGTATCTATAGTATCATATTTTCAGTGGAAACAACGGTTTTTCAAGCATTTTTTACGAAAAAAATTGATTAATTTTTAAATCCTCAAATACTAAAAAAGACGAGTTTATAAACCGTCTTTAAATATGCATTTTTTTATTACTGATTCTTTCTATCCAAAGTATTTAAATTATATTTGATATTTAAAATTATTTTCTAATTGTTTCACTAATTTTCTTAAATATTGGATAAAGGATAGGAACAGCTATAACTGTAGCCAAGCTTGAACCAAAAGTTCCAACTATCTTAACAAGAGCTATATTTAAGGAAGCACCTAAAGTGAGGTTGCCGAGCATTCCAATCAAAGTGTATTTGAATAGATTTAATACTATTTTAGTCAAAGCAGCTGCAAAACCAACAATCACTATCTTTCCCCTACACTTTGGCATTGCTTCATAGACAAAATAAACAACAAGAATAACAACTAATGCTTCCAAAATTGTAATCCAAACCACTGAAGCATACCCGTTTAATATATCAAAGACTCCCAGACCAACGGTTGCAACCAAAGCACCTTTTCTTACTCCGTAAATAAGAGTAGCTACCACAACTAGAGCATTTCCAAAATGAATAAATTGAGGACCAACAGGAATTCTGAAAAACTGAATGCTAAGTGTAATTAGAGCCGAAAAGAGACTCAATTCCACTAGTTCACGAGTAGTTAGTTTATTATTTTTCATTAGAAACCTCCAATAATCTTTTAAATTCTTTAAATAAATCTCCCAAATGGGGCTGGTAGTATACTCCATAACGAAGATCAGAGTCACATTTCAGTGTCGTTACTATACTTTTCTCGATGAAGTTAATGAAAACCGGAAGACACTTTTGCAGGTCAATCCCCTGTACAAATGCAGCCGCTACCAAGCCAGTCAACATATCCCCTGTTCCAAAGAATTGTTGCTGAAATCTCTTACCTTTATACAAACTAAAGACGTCTTCTGCTTTATCGAAATAAGCTACACCTATCTGATCGTGACTCAGTGGAAGTCCGGTTAATATAATTTTCTTTGCACCTAATTCGCTCAGACGCTGAGCAAGATCTTTTAAAAATTGCTCTGTCAAATCATTATCTTGATAAGGCAAATCAGCAAGAAAACAAGCTTCTGTTAAATTAGGCAGAATCAAATCTGCTTTTTGACAGAGAGTACGCATGCTAGAAATATAATGATCATCAAAGCCTTTGTATAGCTTACCATTGTCGGCCATAATGGGGTCTACAATCAAGGGGATGTTCTCACGCTCCAAAAAATCAATCAGAGAAGTTATTTGCTGACTTGATCTAAGATAGCCAGTTACTAATGCAGAAAAGCCGATCTCTAAGCTCTGCCATTGCTTTAAAAAAGCCTGCATTCCAACAGTGTAGTCATCAATATATACTTTAGGAAAACCACCAGTGTGAGATGATAGAAGAACTGTGGGAAGAACAGAGACTTCCAACTGGCATATGGCAAACAATGGCAGGGCTGCCGTCACAGCAACCTTCCCTAAGCCAGAAATATCACTAGCTAAAATAATTCTCTCTGGTTTTGTTGTAATCATTCCATTTGTCCCTCTCCGTATCTACTTTTTTATTGTAAAACACTTTAAAATAAGTTACAATATGAAAAAAAACAATCTGTATGGGGACAGTTGTATGCTTAAGACAAAATATCAAGAAATTTCAGATCATCTGATTGAACAAATCAAGAGTGGACAGCTTAAAAAAGGAGATAAGCTTCCCTCTATTCGGCTTTTGTCTCAAAGTTACCATTGTAGCAAGGATACCGTTCAAAAGGCCCTTCTAGATCTGAGTTATCAGAAGTATATCTATGCCGTCCCAAAAAGTGGTTATTATGTTTTGGAGCAAGCTCAAGAAGAAAATAATGATCTAGAGCTTCCCTTAAGAAACGACCGCCATCAAGTCTATGAAGATTTTCGCATCTGTCTCAATGAAACATTAATTGGACGAGAAAATTACCTTTTTAACTACTACTCTCAACAAGAGGGACTAGAAGATTTGAGACAATCTGTCAAAAATCTACTTCTAGAATCAGCTATATACCCAACTTTAGACAAGATAGCTTTGACATCTGGTACCCAGCAAGCACTCTATATCCTATCTCAAATAGACTTCCCTAATCATGGTGACACTATTTTAGTAGAACAACCAACCTATCACAGAATAAATGATTTGCTCAAGGCTCAAAATTTAAAACATAAGACCATAGAACGAAGTCCAAAAGGAATTGACTTGCTAGAACTAGAAAATATCTTTCGTTCAGGTAACATAAAGTTTTTCTATACCATTCCTCGCTTTCACTATCCCTTAGGACACACTTACAGCCGTCAAGAAAAAGAAGAAATTCTCCGCCTAGCTAAACTTTATCAGGTCTTTCTCATTGAGGATGATTACCTAGCTGATTTTGACAATAAGTCAGAACTAAGTTTTCATTATCTAGATGATAGCGACTCAGTTATTTATATCAAATCTTTTTCAACTAGTCTTTTCCCTGCACTTCGAATTACAGCTTTGCTATTGCCTGATAGCGTCAAGAAGCAATTTATCGCTTTCAAAAGCATTTTGGACTATGACAGCAATCTCATCATGCAAAAGGCTCTCTCTCTTTATATTGATAATCAAATGTTTCAAAAAAATAGACTAGCACTACTGCGTTTACAGGAGGAAGAAAAAGAAAAGGCCCAACATTTACTTGAAAAAGCAGGTTTAGGACTACCTTACCTACTGACACCAGGCGGTATTTTATTGGATCTAAAAACACTAACATCCATTAGCTCTCTCAAGCACAGTGGTCTTCCTCTTGATTTTTTTGAGTCAGCTTATATTGACCCTTGCCCCTATCGCTATGCTAAGATTCGATACCAAGACCTTGAAGCCTCTATAGACGGGCTGAAAAAATGTTTAAAAAAGGCTTAGGAAAATTCATTCCTAAGCTTTTTCCAGCATTCCTGCCTGAAGTTGATACATTTTCTTGTAGGTGCCATTTTGAGCTAGGAGCTCTTCGTGACTGCCAGATTCGATGATCTGACCCTTATCTAGCACATAGATACAGTCAGCATCCTGAATGGTAGAGAGACGATGGGCGATGGCAATCGTCGTTCTGCCTTGTCGCATTTTTTTCAGTGAGGCTTGAATCAACTCCTCTGTCTCTGAGTCAATATTGGCAGTAGCCTCATCTAAAATCAAAATCTTAGGCTTGGTAGCGACTGTCCTAGCAAAAGCTAAGAGCTGGCGCTGACCACTGGAAAATGCAGCCCCTCGCTCTGTTACTGGTGCATCATAAGTCAATGGCAGTTGATAAATAAAGTCATGAGCATCAACAAACTTAGCAGCCTCTTCAATGTCCTGTTGGCTAAGTCCTTCTTGGTACATCTGGATATTGCTAGCAACAGTCCCATGGTAAAGGAAGGGATCTTGAAGGACCAGTCCAATATGTCGCCTAAGTTCTGCTTGACTATAGTCTTTTATATCATATCCATCAATCAAAATTTGTCCTCTTTCAAACTCATAAAAGCGTAAAAAGAGGTTGATGATGGATGATTTACCCGATCCAGTAGATCCAACAAAAGCAATTGTTTCACCTTGCTTGACCTTAAAAGAAATATGTTTCAAAATATCTCTTTTACCGTCATAAGAAAAACTAACATCTCTGAATTCTATATCACCTTTTTGGATTTTCAAGTCTTCATTTTTTTGGATTGGTTCATAGTCTCTCCTATCAATGACTTCAAAGACACGCTCAGCAGAGATCATAGAAGTCTGAAGAACTGAATAGTTTTGCATGACTTCAATCAAAGGATTAAAGAGCTGGTTGGCATACTGGATAAAGGCATACATAATCCCTGCTGTAATCCCAGCAGTTTGCCAAGTCAGACCAAAATAAGTCAGAATAACGCCATAGGCCAGAATTTTCAAAAGAGACATGGCTGGTCGTAAAAGGAGACTGTTGACATCCAGATAGCGATTGGTGTAGTTTAGGTGCTCCTGATTAATTTCTTCAAATTCATCAATCAAGCGCTTTTCCTGACTAAAGGCTTGGACAATCCTCATTCCTTCAATAGTCTCGGAAAGCTTTACGTTTAAATCGCTCAACTTACTACGGACTTGCTTGAGCAAGCCAGTTGACAGTTTTTGATAAAGTAAGATCGAGGCCAGCATGATTGGTAGAAATAAAAGTATTAAAAGAGCCAGACGCCAATCCAGAGCAAACATAGTTGCGGCAGTTACCACTAAAATGAAGATTGAACTTAAAAAGCTTGAGAAAATACTACTAAACATATCAGCCACTGCTTGAGTATCATTGGTCAGACGAGAAACGATGGCTCCAGCAGGTGTTTGGTCAAAATAGGCCATTCGTAGCTTTTGAATATTGGCAAAGGCTTCTTGACGTAAGTCACGAACAATACTGTGTGCTACCTTTGCAAATGAATACTGACCTAAAAAAGTCAAAAGCACGCGCAGTATAAATAAGCCATAGTAAATAGCCAAGAGATAAAAGCCTGCTGCCGCCTGTCCAGAACTAATGAACTGATCAATATAAGTTCTAGCCAAAAGAGGTAAGGCAGTGGTAACCAAAGTGGTTAGAAAAACAAAGGCAAATGCTGAAAGTGTGAGCCATTTATATGCAAGCATATAGCTTAGAAGTCGTTGAAAAGTTGATTGTTTTTTCATATTAGACCTCCTCTAAGCTTTCAGCCAATTGCTGATTTTGATAAGTAGTGGCGTACCAGCCATCCTGTTTTAAAAGTTCCTGATGACTACCACTCTCAATAATCCGTCCCTGATCTAAAACTAGGATCAAGTCTGCATGCACTACTGCTGATAAGCGATGGGCAGTAATCAATGTAGTCTTACCAAAGCGCTCTCTCTTGAGATTATCTAAAATCAAGTGCTCGGTCTTTGCGTCAACAGCAGATAAAGAATCATCCAAGATTAAGATATCGGGATTAAGAATCAAAGCACGACACATGGCCAAGCGTTGCTTTTGTCCACCAGATAAGGATACACCACGCTCCCCAACCAAAGTATCAAATCCATCGGGCATTTGCATGATGTCTTCATAAATTCCGCAAAGTTTAGTAACAGCGATAACGTCCTCATCAGAAAGACTTGGATTCCCAAAGCGAATATTATCTCGAATAGAAGTAGCAAACAAGATTTGATCTTGAGGAACATAACCAATCAAGCTCCGCAAAGCAGAAAGGCTGTAATCTCTTATGTCATGTCCAGCCAGGCAAATATTCCCATCTTGTATCTCTTGTTCTCGAAGAAAAAGGCGAAGCAAGGTCGTCTTCCCAGAGCCTGTGACACCAACGATACCTAAGGTCTGCCCCTGATCAATCGAAAAACGAATATCCCTGAGAGTTGGTCGATCATCATATGCAAATTCTTGAATAGAATAATCCAGGCGACCATTTTTAATATCCTTAATAGGTGAAGCTACTTCTGTCACATCACTTTTTTGAGCTAGTAGACTTTCAATTCGCTCATAAGACACAGCTCCTCGCTGGCTGATATTGAAGAGATAGCCCATGGCTTGAAGGGGCCAGACTAACATATCCAGATAAGTAATAAAAGTGACCAACTCTCCCACCGTCAACTGACCTTGACTGATGAAAAGGCCACCAAAGATCAAGGTTAAAAGATAGGACAGGCCGACAAAAATCAGAACCATAGGATCAAAAAGAGCATTGTACTTTGCTGCAAGGATATTTTTCTTAAAAACATCTTGGTTGATCCTAGCAAAAGCAGCTGTCTCTGCATCTTGATAACCAAAAGACTTGGTCACTTTGATACCTGAGACACTTTCTTGGACCTTATTGTTCAAATCAGAAAAAGCTTCTTGTGCTGCCTTAAAACTTTCATGATTTTTTCGACCGATCAGACTGGTCCCCCAAGCCATAAAAGGCAAGGGTAAAATGGCAATCAGAGTCAGCCTCCAGTCCAAGACAAAAAACATAGTAAGAACAGTTACTAGAGCTGTGATTGAAGCGTCTACAGCTGACATGACTCCTCCACCAGCAACGCCGACAACTGCATTAATATCATTAGTGGCGTGAGCCATCAAATCACCTGTCCGATAAGTTTGATAAAAGGAAGGAGACATATGAGTAAAATGCTCAAAGAGACGGTAGCGTAAGATTCTACCCAGACGATTGGCTGTCCCCAAAATATACTTACGCCAGACAAAACGCAAAGCATACATGGCCAAGGCTGACAAAACCAAAATAAAAAGTTGATAGGCTAATTCCAGATTCGTCAAATCTTTACTGGCAATCTGGTCAATCACTTCTCCAATCACACGAGGTGGAAGCAAGTTTAAAAGACTGACCAAAGACAAGGATAAAATACCAGTAATATAGGGCCACTTTTCTAATTTAAAAAACCAAGATAATTTCTTTAATAACTTCATACTTGTCCTTATTTCTAATTTTCAAATACTATTCATTATACACTCATTTTTTGATTATTGACAGCGAAAAAGGCTGGAAAACTCAGCCTCTTATTTTTTCTTTGTTAAAAGAAAGCTCTCTTCTAAAAGAGAGAATAATTCTTGATCCGTTAGAGTATCATCTAGCGGGAGACTCAGCCAATATTTTTTATTCATATGAAAGGCTGGGTAAATTCCTTTTTCTTGGATTCGTTCTGAGACCTGATTGTTCTTGACATTAAGAACCTCAATTGCTCCGCTTCGTCCTGAATCAAACTTAGACCAGTCAGTCGTCAGAAAAGCTCCATACCATTTCTTTGTGCCCTCATGGCGAAATACAGCTGCCTGGGTAGAACTTTTTCTTGAAGACTTAGCCCAAAGGTATTCCAAACTTCCCTGATAACGCTCAGAAACGTGAGCTACCAAGCGCTGACTTTGTTCATAAAGGAAGCCAATTTCATCGAAACAATGGCGTCGAATATCTAAGAGAAGATCCAAACAAGCTTGACGCACCTGACCAACAAACTCACCTGTCATAGATTCCATATGAACCTGCCTATACTCATCACCTGTCTCACAATCAAATAACTGAAAACGGACACTACTATCTTCAACATTAATCACCATCTGAAAATCACCAGACAAGACTTTTCTTGATATCTGATAGATGCCTTCATTTTCTATAAAACCGTACTGGACTAGCTTATCAGAGTTAGCCTTATATTTCTCGAATAGTTCAAACATACTCATAAAAAGGAAAGGGAGCCACAGCTCCTCTCCTTATCCTCCTAAAATACAACTTTGGTTCCATGTAGCTGATCCACACCTAACTCAGCAACGATTTCATCACGATTTTGAGTCGTAATGCCACCTCCAGGCAGGATTTGGATTCGCTTGTCAGCATAGGCCACCAGCTCTTTTAACCAAGCAAAGTGTTCTTGAATCGTTTCCGAAGCTGAACCACCATGAGTCAAAATGCGCTTAACACCGTGCTCAGCCAACCAATCCAAGGCCTCAAACTGTTTGTCTCTTGGAATAGAATCAAAAGCCATGTGAAAAACGACTTCTAAATCTTTAGACAAAGCCAGCAAAGACTCAAGATTTTCTGTATCTAGTTCATTCTCCCTTGTCAGCAGGCCATATACGACTCCCTGGCTTCCAGCTTCACGAGCCTTTTTAATATCTTCGATCATGATTGCTACTTCAAGGTCAGTATATACAAAATCACCACCTCTAGGACGAATCATGGTCATAATGCTAGTCTCATAAGGCTTGGCCAAGTCTACTGCAGCACGAATAACTCCATAACTTGGCGTGGTTCCTCCGACACTTAAATTGTCACAGAGTTCAACTCGACGGGCTCCTGCTTGCATTGCTTTTTCAAGCAAGGTTACATTTTCAGCACAAAATTCGTATAGCATCCGCTACTCCTTTGATTTATTATGATATTATTCTAATTCTTTCTTGTTTATTATATCACAACTAGTGAAAAAAGACGAATTAGCTATCCATCCCATTCATACTTTCAAAGGACCTTTTACACCATTCAAGCCATTCTGTTTGGTAGGCTTCCTCAGATAGGATACGGTCCTTCAAATCAGCTATTGACAAGATCTTCTTTTCCTTACAGAGTCTAATACAATTGGAATAAAATTTTAAATTGATGTCGTCTCTGTCAAAATATACTGGTATTTCTGACCTTCCTCTAAGGTATGCTGTGAAAGCTCTGCTATGACCATCTGTCAGGAACCATTCCCCCTTCCATCTTTTTACTGGCAAAGGCTTTAATTCTTCTTGGTCAAACCATGTCTCAATTTCTTCTAGCTTTTTTTCTGAAAGGAAAAGTTGGCTGGGCTGGATATCAGTTAGAGGTAAAAGTAAATCTAAAACATAACGATGTCCCAGCTCCGTCTCTTCATAAGGATAAAAACCGAATAAAGTAAATAGCTTTTTAGAAGGGAGATTGAAATCATAAATGTCCTGAACCCGTAACTGACGATAAGACAGAGATCGAGCCCTCTCAATCAATGCTCCGATAACGTCTCGTCCAATACCAATAGATCGATAAGTCTCCACTCCGATTACAATAGGTAAGTCATTCTCCGAAAAAGTCACATCGCCAATTGGCAACCAAGAATTATCCTGCTTAACTTCAATGAAATATAGTTCTCCTCGCTGACTAAGGACCTCATACATCTTCTTAATCTTTTCTAGAGAATAACTTCCTTTTTTGCCGTCAACGAAATAGACAAGCTCTGGATCCTGATACCAAGAAAAGGCCACTTGATAGTGGCCATCATAAGCTCGCAAACGCAAGTTGCTATTAATTAAAATGACATCAGGTTGAGCTAAATTTACTATAGGCATAATCTCTACTCCTACTGGCCTAGCAAACCTGACATATTCATTGTCAGCTTAACTTTGGCAATATCATCCTGTATATTAAGTCCTGTAATTTTAAACTGAGACTCTGGCAGAGAAACCAATATTGTCTCTTGTTCCATGGCTAGATTACTGGACTGGTCTTTTAATCTATTTTGTAAAATCGAAGCTACAATAGCTTTTTGTACTGGTAGATTTCCTAGACGAGAGCTAGCAAGATCAAATCGTAGGGTATGATTTTCGTAGGCCGCGTAGAATCGCAAATCAAGTTTGCTGTCAATCCCAAGGATTTTTATAGGGAGTTGCAATCTTAATTTATCCCCTTCAATGCTGTACGCACTCTCCAATAATTCTTGACTCTGATTATCAGTCAAAAATGGTTTCAGTAACTGATTCAATTGTTTGCTGTTAATCGTAATCTCTGTACTTAGACCATTTGTTCCTACGGTTGCATTCTGAAGTCCAGATTCAACCATACTAGACAAACTAATTGTGCTTTCTACATTCTTTAGCTGATCAGAGGATTGAATTGAGGAAGGTACCAAAATCAGGGTCAGGCCAAATAATAAGACAAGAAGACCAACTACAGTACGTTTGATTATTTTTTTCATTTTTATTCCTTTTTGTAACAAGTTAGAAGATTGATTCTGCCTGCTCTAAAATCATAATAGATCTATTTTACACTAATTTCCTATTACTTTTGTGACAAAAAGATGACATTCCTATGCGGTATCATGACAAAGTCTAGCTGTCACTTGCTAAAAAAAGAAAACTAGAGCCGTTTCTAGTTTTCTTTGTTATAGATCATCAGCAATCTTATTAATTTTCCGAAGTCTGTGATTCACGCCACTTTTGGTCAGAGGTTTACTAAGGCTATCAGCCAACTGCTGGATAGAGTAGTCAGGATGATTAACTCTCAGATGTGCCACCTCTTGTAAATCAATTGGCAGACTCTCCAAGCCACTCGTCTCCATAATCTTGACAATATTATTGATAGTCTTCATACTGGCTGTCACGGTTCGGGCTATATTGGCAGTCTCTGCGTTATTAGCCCTATTGAGGTCATTTCTAGTCTCCCGAAGGATTTTCACAGTTTCAAACTCGGCCATGGCCTCCATTGCTCCAACAACAATCAGAAAATCCATGATATCTTCTGCTCGTTGCAAATAAGTAACAGCACCTTTTTTTCGCTCGATGGTTTTGGCATCTAGTAAGAAACGCTGCATCAAACTAGCAAGTCCTTGGGCATGGTCCAAATAGACAGAAACGATTTCTAGTTGGTATTTACCGGATTCTGGGTCTCGCATACTACCGTTTGACAAGAAAGCCCCCCTAAGATAAGCTCTACTTGCTTCATCATCAGATAGAATAAGAGGATCAATCCCCTCTTGGATTCCAAAGAAAGCATCCGCCAAATGCAAGTCTGACAAGATATCTTCAACTTTTTCATCTAAAAAAACCGTATAGACACGATTTTTTCGTAAATTAGTTTTCTGGTGATGACGAATATCAGATTTCACCTGATAAAAGCTCAACAGCAACTCATAAATATGACGAGCAATTTTCGCATTCTCAGTAGTAATGGATAGAGTTAGTCCTTGACTTGCAATACCTAAACTACCAGACATCTTCATGATAGCGGCTAATTCACTCTTACTCTCGGTACCTAGCCCCAATAATTCTTCTTTTACCTTTACCGTAAAGCTCATTTTCGCACCTGAATATTCTTCATCAACTCTTCCACAACTAAATTTCCATCGTGGAAGGCTCCACCATTTTCCAAACGTAAAAAATTAGAAGAAATAACACGGGGAACTTGTTCTTGAAGCCCCTTAAAGTCATGCTCAACTTGCACCAAATACTCATCAAATTTATTACAATTCATATAATCTTTTGGAACATTTTCAATATTCACCAGCACTGTATCGATAAATTTTTGTCCCAAATGACGATGCAAAACTTCCACATGATTGGCATCCGTAAAGTGTTCAGTTTCCCCTCTTTGGGTCATAATATTACAGACATAAGCTACCTGAGCCTTGGTTTCAAGTAGAGCTTGGCCAATCTCTTCAATCACCAAATTTGGCAAAATAGAGGTGAAAAGTGATCCTGGACCAAGTACGACCATATCGCTGTCTAGAATAGTCTGGACAACCTTACGACTGGCTTGGGGCTTTTCATCGTCATAAGTATTAGTCACATAGACATGGTCAATCATGCCTTTATAATCGGCAATCCGACTCTCCCCAGCTACTTCGGCACCATCAGTAAAAACAGCATGAAGGGTTAATGGACTATCGCTGGATGGATAAATTTTTCCTGTTGTATGGAAAAACTTGGTTAGAATTTGCATGGCATTATAGGTTGACCCCTGCATTTCAGAAATACCAGCAATAATTAAATTTCCTAAAGGATGGCCTGCCAAAGGTCCATCTTGGTCAGCAAAGCGATACTGAAAGACTCGCTCATAAAACTTTGGCATATCAGACAAAGCAACAAGTACATTTCGTAAATCGCCTGGAGGAGTTAGCTGAGTATTCTTTCTTAACTCACCTGAACTACCACCATCATCAGCAACCGTAACGATAGCAGAAATATCTACATCCCTTTTTCGTAAACTATCAAGGATAACGGAAATCCCGGTTCCACCACCAATAACAGCTATTTTGGGCTTTCTCATGAGCGATTTACCGTTTCCTTTCTGCGGTCTTTGTCACGATGGCTACAGTTGACAGGCCAATTTTTAGCTAAATCGTCTGCCAAACGCTGAGCAAAGGCAACACTTCTATGTTGACCTCCAGTACAACCAACAGCAATTGTCAAGACTGACTTTCCCTCTTTCTTGTAACCAGGTAAAATCGGTTCAATTAAATTCAGTAGATGTTGATAAAATTCAGTTGACTCCTCATGGTTCATGACATAGTCGAAGACTGGTTTATCAAGTCCTGTTTGATTACGCAGTTCTGGCTGATAGTATGGGTTTGGTAAAAAACGGACGTCAAAAACCAGATCCGCATCCAAAGGAAGCCCATACTTAAATCCAAAACTCATGACCTCAACACGAAAAGATTGTTGTTGAGACTGGTCTGAAAACTGTTCTGAAATAGTCTTTCGCAATTCACGAGGAGTTAAATCTGTCGTATCGACAACATTTTGACTGAGATTCTTAAGAGGAGCCAACAATTCTCGCTCCAACTTAATTCCGTCTAAAATCCGACCGTCTGCTGCCAATGGATGGCTACGTCGTGTCTCCTTGTAACGAGCTACCAATTCTTTATCAGCCGCATCTAGAAAGAGAATTTTAAAATCAATTTCTAAATTGTTTTCTACCTGATCTAAAACGTTCTGAATTTCAGCAAAAAATGAACGACTACGCATATCCACGACAAGAGCTAGTTTGTCAATATCATTAGTTGTTTCCAATAATTGCAGGAACTTAGGTACAAGTGTTGGCGGGATATTATCAATGGTAAAGTAGCCCAAATCTTCGAATGACTGAATAGCTACTGTCTTTCCTGCACCACTCATTCCTGTAACAATGACTAGTTTCATCTCTTTCTCTGGCATATTCTCTCCCCTCCAGCTAGACCTTTAATCTAGCTCAGCAATGACTTCAATTTCAATTTTAACATCCCGAGGCAGGCGCGCTACTTCTACAGCAGATCGAGCAGGATAAGCGCTTGAAAAGGCTGTTTGATAAACAGCATTAAAAGCCGCGAAATCATTGATATCACTCAAAAAACAAGTTGCTTTCACGACATGATCAAAATCAGTTCCAGCTTCTGTTAGAATAGCCTTGATATTTGAAAGAACTTGCTCAGTCTGTTCCTCAATCGTGCTACCGACAATCTCACCAGTTTCTGGTGACAAAGGGATCTGGCCACTTGCAAACAAAAGATTGCCAGCTACTCGTCCTTGAACATAGGGACCAATAGCTTTAGGTGCTTTATTTGTATTAATTATCTTAGACATTTTCATTCCTCCTTATTTCCCTATTATTATATCATAAAGAGACTCTCCTAGCTCAATCCTTCTATGCCCGCAATTAAAAATCAAGGAAATTTTCTAATCCTTTAAAAATCACTTGGGTATGTATTCTGTAATTTATGACGTCAAGTCGACTTAACCAAATTTCGAAACAAAAAACTGAGACAAGATGATCTCAGTTTATATTTAATGCTATATACTTACTTGTTATCTTCTACGCAGATACTGAGTTAATCTAAAGATTAAAAAGGCTGATAAAATCAAGCTTACTAACCAGATCGTTCTCAGATACCAGAATTGGATGAGATAGGTAGACACAATGGCTCCCGTCACAAAGCTACCTAAAAGAGCCACAAAAAACAAACCTTCTTCTAAGTAAGGTATTTTCTTTGTTCGAACGTAAGTCCCAAAAGCAACCATGGTCTTCTTAAGATTACCTGTCATAAAGGAATTATTATAGGCAATGCCATCTACTTCCCCAAAAGCCGTCGCTACCAAGCCCATACAAAAACCAAGAGGAGGCACGATATAGATGTTGGCGAAGTTGGCTGGCAAAAAACCAATTACAGATGCTACTAAGATCAGTGGGACAATGCTAGAAAGCCGCCACCAGGATTTCTCAAAAAGATTTTGAAAAACCGTCATTAGAAAGATCCCTAGCATAAATGCTAACATCGTAGCCAGTTTTACTTCAATTTCTCTTGTCTCATGATTAATCAATTCAACTGAAAGGAAAACAACATTTCCTGTTTGCCCAGCTACCAAGGTTCCTCCCCTTTCAATGAAGGTATAGGCATCCACAAACCCTGCGCAAAATGTTAACAAACAGGCGAAAAATTTAGATCGGGAATGAAATTCTTTTTTCACAATATTTCTCATTTTATTTAAAAAGTCTAGCTCTTTACTAGACTTCCTCCTCATTAATTTCTAGCTTCTTTTAAGATTTTTTCAATCTTAGTTGTGATCAGATCAATGGCAACTGTATTTGAAGCTCCTTCAGGAATGATGACATCAGCATAGCGCTTAGTCGGCTCAATAAACTGATGATACATGGGTTTCACTACGCCCAAATATTGTTCAATAACGCTATCCAGACTGCGACCACGTTCTTCCATATCCCGTTTGATCCGGCGAATGATTCGAACATCATCATCAGTGTCGACAAAAATTTTGATATCCATCAAGTCTCGCAAGCGCTGATCTTCAAGTACCAAGATCCCTTCTACGATAAATACATCTTTAGGTTCCTGGCGATAGGTTTTGCTACTACGGGTATGCTCTGTATAATCATAGGTGGGGATATCCACAGGACGACCAGCCAAAAGCTCCTTGATTTGTTCAATCATTAGATCTGTATCGAAGGCAAAAGGATGGTCATAGTTTGTCTTAATCCTTTCCTCAAAAGTCAGATGAGACTGGTCTTTATAGTAAGAATCATGCTCAATCATAGCAATCTTTTCATTTGGGAAATTAGATAAAATTGCTCTGGAGACACTGGTTTTACCACCACCTGATCCACCGGTCACTCCAATAATAATAGGTCTGTTTTGCATTTCTTGCTCCAATATTTTTAATCTTATCTATTTTACACCAAATCATGGTATAATGAAAGGGCTAAACAGTAAAAAATAAAGAGATTTTTAAAGGAGGGAAGCATGTTAAAATTAGGTATTATTGGAACAGGACAGATTTCCCATGAGTTTATCAAGGCCACTAAGCTCAGTGGCCACTATGAGTTACTGGCTGTATATTCGAGGAGTCTAGCTACTGCGCAAACCTTTGCCCATGATTACCAAAATGTAGAACTTTTTTGTGATTTGACTGATTTTTTAAGTAGTGCTCTTGACGTAGTTTATATCGCCAGTCCAAATTCCTTACACTTTGAGCAGGCTAAACAAGTTATTTTAGCAGGCAAACACGCTATTATTGAGAAACCAGCTGTGTCGCTGCCTGAAGAATGGAAGGAACTGGTTGCTCTTTCTAAGCAAGAAGAAGTTTATATTTTTGAAGCTGCCCGCAACTATCATGAAGAAGCCTTCGCTATTATTCAAGACTTTCTCAAGGACAAGACTGTCTGGGGAGCCCACTTCACCTATGCCAAATATTCTTCTAAGATGCAGGCACTACTTTCAGGGAAAGAACCTAATGTTTTTTCTGCCAAGTTTTCTGGTGGAGCTTTGATGGACCTAGGTATCTATCCCGTATACGCTGCGATTAGACTCTTTGGTTCCCCTCAATCTGCTCGATACAGTGCTCAACAATTACCTAATACCGTTGACTTAAATGGAGTGGGATCTTTGATTTATCCCGATTTTCAAGTCGGGATTCATGCGGGAAAAAATATCAATAGCAATCTACCTGCTGAAATATATACTGATCAAGGAACCCTCACTTTAGACGGGATTGAATTTATCAGCTCTGCTATTTTCCATGGACTAGATGGACAAGAAACCATTCTTCCCATCCAGCAAGCTTCTCATACCATGCAGGAGGAAGCTCAAGCTTTTGCGACAGTATTACTGGGGAAAGAAAGAACCGCTTATGAGGAATGGTTAAAATCAGCATCTGCCGTTCACCAAACATTGTGGACCATGCGCAAGGATGCTGGCATTAGATTTGAGGTTGATTATGATTAAAACACATTTTCCTAGCTCTTGGCAAGACAAGTTAGAGAAACTAGGATTTTCAGAACTTACAAGTATACAGGAAGAGATATTTGAGCCGATTTCATCAGGAAAATCTGTTTTAGGGATCAGTCCAACGGGAACTGGTAAAACACTAGCCTATCTCTTTCCCTGTCTACTTAAGCTAACACCCAAAAAAGCTCAACAACTCTTGATTTTAGCTCCTAATACTGAGCTGGCTGGGCAAATCTTTGAAGTTTGCAAAAGCTGGGCAGACTTGCTTGGTTTGAACGCTCAGCTATTTATTTCCGGATCCAGTCAAAAACGCCAGATTGAACGTCTAAAAAAAGGACCAGAGATTATCATTGGCACTCCCGGTCGAATTTTTGAATTGGTCAAGCTAAAAAAAATTAAGATAATGAATATTGATACAATCGTCTTAGATGAATTTGACCAGCTTCTCAGCGATTCTCAGTATCATTTTGTTGATAAAATCGTTCGCTATGCACCTCGTGACCACCAGCTGGTATATATGAGCGCCACCGCTAAGTTCGACCACGATAAGATTGCTGAAAATACTCTAGAAATCAGCATTGACGACCTCGTTTTAGACAACATTCAGCATTTTTACATGCAAGTCGAAAAACGTGATAAAGTGGAGTTGCTTCGCAAATTATCCAATGTTGAAGATTTCCGTGGGTTGGTTTTCTTCAACGCTCTGTCAGACCTGGGCAGTGCTGAAGAAAAACTCCAGTATCGTGAAGCCAATGCTGTTTCACTTGCAAGTGATGTCAACGTTAAGTTCAGAAAAGTGATTCTTAATAAGTTTAAAGACCATCAGATTACTCTCTTACTGGCTACTGACCTAGTTGCCCGAGGCATTGATATTGACTCTCTAGAGTGCGTAGTAAACTATGAGCTTCCTCGCGACATCGAAACCTATACCCATCGCTCTGGCCGAACAGGACGCATGGGAAAGGAAGGTTCTGTTATCACCCTCATCAGCCATCCAGAAGAACTAAAAACGTTGAAAAAATATGCTTCTGTTCGTGAACTTATCTTAAAAAATCAAGAACTATACCTAGCTGATTAAAATCAACTTTATAAAAAAAGCTTTGGAAAATTAGATTCCCAAAGCTTTTTTAATTAATTATCAAGTTTGCAAGCAGAAGCCACTCCTTCTTCTTTAAACAAGGAGAGATACAGATCCATAAGGTGGAGCATTAATTTCTACTGTAATAAAGTCGATGTGGCTCTAATTGACCCTCTAGCAACTCATCGACTGTCACCAAAGTGTAACCATTATTTTGCAGATACTGGATGACACTCGGAAGGGCATCAATACTGGTCTGATGTATATCATGCATGAGGATGATAGAGCCTGGTTGGGTCTTGGCAACCTCCTGCATAATGGCTTTAGTATTGCGTGTCTTCCAATCTAGACTATCCACATTCCACATGATAAAGGATTGGTCAATCGCATTTTGAATCGTAGAATTAATAGCTCCATAAGGTGGTCTCGTAATCGTTGGCTTAATTCCTACAACATTATATATAGCCGTCTGGGTATCAAAAATTTCTTTTTTGACTGTTTCTATAGGCAGTTTAGTTAAAACAGGATGATCCCATGTATGTATTCCAATTTGATGACCTTCATTTTTTACTCTCTTGACAATGTCAGGATTGCTTACTACATTTTGACCTAGCATAAAGAAAGTAGCCTTAACACCGTATTTCTTTAGGATATCCAACGCTTGTGGTGTTGTTTTAGCATCCGGTCCATCATCAAAAGTCAGAGCAACCATTTTCTCATGTCTTTTAGATTCATAGTTCTGATATGCTTCCAAGTCCGCTCCTTTAAGATAAGAAGGGTTGATTTGATTATAAAGGCTGGATAAAGGGACTTCTATACTAGTCAAGCCTTGAATTTCCCTAGGTAAGCTAATAGAAAAATGACTATTCTCATACCGGAAATTCCACTGGCTTAAGTCACTCGAGGACATATTGTTAAGAACTTCTGTCTGAGCCGTCTCATCTATCTGTCTAAAGGTGAGTTGGCTAGAGATTTCACTTAGGAGGACTTCTTTTGCAACTTCTGCATCCTGAAAGACCTTATCTAAGGTGAAACGATTGCCATCTGAACCTAGATAGCTCCAAGCTATTTGACGAGTTTCAGCAGGACTAATTTTCCTGTTTTTAGCTTGATAGTCCTTTCGATGAACCAAAACTTCTTTTACATCAGTTAGACTGGTATCTTTTTCTTCTGAATAATAGAAAGTCAATTGATCAATCTTACTATCTTTTTTATGGTCATTCTTGATGGTTTGACTGTCAGCATCCATCATTTCTTTGACGGTCGTATTGACTTGACCATCTCTCAATGGATAGAAAGTTTCAATATAGTGGCTCCCCTCTTGTCTACTCTTCTTTTCAGTGTTTGAAGAATAATTTTTCTCTTCCTTGGAAATTAAGGCTTCAATCTTCTCTTGGTATTCCTTGTCTTGAAAATATGAGTAAATTCTCTTAACTCCAAAAAAGAGGGCAAGAACCACTGTAAAACTAAGCAAGCTAAAGAAAAGCAGTTTCTTTATATTAATTCTTTTTTTATTATGTTTTCTCATAAACCTATCCTATCTCTGTATCTCATTCCTAGAGTGTATTATCTATTATAACCCATCAAGCTACAAATTTATATTAAAATTTTTTTAAAAAATAAATATTAGAAAAACAGCAGGTTGTTTAACCTGCTGTTTTTTATTAGATCTTCCTAGATATCCTTTCCAAAACTTACTTCAAAAATTTTCTTATTTCCTTAGTAAGCTCATCAGGAATATAACTATGAATATAGTGCGGAACATCAAAACTCTTTAGCTGAACATTTTTATGATCTTTAGCAAAGTCTTTCGACATATCTTGCCAGTCTTTTCTAGCAAAACCTGTCCCTTGACCATTGGATACAAATAGTAAATAAGGAATGGCAGGGACTTTGTCTTGCTTTACAAGTTTTGCATTACTTTTTACTTCTTCTGCTTCCTTTATTACGGCATTAGACAAGGGATATCGATAGAATAAAGCTTTATAAATTGACTTTTCCTTTGGATTCAAAGAACCATTAGACAGGGAACGGATCTCTTTATCGGGAGAATAAAACCAGCGACTCAGGCCCAAGTTAGCAGCAAATTGCAAAGTCTTATATAGAAGCCGATTGGCTCTATACTTATCGAATGCTTGAGGAAGGGACATATCTAAACCAATAATCGCTTCAACTTCCTTAGGGTAAGAAGCAGACCAATGCATAGCTTCTAATCCCGACATAGAATGCGGAAGGAGAACATATGGCCCTTTGACATCAGCCTTCTGTAAAGCTTTCCTTGTTTGACTTAGAATAGTATCCAAATCACGATGATTAGACCAATCATCGCTAAAGCCATATCCAAACTTCTCTACCACAACTACTCGATAGTCCTTTACAAGTTTGGAATACAGGGATTTGAAATCAAGAATAGGTGAACTTGTCCCACTACCCGAGAGAAAGACCAGTGTTTTCGGTCCATTTCCAGCCACATAGACACTCATTCGCTTTCCGTCTACCTCTACTCGCTGACCGATACTAGAGGTGAGGAACTTTTTCTCTTTGTTCAGACTATATTGATGGTATAAAAACGCAAGAACTAGAATGAATAGAAGTAAGCTTGAAAGATATTTTAGAAACTTTAGCATAGAACTCTGCTTTTGCCTATCTTACTAACTCGCTTTTCAAATAAGCATCGACCATGCGCTCTGTCGCTTCAACCGAGTCAATATGAGTCCGCTCATAAGAGTGGCTGGATTCGATACCTGCACCTAGCAGGGCATGCTTGACTTCTGCTCCTGCACTCATGGCTGCAGAGGCGTCTGACCCGTAAAATGGATAGATGTCCAGTTTATAAGGAATGTCCTGCTCCTTGGCCAAATTTACCAAATGCTGGCGGAAGCCATAATGATAAGGTCCTGATGCATCCTTGACACAGATAGAAACCGTATACTCATCTGTCTGCTGGTCGTCACCCATAGCCCCCATATCAACCGCCAAATACTCTACCGCTTGCTCCGGCAGGCTGGAGTTAGCCCCATGACCAACCTCTTCAAAGACACTGAAAGCAAAATGAGTTGTCACCGGCAGCTGAATATTTTCCTCCTTATAAACGCGCAAAAGATTGAGCAAAATAGCTGCGCTGACCTTGTCATCCAGAAAGCGAGACTTGATAAAGCCTGACTCAGTAACTGTGGTACGAGGATCAAAAGAAATAAAATCACCAACTTCGATTCCTAAATCTCGCGTTTCTTTCTCACTTGTCACCTTTTCATCCAAACGGACTTCCATATTGTCCTGAGTACGCTCAACCGTTCCAGCATCCTTGTAGACATGACAAGAAGTCTGGTGAACCAAAATAGTCCCACTGATAGTCTTACCGCTACTTGCCACATGAACTAGACAGTTTTCTCCTTCAATCATGTTCCAAGGGAAACCGCCAATCCGATCCAGCTTAAGACGACCATCAGACTTAATAGCCCGAACAATAGCCCCCAGTGTATCCACATGAGCAGTCACTACCCGATGCTGGGCATCATTTTCACCCTTAACTACAACATGGACGCCACCTTTATTTGTCCGGACAGGCTCATAACCTAATCCTTCCAACGTTTGTACCAGATAGTCAGCCACCTCAGCCGTAAAGCCTGTTGGGGAAGGAATCGCCGTTAATTCTTGTAAATATTGAACAGTTTGATTCATTTTAATCTCCTCATATTTTTTTATCATTATAGCACAAAAATAGCTTTTACAGATGGGGTTATCAGTGTAAAAGCTAGATTATTTATATTATTCAGCTAGCATGACTTCTTTTAAGGTCAAGCCTTCAATAGTTTTGACATAGTAGGCAAAGAGAAGTTCATATAAGATCACAAATGCGAAGAAGGAGATTAAGCAAAGCTGAACATCAAATGAGTAGTCGGGGACCCCCTTAGCATCTTTTACAATAACTTTAAGGAGTAACTTCATAAGACCATACTGATATACCGTCCCTAAGATAAAACCCAGATAAGCCACCAGACGATAACGAGCAAAAATAACGAGACTACATTCTTTTTTGCTATAGCCAAAGGCTTTCATGAGAGCCAGACTGGCTTTGTTTTCTTGGACGACAGTTCCTAGACAAAGGAGCAAAATCGAAAGTGACAAAAGAATGCCTATTCCCATCATCATAACTTGAATGGTACCATCTATAAAGTCTTTCATTCCTAGGGAAAGCTGCATCATGGCTGCAAAAGAAAATGCTGCAAAGACGACAAAGAAAATCAATAATTTCCTTTTATAAAAATGAACAGCCCCCAACTCTTTCAAAAAAGGTTTATTTGCTTTAGTCGTGCGATGTTTTTGCTTTACTTGTGCCAACTCTAATCTCTTCAGCAAATAAAGGCTTGGCTGCTTCAATTTTATCAAAGCATAGCCAATTCCTAAGAAGGCAAATAGAAAAAACGGCAAGATGACCAAAGCGAGGAACAATTGCCAATGAAAATGAATTTCAATGTTATGCAAGAGACCTTTTTGATTGCGCAAATCATAAAAGTCCTTCATAAAGAAGAATGATGAAGCAAACCCAAGCAAGGCTCCTATAAAAACTGAACAACTAAAAATCCAGAAATGCTTGGCTAATTCAAAATTTTGATAGCCCAAGGCTTTTAGAATCCCTAACTCTTCCTTATGATCATCAATAAACTGCTTGATATAAAAGAATAAGAGAAGAACAGCTAAGAGAGAAAGCACTCCTCCACTAACCAAGGAGACAAATTTAGCAATGAGAACTTGAGCATCGTAATAAGCCTTGGCCGGTAGAGATAATGTCTCAACCTCAATAGATTGAAGATCAAGGTAAAAATTGACAAATAAAGTCGAGACCAAAACTGCACAAAAGCTGATAATGGAGACAACAGATAATTTCCGTAAATCTTTGAGACTGATTACCATAATCTACCACCCAATCTCTTCTACGCTCTTTGGCTCTTCATTGATCGTAATGTCCTGAATTTGCCCGCTATTCACCCTCACCACAGTATTTGCCAGCTTGGCAATATGCTCATTATGAGTGACCATCACTAAGGTAAATCCAAGCTCTTTTTTCATTTGAGCAATGTAGGATAGAATCTGGCGGCCTGTCGCCTCATCGAGAGCTCCTGTAGGCTCATCAAGGAAAAGTACCTTGGGCTTCTTGGCCAAGGCTCTAGCAATCGCTATCCGCTGTTGCTCACCACCCGATAGCTCACTAGGGTATTGATGGAGTTTTTCTTTTAAACCCATTGCGTCAATAATTGGGAGGTAATCTTTATTCTTTGCAAGATGAGCTCCCATTTTAACGTTCTGCTCTACCGTCAACTCTTGTAATAAATAATATTGCTGGAATATAAAAGCGATGTGATCCTTGCGAAACTTTGTCAGCTTGCTTTCGTTCAAAGACGCAATATTTTCCCCATCATATAAAACTTCACCCTGATCTGGTTTTTCAAGGCCTGAAAGAATGTTTAGCAAAGTCGACTTACCCGATCCAGAAGCACCCAAAATCACTAAATAATCTTGCTCTTCAATCCCTAAGTCGACACCTTTTAAAACCTCATTGGCTCCGTAGGACTTTCTTACTCCCTTTAGTTCAATCATGATTTCCTCCTATTAGTTCCTTTATAAGTGCTGTGAATACTTGTGTCAGCATGGCTGTTAGTTCTGCTGGTGAAAAGCGATAGATTCCTGCAGCAGTCATACTGGCAATTCCATGCGAATAAATAAATAGATGCTGATAAAGTTGCTCAGATAGCTGTCTTGAAAGTCCATATTCCTCTTGAATGGACAAAATCATTTTTTCATAACTGTAATCTTTGATTGGTAAGAACTCAGAAAATTGATGAATAGCACGTTCAGACTCATTCATAAAGATCAGTTGAAAAAGCTGGGGCTCCTCAGCAGCAAAACGGATATAAGCAATCCCTACAGCCCGAAAGGCTTTTTCTTCCTGCAAAGCAACTTCAACTTGTCTGACAAAGGTTTCCTCAGCAGCAATAACAATGGCCTTGTTAAGCTCTTCCATGCTATCAAAGAGGCCAAAAATGACCTTAGGTGAAGACTTCAATCTAGCAGCAACAGCGCGTGCTGTGACAGCTGACTTTCCCTCTTCTCGAACAAGATCTAAGCAAGCTTCAATGATTTCTTCTTTGGTGAATTTGTTTTTTGGAGGCATAACATTCCTTTCTGATACATTTGTTGCGCAACAATTGTTTCTTTAAAATATTTAACCATATCCTAATTCAAAAATCAAGGAAAATGTAAAAAAAATACTAGCTAAGTTTCCTTAGCTAGTATTAAAATGATTACTTATTAAAGATTGATTGTCTGAAGTCGTCTGTCTCACGAAGATAAGCATTATATATCTTCTTCTTGAGCAGGTTGACCCAGCTAGCTTCGACACGGCTGGTAGCATTGGTAATGTTGCGCACATCCTCTGCTACGGCTGCGTCCATTAGCTTTTGCATCTCTTCATAAGAACGAATGGTTACTTTCTTGGTACTGCTTGGATTTTTTAGCTCGTACTCAATGGTGATTGGTTTGAGCTTGGTCAGCTGATCAATCCGCTCTTGGTACATAGCCTTCTTGAAGGATGCCCAAGAATCGTATTCACCCTTGAATACATTTTCCAAGACTTTCTGGTCAGTTACGAGACCAACATCTCTTCCGGACCATCCGTCCCACGTTTTCTTACCTTCATCAAAGGCTTCCTTAGAGTACTTACCAGAAACATAAGGGATAAATCCTTCATGGTAGCCCTTAGCCGCTAGCAACTCATAGGCCGTGCGACGGAACATGACGTCACCCGGCGCTCCATTTGGATTGCTCAAGGCTGAGTAGATTGGTGAGAAGAGGCTGAGACTGAGGTAGCCATTTCGACCGTATTTCCCACTATCCTTGTTCTCCCGACGAGTGATCACATCATTTTCAATCAGAGAGTTAAAGGTCTTCAGCTGCTTGATTTCTTCAGCAGTAAAGCTTCGCGTCTGGTTACCAGCGTGAGTCTCCTTACCATACTTATCTGTAATATAGTAATTCTCCATCTTCCTGAACCACTGAAGCTTAGCATCATCGCTCTGCTTCAGCATAGAGCTACCTTCTAGATAATCTAGGGTGTAAATCATGTCAAACATACCATGGACATAGTGTTGCAGGTCTGCTTCATTTTGAACGCGTTCCTTGAAGTTATATGTGTGTAGACGCGTCTTAGAGTCTTTGTCCACCTTGAAGAGGGTATTGAGCGTAATGGTAGCTTCATCTGCACTTGGAGTGGACTGCAAGAGTCCACGAGCATAGAGTTCCGCACCCAGACCTTCGCGGCGGCCATTGCCCTCAAAGTAGATACCACCGTCAGAATTATGGGTCATCTCATGCGTATAGACAGAGTTTCCATAGTCTTCTAACAAGCGAGCAGCATCAAAGTGAGTTACACTTCCTGTAGCATAGGCATTGTAGCCCTTGCTTGGGTACCACTTACCAGCTGGTCCGAAGAACTCCTGCATAGCCAGTGATTTTTTGTCATTAGCTGGAGCCCAATATCTTTTACCATCCTTGTCAACCAATGAGAATCCATCGTAAACCAGAACAGAACGGAAGAGCTTGTCCTTGCTTTCATCGCTTAAAATCTTATACCAGAAGTCATAGTGATCACGCTGGTATTCAGCAGTTTTTCTCACTCGGTCTTCGACATATTCAGCTAACTCTGCGTCTGAGCGCACCCTGCCATTGGCATCAAGTCGGTAGCGATCATAAGCTCCCATAGAGAGGGTAGACATATTAGAGATAGCATAGACACCCTTCTCAGTCATGGTCAAGAGTGGCAGGAGCATGCCCTTGTGTTCCCAGTTATCAGCAGTAATCTTGTCGTAAACGCCGACAGAGTACTTGCTCTTGCCCTCGGCTGCGTCCTGAAGCTGTCTAGCCTCTGCCACATCCGACTTAGCCTCAACGATGTAGGCTTTTGTATTGGTCTTGAGCCATTCATTATTGGTCTTGTATGGCAGGAAGAGTTGACGATAGCCTTCAAGATAATTGAAGAGCCCACGCTTACCAGTCGCTTCAGAGAGAGAATTATCATACGCTGTATAGTTGTTCTTGGCCTTGAGATTCTCTAGCCCTGATTTTCCTAAAGCAATGATTGTATCAAGAACCGAAACGTCATTCTTACCATAGAAATCCATCTTGTAAGCCGACAAATCCTTGACATTGATATTGTCATAGTTGATATTATACCAACGGTTGAGATAAGTCAGACCCAGCAGGAAGGCTTCCTTATTGGCTGTAATCTTCTGGGCTACATAGTCAGCCACGACATTGCCTTCAGTATTGATGGACTTGTCCATAGCCAGAACCTTGCGTAACTCTTCTGACAGCTTGGTTTTGACTTGGTCAAAGGCTGTATCCAGATAGAGATCATCCAGAGAAGTGTCAGCATTCACGCCTAAAACAGTTCGCATAGTTGGTGAGTCAAGGACAACCTTATTCAACTCTGGCAGCACTTGATTAAGAACTCTGCTGTAGTCTGATAGGAAGGCTTCTGGAGTATAAAGTAGATCTAAGTCATTTACATTGTACTCTGAAATGGCCTTATGTTTGAAATCTCCCTTATAGGTCAGATCCAGGTATTCAACCGTATTATCCTCAAAGTGCAACATCAAACGATTAATTCCGGTCTTATTGCTATTGATATCAGTGATAATCTGGTCACCCTTCATCGGAACAACATCCAGCAAGTACTCTGTATTGAGCTTGTGATTATCTGGAAGTTTATTTCCATAAGCAACGATGCTCTCCTTATTGTAGAATGGAAGGAGCTTTTCCATGTTAGCATAAGCTATCAGACGGTCTTCTCGAGCATTCTTTTCCTGGGTGTAGTCGACAGAATAAAGGTTGAGATTCGTGTCTTCTAGCGTGGTCGTAATGTCTAGGCTAGCCAGCTTCTCTTCTGCCTCGTTCAGAGTCAGTGTTGAAGTGACAAACTTGTCATTTTCCAGCGTTTTATTTCCTTCAACGGCATAAGCTTCTGTGATACGGTTGTTCTCATATCCTTGATCGCCAGAAATACTGTAAACATTTGTACCACTGACATTGCTGATGACATTATCAATCAAGCCATTAAAGTAATTGGAACCTACTACCCCACCAATCTGACCGTTCTTAGAAGAATTTTGGATCTTTCCAGTTACATAAGAACGGCTAATGCGGGCATTGTTTTCTAAACGGCCAACCAGACCGCCGAAGCGTTGGTTGTTGTCTCTAGCGCCAGCTAGAATAGTCACATCTGCCCTGCTTTGGCTAATCAAGGAGTTTCCTCCCTTAAGATTGGCAACCAAACCACCGACATTGTATTCTTTGCCCTGTTTATCATTTGACACGATAGTTCCAGTAAAGGAGCTATTGGTAATTTGGGTGTTTGTCGCACTCACAATTAGTCCCGCTGCGTTAGAAGCGTTTCCTACAACTGATACTCTACCTTGGACAGAAAGGTCTGTGATTTGAGCATTTTCAGCACTACGAGCTAGTGCAGCTGAGTCATAAGTACCAACAATATTGACTTCTTTCAGGTCCAGATTAGAAATAGAGGAACCACTCTTGAGGTTTTCAAATAAAGGCTTGGCTAGATTATAAATAGCGTACTGCTTGCCATCATGACTACCAGTCAGACTGCCTGTGAAGTTCCCTTTGAGGTAGACATAATCAGCAGGTGCCAGACCAACCTCGCTCGCATCCAAATCTGCTCCCAGAACATAGTTGCCAGCCATATTTTGCTTCATAGCGTCTACCAAACCAGCAAAGCTAGTGTAGACATTTTGCTGACTAGGAACAGCTGCCTTACTGATATAGAAGTCATAGCCAGACTTATAGCCTGTCTCACCTTCTTGGACCAGTTCAGGCAGAGAAACGGTCACCTTATAGACATCCCTGCCATCCTTCTGGTCTTCCGCTATGCTGTGAACCGGCAGGAGCATTTCCTTAGATTCACTTGATTTGACTTTGACAAAGTAGGTAGACAGATCCGTAGGCATAGAGCTCATAGATACGACGCGTTTAAACTGGTCGTTTTCTTTTCTGTAAAACTCGGCAGAATCAATATCTCGGAAGGCAATCTTCTTGTATTCTAGCTCAAAGTTACGACTGTCTGTTTCAAGCTCAGTGAAGCTGCCATTATCCAGTTCATAAGTCAGCTTGGTTTTCAGGGTATAGCCTGTGTAGTAGTCTAAATCTCCAATCTTCAGACTTCCTGCGAAATTGGTAATCGGTAGAGTGCGGACAAGCTGATCTCCCTGGTACAATTCTGCAGTCGCTGAACGGAAGGACTGGGTCTGGTCTTCCAGTCTATATTGGACTGTAACCGACTTATCATCAGGATTTTCTGTCAGACTTAAAATGGAAACTGTCGGCTTGAGTTTAGGCACTCCATTTAGACCTTCTTTGGCTGCTGTCAGGCTAGCAAAAGCTTGGTTTACTTGCACTTGTGTAGCAGTTTGATTGTTTAGAACCCCTTCTGCCTTGGCCAATTCGTCAGTATAAGCTGTCTGCTTTTCTGAATCCGCATTCTTATATTTAACCGAAGTTTTAATTCTTGGATTTAAATCGTACTCATTTTGAAGATCCGTTTTGACAACCTCAAGACCGCTTAATTGAGCCTTTGCTTGATTGATTTGTTCCACCAGTTGGTTAACTTCTGCTTGACTGGCTTGGGATTGGCTCAAAATAGCTTGACCTGCCATCAAGGCAGTATCGTAGTTAGATTGATGACTCTGACTATCGTTAAAATAACGTGCCTGAGCTTTGATCTGATTCGCTTCTGCTAATAGATTATGCAGTGGAATTAAATCGAACTCTTCTAAAGCTTCTGCTTTTGGTGCTTCATTTGGCACCATGGTTGGCTTAGCTGTACCAACTTTGACGATTTGCGTTACCGGAGCTAAGGTTTCTTCGTTAGATAGTTCTTGGCGGTCAACCACTTGACCGTTAGAACTGTAGATACGAGTCTTGATGGTTCGTTCACCTTGGACTCCCGGAGTTGCGATTTGACGAGCATCTCGAACCAATTCATCAGTATATTGATCCTCGGTGTTGAACGCAACCTTCTCAACGCGAATTTCGTCAGTATAAGTCAACGGATACTCTGGTAAAGCTTCTGATTTCGGTGCATCGTTCGGTACCATGCTTGGCTTAGCCGTGCCGACTTTGACAACTTGCGTTACGGGAGCCAGTGTTTCCTCATTAGACAACTCTTGGCGGTCGATTTCCTGACCGTTGGAACTGTAGACACGAGTCTTGATCGTCCGTTCGCCTTGGACACCCGGAGTTGCGATTTGACGAGCATCACGAACCAATTCGTCCGTTTCTTCTTCACGAATGGTGAAGTTAATTTTCTCAACTCTAGTTTCGTCTGTGTAAGTCAGTGGATATTCTGGCAGAACCTCTGCTTTCGGCGCATCGTTTGGTACAATGCTTGGCTTAGCTGTACCGACCTTGACGATCTGTGTTACGGGAGCCAAGGTTTCTTCATTCGAAAGTTCTTGACGGTCAACCTCTTGACCGTTGGAACTGTAGACACGGATCTTGATGGTTCGCTCACCTTGAACTCCCGGAGTTACGATTTGACGGGTATCACGAACCAATTCATCCGTTTCTTCTTCACGAATGGTGAAGTTAATCTTCTCAACTCGTGTTTCGTCGGTGTATGTTAATGGATACTCTGGCAAAGCGTCTGCTTTTGGTGCGTCACCTGGTACCATGGTTGGCTTAGCGGTACCAACCTTAACAATTTGTGTTACTGGAGCTAAAGTTTCTTCATTAGATAGCTCTTGGCGGTCGATTTCCTGACCATTGGTACTGTAGACACGAGTCTTAATCGTCCGCTCACCTTGAACACCCGGAGTTGCGATTTGACGAGCATCTCGAACCAATTCATCCGTTTCTTCTTCACGAATGGTGAAGTTAATCTTCTCAACTCGTGTTTCGTCGGTGTAAGTTAGTGGATACTCTGGAAGAGCGTCTGCTTTCGGTGCTTCGCTCGGTACCATACTTGGCTTAGCCGTTCCAACTTTGACGATTTGCGTTACGGGAGCCAGAGTTTCCTCGTTAGACAATTCTTGACGGTCGACCACTTGGCCATTAGAACTGTAGACTCGAGTCTCAATCGTACGCTCACCTTGGACTCCCGGAGTTGCGATTTGACGAGCATCTCGAACCAATTCATCAGTATATTGCTCCTCAGTGTTGAAAGCAACCTTCTCAACGCGAATTTCGTCAGTATACGTCAACGGATACTCTGGTAAAGCTTCTGCTTTCGGTGCTTCGCTCGGTACCATGGTTGGCTTAGCTGTACCAACTTTGACGATTTGCGTTACGGGAGCCAGAGTTTCCTCGTTAGACAATTCTTGACGGTCGACCACTTGGCCATTAGAACTGTAGACGCGGGTCTTGATAGTCCGTTCGCCTTGGTCTCCCGGAGTCGCAATTTGGCGGACATCTCGAACAAGTTCATCCGTTTCTTCTTCACGAGTGGTGAAGTTGATTTTCTCAACGCGAGTTTCATCTATGTAAGTCAACGGATACTCTGGTAAAGCATCTGCTTTCGGCGCTTCACTCGGTATCATGTTTGGCTTAGCCGTGCCGACTTTAACGATTTGTGTTACCGGAGCCAAGGTTTCCTCGTTGGACAGTTCTTGACGGTCAATTTCCTGACCGTTAGAACTGTAGACACGAGTCTTGATAGTCCGTTCGCCTTGAACTCCCGGAGTTGTTATTTTACGACTCCCCTCTGGAATCTCATTTGTATACTGCTCCTCAATAGAAAAATCAATCTTTTCTATTCTAACCTCGTCATTTGTAGTCAATTCCAACTCAGAGTTCTCATAAATAGGAGCTGTATCAGGACTTGTGCCATAAGTCGTCAATTCTGGAACTTCATGCACTGGTGCTGTTTCGGGGGTTGTACCATAATTGGTCAACTCGGGAACTTCATGCACTGGTGCTGTATCTGGTGCTGTGCCATATTCCGTCAGTTCTGGAGTCTCGTGAATTGGGGCTGTCTCGGTACTGGTGCCATATTCTGCCAGTTCTGGAGCCTCTTGAACAGGCGCTGTTTCAGGGGTTGTACCATAATTGGTCAATTCCGGAACTTCATGCACTGGTGCTGTTTCGGGGGTTGTACCGTAATTGGTCAACTCGGGAACTTCATGCACTGGAGCTGTATCAGGACTTGTACCATAATTGGTCAGCCCAGGAACTTCATGCACTGGCGCTGTTTCAGGAGTTGTACCGTAGTTGGTCAACTCAGGAACTTCATGCACTGGTGCTGTCTCGGGAGTTGTACCATAGTGGGTCAGCTCAGGAACTTCATGCACTGGCGCTGTTTCGGGAGTTGTACCATAGTTGGTCAACTCAGGAACTTCTTGGACAGGAGTTTCTTTCGGAACAGATTTGACTGTAGCTGTTCCAACTAAAATAATTTCCGAAATAGGCGTAGCAGTAACCTGGTCTGAAACCACTTCACTTTTTACAATTTCTTTACCTGCAATATAATTTCGTGTGATGACAGTACGTGTACCAGATATGCCTTTACGAATAATTTGAGATTGTCCCTCTGCAAGCTCACTTGAATATTGGTACTCAGTTTGATAAGGCAGAACTTGGGTTTGGGTGCTGTCTTGGCTCTTGAGTTGCAATTCAGGTAATTCAGTGACTGGAAAACGTCGATCAGACTCGCGCTCCTTGACAGCAACGGCTTTTTCTTGCTCTGTCAGTTTCTCTGTTTCAGTAGATACTGGCTTATTAGGAGTACTTGTATTCTCAGAAAAACTCACAGATTTGCCCGCCTGCTTATTGACTTCAACAGATGACAAGCCCTTTTGAGTCGTAGGAATCTGGTAATTTCTTTCTCCATTCACCTTATCCTGTCTTTCACTTTTTAGATATCCGACATATTCAAAACCTGTTATCTCTAAAGGCTCAGGCAGCTTATCTCCCACTGTCAAATTCAGCCTTTGATTGTAAGCTGCCAATTCAATATTGGTCACTGCAAACACAGAAGGAGCTAAGAGAATAGAGCCTAGACCCGTCACCAGCAAAATAGAAGACAGGTATCGCTTACCATTTCTACCTCGTGCAATTACTAAGACTGCTAAAGTCAGCCCAGCGACTGCAAAAGTTGCTTCCCACAGACTTGAGTATCCCGTCCTCGGCAGATTATTTTCCAAAAGCCCCTGAGTTTTTGGACGATATACTAAATAATAAGCGTCAGAGTTTTCTTCTACAAATTTTGGAAGCTCCTTAACGACCGCATTTTTTTCAGCCTCAGTCAGTTCAGACTCTACTACGTAGTGATATTGAACAGGAATAGTTTGCCTAGCTGATACTTCTGCAGCCTCAATTGTACTTACATTTCCTGCTATCGCTGTACTAAAAAAGAAGCTTCCGATAGTAGCGGAAACCAATCCTACTGATAACTTTCTTAAAGAATAGCGCTGGAACCTCTCACCAGTGATCCTTTTTTCCATAATAATTCCCTTTTCATAATATAATAATCTCTTAAAATTTTACTGAATTTTTTTCAAAAAAACAATTTCTTTGCTCAAAAATATATCTTCAAATACTGAAATTTACTTCTTTTTCAACCAAACATATTATTCATTTTTACCTTTTGAAATAAAAAGCAAATTTCCACTCAGAAAATTTGCTTTTGTAAATATGCTTTAGTAACTAAGAATACAAATCCAACTCAAAGAGACCATAATCATGCTTGTCTCCTTGCAGTTCTGCCGCATAGTGGCGCGTGACGGTTCTTTGATGAATCAAGGCTCCAATAGCTGAGGCTTGTCGCTTCTGCGCTTCTTTAAAAATCGGATAGGCCAAGGCAGAGCCTAACCCCAAGAATTGTTCATCTACTCCAAGATACATAATCATATAACGTTTGGGAAAACGCTTGGTCCAAAAAAGCTTGGCTAGATTAAGAGGAGTCAGTTTTTGATAAACCAGGGAACCATAGTCCGGCATGGCAATCAGAAAACCAGCTAGCTTGCCCTCCTTATAGGCCAGTTTAACCATTGAAAAATCAATAATATACTGGTATTTTTGAAAAATCTGACTGAACTGCTGACTGGAAATTGACCGATAAATCGGAAAATCTTGATAGAGACTATTGAGGAGATCAAAAACCTGCAGCGAAGTTTCTTCCCACTCCTGCTTCTTTGGAGAGCAAATAGTGAAACCTGCTTTTTCAAAAGACTCAAAGCGATGAGCTAGTTTGTCCTGATGAGTTTTATTGCTAACCTTGGGATAAAAATTGGATAGATAGCGCTCCTTGATCTCAAAACCAGCTACCTGCCACAGCTTGGGATAATAGTCTGGATTATGAGGCTCCCCTGTAAAAGGGAGATCCTCTGTTCCAGTCAGCTGCATTCGATAGCCCAGCCAAAAACTTGCCTGTACGGGGCCGATTATCTTAATCGCTCCGAGACTGCGAGCAAAACCTGCTAAATGCTCGATAAAAGCAAATGCAATCTGTTGCTCATTGATCGACTCGAAAAATCCCAAGTAAGCAGCCTCATCATCTGGATAGAAAGTCAAAAGTCCGCGAATACAAGGCCGACTGTCCACATACCCAATAAAAGCATAGGTTTCTAGATCGGAACTCAGCGGGTGATTGCCTTCAATCAAAGCAAGCTCTTCCTCTTCCGACTGCATGAGGTGGTCCAGCTTGTAAATCTGCTTGGGCAGGGCTAGAAAATCGGCCAGCTCAGCCGTATTGGGTTTGACTGGTTTAATTTCAAGCATAACCTTCCTCCTTGATCAGTCGAATCTTGCCAGTAAGGCCATCCATCTCAATCCAGTCGCCATTTTGCAAGAGACTGCAAGCTCCTCTAAGATTGACAATAGAAGGAATACCCAACTCGCGGGAAATAATGGCCGTGTGCGAGAGCAAAGACCCCTGCTCAGCAATAACCCCCTTTGCTTGGGTCAGAAGATAAACCCAGCCCGGATCGGTCATCTTGGTCACGATAATTCGGTCCTGAGCAGACTCAATTTCCTGAACATCTTCCACGACCAAAACCTGAGCCTTGACGCAGCCAGGTGAGCAGCCAATCCCTTGTAAGGCTTGATTGCCCGTATTATGACTGCTGGTGCGGTTTTGCGGTTTTAGGTATTTCTCAAAGACCTGTCCAGCAAAAACATAGCGACTAAAGCTTGGCAGCTCCTTATCAGCCTCTAACTTCTCCCGACGCTCAGCTATCAAGCTACTAACATCTCTGGACTTTCTGGTCAGCTCAAATAACTCTTCCTTTGTCAGGTAAAAAACATCGTCAGGCGTAGCTAGCAGCCCTTGCTCGGCTAATTGCTGCCCAAGCGTTCGGAAAATCTGTCGCATCATGCCGTAGATACGAGTGCGGTTTAAGCGGGAGCTTTCCCTATATTTAACGCCAGTCATGGCCCGCTTGCGAAGAAAATTCGTCCACCAGCCTGATTTTTGCACCTCTTCTTCAAGTTTCTGAGGTGCCAACTTCTTCTCCTCTTGCTGGAACATTTGCAGCAGGAGCTTGAGCAGACGCTCTGGGTGCGTTCGGAAGGTTGGAGTTTCTAACTTCAACTCTTCTGGAGCTCGATCACCAAATTCATGGATAAAATGAGTAATTTCTTTGACCAAAGGATGCTGGCGACTTAGAAAAACTGCTGAACTTTCAGTTTCCATAGCTTGTCTAATCTCTGAATTTTCTTCTGCTTTCAGCTGAGCTGTTAAAGCCTGTAGAGCCAAGGCTGGCCGCATACTTTCAATCTGCTCAATTCCTGCAATCTCAGCCTGAACAGCCCCGCTGCGACTCGACTTCTTCAGGAGACCAGTATAAACAAAAGCATAGAGGTCATTGACCAGCGTAATGTCCCAGTGAGCCAGAATATCCTCTTTTAGCTTACTGACCAAGGCAATCAAGGTCTCCGCATCTGCTTCGGGAGAAAAGCTCGTTTCGTATTCACGCTGAATCTGGGCAAACTGCTCTTCCAATTGTCTCATTTGCTTGGGAGCCGTCCAAAACTCTCGGATGATTCGGAGCATGATTTGCAGGCGTTTGAAAGCAGACAGGTGTACCGGCATCTGAGGTACCTCTGTCTCTCGCACTCCCAGCATATCCTGCCAGATAGGAATGATTTTCTTAGAAAAAGGCAGAAGCTGCAAGAGCTGATACCAACTCTGAATCTGGTAATAGACTCTGCTATTAATTGGCTGCAGCATATTTTGAAATGTGGCTTCATAAGCTGCCAATTCAGGGGCATTCTTGCCAACCAAGCGTTGAGCCAGACTTCGGAAAATGCTGGCATAAGCCTCTTGGATAAAACTAATAGTCAGAGGACTGGAAACGCCTGGATAGCTCTCGACAATATTGCTGTTATCCAGAATAATCTTCTGTCCCTCTGGCAAGGTGGTAATAGGTCGTGCCTGCAAGAGATAGAGCTGGCCATTTGCGAAGGTAAACTCCATATCCATATAAGGTCCGAAAAGCTGACTTACCTGACTTGCCAAGGACTGTAACTCCGCGAGTTGTTCCTGTGATAAGTCTGGAGAGTTCTCCGTCTGCTCTGTATAAAAGAGCTGGTCCTTGGGATGAAGCGTCACCATTGTTGTAGGAATCTTATCCTCGACAACCTTATTGCCCAAGCCCCGACCGATGACAATGATGTGCTCGTTCAGAATGCCCTTGGGATTTGCTGTGAAGTAAATCCCAGACAAATCTCCCTCCTGCATGACCTGAACAAGGCAAATCATCTGCGCTTGCTTCAAGGATAATCCCTGCTCAAATAGATAACTAAGAGCCGACTCCTGATAAAGAGAGAGTAAGGTCGCTTGGATGGCTTCTTTAAGCCCCTCTATCTTCACATTGAGCTGGCTTTCAAACTGACCTGCAAAGGATGAAGCCTCGCCATCCTCAATAGTTGCAGATGAGCGGACTGCAAAGCGACAGTCTTTCCGAGAAAACTCCTGCCGAATCCAGTTTTCTGCTACTGTCAGATCTTCTTGCGCAAACTGCTCTTTAGCCCATTCCTGCAGTTGCTGACTGAGTTGGGACAAGTCCAACTCTCCAGACCGATAGGCTGCTTCCATCCGCTCTAAGTCAGCAGAGCTGGCAGATTTTTGAAAAAAGTCAAAAGCAAACACTGCAAAGTCAGGAACCGGCAAACCAGCAGCCTGCATTTTCAGCAAATGATAGGCCTTGCCTCCAACCTGGTCAAGCCCTGTCTGCTTGATTCTTTTCATCAAAGTACCCCCATCAAGAGATAAACAGCAACGGACAGAACCATGGTCGTCTCCGTGATATAAGTATAGCGCTCCACCCGCTCCCGGATATTAAAGCGAGTCGGATCCTTAATAAACTGCTCAAACTGGACGGTCATCCAGATGACATTCAGCACTAAGACCACCACTCCGACATGGGAAATATTCCAGAGAAGGGCGAAATTGGTCAAGATATCCAGCAGAGTCACCACTTCGATAAAGCGAGTGGCTTTTTTGTAACCAAAAAGCTTAGAATAGGTCACATACTCTGTCTCGTCTTTTGGCGCCCGAATCTTGCGGCAGACTTCCCAGATCAGACTTGGGAAATACATGGTAAAGGCCAGCAAGACGGTCGGCAAGGACAAGAGAGGCAGATTGTACTTGTAGCAGACAAAAGAGATAGTATAGAGATTCAAAATCATCATGACTGGATTATGGGTCACTAGAGCCAGTGGCAGGGAATTTTGAATCTTGTCACGCTTGAAGAACCAGAAGGACATGAGGGTTCCGTAGATATAGAGAAAGAGGAACCAGCCAACATTGTTCATAAAGAGAACATTGAGAAGTACAGAAACTGCTACGATAAAGCTGAGGGCAATAGCCAAGTCCTTCTTTTTTACTCGTCCAGATGGCAGAGCTCGATGAGGAAAGAGCCGTCTGTCGGTCTCATAGTCCTTGAAATCATCTGCAATCCGCAGAATCATCAGAAAGACGAAAATGGTAAAGATTCCGATCAACTCCTGATGGTCAAAGTGAAAGGTGGTGACTCCGTCATTGAGAAGAAGAACAAAATAAATCTCAAAAAACATGATGGCAGCCACAAAAAAGCGCGGCAGCAAAGGAAACATTTCCTTATAATAAACAGCTAATCGTTTAAACATAGCTTTTCTCCAATCTTTTCACCCATTTGAATCTGGGTTTCTATTCCGAGGTCTGAGTAAGTCAGGATATCCTGATCCAAGCGAATCGTGCCTGCTGGATAGAGGACAAGAATGGTTGAGCCACCCAGACCAAAGCAACCCTTCTCCTGTCCCCTGACCAAACGATCCTGACTGTGATTGTATATTCTTCCGACCAAGAGAGCCCCTACTTCCATCTGCAGGACAGGTCCTAGGTCGGTATCTAAAAGACAATATTCTCTTTTATTTTCCTTGTAAATCAGGCGCCGCTTCTGGGCTACCTGTCTGACCGTATGGAGGCGTCCCTTGATTTTTCGTCTTTGGGTAATTCTGCCGGATTCAGCTGCCAAATAGCGGTGCAGGTCTTCCACTCCCAAACGATAGACCAGCGCTGTTCCGCCAGTGAACAGCTGAGCCAAGTCAGCGTCCAACAGTAAGTCAGCTAGCCTGTATGTCTGACCCTTTATCGTCAGCTGCAAGTCCTGACTAATGGTAAAAGCCTCCAGCTTGGCATTTGCCACAGCAAGTACTTGACTGTCAGGACAGACCGGACGTAGAGCGGGCTTGATTTTCCGCTGGAAAAAAGCCGCAAAGCTAGGATAGGGGCCATCTTCATAGTCAGCTAGATTCAGCTGATAATTTTCAACAAAAGCTGCTATTTTCTTGCGAGAAAAAGGAGTGTAGTCTTTCAAAGTCAGAAGATAAGACAGGCTAGGTCGGGTCAAGATTGGCAATAGGAAGCGACCCCAGGCAGTACCATAAAGCTTGTCTAATAGACCAGACTTGTATTCTGTCGGTTCCACTACTTGGCCAGTCCTTCTCTGATAGACCTTAACCATGCGGAAGAACCCCCAGACCAATCAGACTTGCAACAGCTAAAATCGCAAAGGCCAGATAGGCCAGCTTATTTGGCTTGGGAATCCGACAGTTGTAGTCAAATAGGAAGGTCAACAAAAGAGACAAGCCAAGCCACACCCAGGCAAAGAAACCAGGCGCCAGCCATTGACAGACCAGATAGGTCAGAGGGAAAAATAGGGCGCTGTAAGTCACGGGCAAGCCGATAAAATAAGAGCCAGATCCTTCATCATGCTTGGCCAAGCGGTTAAAATGCGCCAAGCGTGTGACCGCAGCCAAGACATAGAGGACAGCCAAGATGATATTGGCCACTCCCAAGGGCAGCTGGGTCATGAGGAGCACAGCCGGGAGAGCCGCAAAGCTAATCATGTCACAGAGAGAATCAATCTCAATGCCAAAACGCTTCTGGCTTTCAGTCCGCTTCATCCGCCGCGCCACCACACCATCAAAAAGGTCGCAGATACCGCTAACGATAAAGGCCATCATTGCTAGCCGCAGCTGGGACTGAATGACGGCATAGACTGCCAACAGTGCAAAAGCAGCGCCCATATAGGTCAGGATAACAGATTTGTCGTATTCACCGATAAACAAAGGTTCATTCTTCTTCATGAATTCTTATTTCTCCTCTTCTTCCATCTAAAGTTACCAGCATGCCAGTTTCTAGCAGCTGAGTTGCATTCTTGGCGCAGACCAGAGCTGGAATCCCGCATTCCCGAGCGACAATGGAGGCATGGCAGAGAACTCCACCGTACTCTGTCACAAGTCCACCCAGAATACCGAAAACATAACTCCAACCCGTATCTGTATAGCGAGTGACAAGAATTTCTCCCGGTTCAATCGTCTCAATATCCGCCAAATCCAAGAGAACTCGAACCCGACCGGTTACCTGACCGCTGCTGGCTGGCATTCCCGTCAGCAGGGCCTGACTATCATGGACCACCTCTTCCAAGCTCATCTGTTTGTCGGTCAAATCCCCCACTGGCTCAAAATTCCGATAGGCCTGGCAATAATGCCGATTATTTGCTGCTTCTTCTTGCAACTGGTCAGCAGTCTTTTGCCCTTCCATAAAGGCAGTCAGGCTTTCTTTCTTAATGTAAAAAATATCTTGTTCATTTTTCAGAAAGCCTCGCTTTTCGTAGGCTCGGCCAAGTTTAAGACTAATCTGACGAATGAGGTGGTAATAACGCGTGGAAATATCTTTGAATTCCTCCCGCCACCAGAGCAAGTTCCGAAGGTCTTCACTGATTTTTTCAATTTTTTTCGGCTTGGCTCGAGATTGATGAGCCAAATCCAGCTCAGACTCTGAGACAGGACTGAGCGAAGCTTTGGCCGCTTGGTAATACGCTGAATCAGCAACCAACTGCTGGACAACTGTCATAACCTGATGAGCATCTTCTTCATAACTCGCTACTCGCAAGTCCAGCTCCCGAGCCGAGTGATAGCCAAAATCCCTTTGAAAATCCTGAATCTTGATGAAATCTGCTCGCTCAGGATATTGTGCAGCCAGCTGATGCAACTCTTCCACCGATAACTTCAGCCAATCGTCTGTCAGTTTCTCCTCTGCCAAAATAAGATCCGCAGCTTCCAGCATTCGAGCTAAAGGCTTGGTATGAGAAATATTTCCTAACTTGGCAATCAGTTGGAAAAATTCATCGACCGTTAGCCATTTGAGGAGGCTGGTCTTTTTCATAGACAGCTGGACCGTATTGATGTAGGCCTGCCAGAAATAAGTTCCCTCACTGTCTAAATAAGCCTGATTTAGCACTAACTTCCAAAGACTCTCGACCCGCCTCAGTGGGCTTTGGTCGTTTAGTTCTCGTATTTCTTGATTCAAGCGGGTAAATTGCTGACGCAGCTCTTGCAGCTTCTCTGGCGCCTGATGCAGAAAGGTTTTAGTTACTTTTTGTGTTTTTAAAGCTACCCGCAGGAAATTCAAGAGCAAGGCTGGACTTAATTTGCTGGTAAAACCTTGACCTTGGTAGTCTTTATTAACTCCCAGCTCATCATCAAAGTCTCGTTCAATATAACCCGGAATCTGCTCCATACCTTGCTTGACCACGCCTAAGTTCCAGAAAGGTCGGGCATAATGCAGGCGCATCAGCGGCGGCATCAAACCATCTGGCTCTAGTCCAATAGCCAGCAAAAAGCTGGAGAGTGCCTTTTGCCAAGAATGACGATAAAGGCTCCACATCATATTTGGACAGGACTGGGCCGCCACGCCACCGTCCCGAAAATTTGCTGTCGTCCAGCGGCCACTGTCGATTTTAGTTGGTACGGTTGTAATGGGCCGAGCCTGTAGTAGATAGACTTGCTCTTGTACGGCACACCACTCAATATCCATCGGCCGACCAAAATACGCTACAATCTGCAAAACTTGCTCGTGCAGTTTCTGCAAGACTGCTAGAGGCATTTCAACTTTTTCAAACTGGCTCCAGTCTGGCTTGTACCAAGAAAGAGTCAGCTGCTCAGGATTGACTTGACCGCTAACCAAGCTCTCAGCCGAGCCATTTACATACTCCAACAGCATGGTCTGGTCCTGATTTGTTGCCACGTCTAGGGAAAAGCAGACACCGCTAAAGTCAGGCTCTATCTGCTCCTGAATCAGCACTGCCATGGCAAAATCCTGCTCAGGCAAACCCTGGCGCTGCCAGTAGGCCAAGGCTTCTGGATTAAAGAGAGAAAGCAGACAAGAACGAATGCCCTGCTCAATTTCTGACAGTGTCTGGCAATTGCCAATCGAGTCATACTGGCCAGCAAATGACATGTTCTGTCCGTCTTCTAAAAGGGCACTGCTGCGAACGATATAAGCTTGATTTTCCTGACAAAAGGCTACTAACTCTCGCTTCCAAGCTGGATCCAAGGGATACTGCTGCAAACGCTCCGCAATTCCCTCTTTGCCCAGTTTGATGAGCTCTTGAAGTCCCTGTTTTGAGTATTCTGGCAGAGCTGCTCTTAGCCAAGCCATTACTTGGTCCGCAGGCAAAATCAAACCCTTAGGAACCGAAAGCCCCAGCTGACAGAGGTTGATTAATTGATTGATTTTACCGCCATAGACGGCCGAAGGCTCTTTTTCCAGCCATAGTTCTTTCATCAAATACTCCCATCTCACATACGATTTTTTCTAAACTTAGCCCAGTAGAGCAGACGATTAACCCCCAGATGCGTGCCTGCCCCTAGGATGAGAATGCCCAGCATCTGCTGCCAAGACAGAGGGATATAGAAAAGTAAGAAAATAATACAGCCAATCAAGGAATCAATCTGATCTATCCAGATAAAGGTCCATTTCCAGCCATTTTCCGCCGTCTTGCCCTCTCTGATTTCCAAACGGCGCTTTATAAAGCTATTGGGCAACTCAAACAAAACATAAGCCAGCCCCAAAAGAGCCCCAAGCACCAGATTAAACAGCACCGTATTTTCGTAGAAAGCATAGACCAAGTGCAGCTTCTCTAGGCTAGGAATACTTTTTAAGAGCAAACCCCAAAGGATCTGAGCCAAGGCTCCCCAGACAATCATGCCAAAGAAACCTTTCCAAGTCTTGTTAGCCCCAAAAAGCCTCTTCCCATCCTTTAAAATCAGCCCAGCATCCATGGGTCGGTATGCCGCCTCTAGCAGTGAAGACTTGCAAAAGATCATATTTAGAATCCCAGCCAGAATGACCGGCATCAGGGTGATATATAAGGCAAGAATCGAATGCATACTCATTTCCTATTCTTTTTTATAAGAGTCAACCAGAACTCTTCAAATTATAATGAACCCATTATACCATAAAAATTACAGGCCTTCAGTAGGGCAAACTGTGAAGTGGCCTTCTAATTTCTTCTAGTTTAAGATTTGATTTAAACAAAAAAACCAGTAGATCCTACTGGTTTACTATAGAGACTATTAAACTCTATCATCATAGCCATTTGGATGACTGGAATGCCATTTCCAAGCGGTTTCGATGATGGTTTCGATATTATCAAATTTCGGCTGCCAGCCTAGAACTTTTCTTGCTTTTTCAGAGGAAGCAATCAACGTATCTGGATCCCCTGGGCGCCGCTCTGCTATTTCCAAAGGAATAGGATGTCCGGTCACCTTTCGTGCTGCTTCTACAATCTGCAGGTTGGAAAAACCAGTCGAAGAGCCAAGGTTAAAGGCATCTGAAGGATGTCCGGCACGCAGATGCTCAACAGCCAGAATATGGGCGTCAGCCAAGTCGAAAGGATGGACATAGTCGCGTACATTGGTGCCGTCAGGAGTATCGTAATCATCGCCAAAGACGGCAATCTTCTCACGTTTGCCCTGAGCCACTTGAAGCACAATGGGCAGGAGATGGGTTTCAGGACCGTGATCCTCTCCGATAGACCCGTCTGGCTTAGCACCGGCCACATTGAAATAACGCAGGGCTACAAACTTGATGCCGTAGGCCTGGTCTGCCCAGCGCATAATGGTCTCCATCATAAGTTTGCTCTCACCATAAGGATTGATCGGCTTTTGCGGAGTTGTTTCCATTATCGGAATTTCCTCAGGAATGCCATAAGTCGCAGCAGTCGAAGAAAAGACAATGTTTTTAACGCCGCATTCCTGCATGACCTCTAAAAGGGAAACCATGCCTGCTGTGTTATTGTCAAAATACTTGAGTGGATCTACCATAGACTCAGCAACCAGTGAAAAGGCAGCAAAGTGAATGACTGCATCGATAGATGGATGTTTGGCAAAGACATCACGCATAAAGTCCTTATCCGCCAAATCCCCCTCATAAAAGACTGCTTGCGGATGGACGGCTGCCCGGTGGCCAGTCACCAAATTATCAACAACGACTACTTCTTCCTTATCTGCTGTTATCAAACGGTAAACCATGTGCGAGCCGATATAGCCAGCACCACCTAATACTAAAATTGCCATAAAACTTCCTTTCCCTGTATCGTTAGTTCCATTCTAACACATTTCCTAAGGCTGGATGCCGACGGATTGGACGAAGCGCATGAAAGCCTCCTGCCCTTCCTCTGTTCGCTTATAAACTCCAGCATCTTCCAATACACGGCTGAAAATTTGCCCTACTGAAGCCTGAATCACATCTTTCACCGTCTCAGCGGAAACATTCGGATTCTGGTCTTTGAGTTGATTGGCCCACTCCTGATGATAGGCAGCAACCTGACAGTTTTCTCCTATTAGGAAAAGTTCTACCTGTTTGAGTTCTTCCTTGAGACGAGGTGGCAGAATAGCCAGCCCCATCACCTCAATCAGGCCGATATTTTCTTTCTTAATATGCTGCACATCTGCATGAGGATGATAAATGCCGTCTGGATGTTCTGGGGAAGTTTGATTGTCCCGCAAGACCAAGTCTAGCTCAAAAGATCCATCTTTTCTGCGCGCAATCGGTGTGATAGTATGATGCGCTTCACCCTCAGACTCTGCCAACACCTGCACACTTGGGTCAGAATAAGTCCGCCAAGCTTGCAAGATCTTGTCAGCCAACTCAATCAACTGTTCCTTCTTCTCAGATTTCAGCCGAATGACGGACATGGGCCACTTGACAATGCCTGCCTCTACCTCTTCAAAACCGCTAAAAGTAAAGCTGCAATCCAGCTCTGCCATTTCCATAGGGAAGGTATGACGTCCGCCCTGATAGTGGTCGTGGGTCAGGATAGAGCCGCCGACAATCGGCAGGTCGGCGTTAGAACCTGCAAAATAGCCCGGAAAGGTCTCAACAATGTCCAGTAGGCGCTCAAAGGTCAGCCGGCTGATGGCCATAGGAAGGTGCTGGCTGTGCAGAAAGATGCAATGCTCATTAAAATAGGCATAGGGCGAATACTGGAAGCCCCACTCCTGTCCAGCCAAGTCAAATCGAATAATGCGATGATTGGCTCTGGCTGGGTGATCCAAGCGACCCTGGTAACCTTCATTTTCCATGCAGAGCTGGCAGGCTGGATAATTGGTATTCTTTGCCTTTTTAGCTGCTGCAATTTCCTTGGGATCCTTTTCTGGCTTAGAGAGATTGATGGTGATTTCCAAATCTCCATAAGCGGTCGGTGCTTTGAATGCAATGTTTTTAGCAATAGCCTTGACCTTGATATAGTCATTCTTTTGACTAAGCTGGTAAAAATCAGCCACAGCTTGCTCGGGATTGGAGGCATAAGTCGTCCAGAAGTCCCGATTGAGCTGGCTAGGGGCTGGTGTGATGAAGTTCATAAGCTCAGCACCGAGGATTTCGCGCGCAGTCTGACTATCCTCAATCGTCTCTAATCGAACCGCCTCCTCGACCAGCTGGTCCTTGAGGTCAATCAATTCATCCAGATCAGTCTCAACTTCCAAAACACCTTCGCCCACTCGTGCTAAGACACGATTGGTTAGGTAGATTCGATCCATTTCCTCAAATGAACTTCCAGCAATGACTTCCGTGATAAATGCATCTAGAACTCCCTGACTCATTGATTCTCCTTCTTACTTTCTAAATAGTCTCTGACAGCATCTAAATCTTGAAAAACTTGTTCTGTTTTATTTAAGAAAGACTGTGCTGGCATTTTTAAGTCTGGAATACAAACAACTGGTATCCCAGCTCTATACGCTGCTTCAATCCCTGCTTCACTATCCTCTAATACTAAGCAATTCTCTGGTAAAACATTCAAATCACTACAGGCCTTTAAAAATATATCAGGGTAAGGTTTGCTTCGCTTTACATCTTTTGCAAAAACTAGATGGTCAAATAGGGACAGTATACCATTACTATCCAAAATTATTCTAGCTCTAGATTCAACACTTGAAGTTGCTAGAGCGATTGGAATACCTTCTCTTTGCAAAAAAGCAAGCAAATTTTTAGCACCTTTTTTTAAATTTACACCTTTGGCTAATATTCGAGCTTCCAGTTCATAAACTTTTTCCAAGGTTTGGTCAAAGTTCCAAGGTAAATCATAGGTATCTAAAAATCGTTGAACATTCTCCTCTTCCCTATGTCCACTGTATTCTCTAGAATATGTTTCTTCTGTGAAAGGAATTCCAAAATCTTTAAGCAATTCTTGATAAACTTTTAGAGAAATGATCTCAGTATCAGCTAATAAGCCATCTAAATCAAATATTACAGCGTCCATTTACTTCTCTCCTAGTCTAAAACGCGACTGCCACCTGCAACTTCAGCGATATAGAAGCTTGGAGCATATCCAACGACTTCCTCGTAGTGCTTGCCAACAGCTCCTTTAAAAGCCTCAACAGCGTCTTTTTGAACCAAGGCAATGGCACAACCTCCAAAACCTGCTCCTGTCATACGAGCACCGAGAACACCTTCTTGATCCCAAGCTGTATGAACAAGTGTGTCCAATTCCAAACCAGTTACTTCATAGTCATGTTCTAGAGAGACGTGAGAAGCATTCATCAAGCGACCAAATGTTTCCAAATCACCTGCTTGAAGTGCTGCTTGAGCTTTAAGAGTACGTTGGTTTTCAAGCACAGCATGGCGAGCACGTTTCAAACGATTTTCGTCTTTAATCAGATAGCTGTATTGGTCAAAAGCCCACTCGTCCAATTCACCCAAGGTCTGAATATCCAAGGCAGCTTGCAATTCTTCTACTGCTTTTTCACACTCAGCACGGCGTTCATTGTATTTAGAGTCCGCCAGTTCACGGCGTTTGTTGGTGTTCATGATGACAACGACATTGTCTTTCAAATCAAGCGGCACCAAGTCGTATTCTAGAGTGTTGGTATCTAGGTAAATAGCACGTTGGTCTGCACCCATACCGATGGCAAACTGGTCCATGATACCAGAGTTGACTCCAATAAAGTTGTTTTCTGTTTGTTTTCCGATTTTAACCAAATCCAAACGGTCTAGTTTTAAATCAAAGAGATGCTCTGCCACAACACCAGTCAAGAGTTCCAAAGATGCTGATGATGACAAGCCAGCTCCATTTGGGATATTCCCATAAACATAAAAATCAAACCCTTTGTCAATCACGTGTCCAGCTTCTTGCAAGAAATGAAGAACCCCTTTTGGATAGTTGGTCCAGCTGTGCTCTTTTTCAAATTTGAGGTCAGCTAGAGGAACTTCTATAATGCCCTTGTCCTCAAAGTTGGCTGAGTAAAAACGCAAGACTTGGTCGTCACGCTTGCGAGCCGCCCCATAAGTCCCCAAAGAAATAGCCGCCGGAAAAACGTGCCCACCGTTGTAGTCTGTGTGTTCACCAATCAGATTGATACGACCTGGTGAAAAGAAAGTTTGGTCTGCTTCTTGACCAAAAACGGCAAGAAAGTCTTTGCGAAGGGCTTCAGTAGTAAGATCTTGTGTCATATGAATTCTCCTTTGACTGTCGTTAAGTCATCTTAACGTGTAATCGTTTTCTTCTATTGTATCTAAGGGATTTACCAAGGTCAATCCTTTTTACTGAACTTTTACTAAACTATCAGTAAAAAGCAGAAAAATATGATATACTAACCTAAAAGGAGGAGGATTTATGGCTACCTTAAAAGACATCGCACAGCTAGCCTCTGTCTCTATCGCGACCGTATCTCGTGTCCTCAATCGCGACCAGAGTCTATCTGTTACAGAAGAAACCAGACACCGTATTTTAACTGTCGCTGAAGAACTGGGCTATACCAAGCACCTCAAGACAGGCGAATCCCATAAGCCCAAGCAAAAAATTGCCATTATCCAATGGGTCAGCGAACAAGGGGAGTTGGACGACCTCTACTACTACCAGATTCGTCTCGGTATTGAAAAAAGAGCCCAAGAGTTGGACTATGATATCTTGCGCTATTTTAACGACCATCCTTTTACACTGAGCGAGGAAGTAATCGGGATACTCTGTATTGGAAAGTTCAGTCGATCACAGATCTCTGCCTTTGAAGAATACCAAAAACCTTTAGTCTTTATAGACAGTGATACCCTCTCGTTGGGACACACCTGTATTATTACGGACTTTTACACTGCTGTGAAACAAGTTGTAGACCATTTCCTCAGCCAAGGTATGAACCGTATCGGAATTCTCACAGGTCTTGAAGAAACAACCGACCAGGAAGAAATCATCCAGGATAAGCGACTAGAAAATTTCAAAGACATTACCCAAGCAAATGGAATCTACCATGGAGAACTGGTCTTTCAGGGGAGCTTTACTGCCCAATCTGGCTATGACTTGATGAAGGAGGCCATTCACAAGCTAGGAGAACAACTCCCACCAGCCTTTTTCGCTGCCAGCGATAGTTTAGCCATCGGTGCCCTTCGTGCTCTCCAAGAAGCTGGAATCAGCCTACCAGACCGCGTCAGCCTCATTTCTTTTAACGACACTAGCCTGACCAAGCAGGTCTATCCTCCTCTTTCTAGCATTACCGTCTATACCGAAGAAATGGGCCGAGCAGGTATGGATATTCTTAACAAGGAAGTTCTCCACGGTCGCAAAATACCTAGCCTAACCATGCTGGGAACCAGACTGACTTTGAGAGAAAGTACGAGGAATGAATAGGATAACAAAACGACCTCTAGCGAGATCGTTTTTCTAATGATGATGCCCATGCTTCTGCTCTATGGTTCTCACCCTCCGCCTATGTTGCGCATGATTGCTTTGACTGCTGTCCACTTCAATAGTGATATTCTGCACGCCTCTTTCTTCTAAACATTGACGCACCACTTCTTTGGTCTCCATCATCTGTTCCCAGTCCTTGATACAAATGTGAACAATAGCATTATTCTCCAGACCGTCCATGGACCAAATGCTAAGTTGATTGACACTGTTGACATTGGGTAGAGCCTCTAAATCCTTCTCCAAATCACTTGTCTCGACTCCTTCTGGCACAGCATCTAGGAAAATCTTCAGTGCGCTCCAAAAGCGAGGAATGGCTTTCGACAGAATAAAGATAGAAATAACCAGCGATAAAAGCGGATCGAGGATATACCAATCTGTAAATCGGAGGATAATCGCCATTAGGATGACGGCCAACCAACCAAGAGTGTCTTCCAAAAAATGCAAGCTAAGAATTGACTCGTTCTTTGTCTTTCCTTTACGGACTACTAGACTAGCTAGCACATTAATAGCCACTGCAATGATTCCCAGCCATAGGATACCATTTTCATTAACGGGTTGAGGGTGAACGATCTTTGTGACATTTTCCAAGATCACTAGGACAGACCCTATCATAAGAATCACAGCCGTTAGCATGGCCTCTAAAAGACTAAAACGTTTATAACCCAAGGTGTACTGCCTATCTTCTTCACGATTGGAGATCGTTTCTAAAAGGGCTGAGATACCAATGGCCATAGCATCTCCCAAGTCATGAACAGAATCAGCAAGAACTGCACTCGAACCAAAGATTCCTCCTGCGATCAACTCAACAATCGCATAGCTTAAATTTAAGAAAAAAGCTAACCAGATAGATGTTTTAGAACTCATTTCTCTCCCTCCTTTGGTATAATGGGTATATACATACTTCTTTCATTTGTATTATCTAATAAAATTCAAAGAAAGGATAGAAGCAAACTGTCAGCCCTGTTCAGTTCTGAACAGTTTGTCTCAAGTGTCTATATGTCAAAAAGAGATCGTCGAGTCAGTAAGACTAAAAAAGCCATCTATCAAACTTTTTTACAACTTTTGAACGATAAGGGCTATGATGCCACTACTGTCCAGGATATCATTGACCTAGCAGATGTTGGACGTTCTACTTTTTACTGTCACTATGAAAGTAAGGAACTCCTTTTAGATGAGCTCTGTCGCTACCTCTTTCATCATCTCTTTGAAAGGGAAGGACACTTTACTACCGAGGACTACCTCGCACATATCTTTTTACATTTTCAAAAAAACCAGGACCATGTCACCAGTCTTCTTTTTTCCAAAAACGACTACTTCCTCCGCCAACTACACAAGGAACTCGAACACCACGTTTATCCCATGGTAGCGGGTGACTTGCAAGAGGCCTATCCAAACATTCCGGCCTCCTACCTTCAACATTTTGTTGTGACGAACTTTATCGAGACCCTAACTTGGTGGCTAAAAAAAGGAAAATCTTATACCGAAGACCAAGTGGTGAGATTTTACCTTGATGTAATGGAGATGACCTCTACAACTCCACTTGATAACTAATCCTGTAACTCAGAAAGGAACCAACTATGTTAACTTCGATGATTCTAGGAATACTAACAATTGTACTAGCTCTCGCCTTCTCATTGCTTCACCTTGCTGCTGCTTTTTCAGCCATAAAACAAAAAAACTACTGTCTAGGAAATAAATGCATTTTGGTCGGCAGCTGCATCACCTCTCTGGCTCTAGCTATCTTTTACTTCGTTCCGCTTGCAACCATTCTTATATGGATTGTGGGCTCGAGTATCGTCTGCTATGGAGCCTACTGGAACGGCCAACAGAAAGAAAGTCAACATATCTCGCACCACATCGTTCGTATAACGAGCGCTATTATCATTACGGTATTATTCATTTTGCTCTAACACAAAAAAGGATCATCTGATCCTTTTTTACTTTTTTAAGCACTCTTTGCTGCCTTGCTCCACTGATACCACCCAACTAGACTATTGATCAAGTAAATCAGGTATTTTCCTTGAATTTGCAGGCTTTCTCCCCACCAGAGATAGATAGAAAAGACATTGGTAGCTGCCCAGAATATCCATTGTTCACGGTAAACAGCTGTCATGAGGATTTGCCCAACCCTATTGGTCGCATCGGTGATGGAATCGCGATAAGGACGATTGGCTCCGATAGACTGATAAATGAACCCAAATACCAACCACCAAAGAACACTAATGGAAAGATACTCGGTCCAACCCTTGCCGTCCAGTTTACGCGCGACAAACTCCTGCTTTTCTTTCTTGAACTGTGCTTGGTAGATCCACACTAGAAGGCCAATTGGCTGCATGGCCGTAAAGTAGAGTGTCGTCAGCACCTCACCATAGAAGCCTTTTTGAAGGGCAAGCACCAGATAAATGATGGAATTAATCAAACCAAATAGGTAGTTACTAGCACGACCTTCAGCTTCTCAAAGAGCAGAAAAAAGGTTAGTAAGGCTTGAGAGATGAATCATTTTAAAGGCAAACAATTCCAACAAGACGTCATCATTGTCGCTGTTGGTTATTACCTACGTTACAATCTGAGCTATCGTGAAGTTCAGGAATTGCTTTATGACCGTGGAATAAATGTTTGTCACACTACGATTTATCGGTGGGTTCAAGAATACAGTAAAATCCTCTATCATCTCTGGAAAAAGAAAAATAAACAGTCCTTCTATTCGTGGAAAATGGATGAAACCTATATCAAAATTAAGGGGCGTTGGCATTATCTCTATCGAGCGATTGATGCGGACGGTTTAACATTGGATATCTGGTTACGAAAGAAACGTCGAGCAGACGATAACATCTATAAGTTAGAAGATACCGCCTATCAAGAAGATAAAGCACGCAAAGCAGAAACCGAAGATAAGCTAGCTATTGAAGCAATGAAAAGCAAGTACACCATGCTATTGCTAGAAAATATGTTGCTAAGTCCGTTTGAAATGCATGATACAAAAATCATGGCAGGATTGCAAGTCCATGTTTACCCCCTCTATGACGAACTGAAAGAATTAAGAGGGCTAAATAGTGTTAAAGACCACTTGTCTTATGTTGCCAGCAGACGTGAAGAATATTCTAAGCATAATATCGCACGCTACCTCAAAAAAGCCATTGAACAATATCTACCAACGGTTAAAAGGCAAGACTTAAACCATGAGTGAAGACTTAAAAACGATCAAAGAGCTGGCGGATGAGTTGAGTGTTACAAAACAAAATATTCAATATCACTACCAAAGGTTACCAAAAGAATTACAGCTTAAAAGTTCCAATGGGTCTAATCTAATAAATTCTAAAGCAGAAAAAATAATTTTAGGTAAATTAGAAAGTAGTAGCAAATCAAATACCAAAGACCAACAAATAGAAAAACTAACTAATTTGTTAGACCAGTAACAACAATTAGCCTTGCAAGATAAAAAGTTGCTAGAAGAATACAAGGCGGAAAATGATAACTTAAAAGCCCTCAAAATGCCCTCACAGGAAACAGAATTCAAACACTTAGACAATCAATATAAAGATGAAGTGAACGCTCTTAAAGAGAAGTTGGAAAATTTACAAGAAAAAATCAAAGATCAAAAAAGGATAGAAGAACAAGAAAAACCAATAAAATGGTGGGGACTATGGCGAAAATAGATGATTCAGTTAAAAAGAAAGTTCCAGAATTGCGATTTAAAGGATTCACGGATGAATGGGAACAGCGTAAGTTGGGAGACGAAGTTCGAATAGTGATGGGACAGTCTCCTAATTCAGAAAATTATACTGATGATCCTAATGGGCGCTAAAAATGCGAAGACCTATGAAGACCTATTTTGTATTAGTCAAACAAAAAATCCAAAAGAAATGGTATATGATTATGACCATGAAACAAAGTAAAATCAAACCGAGTGATCTGAGGAAGCACCCGATGATCATGAAACGTTATTAAACACAAAAGTCACCCATGTGAGTTCTTGCCAGAAGCTGAAGTTAATCCTTCAACCTGGAAAACCCGCAGAGGTGACTTTTTCTATACATCTCGATTTTTCTGGCAATAATCATTAACCGATAAATATGTCTGTGAATCACCCAGCGACTCCGCTATGTCCATAATCCGCGGTGGTAGTAATCCCACTCGCTGGACAAGTTCGTGATTGCTGAACAATTCCCGTGGACTGCCGGCGAAGCCAAACTTCCCGTGTTCCATAACATACACCGACTCAAACTCGGCGGCGACCCAATCCATGTCATGGGTGATGGTCACAACTTGGTGGCCCGAATCAGCCAACTGATGGAAAATTGCGGTCAACTTGCGCCGGCTTTCCCAATCAAGCGACATCATCGGCTCATCAAATAAATAAATCGCCGGATCCACTGCCAAAACTGTGGCAACGCTCAACAGCTTGCGTTCCGACAATGACAGGTCATATGGACTTTCAGCTGTTTTATCATCCAAGCCAACTCTTTTTAGAGCCGCTAAAGCCCGCCTCGTAATCGTGTCGTGGTCATCCATGACCTGCGCGACATTCCACTCCACCTCTCGTTGAACGGTCGGGTTGAAAAGCTGATCGTCAGGATTCTGAAAAGTAATCCCAACCTTCAGTAACTTTTCGACTGGTTTAAGATCATTAAAATTTTCTCCATCGATCTTAATCACACCGGTTTGTGGTGTCAGCAAACCCGTCAACAATTTGAAGAGCGTTGATTTGCCGGCACCATTTTGGCCGACAATCGCCACCATCGGATCGGCGAAGTGTTTGTCTTCAACATCCAAGCTAAAGGACCGTTCCGGATAAGTGAACGTCAGGTGGCTCAGTTCAATTGTGGACATAACGAACCTCCTTCAGATCAGCGTAATTCACCGGATACCGGCCATCAGCCAAGTGCCAATCCATTTTTTGAGCAAGTTGCTGGATTGTCGGGGCTGGAATCTGCCAGTCAGCTACCAAATGATTAAACACCTCACCCGGCCTGCCCTGGGCTACCACTTGACCCTCGTGCAGCACCCACACAACGTCGGCGACTTCGCACAAATCGTCAATTTCACTGGTGACAATGAAGACAGTCGTCTCTTTGACTTGGGCCAGCCATTGGAAAAATTGCCGGCGGCCAAGGGGATCCATCTCACTGGTCGGATCATCCATAATCAAAATAGCCGGATTAGCCACAATCGCCGTGGCAATTGCCAACCGCTGGATCTGACCACCGGAAAGGCTCTCGGGACGCAAATTCAGCTGTTCAATCAGCCCCATTTGCGTGGCAACTTCTTCAACCCGTTTTTGAATCAGTCCTTCAGCCATTCCCTGATTAATCAAGTCAAAGGCGATTTCATCGGCAACCGTGTCTGCCAACCCGCTTAGTTGGCCAGCTGGATTTTGCAGTACAACTCCATTCATGGCATTATAAACGGGCCAATTGTCAGACACTCGCTGGCCAAACATGTGCCAATCGCCCTCAATCTCAGCAGACACAATTTTGGGAATGACCCCTGCCAGCACACGGCACAAAGTCGATTTGCCGGAGTGGCTATTCCCGATAATCCCAACCACCTGGCCGGTATGAACCTCCGCGTTAATCTGACGCAGTTGTGGTTGCTCAGTACCCGGATAACGGGTGGTCAAATTTTCAATTACAATCCGTTTATCTTCGTCCATATCTTCCACCCAATCAATAAAATTGCCAATCCAGTCAGACCAATGTGCAGCGTCCGCGACAGGCGATACACGCGCTGGGAGGTTCTGACAGTCCGGTTGAGATTATCAAAACCTCTCAGTTGGAGAGAAATCGACCGCGTCATCGATTGATCCAAGGTCTTAATCACCAATGGAATTAGAACCGGCAGGACTGACTTTAATTTCTGAATCAACGTTTTTTGCGGATTGGTTCCGCGAACTTTTTGTGCCTGCTGGATTTTCCGCATATTGCGCATCATTTCCGGCAAAATATAACACACCGACATCAGAACGTAGACGGTTTTATAAGACAATCCGGACAGTTCCAAATAGGCCGCGTTTTCTGAAATACTCGTGGTCACCATAAAAAAGCCACTGGTCAAAATAATCACCAATACTCGACAACCCAGAGTGGTGGCGTAAATCAGGCCTTCTTTGTAGAACGACACCCCAAGCACAGAAAACAGCACAGTTTGATTCCGACTGTAAAATAACCCTTGGATGATCAGCATGGTGCAAATCAGAAACAGGCTGAATCCCAGCGCCTTAAAGGTGGTAGAACTCAATTTGGAAAATAACAATAGCAGTGTTGCGACAAGAATTAATCCGGCCTGAAGCAATAAATTCATACTGGCAAAGCTCAACAACGTCATGTCCAAGATGAACAAGAGCTTAGTAATCGGATCGATCACCTGGTACCACTTGAGCTTGACCCGTGGCGCTCCAGAAATCATTGTTTTATCAGTCATCATTTATCATCGCTAAAGAAGTGCACCATCCGCTTCGGCAGCTGACGATAGATGAAGAATGCCAGGTAGGCCACGCAGACTTTATCCAAAATATCCAAGACAAACTCATCGGTAAATGAGGCCAGCCACACTGGTGCATGATTGGCGACCATTACCGCAAACAATGAGTCACCCCAAGCGATACCGGTCTGACCACCCCAAAAGATGACGTTGAGTGGCGTTGAAATGACAGCTGAAACGATGGCAATAATAATAGCAGAAACAAATACTCGTCGCGCTGACGAGAACCACCCATTGGCGTGCAAAACTCCGACAGCAATCCCAATTCCGATGCTGGTAATCGCATACACGGTTGAAATTGGCGATAAGGTCAGCCCATAGATCACGTTGTTGATGAAACCACTAATGGCACCGGCAACCGGCCCAGCCAACATGCTGGTAAGAAAGGTTCCCAAAGACCCCAGCCAAACGGGCAACTTTAACCCCTCCGCCAAGGCTTTGGCAACATAGTTAATCCCCACGGCAGCGGGAATCAAAGTCATGGTGGCAGCACTTAACCTAAATTTCCACATACTGGTACGATGAATCGGTTCTATTTTCATAATCTTCTCCTTTTGTTTTTAAAGAGCCGTGTCTGGATAGACTTTCGGACGCAACGCTCTATTATATATCTACTGAACTGTCTATACACAAGATTTCCATCCTTAGTCGACATGAGCTGGAAATCCTTATTTGTTAAGTAGTTCACAACACATTATACACCTAATTTCTGAATAGTCAAGTGTATTTACAGTAAAAATTTAGAAAATCCTGAAAATTTCCGCTTATTTTCCATTTAAAAATGAAAATCATTAATTCTGACACCAAAAAAGCCCAGACAAGATTGTCTGAGCATTTTTCTATATGGTCGTCTAAATAAGTTGAGTTTGACATTCTCAATCTATTTCTTCAACAAACCTTGTTCTTGTAAAAACTCCTTGGCTACTTGTTCTGCTGACTTACCTTCAACACCGACTTGGTAGTTGAGCTGGCTCATCTGGCTTTCAGTAATTTTACCTGCTAGTTTATTGAGAACTGTCTCCAACTCAGGATGTTTCTTGAGAAGAGCTTCTTTCATGAGTGGCGCTCCTTGATAAGGTGGGAAGAGTTGCTTGTCATCTTCCAAGACCTGCAAATCATAACGCGCCAACTCTGCATCTGTCGAATAGGCATCTGTGATTTGAATATCGCCTGACTGAATTGCCTGATAGCGAAGAGCTGGCTCCATGGTCGCTACGTTGAGATTGAGACCATACATTGATTGCAAGCCCTTATTGCCATCTTCACGGTCATTAAACTCGAGAGTAAAGCCTGCCTTCAGCTTCCCTTCCACTTTTTTCAAGTCCGAAATGGTCTTCAAGCCATATTCTTGAGCAATTTTTTTCGGAACAGCTACAGCGTAGGTATTTTGATAAGACATAGGTTTGAGATAGGCAAGATGATCTTGTTTGCCAATGCCATCACGCGCCACTTGATAAACCTGATCTGGCTCATGACCTACTTTAGGAGATGGTTGAAGCAGACTTTCAGTCACCGTACCGGTAAATTCAGGATAGATATCAATGTCCCCTTTTTTCAGAGCTTCATAGAGGAAGCTTGTTTTCCCAAAATTCGGTTTAACAGTCGCAGTCATACTGGTATTTTCTTCAATCAGCAACTTATACATATTGGCCAAAATTTCGGGTTCTGGTCCCAATTTTCCAGCAATCACCAAGTTTTCTTTCTCTTTTTGAGCTAAGAGTGCTGGACTATAAGACAGACCGAGCAATATGGTCACCAAGGCAAAACCAGAGAAAATCGTCCGCAATTTTGCTTTTTCCATCACTTTTAGTAGGAAGTTAAAGGCAATAGCAAGCACTGCAGAAGAAAGTGCCCCAATCAAAATCAGACTGGTATTATTGCGGTCAATTCCCAAAAGGATAAAGGAACCCAGTCCCCCTGCCCCAATCAAGGCAGCCAAGGTTGCCGTGCCGATAATCAAAACCGCTGCCGTCCGAATCCCAGACATTATGACAGGCATGGCAAGTGGAATTTCAAACTTCTTGAGACGCTCCCACCTGGTCATCCCAAAGGCAATCCCAGCCTCTTGTAGACTTGGATCAATTCCCTTTAGCCCAGTGATGGTATTTTGCAAAATCGGGAAAATCGCATAAATCACTAGAGCCGTCAAAGCAGGCAAGGTTCCAATTCCCATCAAGGGGATAAAGAGTCCCAACAAGGCTAGAGACGGAATGGTCTGGAAAATCCCTGCAATCTGCAAGACCCAGTCCGCCAACTTCTCATGATAGCGAAGATAAACAGCCAAGGGAATAGCAATAAAAATAGCTAGTAATAAGGTCAAAAGTGACAACTTCAAATGTTGAGATAGAGCAGTTACCCAATCACCAAAACGATCCTGAAAAGTTGATATCAAATTAGTCATGAACACTACCTCCAAACAAGTCTGCTACAAAGTCCGTTGCAGGCGCCTTTAAAATCGTCTCAGGATTCGCCACCTGACGAATCTCTCCATCCTGCAAAACAGCAATACGGTCCGCCAATTTCAAAGCTTCATCCGTATCATGGGTCACAAAAATCGTTGTCATTCCAAATTCTTTATGCAATTCTTTCGTCAGAACCTGTAGCTGTTTTCTCGAAATAGCATCCAAGGCCGAAAAGGGCTCATCCATGAGGAGAATTTTAGGCTGACCAATCATGGCACGGACAATGCCGACCCGTTGCTGTTCTCCACCAGATAATTCACTAGGTAAGCGATGCCCATACTCAGCTACCGGTAAACCAACCTTAGCTAAAAGCTCTTCTGTTTTCTGAGCAATTTCTTCCTTAGTCCAGCCCTTCATCTCGGGAATGAGAGCAATATTTTCTGCAACAGTTAGATTGGGAAACAGAGCAATGGCCTGTAAAACATAACCAGTAGAAAGACGAAGTTCACGCTCATCATAGTCTTTGATGCGCTTGCCATCCATATAAATATTTCCATCAGTGGGTTCCAAAAGACGGTTAATGATCTTAATCATGGTCGTCTTACCTGACCCAGAAGGTCCAACTAAAACCATGAACTCCCCATTCTCAATCCGTAAATTGACATCTCTCAAAACATCTTTTTCTGTATAGCGTAGCGCTACATTTTTATATTCAATCATTCTTTGTCCTCAATTTAAAACTTCCCTCGATTAGTCAAGTCTTCTACCTTAGGCATAACTTCCTTACTATCCCAATGCTCCACAACCAAGCCATTCTCCAAACGGAAGATATCGTACTGGGCATAGGCAACTTCATCAATCTGAGCCTGACCATAGCTAACCACGTAGTTTCCTTGTCCTAAAAGCTGGAAAACAAAGTCGAAAGTAACCCCGTGCTCAGCCACATAGTTTTTATAAGCATCACTTCCTTGTCCAATCTCATGATTATGCTGAATCAAATCGTCTGCCACAAAATCTTCCCACAGATCAAGTTCCTTGTTTTGGAAGATTTCTGTCAAGAAACGGCGAACTAACTTTTTATTTTCTGCTGTCTTGTCCAAATCCTTGATCTCAAAATCTCCAAAAATCTGGTCTAATTGGTCATTTTCAGGTGTTCGATAGTAGTCAATCACATCCCAATGCTCCACGATACGACCATTCTCATCCGCACGGAAAGTATCTGTCGTCACCCATTGAGCTTCCCCACCATTGAGATACTGATGAACATGGACGAAGACTAGATTGCCGTCTTCAATAGTGCGAACAATTTTCATCTCACGCTCGGGATGGCGCTCAAAGAAATTTGCAAAGAAAGCCACAAACCCTTCTTTCCCATCTGGCACACCTGTCGAGTGTTGGATATAAGTATCCCCTACAGACTGAGCTTGAGCCTCAGCAACTCGTCCGTCTTGAATAGCATGAATATATAGATTTTGGGCATTTTCAACTTGTTTTGACATGATTTATTCCTCATTTGCTTTCTCTTTCAGATTGTCCAAAATGCGTTCCTGATAACTTTCAAACTGGCGAATTTCTTCCTCTGAGAAGCCTTTATAAAAAATAGCATCCAATTTTTGACTGATACGATGGCCCACTTCTTTCTGAGACCAACCCCGCTCTGTCAACTTTACATATTTTTTTCGCTTGTCTAAACCACACTGACTAAAGGTCACCAAACCCTGTTCTTCCAACTTTTTCAGCATAGTCGTCAGCGTATTATTGGCAAGTCCTGTCGCCAGCGCAATATCTGTCGCCGTCGCGCAGCCCGTTTCACTATTCCATAAAACTGTGAGAATTTTGCCCTGCTCACTTCGATAAAGGGCTTCAGGATCCTGATTCAGTAACTTTTGAAAAATCCGCCCATTCAATAAATGAATATGATAGGCTACTAAATGACTGTCTTTCATACTCCCTCCAATTTATTTCTATATCGAATCGATCTTCATTGATTGTAACATCTAGAATTACATCTGTCAAGAATTTTGTTCGATTTGGAAATAGTTTTAGACTGGGGTAAAGAAAAAAGCAGGTTGAACCTGCTTTAAAATCTAAAATTTATTGTTTCCGATTGATGTATCTGTTGAACAAAATGGTCATAACTTTCAGCTTCTTGAGGAATAAGAATGGACCACTTTTTCAAGAGCGCTCCGTAACCTGATAATTTACCTATGTCGTTATCAACAACCTTCTCCACGCTTGGGAAAATAAGACCGGCTGTTTTAGCTTTTAAAATGTATGCATAGGAAATCAGTTGATATAAATCCTCACGATTGATTCCTTTTTCAGTAAATTCTAGCTTTTTATATTTGGCATCTAGTACGATTTTTAAATCTTTATGATAAAAGTCTGGATAAACCTTTCGAACATGACTGCTAAATACAGAAATGCCACCCGTCTTTTCTTTATTTCGTGGATGAATAAAACCTTCTGGCAACAATGTCTGGACATACTCTTCCCAAAGCCAAGCTACATCAAAAAGAACACCGTGTATTTTTTGCTCTTGAAGTCCTAAACCGTGCTTTTCTCTACTTAGAATCAACAGACATAGTTCCTGTAATTTTCTATATTCTCGAAAATAGGCATGACGGACAGGTTTAGTTTGATTTAGTCTGATAATCTTAACACGATCAGCTAGTTTATAAGACGGAGTCACGCGGATAATTTCTGTTACATTTTCACGATTAGCATCAAACACTCCACTTCCAATTGTTTTCTGATTTTTAATATACTCAATGGTGTGTCGAATCAGCTGCATCAATGGATTATCATAAGCAAACTCTCTAGTAGTGTAGGAAATATTTCCCATAAAAGGAACATTTTTCTTAAGATGATTTCCTACATCAATCGCTCCCTTTACATGGCTATCATTATGGAAAAATCGCTGGTATTCTTTATAAAGCCCTTTTCTCAAAGCCGCTTGCAGATATTTTGGAAAGAGGTAAACCAGTAGTTGATATAGTTTATCTTCGCTAGATAAACCAACATCCAAGTTAGTGAGATTGATATTGAGGACCTTCTGCAAGAGATAATGTAAAAAATAGTCGTTATTAGCATTTGAAAAACGAGAGGAAATCGTTAATCTTTCCTGACCGTAACCCAGAAAACCAATCACATTTCCTGTCTTAATGTTCTGATTGACAGTTTCAAAAATTTTATGTCCCTTGTCCAAGTCCGAAGTATTTTTCAAGTCATTTGGAAAAATGAAAATACCATCCTCTTTAGAAAGACTTTCTAAAGTTCTATCTAAAAGTACCTGACTAATTTTGGGGTAAATTTCAACAAAATCCTCTTTTTTTATAAGTTGCTGGTTATCTGTTATCCGTATCGTCATTTCCATCGCTTTCATTGTCACTAGTTATTGACTGATCGGTTTGCTCATTGCTTGTTTTATCAAATGCCTTTTTCAAAGTTTCCAAAGTTTCAACTTCTTCATAAGAACCTCGCAAGTAGTCTTCTAGAAGCGGCTTAATATAATCAGACCATAGCAACTCATAGTCAAAGTCTACTTCCTGCAACTTAAGGAAATAACTTGGTCCAACATGGTAATGACTACTGAGCTCTTCTACTTTTTCTATGGAAGCATTCAAGTTTCTTAGACGAATTTTCGCTTCTTCAGCTCCATCTCCAAGAGGTTCATCAAGCATTCCCAGCTGACTTTCAGCCGTAATTTCTACAAAACGGAAACGACGGCGCATGGCAAAATCAAAAGTATCCACTGAACGGTCAATATCATTCATCGTTCCGATGATGTAGACATTTTCAGGGATATAAAATTTCTCATCAGTTTCATGTAAATTAGAATACTGGGTAGAAACACTCCCCATTTCACCACGATAGCCTGGGTCAATAGAGAAAAAAAGTTCACCAAAAATCTTAGAAATCTCCCCACGATTGATTTCATCGATGATGAATACGAATTTCTTGTCTGTGTCAATTTCTATTGGAGAAATATAGTCTTTTAGACCAAATTTTTTTCTTAACGTTTCAAGAACTTTTTTTCCCTGACCACGATAATAAGTCTGTTTTAAATAATTTTCATCTTTATAGAGTTCATAGACATAGGACTTAGTCAAAACTGTCCCTTGACTTTTGCTCTCATAATTGACATTAAAATTATTCCGGCTATTAACAGTAAGATAAGAAAAATCTGTCAAACGCTCTTTTTCATCTCTATTATTTACATATTCAAGATAATCATTCCAGGCTTCATCAAAATTATCTTGTCCTCCTGTTTTTTGAGCTTCGTTAGCTTTGTGACAAAATTTCTTAAAAATACCATCTTGTAACTCAAAACTTATCTGGCTATTATCATTAGAAACAGGTCGTAACCCCTCAACAAAATCCGTATAGTCATAAGAGGGATGGAATTGTACAAAATCGATTTGTTCCTCATTTCCTCCAGTCAACTCCCTTGCAATTTGTCTAGCAAGATAGGTTTTTCCCGTACCAGGAGCACCACGGAGGATGAGATTTTTGGATTTTTCTAGTTTTTCTATATAATTATCTATATTTTTATTCATAACTTTTTTCTCTGTATCGTTTCCATATGTATCATTTAAAATAGATTTATATAAATTGATACGTTCCGTATTTCTATCCCAGTTGATAGTTTGTCTAGCTCCTTTTTTACCCTGATATTCCCATGCACCGTCAACTTTCAACCAATTAACACCAATACAATGTTTAAACTCTTTTTTTGATTCGTCAAAGTAATATGTTTTCACACACTGACCAATTCCTAAAATCTTTTTAAATCCTGAAGTAGCCACTATATAGTCATTTATTTTTATGTCGTGGGCAAATTGCCAAATGAATTTATTCCTGTGAATTCCTTGCTTCAAGTCTTGCAAGTTCTTATAACTTAAAATATTTTTTAAATTAGCATTAAAATCTATACAAGCTATCTTTTCTTTTTTAAATAAAGACCATTTGCTACCTCCACCACCAGCAACTATCATCCAATAATTTACTTTATCTGCCATAAAAAACCTCTAACTTTTTAACCTAACCTTTAAAATCTTATATTCATTTTCTAATCCTTTGCGTTGTTGCGAAAACAATATAGATTACGCTCTACATTATGATATAAGAATTAAAAAAATTAATTTTAAAAGGATAATGTAGCTTTTCTTTATCATAGCATGATTATAGGAAAAATAAAAGAAATTATAAAATAAAAAGCCCAGTGTAAAGAGGAAATCCCCCTCTCGCACTGAGCTTCTTTTTATCTTAGTAATATTCACCTTGACGGTAATCCCATGAGTTGAAAGTATCGGACAGGTGCATCATGATTTTGTCAATGTCCAAGCCTTTGCGGATGACCACTGGTGCTGGTGAGATGGAACGTTGGCCACCTTGTTCTGGAATTAGTTTTCCATCCTTGTCAACCATTGAGACCATAACGCCCTGCTCATAGCGAGTTTCAATGGTCTTGTCTGGCTGGATAGAGGCTACATAGTCATCTGCTTCAATGACTAGGTCAACTGCGTTTTCGATGCGCTCGCCAATTCCTTCGACCTTGCCGCGGTTTCCTTTACCGGATGGGTTAGCTGAGGATGCATAGACCATCTTGCCTTCTTCCCAAAGCTTAGCTGCCAGCTGCTCGCCCGCCTTACCAAACTTAATAACAAAACAGCTAGTGCCACGAACGTCTGTCATCAGCTCTTCTCGACCGTCGCCATAGGCTTTGAGCTTTTCGAAAGCTTCTGGCTTCCATGGAAGGATACAGCCCAAGAGGATATCTTCATCCCAATGCTTTTGATAAAAGGCTTCAATTTCAGGATTGAGCTGAGCCAAAGCACGGAGCTCATCCATGCTGCCACAGAGGACAACACCAGGCTTATTACGGTTACGTGCCTTAGCTTCGAACTTACGCTCCAAACCTGCCTTATCGCTGGTCATAATGATGTAACCTACCTTAGTCGGACAAACGATACAGCCCCCATCGCCTTTAAGAATGTCATAACCTTCTTGTGAAAGAGTTCCGTTCCATTGAATGTGTTTTGTCATAAGTTTATTCCTTTTCTATTAAATTAAGATTTATTTTACCATATATTCTTATCAGAGACAAGATATATTTAGAATTTTCTGAATATATCAAAAATATGGTTACTGCCAATAAGATGGACGATTCTTTTCATATTCTGCAATCAAATCCTCATACTGCAGGGTAATACCGATATCATCCAACCCGTTGAGGAGCTTGTGCTTCCATTCTCCATCAATGTCAAAGGAGAATTCTCCCACCGGTGAAAAAATCTTCTGCAGTTCCAAATCCACAGTCACTTGATCCGTTGGTTTCAGTTTCGCCAAAGCTTGCCGAACTTCCAGTGGCTGGACGATAGGTAACATGCCGTTATTAAGTTCATTGTTGTAGTGAATATCCCCGAAAGATCCGGCAATAACCACCTTAAAGCCGTAGTCAGCCAAGGCCCAGGCAGCGTGCTCACGAGAGGAACCAGCTCCGAAATTGTCCCCTGTAATCAGAATAGTCGCCTTGCGATACTCAGGTCTATTAAAGACGAAATCAGGATCTTCGGTGTACTGATTGTCTAGGTAACGCCAAGCGTACATGAGATACTTGCCAAAGCCTTTTTTATCAATCAACTTGAGAAACTGCTTAGGTAAAATTTGGTCCGTATCAATATTATCGTTCATGAGTGGGACTGTTGTCCCTGTATAGATTGTAAATTTTTCCATAAACCTTCCTTACTGAACCTCCGGTAGCTGACGAATATCTACGAAGCGTCCGGCAATAGCTGCCGCTGCAGCCATGGCAGGACTGCAAAGATGAGTCTTAGCACCAAATCCCTGACGATCCTCAAAGTTCCGATTACTAGTAGAGGCACAGTGAACTCCATCTGGCACCTTATCTGGATTCATTCCCAGGCACATAGAGCAACCAGGATCGCGCCACTCAAATCCTGCATCCATGAAAATTTTATCCAGTCCCATCTTTTCAGCAGCCCGCTTGACCGGACGAGAGCCTGGTACGACGATAGCTGTTAGATTGGGAGCAATGTGCTTACCAGCGACAAACTTAGCTGCCAGCTGCAAATCGCTGAGTCTAGCATTGGTACAGGATCCGATAAAGATATAACCTAGGTCAATATCTTCTGCTTTCTTACCTGGGGAGAGGTCCATGTAATTATAGGCTCGCTCGTCGTTCATGTCACGTATTTCTGGGAAAGCAGCACCGAACTCTACTCCCATAGAAGGATTGGTTCCCCAAGTCACCATTGGTGCAAGCGTGGAAACATCAATCTCAATGACCTTATCATAGACAGCATCGGGATCACTGACCAGAGTCTTCCAATCAGCTACTGCTGCCTCAAAGTCCTTGGGAGCGCCCGGCCGACCCTTAACGTAATCATAAGTCTTCTGGTCGGGGTTCATAATGCCCATCTTGGAGCCAAACTCAATAGACATATTGCAGATGGTCATACGCTCTTCCATGGTCAGATGATCAATCGCATCACCAGCATACTCGACCACATGACCAACACCTGCAGCCACACCATATCGGGCAATCAGAGCGAGGATAAAGTCCTTGGAATAGACACCTTTAGGTGGCACTCCGGTAAATTTGACCAGCATTTTCTTGGGCTTGACCTGCCAAATGGTCTGTGTAGCAAAGACGTGCTCCACCTCTGAAGTACCGATTCCAAAAGCAATGGCTCCAAAAGCTCCGTGAGTGGCTGTGTGACTGTCACCGCAGACAATGAATTTGCCCGGCTGGGTCTTGCCTGTTTCAGGTCCAACCATATGGACAATCCCCTGCAACTCTGATCCGTGAGCCGCATGCTCGATGCCAAAATCCTTGACATTCTCAGAAAGCTTATCAATCTGAGCCTTGGAAATCACATCCCGGATATCATAAATATTGACCGTAGGAACATTATGGTCAAAGGTACCAAATGTCAAGTCCGGCCGTCTAACTTTGCGCCCTGCATCTCGAAGACCTTGAAAAGCCTGAGGGCTGGTTACTTCATGAATATAATGCTGATCTACATACATAAGCTGGGGCTGGCCTTCTTGACCTGTTATTACATGCCTTTCCCACAGCTTATCAAAAATCGATTTTCCAGCCATACTAGCTTCTCCATATGTAATATAAAACTACAATTTCTATTATTATTCCACAAATCCAATCCAACCAGAAATACCATTTTCTGGTCTTATGATGGAAGAGTTGACCGCCTAATAAAGCGCCCAAACCCGCAGCTACCAAAGCTGACAGCAGCAAGGCCTTCTCTGGAATGCGGTAGTGATTTTTCTTTGCCTTTCGCTTATCCCAGCCATAAAGCAGGAAAACGATAAGGTTCCATAGCAGGCAAATACCTGTTAAAATCCATTTCATAAGTTGTTAATAATCGATTCCGTCATTTGAGTTGTTGTCGCCTGTCCTCCCAAATCACGGCTTAAAATTCCTTGAGCCAAAGTCTTTTCAACCGCTACTTCAATGGCTTCTGCAGCTTCGAGCTCTGCAAAACTATCCCTCAACATCATGGCTACAGAAAGGATCATACTGATAGGGTTGGCAATGCCTTGCCCTGCAATATCTGGAGCCGAACCATGAATGGGCTCATAAAGACTTGGTCCATCAGCCGAATGACTGGCAGATGGCATAACTCCTAGCGTTCCTGATAAGACGCTGGACTCATCGGATAGAATATCTCCAAAGAGATTTTCCGTTACCACAACATCAAACTTAGCAGGATTGGTAATCATAAGCATCGCAGCGCTATCCACCAGCTGATGCTCCAAGGTCACATCTGGATAATCCTTGGCGACTTCATCTGCTACTCTGCGCCAGAGTTTGGATGTTGCTAGCACATTTTGCTTGTCAATACTGGTCACGCGCTTTCTGCGACCACGCGCAATGTCAAAGGCCTTACGGACAATCCGTTCTACCTCTTCATAGCTGTAGTCGTTGATATCTCGCGCAGATTTGTCCTCCAAAATATGCTCGCCAAAGTAAATCCCACCAGTCAACTCGCGCACAACCACGAAATCCACGCCAGCAATTCGCTCTGCCTTCAAAGGCGACAAATGTTTTAGGGCATCAAAAATCTTAACTGGACGAATATTAGCATAGAGTTCAAGCTCCTTGCGTAGAGCAAGCAAACCTTGCTCCGGCCGAACCGGAGCATTATCATACTGGGGACTACCGATAGCTGCTAGGAGTAAAGCATCTGCTTCCTTGGCTGCTTCTAGAGTAGACTGAGGCAGAGGATGACCTGCTGCATCAATCCCAGCACCCCCAAAAGCCTTCTCCGTAACATGATAAGTAAAACCGAACTTATCCGCAATGGCAGCCAGTACTTGAAGACCTGCTTCCATGATTTCTGGCCCGATACCATCACCCGCCAGAGCTACAATTTCTTTTGTCATAGGTACTCCTTCCTATTCACTAGCGGGTAAATCATGGTAAGAAACGCGACGGCCAATTTCACCGGCATTTTCCTTTTGAATAAAGGTATTGGCATGGATATAGGCAATAGCACTAGCCTTAAGAACATCAAAGTCAATACCAGAGGAGTTAAAGATCGTATCTGTATCCGTATTTTCTACAGCTACCAAGACGCGAGCCTGAGAGTCAATACCATCTGTTACCGCTTCAATGTTATAAGACAAAAGCTGGACAGACTGGTTAAAGAATTGGTCAATCGCATTAAAGATAGCTTCAACACTTCCCTTGCCTTCTGCCACACAAGTGACTGTCTCACCATCTCCATTAACCAACTGCACATCAGCTGTGATAGTTTGGTCATCATTGGTCGTTAACTGCAGATCATCAAATCTGAATCCTTCTGGATTTTCAACCGTCGTTCCAGCAATCAGAGCTCGAATATCAGCATCTGTAACTTCATTTTTCTTATCTGCCAGAACCTTAAACTTAGCAAAGAGATTATTAATTTCAGATTCAGCAAAGTCCAGAGCCAATTCTTTGAGTTTTTCGACAAAGGCATGGCGACCAGAGAGTTTACCAAGTGGGAGTGAGTTGCTCTTGACACCGACCAACTCTGGGGTGATGATTTCATAAGTCAGTGGGTTCTTAAGAACGCCATCCTGATGGATACCAGACTCATGTGAGAAGGCATTGCCACCAACGACAGCCTTGTTCTTAGGCACTGGAATACCTGAAAAACGAGACACAAGTTCAGAAGTATTAATGGTTTCATTAAGGACGATATCTGTCTCAACCTGATAATAGTCTTGACGAATCTCTAGGGCAACCGCTACTTCTTCCAGAGCCGCATTACCAGCACGCTCACCAATACCGTTGATCGTGCCTTCCACACGTCCAGCACCATATTTGATCGCAGACAAGCTGTTGGCTACTGCCATTCCCAAATCATCATGGCAGTGAGGACTATAGATAATTTCACGATCTGTTTTTACGTTGTCAATCAGATACTTGAAGATATTACCAAACTCTTCAGGTGTAGTAAAACCAACCGTATCTGGAATATTGATGTAGCTAGCACCTGCGTCAACTGCTGTCTGAACAACTTGAAGCAGAAAATCCAGCTCTGTCCGTGTCGCATCTTCAGGTGAAAACTCGACAATCTCAAACTTAGAGCGAGCATAAGAAACATGCTCCTTAATGGCTTCTAAAATCTCTTCCTTGGACTTTTTCAGCTTGAACTCTCTGTGAATGGGACTGGTTGCAATGAAAACATGTACCTGAGGGTGCTTGGCATCCTTGAGTGCCTCATAGCAGGCATCAATGTCAGACTTAACCGAACGCGCTAGGCCAGTGACTGAAGCTTTGGTGATTGCTTTGGCGATTTCCCGTACTGCTTCAAATGAATCTGGACTAGCAGCTGGGAAGCCAGCCTCGATGGCCGAAATTCCCCATTTTTCAAGTTGTTTAGCAATAGCAACCTTTTCCTTAACGGAAAAGTTCACTCCAGGTGTCTGCTCACCATCCCGAAGGCTGGTATCAAGAAACTCAATTTTTCGTGTCATAGACAACTCCTTTTCTAATACACAAGAGCTCTTATAATCAAGGCATCAAAATGTAAACTAACATAGGTATAAAAAAACATCTCACTTGAGGAACAAGCGAGATGTTGATTTACTCCCGCTTGGTAAGCCAAACAGGACTAATGCTTTTGCACTAGCCCGAGTAACGCAACAACAAAGCAAAGTTTGAAGATTGGTTTGACTTCATGTTTGACTAACTCCTTTTGAGATGATTTCTTATTGTTTAGGATTCTAACACAGTATTTTTGTCTTGTCAAGAAAAAGTCGATATTTTCTGAAAATTTTTAATATACTGCACTCTGTTTCTACCCAGCCAAGTCTTTTTGTTATTAGGAAAAGGAAGATTAGATCAAATCTTAAATATTAAGAAAATTGATCTTGACTAGACAACTGCTTTAAAATTGTCTTTAAGTGTCCAATTCCCCTCTCTACCAAAGCATCTACATCATCTTCTGCTTTTTCAGGATAAGTTGGATACAGGAAATTCCCCACTAAAATCATGGGTTTTCCAGACGAGTCTTTTTCTAGACGATAAAAAGAGATAGCTGAAGCCTTGTTGGCTTGCTCTGAACGCTCATATCCTGTCAGCCACTCCTTATCTCCGATAGTGACCTTTCCTTCTTTAGAAAAATGATGACCGTCATCAATCATAGTTTGCTTTAGAGCTTTTTCAGAAAGTTTCTGATTATCTTGAATACGCAAAGTATAAATTTGTACTAAAAAATAACGACCATCTTCTTTAGCAGTATAAGCCACATCTTCATTAGGTTTTAGACTTTGTTCAAGATCTAGTTCCCATTCTTTTGGAATCATATACTTCAGGCTATCCACTGTCTTATCTTGACTATCTTTAACCCAAAGATAATAGGTTTCTCCATCAGAAATGGAGACCGGTTTAGCCTTTGAATAAACATCAAATTGTTGGTCAAGACTTAGCGGTCCTTTCTTACAGGCTGTTAGGAAAAACAAACCACATAAAATAGTGGTTAATGCAAGAAAAGTTATTCCATGTCTTTTCATCTTTTATCCTCCTCATTCAAAGCTTTATTTTATTATACCACATACTATAATCTGCCCACTAATAACTATGACAAATATGCTGGGATGTTTTACTAAATTCTACTTTGTGATTTACTAATTTTTGATGTATAATGAAAGGATAGTAAAGAAAAAGGATTGAATCGTATGGTTACTATCAAAGATATTGCCCATGCTACTGGTGTTTCATCTGCAACTGTTTCGCGAGTTTTAAACCAAGATCAAGCCATGTCTGTCAGTGATGAAACACGTACCAAAATTTTTACCATCGCTGAACAGCTTGGTTATAAAAAATCAAAGAAAACAAATAAACGTTCTAAGTCTTCTCACAGAATTGCCATAATCGAATGGTATACAGAACAAGAAGAACTAGATGATCTCTACTACTACTCTATTCGTTTAGGAGCTGAAAAAAGAGCTCAAGAATTAGGCTATGAGATCATTAGAATTTTCAACAATGATTCTATGGCTCAACTAGAAAATATTGACGGAATCGTTGCTATCGGTAAGTTTAGTCCTGATAAGATAAAAGAACTGGAAGCTTACAGTGACAACTTAGTTTTTGTCGATAGCGATACCTTAAATTATGGCCATTCTTGCGTCACGACCGACTTTGAAAACTCCGTTATCAATGTTATAGATTATTTTATCAACAATGGCCTAAAGAAGATTGGCATGATTGCTGGTCAAGAAACCTCTTCAGATAGAAGCACACTCCTATCTGACCCTCGACTCAACACTTTTCAATCCTATCTCACACAACTCAAGCTATATGATCCCAACTTGATCAAAATTGGAAGTTTTTCTTCAGAAGCTGGATATAAGATAATGAAAGAGTTCATTATGGAGCTTGGTGACAATCTACCTCCAGCCTTCTTTGCAGCAAATGATGCCTTGGCCTCAGGCGCCTTGCGTGCTTTGCAAGAAGCTAAAATCCCTGTCCCAGAAAGAGTTAGCTTGATTTCTTTTAACGATACTTCTCTGGCCAAATACATGTATCCAAAACTCAGTACTGTGACAGTCTTTACAGAAGACATGGGAAAACAAGCCATTCAGATTCTTGAGCAAAGTTTCCAAAAAGATAGTTCTTCAGTTCCTTATATGGTCAAATTAGCTACAAGATTGACTATTAGAGAAAGCAGCCTTTAAATTAGAAAGACATACTATGAAAACCTATGAAAAGCTATATGATATTCTTAGCCAAGCCGATGATTACGTCAATGGTGAAAAAATAGCCCAAGACCTAGGGATCACACGGACCTCTATTTGGAAAGCTATTCAAAAACTTGAAAAAGAAGGCATCCAGATCGAATCTGTCAAGAATCGTGGCTATCGATTGCTTGATGGAGATTTGCTACTTCCTTCTTGGATTGAAGAACACGCTCCTGTTCAGGTTTCCTTCAATCCTGACTGTAAGTCCACTCAAATCGATGCCAAAGCTGGGATGGAAGCTGGCGCCCCATCCGATACCCTTTATCTAGCCACCTCCCAGTCAGCTGGTCGTGGCCGTTTCAGTCGTGTTTTCTTCTGCCCTAGCCAAGGTGGCTTCTACATGTCTCTCCACCTCAAGCCCAACCTCCCCTTTGACCAGATCCCATCTTATACTATCTTAACTGCGGGAGCCATCTATAAAGCTATAAAAAATTTAACTCTTATGGACATTGACATCAAGTGGGTCAATGATATTTATTTTAAAAATAAAAAGATAGCCGGTATTCTAACAGAAGCTACTACTTCTATCGAGAATGGACAGGTAACTGATGTTATTATCGGAGTTGGCTTTAACTTCTCTATTAAGGATTTTCCTGCAGATCTCAAGAATAAGGCCGGATCATTATTTGATGAGAAACCGCCAATTAGTCGTAATGAGCTCATCGCTGAGATTTGGAAATGCTTTTACGAAAGTGATCCAGAAGAACTCATCTACCTTTACAAACAACATTCCTTGGTGCTAGGTCGGGAAGTCAGCTTCAATCAAAATAATACTGACTACAAGGGTTTGGCTAAGGACGTTTCTGACAGTGGTCAGCTCCTTGTTCAGCTCGAAAATGGTCAAGAAATCTGGCTCAATAGTGGCGAAGTTTCTCTAAGCAGTTGGTAATAGGTCAACTAAAATCACAAGATAAAAGGACTGAGTTTTCTCAGTCCTTTTCTTATATTTATTTTAAATGTTTATCAATTTCATCAACAATCCGACCCATGACATAGGAAATCTGAATATTTCGCAAAATCAGAAAGGCCCAGAAAATCGCCATGAAATAGTGTTCCGACATTATGGATTCATTAAAAAAGTATGTTTCAACAGCCGTAAAGAGAGCCACTGTGATAAATTGTCTTCTATTCATAAATGTATTATATCATGAAAAATTCAAAAAATCTTTTCTTAGTCTTCTTGCACGGTAATTTTTTCAGCTAAAAAGTCAAATCCTTCTGGAATCAGATTTTCCTCCTTCTTCTCTTCGACTTCAACTTTACCATTTCTGCTACGAGCCGAGAAATCCGCTCGGATCTTGGTCCATTCTTCTAAGGAAATAGCCAAAATCTCTGGTGAAAACCCTGCCGCGTTGCTAAGAATATTGCCAAACATGGTATTGAGATTGTCTCGCTTCATGGTCTGCTCAGCGTTAAAATTAGACTCAAAAGCTAAGATAGCATGGCTTTCATTGGCTGCTACAGGTTGCGAGCCAGCCAATAAAGCCTTGTCTGCCCCGGATAAACTCTCAATGACCTCTCCCCAAGCATTCTGTAGCTTAGTCAGATTGCTACGAGCCAAACTAGGATTCTCAACAGCCTCTTCTAAAATAGCATTAACTTTATGACGATCTACCCGATAACCTTTTGACTTCTGTGGACGAATATCTGAAGTTTTGACAGCTGCCACTGGTTTCCCATTGCCATTAGATAGCTGCTGCTTGAGATTATCAATCTCTTGCCTCAATCCCTTGAGTTCATCAGCTAGATTATCTGGAATGGCTGTCGCTGTAGGAAGACTGCTAGTCTCTGCCAGTCGAATGGTCATCATTTCTGTATAAATCTTAGGCTGCAGGCTGTTCTTGATGTCTGCCAAACTCTTGGTCGCCATATCAATCATGGCAAAAAGAGTATCCTGCGGTGTTTTGAGATTTTCCAGAAAGAGCTCGCTGGCGTGATGATTCTCCCCGCCAGTTTTGACAATGATTAGATCACGCAGATATTGCAGGAGGTCCGTTACGAAACGGGCCATATTTTTTCCGCTGTCAAAAATCAGATTAAGATTATCCAAGGCCGCAACTGCATCATGCGCAATCAAGGCTGCTACATAAGCATCCAAGGCTCCCAAGCTGATAGAGCCTGTGATCTCTTCAGCTATTTCTGTGGTCAGGCGGTTTTCCTGGGTTAAACTAAGAGCCTGATCAAGGATAGACAGGGCATCCCGCATACCACCTTCTGCTCGACGGGCAATAATCTGCACACCTTCTTGCTCAAAGTCAATACCTTCCTGATCCAAAATCCACTCAATATGGGCAATAATGTCCTGAGTCTTGATAGACTTAAACTCAAAACGCTGGACACGGGAAAGAATCGTGGCTGGAATCTTATGCAACTCAGTCGTCGCTAGGATAAAGACCACATTTTCAGTCGGTTCTTCCAAGGTCTTGAGCAAAGCGTTAAATGCCCCTGTTGAGAGCATGTGCACCTCGTCAATGATATAGACCTTGTGCTTGGCCATACTAGGTGCATAGGTAGATTTATCCCGAATATCACGAATCTCATCTACCCCATTATTAGAAGCTGCGTCGATTTCTATGACGTCTTCAAGGCTTCCCTCAGTTATGGCCTGACAGATATAGCAGTCATTGCAGGGCTCGCCGTCCTTTTGATTCGGACAATTCATAGCCTTGGCAAAAATCTTAGCAACACTAGTTTTCCCTGTTCCACGTGGACCAGAAAAGAGATAAGCATGGCTGATTTTCCCTTGCTCCACAGCCTGTCGCAGAGTGGTTGCCACTACCTGCTGACCCACCAGCTGACCAAAGGTCTGACTGCGGTATTTCCGATATAAAGCTTGATACATTAGGCTTTTTCTCCAAACATTTCAAAATTCCAAATCGTTTTTTCAAGCAAAATCTGTACGAACTTTTCCAGATATTCCTGATCTATCTTATCATAATCCCCCGTCAAAGCCGAGTCTAAATCCAATACTCCAAGCAGTCGACCGTCTTTTACCATGGGCACCACAATTTCGCTCTTAGCCCGGCTATCACAGGAGATATAGTTGGCATGCTGAGTCACATCATCTACGATAATCGTCTCTTCTTTCTCCGCAGATTCCCCACAGACACCCTTGCCTAGCGTAATATGGACACAGGAGACACCGCCCTGAAAAGGCCCCAGAATCAGCTCATTTCCATCAAAAAGATAGAAACCGGTAAAAACCGAATGAGGTAGAGCTTGATTGAGCAGCGCGCTCGCATTGGAAAGATTAGCTAAAGTGTTAGTCTCACCCTCCAACAAAGTTTCCAGCTGTGCTAATAAAAGTTGATAATTTGAAATTTTATCTTTTGTGTTCATAGAGTCTATTATATCAAAAAAACAGTCTGATGGCTGTTTTTGAAATAAAAATAAGAAGCACAACTTAAATCGACTTTAAACTTTTCGTCAAGTGAAAATCCCAATAGATCAAGTAAAAACATCTCTCACCTTTAAGATTCTATTTACACCTTTTTTGTAAATCATCAATCGCCCGAATAAAAATCTCAGGTTTTTCAACATGAATATCATGCCCACTCTTGATATTATCTATTAGATGATTGTTCAACAAAAGTTTGTCTATTCGCTTAGCATCTTTGTCATCCATAGCACTCAAAAGAATCCCATTTTTATCATAGTAATTCTTCTGATTCAAAGGCCGAGCCACATGAAGCAATATAGATGGACATTGAACTTTTTTCAAGATTTCTTCCTGTTCAAATCCCTTGAACCAAGAAAAATCATAAAATGTTGAGCCAAAACGAAGATCGTAATCTCCTGTTCCATCCTGTAAATTAGCTGTTAAGTCATAGATGAGATTCACTTGTAATTCTGGCGGATAGTACCAAATTCTAGGAATCTTTCCTGGATGATTTTTCATATAGTTCAGAGCTGGTTTTTTGACAATTTTATTAAAATTTTCCTCACCAAAAAGTTTTTTTAAATAAGTATGTTCTAAAAAATAGGCAGTATAATTTTTTTTACCGCTTTTTAAGAAATCATACATATCTTTAAATCCTAACCAAGAAAAAGTAGAATGTGCTCGACTAGGCTCTGTTGAAAAGAACGGTGCATCTTCTATCAATAGTCCTCTAACAGTATCAGGAGCTAGTGCAGCTACCATTGTTGCCAGAAGCCCTCCTGATGAATGTCCTGAAATGAACACAGGAGCTTTTATAATATTATGAATAAACCAAATGAAATCCTGACTATTTTCTAGTGCTGAATATTTAGCAGGATTTTTACTAGACCCACCATGTCCATAACAATCTACTGCATATACATGATATCGCTTAGACAATTCTCCAAAAACCTTGGCGTAGTCCTCCCAAGATACTTGCTGGCCATGGATCAGGAGTAAAGGGGGACCATTTTTTGGACCTTCGCCATAATTAATAAGAGATCCATCTGGTAAAGTCACTTGCTTTTCTATCATCCCAGCTTGTCGTATATATTCAAGATTAGCCTTATCATAGTGTAGATTACGATAAGCAAACCACCCTGCACTTACCAATATAAGAGCTATCAATATCAAAATAACTAACATCATTGTCCTTTTCATTCATCGCCTGCTACTTTTCTGAAAAATACTTAGGAGTTTCTAGAAAAAAATTCGGATCTAATAACGCCAATCCTTGATTTTCATCTCCTAGCAAAAGAAGCTGATCTCCCGCTTTTATTTGAAAAATATTTCGTGCCCGAGGGGGTAAGTGGATTTCACCACGCTCCCCCACCGTTACTGTTCCAAAAATATATTTCCCTTTGATACTAGGAGTTGTCAATAAATTGCTCTCTAAATGTACTAGTTCATCCAAACTCACATCAAAAAAATCAGCGCACTTACTAATATAAGAGCTATCAATATCAAAATAACTAACATCATTGTCCTTTTCATTCATCGCCTGCTACTTTTCTGAAAAATACTTAGGAGTTTCTAGAAAAAAATTCGGATCTAATAATGCCAATCCTTGATTTTCATCTCCTAGCAAAAGAAGCTGATCTCCCGCTTTTATTTGAAAAATATTTCGCGCCCGAGGGGGTAAGTGGATTTCACCACGCTCCCCCACCGTTACTGTTCCAAAAATATATTTCCCTTTGATACTAGGAGTTGTCAATAAATTGCTCTCTAAATGTACTAGTTCATCCAAACTCACATCAAAAAAATCAGCTAATTGAGAGGAATAAATCACATCTGGAACGCTTTCTCCTGCTTCCCATTTTGCTATAGTCTGTCTTGATACACCTATTTCCTCGGCCAGTTTTTCCTGAGAAATATTCTCTCTTTTTCTTAAAATAGCAATATTTTTAGAAATCATTTTTTAATCTCCTTTTTATGATTACACTGTTAGTATAGCAAAAAAGCTGGTTGCTTCAACCAAGCTTTTCTTACTTTTTATAGACCTTTTGTTAAAATTCGTGGCAAAAATATTTTATTACTCCTCCAAAACCTTCACTTCTTCTCCTTCCACAAGCACAGCTTGGTGATTATTGAGGGGAAGGAGATTCAGCTGGTCGCTGTATGTATCCAGAGTTGCCTGAGCGCTTTCGACAAAGGGTTCTTCGCCAACATGAGGAAGAACATAAAAATCCACCTCATCCAATCCAGCTGTATCGTGCAATTCTTCTGCAACTGCCTTATCGTCCATGATCTTATTATAGTCAATGTCCTTAGCTGTGATGATAGCACCAGCGGATTCGCCCACATAAATCATACCGTCAGTGATCTGCTCTTTTATCAAGGACAGAAGTTGCTTTTTCTTAAGTTCTTGCAAAAGGTAAAAGGTATTGCCTCCAGAGACATAGAGGAGTTTACTTTGAAAAATCTTAGCTTGTGCTGTTTCTCTATCACAAGCTGAAATATCCAAGACCTCTACTTGAAATCCCAAGTCCTCAAAGGTTTGCAGGGCTTCATCAATATAACCCCTATACTCTTCTACATTTGCAGCCGTCGGTATAAAAAGTATTTGTTTGCCCAATTGCTTTTCAGATACATATTGTCTGAACAAGTCCTTGACTCCCGCAAAATAAGAGCATAAAAACAATTGTTTCATAGGATACCTCCCTTAGTTTTTCACGATTTGATAAAGAATCCATTGACCATTTCTTTGACTATTGAGGAGATGTAGGTCCAAGGTTGACAAGAAGCTTTCCAGTTTTTCACGCTTTGTAAAGTCTGGTAGGTAGTAAGCTAATTTGCTCCATTCACATGCTAGTAAAATGATTCCATCAGGCTTAAGAATCCTCTTAAGTTCTAGGAACGCTTGAGTTAAATCCGACCAATGAAAATGCGTCTGAAAGGCTGTAATCAAATCAAATTCCTCAACAGGAAGATTTGTTTTCTCAACATTTTTCACCTCGAAAGATAGACCAGGCTCAGACAATTCTTCAGCTGATTTGATGGCTGTAGTTGAAATATCAATCCCCAAAACTTGACTATCAGGAAAGTGCTTTTTCAAATATTTTGAGGATACTCCATTTCCAACTCCAACATCCAAAATTGAATCAAATTGTTTCTTATAACCCAGCTGACTGACCGACCAAACAACCATGGGCATATAAACACGATTCCAAATTTTCATCATCCATAGTCCAATAAAGCCTGAGGGTTTCTTTGATTGGTAAATTAAGTAAGGAAAAGCCAGAATAATCAGAAGGCCAATCATTGCTAGATAAATCATCTGTCTTCCCTCTCATATCGTCCATTATAAAGCCTTTTAGCTTCCTTGGTGTATTTCTTGATAAAATCCGTCTTGGAATCTGTATAGGCATCCCGATTGTGCTCATACTGTTTCCACAAAGAAAGTTTGAGCTGTTCATAGTCCTTAGCTACAGTAGGGTGCTCCTGTAAATAATCTCTAAAGTAAAGCTCATCATGATCACCTTCATAGCGCAGATGCAGATGGAAAACCCGCTTCGCAAAACCACTCGGTGTGTAGCCCTTATTAAATGACATCCGTCCTTGGCTTTCTGACATGAGGAGATAACCATTTTGTAGCAATAAGTCCCGTATAATAGCCATATCTGTTTCTATTGGAATTTCCAGCATGATGTCCACTATAGGCTTTGCCCAGATGGTCTCTACTGATGTTGAGCCAATATGGCTAAGACGAACGATCTGATGTTCTGGCAAAACACTCAAGAGCCGAAGTCGCTCCTCCTCATACCAGTCTTTCCACTCAACCTGATGTTCTCTCAAAAAAATTGGAAAAAGTTGCCACAACTCTTCTAAAGTCATATCCTCTAATGATTTTGTCATCATCCACTCTCCTTTAGATTCGAATATTCCTTAAGCATATTATATCATTATCTGAAGCAAAAGAAGCGCACTAACAGTTAACTATAAATAGAAACACCCTGAGAATTTTCCTCAGAGTGCTTATTTTAATCTTTTTTTTGAGCCTTTTCTCTTTCCAATCGTAATTTCCGATTTGGATTAAGGCGTGTGAAGAGCTCTTCTAGCTTTTCTGCATTCCAGACGTCTGCTGCAGAGACAAAGTTTCCATTTTCATCACGGAAAGATATTGGTTTATCACCCATTTCAAGCCTCCTTAGTCAACGAATTCAAACTCAAACTTGCCGATCCGGACCAGATCCCCATCCTTGGCTCCGCGAGCACGAAGGGCTTCATCAACACCCATACCACGTAGCTGACGAGCAAATTTCATGACGGCTTCGTCACGGTCAAAGTTGGTCATATTAAAGAGTTTCTCAAGCTTATCACCTGACAGCACCCAAGTCGCATCATCATCACGAGAAATTTCAAAGGCTGGTGCTTCTTCATCAAAGCCATAGTAAGCTTCTTCTTCCATTTCAGACTCATCATAGAGCAAGAACTCTGGTGTCTTATCCAGTAGTTCTGCGGTCGCATCCAAGAGGGTTGCAAGTCCCTGCTTTGTCAGACTGGAAATTGGGAAGATTTGTGGTAAATCTGCAAATTCGTCATAATTAGCCGCTAATTTCTCTTTAAATACCTTGATATTCTCAGCGCTATCTGGCATATCCATCTTATTGGCAACAATAATCTGCGGACGCTCCATAAGACGAAGATTATAGGATTCCAACTCTTTATTAATGGCTAGATAGTCCTCATAAGGGTCACGCCCCTCACTAGCTGACATATCAATGACATGCAGGATAACCCGTGTCCGCTCAATATGACGGAGAAACTGTGTTCCCAGTCCAACCCCTTGGCTAGCCCCCTCAATAAGCCCCGGTAGATCTGCTACTGCAAAAGACTCTCCAGACTGGGTGCGAACCATGCCTAGATTGGGAACGATGGTCGTGAAATGATAGGCACCAATCTTAGGCTTAGCTGCTGTGATTACACTAAGCAAAGTGGATTTTCCGACAGATGGAAAACCAACTAATCCGACATCTGCTAGGACCTTGAGCTCCAGCAAAAGCTCCCGCTCTTGACCTGGTTCTCCATTTTCAGAAATCTCAGGTGCAGGATTTTTAGGCGTTGCAAAACGGATATTTCCACGACCGCCTCGGCCACCACGCGCTACGATAAATTCTTGGCCATTTTCTACCAAGTCCGTCAGCACTTTGCCCGTCTCTGCATCACGAACTGTTGTCCCCTGTGGCACTCGAACAATCAAGTCCTCAGCCCCTCGGCCATGCATTCCCTTGGTCATGCCCTTTTCACCAGACTGAGCCTTGAAGTGGCGATTATAACGAAAATCCATCAGAGTGCGCAGGCCTTCGTCAACGACAAAAACAACATTGCCTCCACGACCGCCATCACCACCCCAAGGACCACCATTGGGAACGTATTTTTCACGGCGAAAGGCAACCATACCATCACCACCATTACCAGCCTTAACCTGAATCTTGGCTGTATCTAAAAACATACTCATTCTTTCTCTACCTTCTCTTAACTTTCACTTTCATATTCCTAAAAAAAACGCTGAAAGAGCGTTTCGGATTTAAAATTATCTCAAAATAGCGCTGACTGCACTAGCAATAATGGCTCCGACTGTTACCACAATCATGATTACCACAACGACCATTGTTAATTTTTCAAATCCTGTTTTTTTGCGTTTTCCTTCATCTCCAAAAGCCACAATAATTACCTCTTATATTTTTATAGACTTATTCTAACATGATTGATAGTATTTTTCAAATGCTAGTCGCTTCAAATAAAAAAAGAAAGAAGAAAGGCTTGAAAATGATAAACCTTATCTTCTTTCAAATTATTTTGATCACTTAAAAACATACTTCTTATTTTTTTAAGCCATCAATTATTGTTTATTTTTCTTTCTTAAGAGTACAAATACACCACCAAGAATAACCAAAATTGAACCTCCAGCTGCTGACAACCAGATAGCCGCTTGCTCACCAGTCTTTGGCAAGGTTGGTTTATTGTCAGATTTCTTGGTTTCTGTTGTTTTTGGATCTTGTTTATTTGAACCCTTTGGATCTTCTACCTTTGGATCTGGCGTTTTACGACCAGGATCATTCGGATCGCCTCCACCTGGATTGCTTGGTTTATCCTTTCCAGGCTCTCCTGGGTCTGATGGAATAGTTGGCGGATCATAGGTATTAATTAAGTCATAACCTTCAACTTTTGAACTATAGTTTACAATTGCATCTTCACCAATTGTATAGGTAATTTTTTGACCATTTTCATCATTTACTGGAAGACCACTAAATGTGTAGTTCCAGCCATCAGCTTCACTGACAACTTTAGATGCTACTACTTGATTGTTAGCATATAGATTAACTGTAATGCTCTTTGGACGAGTCATGTTTGTATCATTAACCCATGTTTTATGACCTGATACAGAGGTTACTGGTTTGTATGTATTGGTAAAAGTCGCGTCTCCATCATAAGAAACTGAACCAAATTTTTCACCCAATACATCAACAACTTTAACTGTTACTTTAACCTCTTTAGAGTCATAAGTGTAGCCATCTTCCTGCCCTGGAATTTCTTTAATTACATAGTTGAATGTACCAGCTTGGCTATAGTTGATTGTTGCGAAATTAATAGAACCATCAGCTTCATTAGTAGCTGTCTGTAAAAGTTGCCCCTTGTCATCGTAAAGACCAAAACTAAATTGTCCCTTAGTCAATTCTTTACCGACCAGAGTTTTTTGAGCCTTGATTACAACATCTTTTGAGCGTTCGGCACTTCCATCTCCCGAACCAGCTTCCAGTCTAAGTGAGCGATTGATTGTTCGTTCTCCTGGGAAGTTTGTAGCTGACCAAGATAATTTATTATTTACTGTATCACCTACTTTAGTTCCTGGCGCTACACGAGTTGAGTATTCAATATACATTGGCCAATTGTAATTATCACCAAAGTTGATTGTGAAGCCATTTACGTCGCCATTTGCATTTTTAGAAAGAACTGCTTTCTTTGTAAAATTGTCAAGAACAGGTAGAGTTAAAAGATGGGCTTCATTACGAATTCCCCCTTGAACTGGTGCATAGCGCACAGCTCGTAAACTTCCTGGGACAAGAGTTAAGCCATCACCAAAATTATCAGAAATAACCATTCCACGAAGCATGTCTTGTCGAGCGTTTAAGATAATACGCCATTTAACAATACTTGGATCTGATTTATCTTGGTAACCATATTTCATCTCGTACTCACCAGCTTGACCATCATCCTTTTTATATTGGAAAGAAAAGTCAGTTTGACCAAAACGGAATGAAACAGGGCCAGACTCTTTGACTGTGTCATTATTTAATCGAACATTGAAATTTAGAGACATTCTCTTATTTTCAGGCAAACGAGAGAAGTAATCACTGAAAGTTACTGTCACCGTCTGATTGTTCGGATCTACTTGAGCGGTACCAACAACTTCACCCTTATCATTTTTGACATCAATGACATTAAAATTCAAAACTGTAATAAGAGTTAACTCTTGAGGCAGCTTCAGAGTAAGGGTATCACCGCTATTAATAGCTTGTGAATCCGGAAAAGTAATGTCACTTGTCACAGCTAAGGTCTCATTTGTCGTAACTGTTGTATCGCTAGTTAAAGGACTACCATTTTTAGTAATAGTAACATTGTTTGTATAGTCAGTAACTTCAGCAGCTTGAGCTGATTTTGTTACACCAAGACCAAAAACAATAGCCGACAACAAAATAAAGAATTTAAGAACAAGATTATTTTTTTCTTTCATTCATTATTCCCTCCTTCATATTTTATTATACCTAAAATACAGAAAAGTAGGAAATGTTTTATAGAAAAATAACAAAAAAATCAGTTATAGTACAAGATATATATGTAAATGGATTCATTTCATACAAAAAAGTAGCAAAATCAATGCTACTTCTTTGTTTTCATAGTTATTTATTCAATACCAATTTCTTCACGAACGACATCCGCAATCGTATCAACATAGAAATCAACTTCCTCATGACTTGGAGCTTCCGCCATTACGCGAAGTAATGGTTCAGTTCCACTTGGACGAACTAAAATCCGTCCATTTCCTGCCATTTTTGCTTCCATTTCTTCGATAATTGATTTAATAGCAGGTACTTCCATCGCCTTATCCTTCATGCTATTCTCCACTCGAATATTGACTAATTTCTGAGGATAAATAGTTACTTCAGATGCAAGTTCTGATAATTTTTTACCAGTCTCTTTCATGATTTTGGTTAATTGTACAGCAGTTAACTGGCCGTCACCTGTTGTATTATAGTCCATGATAATCACATGTCCAGACTGTTCTCCGCCAAGATTATAGCCAGATTGGCGCATCTCTTCTACTACATAACGATCTCCAACAGCTGTTACAGCCTTTTGAATTCCTTCTCGATCTAATGCCTTATGGAAACCAAGGTTTGACATAACTGTCGTGACAATAGTGTTTTGAGCCAACTGACCCTTTTCAGATAGATACTTACCGATGATATACATAATCTTATCACCATCAACCAGCTCACCATTCTCATCCACAGCAATCAGACGATCGCTATCTCCATCAAAAGCTAAACCAATAGCAGCGCCCGATTCTCTTACAATCTCTTGTAAAGCTTCAGGATGAGTCGAACCAACATTCAAGTTAATATTGAGACCATCTGGGTTTTCTCCAATAACAGTCAATTGAGCGCCTAAATCAGCAAAAATCTGACGAGCACTTGTTGAAGCAGCACCATTAGCCGTGTCTAGAGCAACATGCATTCCTTCTAGCTCTAAACCAGTTGAAACTAGGTATTGTTGATACTTGCGTAGTCCTTCTGGATAGTCAACAAGAGTTCCGAGTCCCTCAGCACTTGGACGTGGCAAAGTATCTTCAGTCGCATCAAGCAGAGCTTCTATTTCTAATTCTCGATCATCATCCAACTTGTAGCCGTCACCACCAAAGAACTTGATACCATTATCCAGTGCTGGGTTGTGGCTGGCAGAAATCATAACTCCGGCGCTTGCTTTTTCTGACTTAACCAAATAAGCTACACCTGGAGTTGCAATAACTCCAAGTTTATAAACATGAATACCAACTGATAAAAGACCAGCAATCAAGGCACTTTCTAACATTTCTCCTGAAATCCGTGTATCACGTCCAACGAAGACCTTAGGCACTTCACTTTCGTGCTGGCTCAGAACGTAACCGCCAAAACGACCTAATTTAAAGGCCAATTCAGGCGTCAATTCCACATTTGCTTCTCCGCGAACACCATCGGTTCCAAAATATTTTCCCATTATTCTATTTTTCCTTTCAGGTTATAAACTGTTTTATTAATGATTAGAAGAGCTCGTAGAAGTTGAGCTTGTACTTGTCGAAGAAGAACCTGACGTCTTAGTCGTAATCTTCAACGTCGTTTCATAAGGACTAATGACACTCGGTATTGCAGTCCCAGTACTGTCTACAGCTCTCAAAGTTGCAACGCCTGTATAATTACCACTAATGACATCACTCTCTGGCAAGACTGCCTCTACATGGTCAATTCTTTCCATGTAATCTTCATCAGTAAAGACGGTAACCTTCGAATCACCGAAATTGACACTTGAAATTGAAACCCCTTTAGCAACCTGACTTTCTGTGATAGTGGTCTGTACAGGAAATGTCTTACTCACGCGCTTACCTACTTTTACAGTGATTTTATCAGGATTTACTGTTGCTGTCAGGCCACTAGGTAGATTATTAATGCTTAGTTTCACCTCTGAGATTCCAGTCTTAACATTGGTCAGATCAGCTACTATTTTAAATTTTCGTGTACTCTCCTGCATTTCACTAGCCAAGGTTAAGCGATTTGATCCCGTCAAACTAACTGTTGCTTCGGAAGAGAAACCACTAATAAAATATTCATCGCTGTTGTATTTAACGTCAATAGGAACATTCGTAATTGTATTAGTGTATGTTTCAGACTTATTTAAGCGAATGTTGGCATTGTTTTGGAAATTGTTTGAGGTTGCATAAACAAATAAAACCAGAGCAAAAAAGACAGAGGAGAGGATATACCAGATTTTTTTATAGTTTTTCATTTTCTATGCCCTCCCAGTATACGCTGATGCCAACCTTTTTTATCAGGTTGATCAGGAGCCAAAACCTTACGAAGCTCCTCTTCAAATTCCTGCAGAGACAAATCATGCTTGAAGACACCATTGTGAGTGATAGAAATACCTCCCGTTTCCTCCGATACAATGAATGTAAAAGCATCAGAAACCTCAGATAGGCCGATTGCAGCCCGGTGACGAGTACCAAATTCCTTGGAAATCCTTGAATTTTCTGTGAGAGGAAGATAAGCACATGATACAGCAATCTTATTATCTCTGATAATGACTGCACCATCGTGCAAAGGAGTATTGGGGATAAAGATATTAATCAGTAATTCACCTGATACATCCGCATCCAAGGGAATTCCAGTCGAAATATATTCTTGCAAGGTTCTGCTACCTTGAATCGCAACCAAAGCTCCAATCTTACGTGGACTCATATACTCAACTGCTTTGACAGAAGCTTGGATAAGCTTTTCTTCCGAGCTCATAGGAGTTGCTGAAAAAAGATCTGTTGCTCTACCTAAGCGTTCGAGTCCTGTTCGAATTTCTGGAGCAAAAATCACTACTGCTGCAATAACCCCATAAGTAATAACTTGATTAATCAGCCAAGAGATCGTTGCTAGGCCTAGAACATTTGCAATTATTTGTCCTAATACAAAGAGAAAAACTCCACGCAGGAGAATCATAATTTTTGTTCCTGCAACAGCCTTAGTAAAGAAATATAAGATCCAAGCCACCAAAGCAATATCAATGATATTAATCAAAATACTCCAGGGGCTGCCAAACAAACTTGACCAGTACTGGAGATTAGACAATTGTTGAAAATTCATAATCAATCCACCCTATCAAAGAAAACGTTCTTTTCTATTATATCATTTTTAGTAGTTTTTTTCTGTAATCAAATTTACTTTTTATGATAAAATAATTCTTATGAAGATAAATACACTTTTAGGTCTCTTGGCAGGTAAATCCTCCCACTTTGTCCTCAGCAAAATGGGACGTGGATCTACTCTTCCTGGAAAAATTGCCTTAACCTTTGACAAAAACATTTTACAAAACTTAGCTAATAACTATGAAGTCGTGGTTATTACTGGAACAAACGGAAAGACACTGACCACAGCTTTGACGGTGGGCATTCTCAAGGAAGCTTTTGGAGAAGTTACTACTAATACCAGTGGTGCCAATATGATTACAGGGATTACCACAACCTTCCTGACTGCTAAAAAAGGCAAATCTGGTAAAAATATAGCTGTGCTAGAAATAGATGAAGCCAGCCTATCTCGGATTTGTGACTATATCAAGCCCAGCCTCTTTGTCTTTACCAATATTTTCCGTGACCAGATGGACCGCTATGGTGAGATCTACACAACTTACCAGATGATTTTGGATGCTGCAGCAAAAGTTCCTGAAGCGACAGTGCTAATGAATGGGGACAGCCCTCTCTTTAACTCAGTTAGCCTAAAGAATCCTGTCCGCTACTATGGATTTGACACTGAAAAAAGCCAGGCCCAGCTAGCTCACTATAATACTGAGGGCATCCTCTGTCCCAAGTGCGAGCATATCCTCAAGTATGAGCTCAACACCTATGCCAATCTAGGAGCTTATATCTGTGAGGAATGTGGTTTCAAGCGTCCTAAGCTAGACTACAGCCTGACTGCCCTCAATGCTCTTGAGCATAACCGCTCTGCCTTTACCATTGATGGGCAAGACTATCAGATTAATATCGGTGGGCTCTACAATATCTACAATGCCTTGGCTGCAGTGTCAGTGGCTCAATTCTTTGGAGTTGAGCCTTCTACAATCAAGTCTGGTTTTGATAAGAGCCGAGCTGTCTTTGGCCGTCAGGAAACCTTCAAAATCGGAGATAAAGAGTGTACCCTGGTTTTGATTAAAAATCCAGTTGGTGCTACCCAGGCCTTGGAAATGATTGAGCTTGCACCTTTTGACTTTAGCTTATCTGTCTTGCTCAATGCTAATTATGCGGACGGCATTGATACCAGCTGGATCTGGGATGCTGATTTTGAGAAAATTTTAGCGATGAATATTCCTCATGTCATCGCAGGTGGTGTCCGTCACTCCGAAATAGCTCGTCGACTGCGAGTAACGGGTTATCCAGCAGATCAGATTAGTGAAGTCAAAGACTTAGAAGAAGTTTTCAAGGCCATTGAACAGCAAGAAACCAAGCATGCCTACATCTTAGCAACATATACTGCAATGCTGGAATTCCGAGAGTTGCTGGCAGAGCGTCAGGTTGTTAGAAAGGAGATGAACTAATGGTTTATACATCCCTCACTTCTCCTGATAACCAGGACTACCCTTACGATATTAAAATTGCCCACCTCTATGGAGATCTCATGAATACTTATGGAGATAATGGCAATGTGCTCATGCTTAAATATGTGGCAGAAAAGCTAGGTGCTAGAGTTCAAGTGGATATTGTCTCTCTGGAAGATGGTTTTGACAAGGACAGCTACGACATCGTCTTCTTTGGTGGTGGCCAAGACTATGAACAAACGATCGTAGCTCGTGACTTACCAGCTAAAAAGGATGCCTTAGAAAATTTTATCAACGAAAATGGCGTAGTGTTAGCTATCTGCGGTGGTTTTCAACTCTTGGGAAAATACTATATCGAAGCATCCGGTCGACGGATCGAAGGATTAGGTATCATGGGACATTACACCCTCAACCAGACAAATAATCGCTATATTGGTGATATTAAGATTCATAATGAAGAATTCAATGAGACCTACTATGGCTTTGAAAATCACCAAGGACGTACCTTCCTCTCTGAAGATGAAAAACCTCTTGGAAAAGTCGTCTATGGAAATGGAAACAACCAAGATGATGGTTGCGAAGGCGTTCATTTTAAAAATGTCTTTGGTTCTTACTTCCATGGTCCCATCTTGTCCCGCAATGCAAACTTGGCCTACCGTCTGGTGACCACAGCTCTGAAAAAGAAGTATGGCTCTGATCTTAAATTGGCAGCTTATGAGGACATCTTAGCACTAGAAAAACAGGAAGAATATGGTGATGTCAAAAGTAAGGCTGAATTTGAATAAATACCTTGGAGAAATATTATGAAAGAAAAACTACACTATATCCTACTTTTAATTACCGTTCTATTGGTTGCTGGTATTTCCTTGGCCAATATGCAGAGCGTCAATGTTAGCTTTATCCTATTTAGCTTCAAACTTCCCTTGATTATATTGATTTTGATCTCAGTACTTCTAGGATCTATTACGACCTTTCTCATCAGCATGGTAAAAAATTTCTCACTGAAAAAAGAGCTTAAGAAAACCAAGGAAGTACTTGAAAACTCACATTCAAAAAACTAGGTTGGAATTTATTCCAGCCTAGTTTTTTGTATTCTTATTTGATAGATATAGGAAAGAAAAGCTAGTCCAATCACCCCTAGGCCAATCAGTAGAAAGGAAAGAGTGTGGACGCTTGGCAGCAGAGTCATTAGAAAAGTCGCAGGAGGCATGAAAAGAATTGCCAGCGTGTAGATCGTTGAGAAAACGCGGCCTAGATACTGCTTGTCCACCTTGGTCTGAACCTGGCTGAAGAAATGAATGTTGAACACAGTCATAAAGAGCTCACAGATAAGATTACCAGAATAAGAAAAATAGGGATGAACCTGTATCAAGGCAGAGACGCCCATGACTGCGACTCCAACACCGGTCAATAGCAGGGCTACAAGTAAGTTGCCCATACTGGCCTTAACCTTGCTGGCTAGCATGGCTCCAATGATTGAGCCTATAGCTCCCAAACTCAAAATGGTCGCATAAGAGCCTGTCTTGCCGTAAAGCTGATTGGTAAAAGGCAATAGATAATTAAAGGCCGCAAAGAAAAAGTTGACTGCCGAAGCTACCAAGAGCAGAAAGAAGATTTCTTTATGCTGACGGATATAAACTAAACCTTCCTTGATATCTCTCAGGATATTTCCAAGATTGATGGGAGACTTCTGCTTGCTTGGCTCATGATTAGGCAGAAAGTAAACCAAGGCAAAAGCCAGAAAGAAGCTAAGGGCATCCAGCTGAAGGGTCATGCGCAGATTCGCATACTGCATCACGATAAAAGACAAAACTGGAGCTGAGACACTGATAACTTGCAAGGCCAATTCCAGATGAGAATTGTAGGCCACGATGTCTTCTTTGTCCACAATTTCGGTAATATAAGACTTATTAGCTGGTCGAGAAAAAGCAAAGGCTATAGCCTGAACCACATTAGCAAAAATCAGCGCTCCAATCATGAGCTGGTCATTAGAGATAAAAGAAATCAGCAAACAAAGACCAGCACAAATCAAATCTGTTACCATCAACACCTTACGCCTGGAAAAGCGGTCCGCAATGGCTCCACCAAAAGGATTGAATAAGATGGAGGTGACTAGCTCTGATATCTGATAAATGCCCAAGACCGTCTGTCCCAGAGCTCCCAAAGAAGCAAGCCAGATGCTATTTCCATAGTCATAAAGCATATTCCCAATTTTATTAATAGCAGCCCGTGTAATCAGCTGTGCTGCCTGTCGATTCATAAAAATACCTCCTTCCATTTCTGAAACTATTGTATCAGAAATGGAGGGAGGTTCTTTGTTTTTCCCATATTTGGGAAATTATACTTTCACAAACTTATCGAAATGCTCTTGATAATAAGCAACTTGCTCAGGTAGTTCCAGCACTTCAAAGATATGCATAGCTTCCTGCATTTGCTTGATTCCCTGCTTCTTCTGTCCCATCTGATAAGCCGCAAAACCTTTGAAATAGAGGAATACATTACGTTCATAGAGTTTGATGCCCTTGCCAATGATTTTCTCTACGTAAGCCTCAAAATAACTAGCCTTATCAAAAGAACGACTTTCCAAACAGTGCTGGTAGCAATTAAGAGCTAGAATCAAGACTAGTCTCTTATGGCGACCGATTTCTTTGTAGTAGTCCTCCCGCTCCATAACTTCCTTGCCCAGACGGTAGACATAGTCCACATCATAAAAACTATAGAGATTACCAAAAAGAATCAGCTCATACATGGTCCAATCTTCCACTTGAAAGAGATAATCAGCCACCTTATCTAAATCCTCTTGCCTCATGCGAAACTGACTCTCTCGTTGACAAATCAAGCCCTGCATCAAAATCCAATTCAGCTCATAGTAAAGAGGAACACTGCTGGCCTTGGCCTTTTCCAACTGCTCCGCTTGCAAGTCCTGAAATCCCTTGATGTCATTTGAGTAGTAAAGAGGGATAATCTTACCCATCATGGCCACGTGCTCATGCTGCTGGAAATTCCGTGCCTTGTCCATAAAATTTTCAAGGGTCACATGAATATTATCCAAGAGATCTAAAAATTTCGAGAGAGTCATATCCGACTCACCCAGCTCAAAACGAGACAGCTGAGAAGTCGAGCAAACCTGACCCGCCGCTTCCTTCAAAGAATAATGCCCATTTAAACGAAAATCACGAAAAACCTTGCCTAAATTTTCCATTTGTTTACCACTTAAATTCTTTCAGTTGCTTTTCCAAATCCTGTAAATAGGCTTCATCCAAGCCATTCCGGTCTTTTGCTGGGGCTTCCAGACTGGCCAGATAAAGCAAGAACTGGTCCGCCAGTATTTCATATTGATGGAAAGGCAGGTGCTTCATCTGGGCCTGAACGAAATCAGCAGCCTCTGCAAAATGCTCGCTTTCCAGCAACTCTTGCAAATAATCAGCTCCATCAAGCTGCCGGCCTTGCTCATCTTCAAACTGCCCCAGATCCAAATGCTGGATTGTTAGGCGCAGAGCCGAACCAAGCATATTGGCCGCTCCCTTGATCTGCCGCATAAACCAATCGTTTTCTGTCGTCATCAGTAGCTCCTTCCAAAGCGGGCGGACTGACTGCCCCTAAAAATACTAGACCTTCTCCGCCAGCTCTTCCCACTCTAGCATGGCTTCTTCTTGGGTGGCGGTCAACTGGTCGATTTGCTGCTGGCTCTCCATGAGTTCGCCGGCGTCATTAGTGGCCTCCATGGCTTCCTGAAGCTGACTGATCTGGCTGTCCAAGTCCTCGATTTGCGCTTCCAATTGCTCTAAGCGGCGGGCCAGCCGGCGCTGTTCTTTCTGGTTTTCCTTTTGGATTTGATAGTCATTGGCAGGGGCAGGCTTATCAGAATCAACCCGCTCCGTCTCCTCACGCAAGGCTTCCTGCTCTGCCTTTTTCTCCAGATAGTAGTCATAATCACCTAGATAAAGGGTGGAGCCTGTTTCAGAAAGCTCGATGATCTGGGTGGCTACGCGATTGATAAAGTAACGGTCATGGCTGACAAAAAGCAGGGTGCCATCAAAGTCAATCAGGGCATTTTCAAGCACTTCCTTGCTGTCAATGTCTAGGTGGTTGGTCGGCTCGTCTAGGATGAGGAAGTTGTTGTTTTCCATAGACAGCTTGGCTAGGAGCAGGCGCGCTCGCTCTCCACCTGATAGCATGCCGACAGACTTCTTGACATCATCTCCTGAGAAGAGGAAAGCGCCTAAGCGATTGCGAATCTCGACCTCTGGCGTCAGCTTGAAGTCATTCCATAGCTCATCAAGAACCGTATTGCTGGGAGTCAGCTTGCTCTGGGTCTGGTCATAGTAGCCCACTTCCACATTAGCCCCCAGCTGCTCCTTACCTCTGATGAAGGGCACTTGACCGATTAGTGATTTAATCAAGGTCGTCTTTCCAATCCCATTTGGCCCGACAATAGCTACCGCATTAAACTTGCGAATATCAAGGTTAATCGGCTCCGACAGGACTTCCTCTCCGTAGCCAATAGCCGCATCTTCCAAGGTCAGCACAACATTTCCAGAAACCTTATCGGATTTGAAGGTCATATTGGCCGAGCGGCCGCCGGTCTCCGGTCTGTCCAAACGCTCCATCTTTTCCAGCTGCTTACGGCGGGACTGAGCCCGCTTAGTAGTGGAAGCCCGAACCAGATTGCGATTGACAAAATCCTCCAGCGCAGCGATTTCTTTCTGTTGCTTCTCATAGTTCTTAGCTTCGGTAGCTAGCTTTTGCTCCTTTTGGACCACGAAGCTAGAGTAATTACCCACATATCGATCTAAGGAATGCTTGGTCAAGTCCAGCGTGATGGTCGCAACCTTGTCTAGGAAATAGCGGTCGTGGCTAACGATGATCAGGGCACCGCTGTAGTTGACTAAGTAAGTCTCCAGCCAGGCAATGGTCTCGATATCTAAGTGGTTGGTCGGCTCGTCCAGTACCAGCAACTCTGGCTTTTCCAAAAGCATCTTAGCCAGAGCCAGACGGGTATTCTGCCCGCCCGAAAGCTCAGAAATCTTCATCTGCCACGTGGACTGGTCAAACTTGAAGCCATTCAAAATAGCTCGAATATCGGCCTCGTAGGTAAAACCACCTTTCTGGCGAAAATCCTCTGACAGCTGATCGTACTGGGTCATGAGAGCAGTCAACTCTTCCCCTGACAATTCTCCCATTTGCAGCTCCATCTGCCGCAAGCGCTTCTCTTGCTGACGCAGTCTATCAAAGACCAGCAGCATCTCATCGTAGATAGTATTCTCCGACTCAAAGCGGCTGTCCTGAGCCAGATAGGACAGAGACAGGTCGCGTTTTTTATTGATCTGACCAGACGTAGGATCTTCCTCGCCCACCAAAATCTTGAGCAGGGTTGACTTCCCAGCTCCATTTTTACCGACGAGGGCAATCCGGTCACCCTCATCCACCTGCAGGTTAATATTGTCAAAAAGAAGCTCCCCTGCAAAAGAGCGCTCAATCTTGCTTACTTGTAAAATAATCATAAAACCATTATAGCAGATTTGCTTCTCTCCTGCTATCTACTAGATATTTAAAAATTTCAGCAGATTCATTATCCTAGAGATTTTGCTAAACTGATAGCTCCCATATGGAAAATCTAGTAAAAAAACATCTCAAAACTTAGATCTTTCCACTAAGCTTCAAGATGCACCATAAACTTTCGAAAGTAATAAGCAAGTAACATTTTCCAATATTGACTTTTAAATCACTCAATCTTTTCCCGGCTGACCACCAATCACGACTTTTTTGGCTTTATTATTGTTATCAAAAAGAATAAAATAATACAACTTTTTTCTATGAGTCTCAAAAAAATGATTCTCTTGTCCTATATAATATCCCTTTCGGGCGCCGGGTTTCGTTTCATAATCAAATTTACCATAACGCTCCACTATCTCCCATTCTCTTTTCCCGATAATCCACTGATCATCATATTTCCAGTAAATGCGCCTGGAAAAATAGAGAAAAACTGAAAGAGCAAACATTGCCAAGAATAAAAGACATAGTGTAAGCTTAGACTTATTTTGCATTGTGTTCCTTTCTGATTTATTACTTTTAAAAAATAAAAGTAGCAACTTTTGCCTTCCAAAGATTAGTCAAGGCTAGCTAGATTCTTTATTAAACCTTATTAAACCCATCTCTCCATTTAAGTAGCAAAACAAACTGCTTTACTTATGATTTCTGTCTCAAAATTTCTAATGAGTATTTCTCCTATTCCACTACAACAAATTCGATAATTCATCTTTCAAAACTGTCTTTCACTTATGATGATTTTATACAAAAAAGACAAGCCTGTCAACGAAAAACAGGTTGCCTATAAATGGTTTTAATAGATCTCACAAGCTTTTTAAAGCTTTATCGAACTTGAGTTAGTGTACCATCCTGCATTTCATAGATCTTATCAACCTCATCCAGTAGGCGGGTATCGTGGGTAATCATGACTACACTCTTATTGAATTTCTGAGTAACCTCTTTAAGCAAATGAACCACGCGCTTGGCCCTTTCCGTATCCAAACTAGCTGTCGGCTCATCAGCCAAGATAATATCCGGGCTATTGTAAAGGGCTCTAGCGATAGCAGCCCTCTGCCGTTCCCCACCGGACAATTCTTTCGGATACTGCTTGAGTGTTCCTTTTAGATCTAGTAGCTCAATCAGACTGTCTAGATCCGTTCTTTCCTTCTTAGATAAGCGGTCAATCAGCTGGAATTGGTCTTCGATTTTCAAAAAAGGAATGAGATTGGAGGCCTGCAAAATGAAGCCGAAATCATTGAAACGCAGAGCCACCCGTTCCTTTTCCTTGAGCTGGGAAGTATCTTTCCCATGCAGCAGAATCCGTCCTTTTGAGGGAGTTTGTAAATGCCCCAGCAAGGTCAGAAAGGTTGTTTTACCCGAGCCTGATGGCCCAATAATAGCTACAAACTGTCCCGCTTCCAATCGGAAATCAGTTGGTTTCAGGGCTTGAACCAGCGTATGCCCCTGACCATATTCTTTTGTAACCCCTTTTAGTTCTATGATTGACATTTACTCACCTCCAATTGCTGTAATAGGGTCAATTTTTAGAACCCGACGAATGGACAAGAGTCCTCCAGCCAGTGACATGAGAACAATCAAGGCAATCAGTCCTCCATAAGCTCGCCAATCACTGTAAAAAGGCACAGAGGCAGGTAAGGCCAATTGTGTCCCCAAAAGTGCCAAAACAGCCAGACTTATTCCCAGAGTGGACAGGATGAAAATCTGCCAGAAAATAGAAGCAATAATCTTTCTACTAGCAATTCCTTGGGCGCGCATAATACCATAAAGATGCGTCTTTTGTATGGTAATGATGTACATGAAAATTCCCAATACCAAAAATGTAATCAGAACCATCGCCCCAATCATAAAGGAAAAGGTCAGTACCTGAGCCTGATAACCCGGAATATTTTCTATCAATTCCCCCATAGAGAGTTGACTAAGACCTGCTTCTTCAATCTTCTGAGCATCTTTTACTATAAGTGCGCTGATATTCTTAACCTGACTAGAGCCGTACTTTAATTCCCTGAAATCATCTAGAGTCATAAAAATTACAGGTTGCGTAAAGAAGCTATTATCCTCTGTAAAACCAACAACTTGATAGAGGCGTTCGCTTCCATTGAGCTGAAGCTGGTCGCCTATTTTTACACCTTTTTGCTGTAGGCGTTTATCAACAATAATTTCATAAGCATTATCAGCTGACCGACCTTCACTCAGTTTCGGAGATAAAAAACTATTCCATGCCAGACCAAAGACTTGGGCATTAATTTTTTCTGTTCCATCTTCACGGTTGGCTACTACTGCCATCTGTCCCAAAGCTGCTATTGAGTCCCCTTGGAGATGAGGGCCATATTCTTCTTCCTTGATGATCGAAGCAGATAGATTCTTATTGGCATACTCAGATAAAACAACTGACTGCGCTCCCCACTGATCTATTGCCAAGCGATTAAGACGAGCCAAACCGACGGAAAGACTGGATAAAAAGAAAACCATATAGGTAATGAGAAAAACAACGGCAACAACCATACGGTACCTTCCGCGACTGTAGACAATCTCTTTAAAAGCTAAAAACAAAGCCATCCTCCTTTGAAAGATTCCAGACTATTATATCATAAAAAAACAAGATACAGAAAATATCCCATCAGTCTCCCCGCATGTGCTCTCTAACAAAGCCTGCTAGACCGACAGTGGTCACCTTAGTATGAAAATCACTCATTTGCTGAGACTTATAATGAGGATGAGCCAACCAGTAAGTCAAGGTTCCCATAAAGGAAGCCGCCTGATGATTCATCAGTAAATCCGCTTCTACCTCCTCTAAATGTGGATCAGCCAAGAAAATACTCTGCGAAAAAATCTCCCTCAGAGCTTCCTGCAATCGCCGCAAACTAGTAGGACTACCATTGGGTCCCAAAAGAATGGCTAAGTCTTCCAAGTATGACTCAAAAAAATGAAAAAGATTTTGTTTCTCATGGATGTAGTCTTCCACTTTAAAATCCTTTTCTAACTTGAACAAGCAGGCAGAATCTAGAGCCTCTTGATAATAGGCCTGCAAATCATCTAGCAAGCGGTTTTCAATCTTCTCTAGCAGATCATACTTGTCCAGATAATGCCGATAAAAAGTACTGCGATTCACCTCCGCCAAATCAATCAATTGGCGAATACTGATAGTCTCAAAAGTCTGCTCTTTCATCGACTGTAGCAAGCTTGTCTCTATAAGCTTTTCTGTCTCTCTTCTTTTTTTCTCATACATGCTATTCACCTCAAAATGCAACAGTCTCTCTAAAATTGGTGCTTGTCTACCATCCAGCTCCCACTATATAATAAATATAAGCAGAAGACAAGAACAAGAGGATTAAAAGATGAAGATTATGATCAATCAAAAAGAAGTCAGTCAAGAAAGAATCGAGCAATGGCGAAAGCAAAGAATCCTTAAAGCAGCTAAGATGCTTAATCTGCAGCTACCTAATACTGACAAGACGGAGATTTTAGACCAAGCCCTACTGGAAGCAAAAATGAAGCTGACATACGAGGAGCTAATCCAGAAAATCGGAACAAAACTCAAATGGAGCCAATGTTTGATGAAATGGGTAGCAAAATGGTCCAAGAAACCACGAAAAAGAGCTGTTGTAACGATTTATGCAAGTGGACTGACTGCCACTTCTTTCAGTAAAAGGCTAGAAAAGTTGATGTTAGAAAATACAGATGCTCATAAAAGAGCCAATCTTGGTGCCTGTCCAGACCATTATGCCTTGCAGTCGCGCGGTAGCATCCTTGAAGTCATTGAGACAGCAGGAAACAGTCCTCTGCCGACACAGTTTTTTCTTGATCTTGGTGGTGAGGCTGAGATAGAGGAACCTCGTGATGCGTCTTATCCCTTCCAATCTGTCGGTGTCGCTAGACTAGCGAACGATTGCAATGTAGGTGGTATTCGCCATCAGTTTCGCGACACAGAAAAAGGCCTAGAAGCCCGATTCTGCGTCGAATTCCCCAGTCTTTGTCCAGACAGCCTTATTAAAGAACACCAGCTCCACCTGGCTGCCGAATGGTCAAGGTGGATAGCTTGGTGCAGAGAGCATAAAGAATGAATTTCCTTCCAAACAAAAACAGCCTACTTCCATCTTAAAGAGACCGCAGCAAGGCTGTTTTTCTTCTACATTTAATCAAAGATAATCATGGACTTAATCTTAATGGTCTTGCTCTTACTCATGAGTAAATGAATCAATAGCAAAATCTTCAGGTTTAACAGTTGTCCACCTCAGTCCTATTTTTCGACAATTCCAATAGGTTGTGACTACTGTTTTTATGTCACTTTGCAATTATCCTGAGATCCGTTTATGTCTACAGTAGATTGTTGTCTAACTTACTGCTTCGTAAAGTTTAGAGTATCTGGATCGTCATCCAGTTCGCTAACAGTTAACTGATTGCCATTTTGTTGATAAGTTTTAACATCGTCACCAACAATCAAACGCTGATTAGCTGTATCAACCTGAACTTGCTTGATTTCCTTACTTCCATCTACTTCTGTCTCCGTCCATGTCCCAGAGGCTCCATTAATTTGAAGAAGATGTTGATCTCCATCATGGTCAGTCGCCTTATAACTACCATCTAGATTGGAAGTTTGGGTTGGCTTAGAAGAGTTTGCTTGACTAGAAGAAGATTCTGTATTAGAACTAGTTGCTGACTGAGAACTTTGACTTTTGACATCTGGAGACTGAGAGTTAGCATTAGTCCCTTGGTTGTTATTTCCTGAGCAAGCTGTTAAGAGGACAGCTGCTGTAAGAGATATAATTGCCAAAATTGTTTTCTTCGGAATAGACATATCGATTCCTCCTTTTCTACATTTGTAGTTTATGCTTATATTCTACACTTGTCTGTTTTATTTGTCAAGAGAAAGAATTTTGTTTTCTATTAAGAATTCTATATTACTGATGCAATCAATCAGATCTAGATCTTTTCTTTTAAACATTAGAAAAATCCCCAGTCTAATTTGACTGGAGATATAGATTAATATTCTTATCCTATAAAATCACAAAGCTACTAAGAGAACAGGTTTGCGATGTCTCCTTAATGTCCGAGTATCATTCTTCATGCTGAAATAACAGAGTCGATTTTTGCAGATAAGGGTTGGGGTACTTGAGGAGCAGGTCTTTTACAGCCACAACCAAATCTTTCTGATCAGCCATACCGGATTGGTAACGAAACAAAAGATGCATAAAATCTTCTTTTTCAGTCGTGCTGGCTTTTTTCTTAAAATAGCCCCAGATATGCTGAAAGGCATTGCAGACCTGACCTCGGTTTTCTGGTAGGGCTATAGCTTGGTCAATCAAGGCTTGAACATGAGCTACTTCTACCGATTCACTTTTCAAGTATTGACGAATTTCCAGATAGATCTTACTGGAATGACTGAGGACTAGGTATTTATTCCGAGCCCAAAGAGTCTGACACAGAGACATTTGGTTTAAATCTTTCATACTTACTTTTCCTACCGATTTTTCATTTTGAATTCTTTTAACCTCATTCAAATCATTAGTCGTATCCTACTTCTCAAATTTTCAAAATATAATTCTACCACAAAGTCAACATGATTTGAAAAGGAGGATGATTCACTAGTCTTTCTTTTATTCTGGGAAAATCCATTCAATATGAGGCGCCTGACGACTAATTTCCTTATAAATATCATTAAAATCAGCACCAGACAAGTTATTTAAGTCAATAGAGTCTAGAGTACTACCATTCTTATCATAAAAATAAAGCAAACGATAGGTTTTCTTCATATCATCAGAACTATAGGTTTTGATTTTATATTCAATCTTCTTGACCTTGTCCAGATCAATTTCATTCATATCTTGGAAAATTGAAGATTTAATATCCAGTCTCCCTTCTGAGATTGTCATAGCTGGAGGTTGTTTAGACTTTATAAAAATAGAAATCAATAATAAAGAAATCCCAACTGCTGAACCAATCAAGACAGTTGTAGCAAAATCATTATCTTTTTTCTTTTTCTCTTCTTTTTTCCTTTTTATTTCATCCTGTTCTTGCTTTAATTCTTTATTATAACGATCTACAAAACTTTGGAGCCGGGCTTCTTTTTCTTCAGGAGTCTCATCTTTGGGACCATCTTCTGAATCAAACAATCGTTTTGCATCTTGGATAGTTATCGGTGTCTCTTCTAATTTGTATTCATCCATCTTGGCATCAAAACTCTCTTCAGGATCTTTAGAGTTACTCGCGCTAAAGGTAGAAGAAGAGTTCGACCAAACAACAAAAATTACAAAAATAGTAATCAAGACAATACCAACAAGCTCACCTGCATAACTTCTCTTATACTGCATCAGAAACCTCTTAACAAATTTTTAATATGACTAGAATATCATAAATCAAGCCTTTTATAAAGCTCCTTATATAAAAAAAGCAGCCTGTAAAGACTGCTTCATATTTTATGTACTATCTCACCTCTGCACCGAGTTTTTCGGTCAGAGATTTTTCGATTTTTTCCATATATTTAGCCACTTCTTCGTCAGTCAGGCTGGCTTCTGGATTTTGGAAAGTCAGGCTGTAGGCCATGGATTTGAGACCGACACCTAGCTTGTCACCAGAGAAGATATCAAAGAGCTTAATATCTGTCAAGCGCTTAACACCAGCTTCTTGGATTGCATCAAGGACCTCTTGGTGAGTGATATCAGCCTTGAGCAAGATGGCCACATCACGGCTGACAGCTGGGAATTTAGTGATTTCCGTAAATGGCTGTGCTGGCTGGAGCTGCTCTTCGATAGCAGAGAGGTTGAGCTCAGCCACATAAGTTTCAGGAATATCGTAAGCCTTGGCTGTCGCAGGATGGACTTGGCCGACAAAGCCGACAGGCTGGCCATTGATAGAGATTAAAGCAGTCCGACCAGGGTGTAGACTCTTGATTTGGCTGCTAGCCGCGTATTCTGCTGTCAAGCCCAACTTAGCAAAGAGTGCTTCCACTACACCCTTAGCGTAGAAGAAATCAACTGCTACTGGCTTGGTCTGGAAGTCTTTTTCATTAACCAGACCTGTCAAAGCAAAGGCAAAGCTATTGATTTCATTTGGCAGGTCTTCCTTAGGATTGCCAGTCTGCTCAAAGACTTTTCCAATCTCATAGAGAGATAGATTCTTGTTTTTACGAGCCACATTGTAGGCTAGGGAGTCCAAAATGCCAGAAACCATGTTCTGACGAAGAACGGAGCGATCCACTGTCATCGGCCACATAAGCTCAGTCAAGTTGCTAGGATTGAGAGTGAACTCAATCGCCTTTTCTGGTGTCGTCAAAGCATAGGTAATGATTTCTGTCAGTCCAGCTCCCTCGGCTAAAGTCCGCACTTGGCGGCGCAGTTTCTGCGTTGCAGTCAATTCACCGGCAGTCCCGTCATCTTTTGGTAGGCTAGCTGGCAATTTATCATAGCCGTAAATACGAGCAATTTCTTCATAGAGGTCTGCTTCGATTGAAATATCCCAACGACGGCGAGGGACACTGACAGTGAACTGTTCAGCATTTCCTGATAGGCCAAAGCCTAGTCTGCGGAAGACATCCTCGATATCTGTATAAAGCAAGTCCGTTCCTAGCACACGGTTGACATCCGCAAGACTAGACACCACTTCTACATCTCTAGTATCTAAGCTACCAGCGGATACGATACCAGACTGAACAGTTGCACCTGCCAAGTCTGCAATCATGCTTGCCGCAGCATCCAAAGCTTCATTAACAGTTGCTACATTGATACCTTTTTCAAAGCGGGAAGATGATTCCGAGCGCAAGTTAAGACGACCGCTGGTCTTGCGGATTGATTTTCCATCAAAGACAGCTGCTTCCAGAACAACACGAGTGGACTGACCGGAAATTTCAGTCGCTGCTCCGCCCATGACACCAGCCAAAGCCACTGGCTTATCTGCCACAGTAATGACTAAATCGCTGACTTCCAGCTCGCGCTCTTCGCCATCCAGAGTCACCAGTTTTTCACCAGCACGCGCTTCCCGCACGACAATCTGGTCACCCTCAAACGTATCCAGATCAAAGGCATGCATAGGCTGACCAAAGTAGAGCATGATGTAGTTGGTCACGTCCACTACATTGTTAATCGGACGGATTCCTTCATTCATGAGGAGATTTTGCAGCCACTGAGGACTTGGGGCAATAGTGACATTTTCCAAGATACGGGCCACATAGTAAGGGGCTTTGTCAGTTTCAAGAGCCACTGATAGACTGTCAGCTGCTTGCTTTTCATTCTCCACCAGCGGAAAATCCTTGAACTGTACTGACTTGTCATAAATGGCAGCCACTTCATGAGCCACCCCACTCATAGACAGAGCATCTGCCCGGTTTGGCGTGATAGAAAGCTCGATAATCTCATCGTCCAAGTCCAGATAAGAGAAGACTTCCTCACCCGGCACTGCTTCTTCAGGCAGGATTTGAATGCCATCCGCAAATTCCTTTGGCACAACAGAATCAGAAATACCCAGCTCACTGAGAGAGCAGATCATACCCAGTGACTCCAAGCCACGGATTTTTCCCTTTTTAATCTTATAATTGTCCGCAATGCGAGCACCTGGCAAAGCCACCATGACCTTGATGCCTGCGCGGACATTTGGAGCACCACAGACAATCTGACGGTTCTCCTCTTCTCCGACATTGACTTGACAGACATGCAGGTGGGTGTCAGGAACATCCTCACACGATACCACCTCACCAACAACAATTTTCGACAGGCCATCAGCTGGTGATGTCACACCTTCCACTTCAATTCCTGTCGTTGACATTTTCTCAGCCAGCTCAGCGCTCGCCACATCAATGTCAACTAACTCTTTTAACCACTTATAACTTACTAGCATATTTAAGATACCAAGGGCGTCAAAAACGACTGAAAAATAGGAGATTTGCTCAAGCATTCGATGAATGCTCGCAAATCTATCTTTTTTCCGAGTTTTTAGCCCGGGTTCAATTCCTTTCTCTATTCTATCACTGAGGAACTTGACCGACCAAATTTTAGGGATTTGTCTGAAATCCTGATTTCAGAAACAAATCATCTAATTTTCGAGCTTTTAGGTCGTATTCATTTCCTCTCTTTAAATTTTCTGCACTTGTGCTGTGCCATTACTACAAAGGATACCAAGGGCGTCAAAAACGACTGAAAAATAGGAGATTTGCTAAGCATTCGACGAATGATCGCAAATCTATCTTTTTTCCGAGTTTTTAGCCCGGGTTCAATTCCTTTCTCTAATTCTATCGCTGAGGAACTCGACTGGCCAAATTTTAGGGATTTGTCTCTGAAATCCTAATTTCAGAGACAAATCATCTAAATTTAAAGCTTTTAGGTCGTATTCATTTCCTCTCTTTAAATTTTCTTGTTTATTTCAATTTCTTGCGCAGCATCCAGTCTGTGTCTACTGTCTCACCAGTGATATAGTCGTGCTGGCTGAACTTTTCAAAGCCATATTTGAAGTAAAAATCTTGGGCTCTAAAGTTCTTCTCCCAGACGCCCAGCCAGACACAGTCAAAGCCTCGTTTCTCGGCTTCATCTAAGGCAAATTCAAACATCTCCTTGCCCAAGCCTTTACCATGATAGGCTTTTAAGACATAGATTCGCTGAACCTCAAAGGCTTGTGGTAGTTCTTGCTCCGTTTGAGCCTGTCCCCAGTTAAACTTGAGAAAACCAGCAATTTTACCGTCTTTGACAACAAAATAGGTCTCTGACTCAGGATCTTCCAGCTCCTTTTCGATAGTTGCAAGCGACAGCTCATTGTCAAAATAATGAGCCATATCAGCTTCCTTGATAAAAGGACCAAAAGTTTCTTGATAAGTCGCGACCTCTAGCTCTCGCAAGAGGCTCGCTTCTTCTTTTTTGACTCTGACTAGCATACTGCACTCCTTTCTCAGAAAAGCTGCATTGATGATTACAGGTTTCTACTTAAACTGCTGAGAAAAACGAATATCTCCTTGGTAGAAGCCACGAATATCGTTGATACCGTAGCGAAGCATAGCTACCCGCTCTTGACCAAGACCAAAAGCAAATCCAGAATACTTATCTGCATCAATACCGCTCATTTCCAACACGCGCGGATGCACCATACCAGCTCCCATAATCTCAATCCAGCCGGTCTTCTTGCAGACATTACAGCCGGCACCACCACACTTAAAGCAGGAAACATCCACTTCAACAGACGGCTCTGTGAATGGGAAGTATGACGGACGCAGACGGATACTGCGGTCTTGGCCGAACATCTTCTGAACAATCAGTTGCAGCGTTCCTTGCAGGTTGGCCATGGAAATATTTTCTCCAACCACCAATCCTTCAATCTGATGGAACTGGTGGGAGTGAGTCGCATCATCGGTATCCCGGCGGAAAACGCGCCCTGGTGAGATCATCTTAAGTGGCCCTTTAGAAAAGTCATGAGCGTCCATAGCTCGCGCCTGTACCGGACTGGTGTGGGTTCTGAGTAGGATTTCCTCTGTAATGTAGAAAGTGTCCTGCATATCCCGTGCTGGGTGGTCCTTAGGCAGATTCATCCGTTCAAAGTTGTAATAGTCCTTTTCCACTTCAAAGCCGTCCACGACCTGATAACCCATCCCGATGAAAATATCTTCGATTTCTTCACTAGTCTGGCTAAGAATATGACGGTTCCCTACCGGAATTTGACGGCCTGGCAGGGTCACATCCAAGGATTCCTCAGCCAGTTTCAGAGCGACTAATTGCTCTTCCATCTCTTGAGCAGTCTTTTCAAAGGCTGCTGTCAGAATGTCTCGCGCTTCATTGACGTGTTTTCCAATAATCGGTCGCATTTCAGCTGAAATATCCTTCATTCCTTTCAGGACTTCAGTCAGCGAACCCTTCTTACCCAAGACAGCTACACGCAAATCCTGTAGTTCCTTTTGATTCTCAGCCTTGAGCTGCTTGAGAGAAGCTAGAGTCTCTTCGCGCAGGCTTTTTAGTTGTTCTTCAATCGTTTTCGTCATTTTCCCTCCAAAATAAAAAGCGCGCCAATCTCCATAAGCGGAGCGTTGACACGCGGTACCATCCGTTTTTATCTGGCAAGCCAGACCTTACTTATCAATCCTAGAGCAAGTGAATTCGCCTAGCTTTCATCTAGAGAGCTTCCAGTCGATGGCTCCCCTCCCTGTTAAACTTCCCCTAGGTTACTGGTCTTGCGGATTGCTATTTAATTACTTAATATTCTAGCAAATTTCCCCTATTTTGGCAACAAAAATAAAAAGCTCCTGGCATCCATTTAAAACGGAATAGCCAGGAGTGCATCTTGTTTACTGATTATTAACGAAGCAACTTGAGTAGCTAAAAGCTACTGACAAACAATTTACTTGATGATTGATTCAATCTTTTATAGCCCTAAAGAATGATTTTCTTTTATATCGATCTAATAAGAAAATATATTTTATCGTACAAAAGCAATGACGATTGTATAATTCGAAGTCCGAAAACCATTGAAAAGCTTCTCTCTTCATTGTTGCTCTCTGGGGTTTTTTTCTCATTTTAAACTCTTATTTTCCATAGCAACAATCTGCAATCGTCACAAGAGATAATTCGGTTCAGATATTTTTTAACAATACCTCCAACTAAGACGAACAACAAATCAGTAAACAAGGACATAAACTAAAATATAGATAACTTAAAACAGATTTGAATTTCTGAAACCCATTGGAATCAGTCCTTTCTATTTGCTAAGCCATGCATTCCTTATCAAAGGAATGAAACGTTTAAAGAAGGAAAGAAGAATATCAAAATTCTTAATTTCCCACCTATCTTTTATTCACTATTAGTGTACTCTTTTATCTTTAAAAAAGCAAGCGTTTACATTGTTTTTTTATAATATTTTTTGCAAAATAAAAAGCTAATTGGAGAACCTTTTAGGCCTCAAATCAGCATTTTTCTATTCAAACAAACTATAATAATCTGAAATGGTCATTTGAGCTTTTTCTTCTTGCTTAAGATCCTGAATAATCTGACCATCCTTCATAACAATCAGGCGATTGCCGTACTTAAGCGCATCTTCCATATGATGAGTAATCATAAGAGCAGTCAGCCGGTCTTTTTGGACAAAATCGTCTGTTAACTCCATTAAAGCCACACTAGTCTTAGGGTCCAAAGCTGCTGTATGCTCATCCAGTAGCAAAAGTTCAGGACGTTTGAGTGTCGCCATTAAAAGACTTAGGGCCTGTCTTTGACCACCTGATAGGAACTCAATTGCTGTATCCAAATGCCTTTCTAGGCCATTGCCAATTTTATCAATAGTCGCCTGGAATTCTTCTTTATAATGGTTCAATCGGCGAGGAAAAAGACCTCTTCTCTCTCCTCGAAACTTTGCAATCAAGAGATTTTCAGCAACAGTCATACGAGGCGCTGTCCCCATCTTTGGATCTTGAAAAACTCGAGAAAGGTATTTTGCTCGTTTTTCTGGTGAGTAATGAGTCACATCTTCACCTAAGAGATGAATACTGCCACTGGTTAAAGGTAAGGTCCCAGCAATTACGTTAAAAAGGGTTGATTTTCCGGCACCATTTCCACCCAAAATAGTAATAAAGTCATGCTCATGAATCTGCAAAGAAACATCATTCAAAATGACTTTTTCTTCATCCAGACCGTTACTGACAACTTTTGTGGCATTTTTTAATTCTACAATGACTGTCATTTGCTTAATGTGACTCCTTTAAAGAATTTATTTTTAAGCGTGGGAATCATAAGGCAGATTGCCAAAATCACCGCACTGTAGAGACGTAGATAGCTAGTATTAAAGCCTAAAGCAATAACTGCCCAAATCAGAAATTGATAAGCAATCGCTCCTACCACAATCGTCATCAGTCTTTCAGCCAAAGTAAGACTCTTAAAGAGAACCTCTCCAATGATTAAGCTGGCCAAACCTATAACAATGACTCCAATCCCTCTTGAAGCATCCGCATAACCTTCTTGCTGGGCAATCAAAGCTCCAGCTAAGGCAATCACTCCGTTGGACAAGACCAAGCCCATCAGCTCCATCCGGCCAGTATTGATGCCAAAGCTACTGGCCATATCAGGATTGTCCCCCGTAGCAATGTAGGCCTGGCCTAGCTTGGTATCAAGAAAGAAAAGCAAAGCTAGAATAACCAGAGCTACAAAAATCAGGCCTAGAAAGATTTGATTCATTTCCTCTGAGAAAGGAAGAAAGTCTTGAATTTTTTTTGCTCCTAGTAGCCCCAGATTGGCTCTTCCCATGATCATAAGGATTAAGGAATGGCATGAGGTCATAACCAAAATCCCAGACAACAGAGTCGGAATTTTTCCTTTGGTATAAAGCAAACCCGTTGCAAAACCAGCCAAACATCCAGCTAGAATGGCAATCAAGGTCGCCAACAGTGGATTGACTCCCTTAGTAATCAAGGTGACAGCGACAGCTCCTCCCAGAGGAAAGCTGCCTTCTGTCGTCATATCAGGAAAATTCAAAATCCTAAAGGTCATAAAAATTCCTAGACCCAAAATGGACCAGAAAAGACCTTGTGAAATAATCGAAATAATCATATTCTATCCTAACTTTGTATTAAAACTTGCCACTCAACTAAGGCTTGAGTTTTTAAGTCTCCTTCCTTACTCAATCACTTGTCCAGCTTCTTTGAGGGCATCTTCTGGTACAGTAATTCCAAGTTCTTTGGCATTCTTCTTATTGATGACTGACTTACCTTTATTAAAAATTTCAACTGGTGTTTCTTCTGGTTTTGCACCTTTCAAGATTTTAGCAGCCATTTTTCCTGTTGCAACTCCAAGGTCATGTTGATCAACAACAACTGATGCAAGTCCACCTTCTTCTACCATAGCAGTCGCACTTGGATAGATAGGTTTTTTAGCGTCTTTATTGCTAGATACTACAGTCGCAAACGCTGATGCGATGGTATTATCAATTGGAATCCAGATAGCGTCAACCTTGCCAGTCATAACATTCATAGTTGAAGCAATTTCGTTGGTTGATGGAACAGAGTATTCCTCCACCTTGTAACCTGCCTCTTCGGCCAATTTTTTGAACTCTTCCACCTGAGTTTTAGAGTTATCTTCACTGCTAGAATAGAGGGCACCGATAGTTTTCACATTTGGCGTCAATTTTTTAATCAACTCTAGCTGTTGTTTGGCTGGATTGTGGTCAGAAACACCAGTTATATTTCCACCTGGTTTTTCAAGATTTTTTACTAGATTAGCTCCGACTGGATCAGTGATAGCTCCCATAACGATTGGCTTGTCCTTAGTAGCTGCAGCCAGTCCTTGAGCAGACGGAGTCGCAATCCCAATCAGCACATCATTGTCATTAGACACCAGTTGCTTGCTCATGGTAGCAACCTTACTCTGATCACCCTCAGCATTCATAAAATCAATTTTAATATCATCGGCCTTGTAACCTTCTTCAGCTAATCCATCTTTAATGCCTTTATAGATTAAATCAAGTGAAGGATGGCTGACATACTGTAAGACTCCGACTTTGACTGTTTTCTTATCTGTAGTAGACTTTGACCCACCACCTTTATTCAAGCTGGAATAAATCAAAGATCCTCCAACCAAGACCACTAAAACTGCTAAAACAGCGAGTAAACGTTTATTCTTCATATTTTTTCTCCATTTCTATTTTTAAGCTTTTTCATTTCAATCCCTAGGGACGCCATCGTTTAAACATGGGCAACTCTCCTTCTCTTTTTTCCAACAAAAAACCTCACACAGGTATTCTGTGTGAGGGCGTAAATCGCGGTGCCACCTCAATTATGGAAAAATAGATAGCATTCTCCCATATCTCTGTCTTGTCTACCAACAAGTTGCACTGTAAGGTGTGCCAACCGAATTCTTATTGTTTCGAATTCATTTGTTTGTTCTTCTAGATTATCTGTATTTAACTAAAAGACACTCTAATCATTAGCCCAATTCATAAAGATTTGCTACTTGTTTTCACCACCCACAAGCTCGCTAAAAACAAATTCATTTACTACTTTTCTAATTTCCTATATTGTAAGTTTTTCCTAATAATATGTCAAGGCTTTTTTGACGATTTTTATAAAATGTTCGGATTTTGATTGTCAATTCCACTTCCAATTAAAACTAGAACAATTTGATATCTCATTGGGAGATTTTACCTTAGTTTTTTGTTATAATTTTCTATAGTAACTTTCAAGGAGATAAGCATGTCTTTCGACGGATTTTTTTTACATCACATGACTGAGGAACTTCGCCACGAATTAGTGGGCGGCCGCATCCAGAAGATTAATCAGCCCTTTGAACAGGAGCTGGTTTTACAGATTCGTAGCAACCGCCAAAGCCACAAGCTGCTCCTATCAGCCCATTCGGTCTTTGGGCGAGTCCAGCTGACAGATACCACGTTTGAAAATCCAGCTGTTCCAAATACCTTTATCATGGTTATGCGCAAATACCTGCAGGGCGCTGTCATTGAAGCAATCAAGCAGGTGGAGAATGACCGGATTTTGGAAATCAGTGTCTCCAATAAGAACGAAATCGGCGATAGCGTGGCTGTGACTCTGGTTATTGAAATCATGGGCAAGCACAGCAATATCATTCTCTTGGACAAGGCTAGCGGTAAGATTATTGAAGCCATCAAACATGTCGGATTTTCTCAAAATAGCTACCGAACTATCCTGCCAGGTTCAACTTATGTTGCACCACCTCAGCCAAGCAGTCTCAACCCTTTCACTGTGGGCGATGAAAAACTCTTTGAAATCCTACATACTGAGGATTTAGAGCCCAAACGCCTGCAGCAAATTTTTCAGGGATTGGGTCGGGATACGGCTACTGAACTCAGTGATCGTCTGACAGCTGACAAGCTCAAAACTTTCCGAGCTTTCTTTGCTAGTCCGACTCAGCCAAGCCTGACCGAAAAATCCTTCTCTGCTCTGCTATTTTCCGACAGCAAGACCCAAATGTCCACGCTATCCGAGCTTTTAGACACTTTCTACAAGGACAAAGCTGAGCGCGATCGGGTCAACCAGCAGGCCAGCGAGCTTATCCGCCGAGTAGAAAATGAGTTGGAAAAGAACCGGAAAAAGTTGGGCAAGCAGGAGGAAGAACTCCTAGCAACGGAGAATGCAGAAGAATTCCGCCAAAAAGGGGAACTCTTAACCACCTTTCTCCATCAAATTCCCAACGACCAAGATAAAGTTGAATTGGACAATTACTACACAGGTGAGAAGATTATCATCTCGCTTGACAAGGCCCTAACCCCCAACCAAAATGCCCAGCGCTATTTCAAACGTTACCAGAAGCTCAAAGAAGCCGTCAAACACCTGACTAGCTTGATTGAGGAGACGCGGACTACGATTCTCTACCTAGAGAGCGTGGAAACAGCCCTTGCTCAGGCCAGCCTGACTGAAATCGCAGAAATTCGGGAGGAACTAATCCAGACTGGCTTTATCCGCCGGCGCCAGAGAGAGAAGATCCATAAAAGGCAGAAACCAGAGAAATATTTGGCAACAGATGGCCAAACTATTATCCTGGTTGGCCGCAACAATCTACAAAATGATGAGCTGACGTTTAAGATGGCCAAGAAGGACGAGCTTTGGTTTCACGCCAAGGATATTCCAGGTAGTCATGTGGTCATCACAGGCAATCTTCAGCCCAGCGATGAGGTCAAGACTGACGCTGCCGAGCTCGCGGCCTACTTTTCCAAGGCCAGACTCTCCAATCTTGTCCAAGTAGACATGATTGAGATTAAAAAGCTAAATAAGCCCACTGGTGGAAAGCCAGGATTTGTCACTTATACAGGACAGAAAACCCTTCGCGTTACACCTGACGCAGAGAAAATCAAGAGTATGAAAACTCAATAACCAAAAAAGCGATTCGGAATATCCGAATCGCTTTTAAACTTAACTCAATCTGTCGAATGGGGAGATATTGATCTCTGTCTTAATCTTCTTCAG
>NZ_LQWV01000039.1 GCF_001553855.1 Streptococcus gordonii
TAGGTTGTTCACCGTCTTCAGTTGGAACTAATGTATTCCCCTTAGTATCTACAAATGAAGTAATTGGACGGACAGTCGGAGTGTATTTTGCAGTTATTTCTGTTCCGTTCTTATCAACTCGTTTGACTGTAACTCCTGAAGCCTTCCCAACAAAGTCTTTTTCTGGTGTGAAAGTTACCACACCATTTTCATCAATGGTATAAGTTCCTTCTCCCGGAACAACTTTCTTAGTTGTCCCATCATCAAAGGTTGGTTTAACATTTTCATCAATTTCAACAGTCTTTTCTACACCGTTTACTTCAACTTTACCACCAGTAAAAGTTGGTGTACCGTTTTGTTTTTGCCCTTTAGGTCCTTCAGATTCATCATCTGTAGAAGTTGGTTTAACAGGTATTACAGTTGGAGTATACGTTGCTGTAGCAGTTGCTGTAATATCAGTATCATTTGCATCTTTTCCTAATTTGGCAGTAAGTGAAACTGTGACAGGTGTAGCTGTACCGGTAAATGTCTTCAATGGAACAAAAGTTACTTCACCTGTTTCATTATTAATTGAGTAGGTACCCTGACCATCAATTGTTAGAGTATCAACAAATCCACCTGTTTTTGGATCTACTAACTTAGCAGGCGAAGAAGCACTTGGTTTTACTGGTGATCCATCTCCAACAGATGTAAAGGTTGGAGTTTCTTTTTGAGTAGCACCTTGAATATCAGTCGAAGTCACATTATGTCCTTCAATCGTATCAGTTACTGTAATATGGTAGGTTGTTGTAGCGGTTGATGAATCAACTCCATGATCAACTCCCGACTCAGTTCCACCGATTGTTGCTTCAGTAATATAATTTCCATTACTATCAATAACATCAATCTTAACTGTATATACTCCTACTTCATTTAAGCTATATCCACTAGCAATATTATAGTTATTTGCATCTTGTTTGGTATCAAATGCTTTTTGAACTCCTGAAGGCGATGTTACTGTGATTCGAGTGATATAGGTAGTTTTTCCATATTTAGTATCTTCAGAGTCTGAGATGCTTACTGCAGCTTTTGCTTCATTACGAAGGTCAACAACTGTACCTTTTGTTGAAGTATAATCTTGTGAAGTTGCTGTTGGTTTTGTATTTACTACAGTTGCCACATCAGTATTTGTTGCAATCGTCCCTCTAATAATACCACCAAATCCTGACTTAGTATGAACTTCCCAAGAGTCATTTTCAAGCTTAGTAGCAGTCACTTCAGTTCCATCAGATGACGCCCAGGTATTTGAATGTTTATTGTAAGTGACAGTTACTGACATTCCATCTCCTACCTGATTAGTATTCCTAGAAACATAAATCGTTTCTGGACGAGTTGGCGTTTCTACACTTGTCACTTTCCCAGTGCTATCAAGCTGTCGAATGTACTCATAGATATAAAATTTCATACCACCGTCTTGCTGAGCTTCTGTGTACACTTGACGTTTAGTCCATCTTGTCGTACCATCACCATTCAGTGTTTTACTTTCAGCATAGTCGCCAGGTAACTCCCAGTGTCCGGTAGCCTTATTAAAAGTCGCAGTATGTTTTTGCCCATCCGTTCCATTTAATTCAACTTGTTCACGTAAGAAAGTTCCCTTAACATTTTCAACAGATGCTTCCACTTTAATATTGTTCACACCAACTTTGGCAGTTGCCTCTGATGTCACAGGAATATTAAATACTGTATCTGAATCAACAGTACCTAATTCTTGATTCTCAGAAACAGCTGTGTTGGTTGAACCACTGTCTACGAGCCATTTGCCGTTAACTGCTTTTAGATTGGTTACAGTACCATCCGGCATTGTTATCTTAGCACTTGATGCACCTTTAGAAATTTTAACTGGTACAACCTTTGAGTAAGTTTCGACGTTTTGAACCTCAACCTTTGGTTTCACAACTAATGTTACAGTAGCATGTGCTTCTTGTCCAGATTGGTTCCAGACATTATTATTAGCCAACTTATCATAATCTTTTGCAAATACGGAGACTGTGTAAATTCCTGCTTCAGTTAATTTTCCAGAAATGATTCCTCTCCCCATATTCGTTTGATCAGCAGCTTGCTCTTCAGAAGTACTATTCGCAACACTATATTTAGTTCCTGGAATTAATACTTTGGAATCATCTAATGCTTCACCAATAGTATTATATCCCGAAACTCCTGTTACTGATTTAGAGAATCTTTGAGGTACTCTTACAACTTTGCCTTCAACCGTCGTATAGTTATAAGTTCCTCGACTATTTGCTGGTGTTGCACTTGCACCTGACTCATCATAAAATTGAATATTTACATTAGCATCGTCACCAACATTACGATCATAACGCTTAGAATCTGATTTTATTTTAGGAGGCGTACTATCTTGCCACCCGACCCAACCAGCACGAAGATTCTGAATTTGGAAAGTTACCGTACGACCATCTGTATTGGTCGCAGTAATATTAAATCGTAAATCATAAACTCCATTTTCAATATCCGCTATAACTTTTCCTTGAATTGTGTCTGTTTCTGAATCGTATGTCAATCCCGGCACAAGGTTAGTTGGAGTTACAGAAGTTAAACTCCAACCAGCTTGCTTGGCATTTTCAGAAACAGCGATACGATCTTTCAAGCCTTTAATTAGTACACGATCAATTCCTTGTTCGTAACCCAATCCATAAATTTCTGTAGCTAGGTATTCATAACCACCATTAGCAGAGTAAATCGATGTTGCAGCGTTTAAAATTCTTGACCCATCCGCACGGAGTTTGTTTCTCCAAAGAGGGGCTTCTTCTGCTAATTTTTTAGCGGCATCAGGGGTTAATGGATAGTCTACACGTCCTTTGTTGTTATGACCAGTCTTTCCACCTTGTTCTGTATGCATCCCATTTCCAGCATTTGTATCATTACCAACCCGCTGATTAGAATAGACTTCAATCTCTAGCCCTGTAGCATCAGTACCCGTAATTAATTTAATTTCTTGTACTGGAATCGTATAGGTATCCTTACCTGTGTGATTTGAAGCATTTATTTCTGAGACACGAGAGACATTTGTTCCTTCTTCAGCATAGAAATCTTGAGCAGCCAAAGCTACTCCAAAATTCCCGTCTTTTCCAACTCCTGCTTTTTTAAGATCATTGTAGACAGCAAGAATGGAATCATTTAAGCGTGATAGTTGGGTGTTAATTTGCTGTGCGGTAACGTTATCAGCTGCTAAAACTTTCTTAGCTTCCGCAATAGCTGCTTTATTGTTGACTACTGCCGCTTCGATGGCTGCTTTGCTTGCGTCTTCAACCTTATTTCTACGAACTGCTTCATCTGCAAGAACATTTGTCACTTCCGCTTCTGACGTGACCTGTTCCAAAACCTTTTTAGATTCTTCTACAGCTTTTTCTGTAGCAGTGGTCGCTACTGGTTTGACTGCTGTAGTTGTTTCTGTTTCCTCAACTTGTTTCCCAGCTTCGTCTGACTCAACTACAACCGTGATCAAAGCTTCAACTTTAGCAAGTTCTGCATCGATATCAGCCTGTTTTGCAGTTTCGTTTGCAAGAACTGCCTTTGCAGCAGTCAATACTTCATTTGCTGTAACTATTGCTGTTGCATCAGCTTTCTTTGCAGACGCAACTTTTGCTTCTAACTCAACTACTTTTTTAGTCAGAGCAGTCTTATCAGCTTTTTTAGCTTCTACTATCTTATCTTCCTTCTCTGCAGTTGCTGGTGTTGCAACTTCAGGTTTCACCGCTGTTGAAGGCGACTCCGGTTTTTCTGCTAATACTGTTGTTGGTGGTGTCACAACTTCAGATCTCACTGTTGCTAAATCTGACTCCAACTTATCCGTCGGTGCTGGTGTTGCTGTTGATTTAGTTACTGTTACTGTAGTATCAGAACCTTGTACCTCCGTAGCAGATACTGCACCATTACCTAGGAACATCAAACCGGCTGCAATTGCCACCGATGCTGCCCCAAAGCTGTACTTCCGAATACTATAACGAAGGTACTTCTCCTTTCTAAAATCCTGTTGTTTTCTCTTCATAAGACACAACCTCCCCCTTTTTTTAAATGTCGATATGAAATACACAGGCAAACAGAGTCTCCTGCACTCACAGAAAATCGTTTTCAAGGAATTATTTATTTCCCGTGTTGTAAAATGAAGTGCAACAGAAAAGACATGTTCGTCATTCATCACATGAAAGAGGTTCAAATGAGAACTTCAACGGGCTCCTCAGAGAGTTTCTCCCTAAAGTCAAATCTCTCAATCCGCTGACTGACGAAGAACTCGCTCAATATCTCTCAGCTATTAAAGAACTAGGCGACTTCATCAGTACAAAACTTCACAATTTCTGTTTGGGCTAGTCCAAACAGCCTAAACAATGGAATCCTAGTCTATCCATGAACTTGTTGCACTTGACTTGACAATGTGCCAATTATTTATTTCAAAAAGTGATCTAACCACTCTCAACATATGTATTATAACATTTCTAAACTTTTATTCAAGTGCGGTTGTAAGATGAAGTATAACACAAAAGTCATATTCTTCTGATATATAAGAATTCTCCAATTCAGTATAAAAGTAGATGAACATACCCACTAATCATTCCAACGAAAAATCAAACTATTCTTAATTATCAGACTCTGAATGTGGTAAAATGAGCGCTATCTCAAGATGGGTGAGAAATCTACAGAGATTGCTCGTCTTATTAGGTAGACATCACTCACGATTACTCATGAAATCAACGGAAAAAAACAGTTTTTCTGCGTTTTTATGGCATACTCAAAATATAGGCTGTTGTATAGCTTACAGTTTTAACACATTTTTCTGACATACTATAAATTTCAAAGAAGTAAAAGAATGTCAATTAAAAATCATTTACAAAGAGAATTCAAAGGTTCAAATTTTGAAATTTGTGAAACACTAATAACAGATACCTACTTCACTAGCTTTTTAGATTACGTGAGTCTACCTGAATCAATCTCTAAATTAATTGAAGAAGGCTATACCGATAAAAGAAATCAATTAGATGAATACATTGATTTTGCACTTCATCATAATTTAATTACTATGCAAAATAATATTATTCAAGCTACTGATCTTGGTTTAGCTTGGGTGTGGTGGGCTTATGCACCAGTTGAAGGCGATGATTGGATTTAGGTTAAAATAGTACTATATTTTCTGCATAAGATAAAACTAACAAAGGAATTATATAGTCTATTTTGTTGTAGAAAAAAATCCCCGCCAAGATCTAACTTGGCGGGGATTTGGTGGGGAATAGCACCCCTATTTAAGATTTAAATCACCTTAAGCAATTCTTAACCTTAATATACTAGGCTTTTGCATTCAATTTGCGTTACTCTATTATTTAAGAGTAACTGAAGCGCCTGCTTCTTCCAATTTAGCTTTGATTTCTTCAGCTTCTGCAGTTGCAACGCCTTCTTTAACAAGTGCTGGTGCACCGTCAACAAGTTCTTTAGCTTCTTTAAGGCCAAGACCAGTGATTTCACGTACAACTTTGATAACGCCAACTTTTTTGTCACCAGCAGAAGTCAATTCTACGTCAAATGAGTCTTTTGCAGCACCTGCATCAGCAGCGCCAGCAGCAGCTACAGCTACAGGAGCAGCTGCAGTTACACCAAATTCTTCTTCGATAGCTTTTACAAGGTCGTTCAATTCAAGGATTGAAGCTTCTTTAATTTCAGCAATAATGTTTTCAATGTTCAATGCCATTGTTATTTCCTCCAAATAAGTTTTTTAATTTTAAATATTTTTTCGTAGCTAGGCTACACTGCGTAGCTTAAGATTAAGCTGCGTCTTCTTTGTTGTCTGCGACTGCTTTGACAGCAAGTGCAACGTTGCGAACTGGCGCTTGAAGTACAGAAAGGAGCATAGAAAGAAGTCCTTCGCGGTTTGGAAGAGTTGCAAGTGCAAGAATCTCTTCTTTAGATGCGACAGCGCCTTCAATAGCACCACCCTTAATCTCAAGTGCTTCCGCGTTTTTAGAAAAGTCGTTCAAGATTTTCGCTGGCGCGATAACATCTTCGTTAGAAAATGCTACTGCAGATGGTCCAACAAAAACTGATGCAAGATCTTCAAGACCAGCTTTTTCAGCTGCACGACGTAAAATTGAGTTTTTGATAACTTTATACTCAACTTCGCTTCCACGAAGCTCACGACGAAGAACTGTATCTTGCTCAACTGTCAAACCACGAGCGTCAACAACGACGATTGATGCAGCAGCTTTCATTTTTTCAGCTACTACGTCAACTAGTTCCGCTTTTTTAGCAATAATTGCTTCACTCATTAGTGTGTTCACCTCCGTAATTATTTTGCTTGGGGATTTTTCCAAAAGAAAAACGCGCCCAAACCTAGACACGAAAGTACAATACGCTTCTTTTTACATGATACGTTTTGTCCTCGGTAGGATTTTTATGAGTCGAGCTCCCCTACTGTCTTAGGCAGTTTTTTCAAACCATTGATAATCATATCATAGATAAAAAAAGATTGCAAGACTTTTATGCAATCTTTTTAAAATATTTTTTTAATCAAACCTCTTATTTATCAAGATAAGGTGCTAAGTCCTGCAAGGCTCGCTCAGCAATTTTATTCTGCTGCTTTTTGAGCCAATCGCAAGTAATCCGTCAAATGCTTGTTTTCTATATCTTCAAGCGTATGTAATTTCAAATGGCGACGGCCTTTACCCTTGCCTTCCAACAAACCGTATGGGTCTGCCATCTCGGCGCCACGACCAAATTCCACAGTTACATGCTGCTTATAAACAAAAATGCCGCAAAACGGTTCGGGGGCGGCAAACAAAATACCGCCATATTTCACTTCTTCGACTACCGTATCTGACAGTTGCCGTATTTTCGTGCGCACACTATTGGCGATTTCATACAAGGCAGGATTATTAATTAGCCAATCATCCAGCAGATTTTTTACTTTTTGGTTCATGGTCTCCTCCTAATTTGAGATTGTAGGTTGGTCATTGATGTCCGATTTCCAAATTTTTTATTTATTATAGCACAAAATCAAGAAAATCCTAACTTTTTTTTAAATTTCTTGATAAAATTGTAAGTCTTTTAATGCTCGCTCGGCGATTTTTTCGTAACGTTCTTTTTTATCACGAATGCGCGGACCTTCCAATTCTTTGATAATCCCAAAATTGACATTCATGGGTTGGAAATGCTTGCTGTCAGCATGAGTAACATAATGAGGCAGACTTCCAATAGCTGTTGTTTCTGGAAAGACAAGTGCTTCTTCTCCCTTGAAGAGTCGAGCAGCGTTAATACCAGCAACTAGACCTGAAGCTGCTGACTCTACGTACCCTTCAACTCCAGTCATTTGACCTGCAAAGAAAAGATTTGGATGTTTCTTAGAGCGGAAAGTCTGTTCCAGCAGATTTGGAGAGTCCATATAGGAGTTTCGATGCATGACACCATAGCGAACAAATTCTGCATTCTCAAGGCCAGGAATCATTTGAAAGACCCGCTTTTGTTCGCCCCATTTGAGATGAGTCTGGAAGCCGACGATATTGTAAAGACTGCCTGCTGCATTGTCCTGACGGAGCTGCACCACAGCATATGGCGTCTTAAAGTCTCCGTCGCGAGGTCCTTGGTAGTCATCTGGATATTCTAAACCAACCGGCTTCATCGGTCCATAAATCATGGTTTTTATACCTCGCTTGGCCATAACTTCAATAGGCATACAGCCTTCAAAGTATTTTTCTTTTTCAAAGGAATTGAGCGGTGCTTCCTCAGCATTGACCAAAGCATCATGGAAATCCATAAATTCTTGTTTGGTCATTGGCGCGTTGAGATAGGCTGCTTCGCCCTTATCATAGCGGGATTTGAGATAGACCTTGGTCATATCAATGGTATTGACATCAATGATTGGCGCTGCTGCGTCGTAGAAATAAAAACCGTCGCCTCCATTGAGCGCGTGGATTTTTTCAGCCAAAGCATCGCTGGTCAAGGGTCCTGTCGCAATGACTGTGATGGCATCCTCCGGAATTTCTGTGATTTCTTCACGAATAACCTCGATCAGTGGATGGTTGGTCACTAGCTCCGTCACCATCTGAGAAAAGCCTTCTCTATCAACTGCTAAAGCACCACCCGCTGGCACCCGAGTTGCTTCTGCTGACTTTAAGATGACCGAGTCCAACCGCCGCATTTCTTCCTTGAGCAGACCGACAGCATTGGTCAGCGAATCTCCTCTCAGAGAGTTAGAGCAGACCAGTTCTGCAAAGTCTGAAGTCTTGTGTTGAGGCGTTGACTTAACACCCCGCATTTCATAGAGTTTGACTGGGATTCCACGCTTAGCAATCTGATAAGCCGCTTCACTACCAGCCAGACCTGCACCGATAACATTGATATAAGATTGAGACACGACACTAATACCTCTTTGGGTGGAACCTGAGTCCATATCAAAACAATCCACTGAACTGTTTGACACCCACAAATCTTTCTAAATTAATACTTGGTCCATTATAACAAAAAGATAGTAAAAAAGACAGACAGGAGAACTCTAGTCTGTCCATCATTTTGTCATTTTTTCCAAATAAGCAATCTTAGCAAAATCCTTATGATTGTTATTATCATTTCGGTAAGAATCTTGGGAAGAAGCACGGTAGATAGCTAAAAATTGCTCTGCTGTCGGCAGTAGAAACTCAACACCTTCTACTTCTCTTCGAGACAGCTTCTCTAGCGGCACACCTGAAAATGCCTCCAAGGTTTCCATAACTCCAAATTCAATAGACAAGCCTTCTTTTTGAAATTCATGCTCGTGCAGATCGACTAAGCGATAGCCCAAGCGCTCCATCATAGGCTCAATCTTGTCCATATCATAAATACGTTCTTCATCTGGTGCTTCCCAGCCACGTTCATCACCATGAACATGAATATCAATATCCCGCGCCTGCCAGTCCTGACCAGTAACTTGCTCCAGACCTAGAGAACCCATCAGCAGTGGCACAATTCCCATCTTATTCAGTTGAGACGCGATTTTTAGAAATTCTGTAAATTTATTATTCATACTATTTCTTTCAAAACTTTACTTTATACCAATCCAGGCTGCAAGCAAGGCTGATAAAATGCTGACCAAGGACCCAATCAAGTAATACTCTGCAAATGCTGGACTTTCCGATATTTTGTTATAGCGGGCAATGGATTTAGCTGTAAACACTAAGCCAATCGAAGCAAACTGTCCATAAAGAAGACAAGCTCCGATAACCAGGCGCTCTAGGAAACCAATCATGGCTCCTGCTCCATCTATCGTATCCAACTCCTGACTCGTTTCTGGTTGAAATTTACCAAATAAAATTCTAAAAGCAATATTGGTTGGCTTTCCTACCAATAAGACAAACAAAACGGTTTTTAAGAAAGTTAATGGAAGGAAACTTGGCAAAAACTCAGTATTCATATTAGAGAGTCCATAGATAATAGCCAAATGAAGGAGTTGATCAAGCACAAAAATGATTGACACTTTTAACTTGAATATCCTTTGTAGGATTGGTTTGAAATAATCAATAAGAGCATGGCTTAAGAAAACAATGAAAGTCTTCCACCACAAACTTGGTATTATAATAGTTAAAACAAATAAAGGTAGTCCTACAAGTAAAATATGAAATGCAAGGACTCGAATGTTTTTGTCCTTTTTGTCAGCCATTTTTTGACTTTGAAAGTAATAATCTGATAACAAATGACAAATCAACAAAAGTACGAAAAGGTGATATGAATCCATACTAGAAAATCCGTTCATTCTGACCTCCTTCTGTAACATCAATGGCTTGGATAGCTGCAAGTGCAGCTGCTCTACTTCGAAGATAGACTCTGATGCTACTACTTTTTAGGCGTTTGGAAAGGGCACTGGGATTTAATGAAAGAGCCTGAGCCAGCTCTTGCTGACTAAAATCCTCACTATAGATGGATAGTTTGAGTAAGCCCCTTAAAAGTTCTTCCTGACTTTCTCGCCAGTCTGATTTGATTGCCTCTCCTGCAGCTAATAAAGCATTTATTTGAAAATCTTCTTCCTTTTTTCCACTAGAAAAATACAACTGAGTATTTCCATAATCATTCTTTTGATGAACGAGATTAATAGCAGCTCGTGCATTCCAATAGGCAGGTCCATCAGCACCGATACTCTGTAAAGGGTCAATGTCAGTCACTATTTTCCCCAAACCAATCCCAAAGCGTAGCTGAGCAGGCTTCAAATCTTGACGTAGGGAGTCAATAATTTGAAAAATTGGTGCATCTAAAGTAAACAAAGCCTGAAATTCATCTCCAAGAGTCAAAGTTAATCGCGAAGCTAAATAAGTTTCAAAGCGATTGTTCATATGAAAGAGAACTGCTTCCAACTTCTTTTGTAAGTCTGATCTCTCTTTAAATAGTTTTGAGTCAATGACGTCTGCAATTAAGGCTATATACACTTCACCACCTCCTTTTGTCTATTATAACAGACAAAACAAAAAATGTCCATTTTAACAGACATTTTTTTGTTTTTGCCGTTAAAATGGACTAAATTGATTGGTAAAAAGACTTATTTGACCTTTTCTTCTTCATAATCACCATTGCTACAAACTACCTGCTTACCGCCACCACGGACTTTCTTTTCAACCAGATAGTGGTCACATTTTGGACAGTTTCGTCCGACTGGCTTATCCCAAGATGTAAAGTCACAGTCTGGATAACGATCACAGCCGTAGAAAATACGATTCCGCTTAGTCTTACGTTCAATAACATGGCCTTTTTGGCACTGCGGGCAGGTCACGCCAATTTCCTTGACAATAGCCTGAGTATGACGACAATCTGGGAAATTACTGCAGGCATAAAATTTCCCAAATCTACCCAATTTGATGACCATCGGACTGCCACAAACCTCGCAGTCGAAACCAGCTGGCTCATCCTTGATTTGGATTTTCTCCATTTCAGACTCAGCTTTAGCTACTTCTTTTTCGAAAGGTCGGTAAAACTCGTCAATAACCTTCTGCCACTGCTCTTTCCCAACTTCTACATCATCCAGTTTTGCTTCCATCTCAGCGGTAAATTTCACATTCACGATACCTGGGAAAAACTCAACAATTAGAGAATTGACGATTTCACCAAGTTCTGTTGGCTCAAAACGCTTGGAAACCAGCTTAACATAATAGCGTTTCTGAATAGTCTCAATGGTCGGTGCATAAGTAGACGGACGGCCAACTCCATTTTCTTCGAGAGTCTTGATAAGAGTGGCTTCAGAATAGCGAGCAGGTGGCTGAGTAAAGTGCTGCTCTGGATTGCTATTGACACGTTTGACGCTATCACCCTTTTCCATATCTGGAAGCATTTTATTTTTATCAGAATCATTATAGATAGCTAGATAACCATCAAACTTGACCTGACTTCCGTTAGCTGTAAATTGAACACCATTTTGTTCAATTTTAACATTCATAGTATCAAAGACTGCAGCTGTCATTTGACTGGCTACAAAGCGGTTCCAGATCAGTGTATAGAGCTTCAGCTGATCTTTATCCAGATACTTTGCAATACTTTCTGGTGTATTAAAGACACTCGAAGGTCGAATAGCTTCGTGGGCATCTTGGGCTCCGGAAGCATTTTTAATCTTACTACCGTGTTTTGAATACTTAGCTCCAAAACGATCAGTAATGTAATTAGCAGCTTCATTTTGAGCAACTGGACTAATACGAGTTGAATCCGTACGCATATAAGTAATAAGACCTTGAACGCCAGAACCGATATTGATACCTTCATAGAGTTGCTGAGCTACCATCATAGTCTTACGAGTCCGGAAATTGATCTTATTAGCAGCATCCTGTTGCATAGAAGAAGTCGTATACGGCAAGGGAGCATTACGGCGACGTTCTTTTCTTTCGACACTTTCAACCTTAAAGTCATCTCCCTTAAGATGTGAAAGAACTTCTTTCACTTCATCGTTATTGGTCAGTTTCATTTTTTTGCCATTTAAGCCATAAAAACTAGCTTGAAATTGTCGACTGCCCTTTTTAAAGGTAGAGTCAATGGTCCAATACTCTTCAGGCTTGAAAGCATTTATTTCATTTTCTCGGTCAATAATTAACTTGAGAGCAACAGACTGAACCCGACCAGCTGACAGACCTTTCTTGACTTTTTTCCATAGAATAGGAGAAATAGAATAACCAACTAAACGGTCTAAAACACGACGAGCTTGTTGGGCATCGACCAAATCCATATTAATCTGACGAGGCTCTTTGAAAGCATTCTTGACTGCGTCTTTAGTAATTTCGTTAAAAACCACACGATTCTTTTCTTTTTCATCCAAGTTAAGAATATGCGCCAAATGCCATGAAATAGCCTCTCCTTCTCGGTCCGGGTCACTTGCCAGAAAGACTTGTTTAGCTTTTTTTGCTTCTTTCCTTAAATCATTGATGAGTGGTCCCTTGCCTCGGATATTGATATATTGTGGTTCATAATTATTTTCAAAATCAATAGACATTGTTGACTTTTTCAAATCACGAATATGCCCAACACTGGCTAAAACTTTATAGTTCCTTCCCAGGTATTTTTCTATTGTTTTTGCCTTGGCAGGCGACTCCACGATAACCAGATTTTTCTTGGTAGTGGACTTTTTACTTGTTTTTGTTACCAATTTTTACACCTTCTATCAGAATAAATCTCATAGAGTGTAAACTATTTTTCTAGGCTTGTCAACTGTTAAATTCTCCTATAGGAAAACTTGTTTTAAAAATCAAACTCAGACAGGACATCAGAGCCCGACATAATGCACTTAGCGCCTTCTTGAATCAAATGATGGCAGCCATCAGATTTTCCATCTAGAATTGATCCAGGTATAGCAAATACATCTCTTCCTTCTTCCATCGCTCGCTCACAAGTAATCAAGCTGCCAGATCTCATCTTAGCTTCAGCAACAATGACGCCTCTGCACAAACCTGCGATAATTCGATTACGTTCAGGAAAATGAAACTTCAAGGGTTGTTCACCAGGACCGTATTCTGATAAAACCAGATGATTTTTGCCAATATAAGCCTGAAGTTTCTTATTGGCCTTAGGATAAAAAACATCTAACCCAGTCCCAATAACAGCTATAGTTCGACCGCCGTTCTGTAAGGCTGCCATATGAGCAACTGTGTCAATCCCACGAGCTAATCCACTCACAATGATTAATTCATTATTCAATTCTTTAATAATTTTCTGAACGGACTGATTTCCAAGCTTACTACTATCACGACTTCCGACTACTGCTACTTTTGGCAATTCAAGTAGATCAATATTTCCCTGATAAAACAAAAGAGCAGGTGGGTTATATATCTCACTCAAATCCCAAGGATAAATTTCATCCAAGATAGAAAAAGAGGGAAATTCCTCAAAGGATTTCTTTAAGAAATCGTCGTCAACTTGCTTATAGCGTTCCATAAACAGGGCAGGATTACGGCACTCTGAAACCACCGCTATATCACGCAAAGAAAGCTCCTTTTCCTTGTTTTCAGCATATCTCAAGACATTGAGAACTTGTCCATTAGTCAGTCCAGCATGTTTCATTTTATAAATATCATAGTTTTTCATTTTTTCACCTCACTATTATATTCGTAAAATATACAAAAAAAGACTGTTTTACAGTCTTATTTTATATCCCGACTAATTTCTTTAAAAAATCATCTCTTCTCATCTAAAGTAAATAGGTGGATGTTAATTAGCTCAGGGCTTTATTTGACTTAGTTTTAGGGATTTCTTTGATAATCCGAGCTGGATTTCCAGCTAAAACAACATTGTCTCCAAAAGACTTGGTCACAACTGATCCTGCTCCTACTACCACATTATCTCCCAAGGATACACCTGGCAAAATGGTTACACCACCACCAGCCCAGAAATTATCGCCAATGGTAATGGGAGCTCCATACTCAATACCAGAATTTCTTTCCACAGGATCCAATGGATGTAATGGCGTTAGCAATTGACAATTGGGACCAAACATGGCATTATCTCCAATCCGAATCGGACAAACATCTAACATTGTCAAATTCCAGTTAGAGTAAAAGTTCTCTCCTATATGGATATTAACACCATAGTCACAGACAAAAATTGGATGAATTGAGAGATTCTCACCAGTAGAACCAAACCATTCTTTGACAATAGCTTTTCGTTTATGACCATCTTGTTCTTGATTAAAAGTATATTGATATTCCCTTGATTTAGTTGCTAATTGCCTTAATTCCTGATCTTGAGGACGGTAAGGTTCGCCAGCAATCATTTTTTCATATTCTGTCTTCATGATAATTCCCTTTTCATACGAGATAAGTGGATGATTAAATAGAGCTGTTCATCTTCTGATGTGGTGTAATTTCGAGTTTTTTCAAGATGGTCAACGATTTTTTGAGCTGTTTCAAAAGCACAAGGGTATTTAGACTTCATCAGTATAAACATCTCGTTGTCTTCTAAGTCTCTATATCCAGAGCCTGTCAAAACTCGCTCGCAAAAAAATTTCAGATGAGTCACAAAGCGTTGTACATAAATATCTTCCTTATCCAGAGAAATCTCTAAACTGTACTTGACAATGGTCATGATTTCTTCCATCAACATGGTCAAATCTCTTGCAGCTGCACCATTCTCTAATTCTGCATTCACAATTGTTAAGGCCATAAAACCGGCCTCATCATCTGGTAAGTCTTTACCAAAATATTGACTTAGAAGCTGATTTGCATATTTTCCAACTTCAAATTCCTCCGGAAAAAATCGCTTGATATCCCACATAAGAAAATTTTTCAAATAGATGTCATCCTTCTCTCGCAAAACGACTCCATGCATGTGGTCAGCCATTGCTATAAAAGCATGATAATTTAACTTTTTAGAAATCTTTTTATGGGCAAATGCAATAACTTCACCAGCCATTTCTATAATTTCAGGATCAATTTCGTTAATCAACTGCTTCCTGTCTGCTGACAAAATAATTTTTTTCTTAAATCAGATCAAGCGAGATCTCCTGACCCACTTTTCTACCAAAAGCCAGCCCTCTTCCCATGAGCACAATTTCTTCTTGGTTTTCTTCAGAAATAACGACATTATTGTTTAAAATTTTAATAATCTGCATTTCCAACCTCTTCATGACTAGTCAAGCATAGACTTAACAGGTTCAAATGTCTTTCGGTGAATCGGACTCACTCCATAGCGTTCCAAGCCATCCAAGTGGCTCTTTGTTCCATAGCCAGCATTTTGCGCAAAATCATAACCAGGAAATTCTTTGTCGTAGTCCGCCATCAGTCTATCCCTAGTAACCTTAGCAACAATGCTAGCCGCTGCGATAGACAGAGAATTGGCATCTCCTTTAATAATAGACTCTTGTGGAATTTCGACATCCAGTCTCATGGCATCAATCAGCAAATAATCTGGCTTGAGAGGAAGCTTTGACAAAGCCTCTTTCATAGCAAGCTTGGTCGCTTCATAGATATTGACTTTATCTATGATATCACTATCCATCAGACCAATACCTACTGCCAAGGCCTTATCCATAACTGCTTGATAGATTTCTTGGTGCTTTTTCTTGGGAATCTTCTTACTGTCGTTGAGTCCCTTGATTTTACATCCTGGAGGTAAGATGACAGCTGCAGCGACAACTGGTCCAGCTAGAGGACCGCGACCAACTTCATCAATTCCAGCAATAGCTTGGTAACCAGCTTGATAAAGTTCTTTTTCATACCGTAGCATCTGATCCAAACGCAAATCTTCATCTAACTCTGCTTGAATAACTTTTTTACGCTTTTCAACGGCCTTTTGAACTCCACTACGCTGATCCTTCGCCACCTCTTCTAAAAAAGAATCAGACAACTCAGTCACCAACTCCAAGCGCTGCTGAATTTCCTTAATCGTTGCCATCTAATTCTCCTACTGTATCCAGGCAGTAACGGCCCAGCTTACCATCACGAACATCTTTGACAAATAAGCTATAAAAACGATCGTAGTCATCACGGAAACCAAGTTTTTGGGTCATATCCATAATTATATCTGGCGCTTCTTGACTTAGATCTAACTGTTTATAGCGACCCACTAGCTCTTCAGGATAATGCTCCTTAAAATAATTGAGTCCAAAAATCGTCACTTCATCCATAGGCAGTAGATTATCCTTGATTGCACCAGTCAGAGCTAACTTGAGAGCAACCATCTCGTCTTCAAACTTAGGCCAAAGGATACCTGGTGTATCCAAGATTTCCAAATCTTTATTTGACTTGAGCCATTGCTGACCTTTTGTCACACCGGGCTTATTTCCTACAACAGCAATTTTCTTACCAGCCAAGCGGTTCATGAGAGTTGATTTTCCAGCATTGGGAATACCGATTATCATGGTACGCAGAGTTTCGATCCGAATTCCCCTCTCCTTCTGACGAGCTAATTTGTCAGCCATCAGTTTCTTAGCAGCGTCTGTCACCTTTTTAACGGCAGACTGTTCTTTAGAATTAAGAGCCAAAGTAAGAATTCCTTGACCTTCAAAATAAGTCTGCCACTCCTTGAGACGGACAGGATCAGCTAAATCCGCTTTATTTAAAATCAAAAGCTTGGGCTTTTCTCCTATAATTTTAGTTAGCATGGGATTTTGACTAGATAAAGGGAGACGGGCATCAACCAAGACAGTCACAAAATCAACAAATTTAATACTTTCTTGAACCTGTCTCCGAGCTTTGGACATATGCCCTGGAAACCATTGAATCGTTGCCATATTTTTTCCTTTCAGCGAATATCTTTTAGAATAATTTCATCTTTATCTATTTTAACATATTTCAAAATTTTAAGAGGCAAGATTAAAAATTCTCAGTGAAACAAAAAAGCCCCAATGGGCTTTATCATTTATCTAACTTGTTCAAAGTGAAGGTGCACTGCAATATGATCTCCATAACCACTACGCTCTAAGTCTCGTTGCAAGCGATAAGAAATATAATGCTCAGCAATGGTAATATAACCAGCACCCAACAAACGACTTTCAACCATAGACTGAATCATACTGATAGTTGCTCGTTCAACTTTAGCTTCTTGCAAATCCAAAACTACTTTTTTTGTAACTTGTGCTAAATTTTGCCGTAAATCATCAGTCAAAACATAGACTGTCTGAGCAGCCTTTAAGACAGCTTGATAGATTTTATCCGGATCAAAATCTACAACTTCACCACTGCGTTTAATTACTTGCATAATAAACTCCTTTATTTATCTATTTCTAATATAATGTGAGTCACTAACATGACTTCTGCCAATCTAGTTATTTACAGCCTACTCAAAAAGAAAACCCAAAGCTTGACTGCACCCTAATATTATATAATTTTTTCCAATATTTTTCAAAGGTAGCTTTCTTTTTTCTTTAGCCTAAAAAGTTCATATAAAAAAGGAATGCGCTAGGCAATCCTTTCTAGATATAATTTGTTTTAATTTCATCAATCAATAATCCGGTCTCAGGACACCTTTAACAGTCTCTTTGGTTGCTTGGTAGTCACCATCAACCACGACCTTAATAATGCGTTTGGCATCTTCTTCAGGTGCAGGCACAAGTGGTAAGCGAGTTGGGCCTGCCGCAAAGCCCAAGTAATTAAGAACAGCCTTGACTGGAGCTGGGCTCGGGTAAGAGAAAAGAGCATTGACTTTGGGAATGAATTTCCGTTGAATAGCTGCTGCTTTTTTGATGTCATTGTGCTCAATTGCGTCCAGCATTTCAAACATTTCATCACCGTTTGTGTGAGAAGCAACAGAGATAACTCCATCAGCCCCCAGATTCATAGCATGAAAGGCATCACCGTCCTCACCAGTATAAATCAGAAACTCCTCTGGACGATGCTCAATCAAATAAGCCATATTAGCAAGACTAGTACATTCTTTAACACCGATAATATTTGGATGTTCTGCCAACCTCAGCATGGTCTCAGGAGTCATCTCAACTACTACCCGTCCAGGTATATTGTAAATAATGATAGGCAAGTTTGAAGCGTCTGCAATTGCTTTAAAGTGCTGGTACATGCCTTCCTGTGAAGGTTTATTATAATAAGGAACAATAGCTAAACCAGCTGCAAAACCACCAAAAGCATCTACTTCTTTGACGAATTCGATAGAGTCACGTGTTTCATTGGTACCGACACCCGCTATTAAAGGGACACGGCCTTTAACAACCTTTTGAACAGCCGCAAATAATTCCAATTCTTCATCGTGAGTAAGAGTGGGACTTTCTGCTGTTGTACCCGCCAATAAAATACCATCCGTGTGGTGAGCCAGAAGATGCTCTATCAAGTCAGGAATAGCTTCAAAATTAATTGATCCATCTTCATGAAAGGGTGTAATGAAAGCAGTGATTATTTTACAATTAAGCAAATCTTTATAAGCCATATGAAAACCTTTCTATATAAGGAAAGGAGGCCTAAAGAATTTCTTCTTAGCCTCTTTTTGTTATAGCAAAACTTGTTTGAGGTTTAATTGACTTAATGAAACTAGTCATTTATCAGTTATCTCATCTAGAATCTGAAAAAACCAGAAACATTAAAATTCAAACTAGCTTTATCCTGTTTTGAAAACTATTAAGTCTTCTAATCAACCTTTTATTTTAGCTCGTAAACAAGCTCTTCAGTCGGACGAACTAAGCCACGCTCATGCAAGCTTTCAGCAATTTGTACTGAATTCCAAGCAGCTCCCTTAAGAAGATTATCAGATACGATCCACATATGAACGCCATTTTCAATATCAAGGTCTTTTCGAATCCGACCAACAAAAGTTTCTTTTCTACCAACTGCGTTGACAGCTTGCGGATAAATTTGATGAGCAACATCATCTTCTAAGACTGTACCCGGAAAGGCTGCAATGGCAGCCTTTATTTCTTCGATAGAGGCAGTTTCTTTAGTTTCAATATAGACAGATTCAGAATGCGCTGACAAGACTGGAATGCGGACGCAGGTAGCAGAAACTTTAACAGAGTCATCTTCTAAAATTTTCTTAGTCTCCTTGGTCATTTTCATTTCTTCATAAGTATAGTCATTGTCCGTGAAAACATCGATTTGTGGCAATGCATTAAACGCAATTGGATAATGCTCCTTGTCCCCACCAGAAGGCAAGATATTAGCAGTCAAATCCTTTGGATCAACACCATCATTTAATACCTGACGCAACTGATCCTGCGTTTCCAAAATTGCACCCATACCAGCACCAGATACAGCCTGATAGGTTGATACAATCACGCGCTCAATTCCCCATTTATCAGCGATTGCTTTCAATGGAAGCATCATTTGGATAGTAGAACAGTTTGGACAAGAAATAATTCCGTTGTGATGGTCCAATGCATGGGCATTAACCTCTGGTACTACTAATGGAGTTTTGCTGTCTTGGCGGAAGTAAGAAGTATTATCAACAACTACTGCCCCAGACTTAACTGCATAAGGAGCATACTTTGCTGAAGTCGAGCCACCAGCAGAAAAAAGAGCAATGTCAACGCCATCAAAAGCAGTTTCAGTAGTTTCTTCAATTACAATATCCTGCCCCTTAAACTGCAAAATCTTTCCAGCTGAACGTGCAGACGCTAAAAAGCGCACTTTATCAATAGGAAGACTTGATTCTTCCAACATTTTAATCATCTGAGCTCCAACGGCTCCAGTAGCACCCACTACAGCAACTGTATATCCCATACAATCTACCTCTGAATTTTCTAAAAATTTTGTATATTTGATAATTATACTATTTTTTTAAAAAAATGTAAATCTAATTTGAGACTATACAGGACTAGTATTGAATTATTTCTGATCTTAAATATGTTTTATTTTTTACATGAAATGTTTTATCCACATCAACAGATACAAAATCCCTTACCTTCTCAAGAAATTTTTATGAGGTTACTGCTTCTTCCCCTCACGAACAAAATTGTATCCATTGCTCTATGACTCAACTTCTTCCTGCGAATTCATTTCATCAAGATCAATAGAACTAACGACATGGTAGGCCGTTTCAGTATCAATGTCTCTAAGATTGGCTTCGACTAATGGTCTTGCCTATCTAAGAGAGGGATCAAAGTTTACAGCTTTTATTCTTACGAACAAAACTGCATCCACTGCTCTACGACTCAACCGCCTTCTTCGAAGTCATTTCATCAAGAGAAATAGCACTCTCAACGCCGACCGTATAAGCATCAATTTCTCTAAGTTCGGCTTCGACTAATCGTCTTGCCTCTCTAAGAGAGGGATCAAAGTTTACAGCTTTTGTTCTTACGAACCAAACTGCATCCATTGCTCTAAGGCTCAACTGCCTTCTTCGAAGACATTTCGTCAAGAGCAATAGAAAATCCCCAATCCGTAGACTGGGGATTCGAGGCATCTTTCGATGAGAACAGCTGGTTCACACAACTGCTCAAGGTCCGCTCCTGCGTTACAATTAAATGTAGACCTCCTCAGCGCAAAAGGCTCTTAAGAGCCAATCGACTCATCGCATGAAGTCTAGTTTACCCTATCTTTCACCACTTTGTCAAGGTATTTAATCTAAAATATAAACAAAGACTTGTCTATCCTTCCACTCTTGACCTTCTTTTTGGAATTTTTTTCGTACTCCTTCAAGATAGAAATCAGCTTGCTCTAGCAATTTTTGTGAAGGGATATTCTGGAGATCCACATGTGCTTCTAAACGATGAAAACCTAGTTTACGACAGACTTTCTTGAGTTCTTCTAGCATTGCTCTGGCGTAGCCCTGACGCCAAAATTGATTATGTATCGTATAACCTATTTCCGCCCATTGAAAATCGTCTCTAGCTAGCACAAATAAATTAACCATACCTACATGTTTTCCGCTTTTTGCATCATAAATTCCCCAAATATACTGCTGGTCTTTCTCTCGGAAATCGCGGTGCTTAGCCACCAAATCTGCAAACCAACTTTCTGTACAAATTGTCATATCTAAAAGCCCGTCATCAAATGACGATTGAGAGGGTAGTCTATTAGAAAAACCTTCCAGCCAAACCGAGTAATCCTTCTCTTCCAGATATTTTAAATAAACTTGTTTCATATATACTTACTTCCCTCTCGAATACTAAGTGCAGCCATTTCAGCTCGATGCCCCTCTATAAAATCCTTGACCCAGTTTGGATTGGTTTTTGAATAGTCTCTAAGCGCCCAGCCGATGGCCTTGTTAATAAAGAATTCTGTTTGGCCCAAATTATTTACTAAAATCTTCTCCAAGAGCTCCGTGTCTGTTTCTTCTTTTCGCAATAGCTGATGATCAATAGCCAAGCGACGCAACCAGATATCCTCATCACAACTCCAGGATAAAATAGTAGCTTTGGTTTCGGGAAATCGGGCAATAATGGATCCGACCAAGCGGTCTAGAAAGTCAACTGTATCCCACCAAGATTTTGTTTGGGCAAGTTTTTTTAAACGTGGAAAGTCAGATGGTGTCAATAGTTTCTTGCGAATCTCCAGATAGTCGAGCGCTACATACTGCAATTCTCGATAAGGATTATTCCAAGCTTCATTTATAAAATTCCAGTCAATAACAGAGTCAGTCTGTTGTTTGAAAAAAGCTTTTACGAGCTTCCGTCTAGCCGGAGTCTTAACTCCTAGAAACTCAAATTTATTTTTCATATAGGCTTTCATAGCCACTGCATCATTAGGGCTAGCTACTCTTTTTAGCTCTTCTAGTAATTCTTTTACATCCATAGCTTACTCCAGCAATTCACGGTCATAAATAGTGTAGTCACATCGGTAAATCACGAGACGTTTGCCATCAATCAACAACTCCGAAGTTTTAGGAGCATCAGATTTATCAAGAGAGACACGGTCGCCAGCATAGGCTGCCAGCGGGGTCCCATTTTGAGAACGAATCAAAATAACCTTTTTCTTTCCAGTAAAGTCATTTTTAAAGGCTGAAATCATGCGATTCAAAACGGGAACAGAATGACTATTCTCCTCAATATCTGCAGTCTTTTGATATTGAGCAAAGACATCTTTCAAGCCTTTTTCTTCTGCAATCAAGGAAGAGCCCACATGGTCAATCTCATACTTACCCAAGGTGATTTTGAGCACAGAAGAATCTTCCTTGGAATTTCCTTCCGCATCAACTGAATCAAACTCCTCGTTACGCGAGATGGATAGGGACTTGCCCGACATCTGGTCAATAAGCTGTGAATTTTCATCATAGGTGCGAACTGTCATCTCTAAACCAACCCATTCCTCTTTGGCATTTTTAAGCCAGTTTTCAATCATCTGACAACCAGATAAGGTAATTAAACCAATGGTTAACAACAAAATAATTAGATATTTCTTTTTCATACTTCCTACTCCTTTTCTTTTAAAAGCTTGATTGGTCTAGCTTCCTTGTCTAAAGACTTTTGTAGCCAAACAATATCGTTCCAACGGTTGAATTTATAGCCAATTTTAGGGAAATGCGCCACCTGCTGATAGCCTCTTTTTCTATGCAAAGCCAGACTAGCCTCGTTTGGCAGAGAAATACAGGCTAGAAAATGGATATAACCCATCTGCTCTAACAAGTCTTCTAGCGCATCATAAAGCTTAGTACCAACTCCCTTTCCTCGAGCTTCTTGACTCACATAGACGGATAATTCTACCGCCCAATCATAGGCTGCACGCGCATAATAAGTCGAAGCGTAAGCATAACCCAAGACTACACCGTCTTCTTCCGCCACCAGGTAAGGATATTTTTCCAATGTTTTCTCAATCCTAATTGCAAAATCCCCAATGGTCGGAACTTCATATTCAAAAGTAATGGCTGTATTCTCGACATAAGGCGCATAAATATCTAACAAGGATCTAGCATCTGATGGCTTAGCTAATCTAATCTCCATAATGACTCCATGTTCTCAGTATTTTCATTATTATACCAAAAAAGACTCGTAACGAGTCTTTTAAACCATGATCAAAATAGACCAATCGCTGTACCGTCTGCTGCCACATCCATATTGAGTGCAGCTGGGCGTTTCGGCAATCCTGGCATGGTCATGACATCTCCTGTCAAAGCCACGATAAAGCCTGCCCCAAGTTTTGGTACCAATTCACGAATGGTGATTTCAAAGTTTTCTGGCGCACCCAGAGCAGCTGGATTGTCTGAGAAGCTATACTGCGTTTTGGCCATACAGATTGGCAGCTTGTCCCAGCCGTTTTTGACAATTTCCCGAATCTGAGTCTGCGCTTTTTTCTCAAAGTTCACTTTGGAACCACGATAGATTTCTGTGACAATCTTCTCTATCTTTTCTTCAATAGAGAGTTCATTGTCATAAAGTCGAGTGTAACGAGCAGGCTCTTCGTCAATGGTTTTGACTACAGTCTCAGCCAAAGATACACCACCTTGAGCGCCGTCAGCCCAAACGCTAGCTAACTCAACCGGTACTCCGATTTCTGCACAAAGTTCCTTCAAGGTTACAATTTCAGCTTCTGTATCAGAAACAAATTCATTAATTGCAACAACTGCTGGAATACCGAACTTACGGATATTTTCAACGTGGCGTTTAAGGTTAGCAAAACCAGCTCGGACCGCCTCAACATTCTCCTCTGTAAGTGCATCCTTAGCCACGCCACCATTCATCTTGAGAGCGCGTAAAGTCGCAACAATTACGACCGCATCAGGAGAGGTTGGCAAGTTCGGAGTTTTAATATCCAAGAATTTCTCAGCACCAAGGTCCGCACCAAATCCTGCTTCTGTCACTGTATAATCAGCCAAGCGAAGCGCTGTGCTAGTCGCCAAAACAGAGTTACAGCCATGGGCGATATTGGCAAACGGTCCACCATGAACAAAGGCTGGTGTCCCGTAAATAGTCTGTACCAGATTTGGCTTAATCGCATCTTTCAAGACCAAAGCCAAGGCACCTTCGACTTCAAGATCACGAACATAAACTGGTGTACGATCATAGCGATAGCCAATAACAATGTTGGCCAAGCGCTTTTTCAAGTCTTCAATATCCGTAGCTAAGCAAAGAATCGCCATAATTTCAGAAGCAACCGTGATATCAAAACCATCTTCGCGCGGAATACCATTCACCGGACTTCCTAGACCAACAGTCACATGGCGAAGAGCTCGGTCATTCAGGTCCACAACACGTTTCCAGATAATACGACGCTGATCGATTCCCAGAGCATTTCCTTGATGTAAATGATTATCAATGAGTGCAGACAAGGCATTGTTAGCCGTTGTGATGGCATGCATGTCTCCAGTAAAATGCAAGTTAATATCTTCCATAGGCAAGACCTGCGCATAGCCACCGCCAGCTGCTCCTCCTTTGATCCCCATTACTGGACCCAAAGACGGTTCGCGGATGGCAATCATCGTTTTCTTGCCAATCTTATTCAAGGCATCTGCAAGACCAATGGTAATAGTTGATTTCCCTTCACCTGCTGGAGTTGGATTAATAGCCGTTACCAAAATCAACTTACCAACTGGATTTTTTCTTACCTCAGAAATCTTATCAAAGCTAAGCTTAGCCTTGTACTTACCATACAGTTCCAAGTCATCATAGTCAATGCCAATTTTTTTCACCACTTCCACTATAGGCTGTAATTCAATACTTTGAGCAATTTCGATATCTGTTTTCATCAAATTCTCCTTCATCCATTTAGTATATAGATTATAACAAAAAAAGAGTAGAATCTACACAATTTAACTCTTTTTAAAAAATATTGTTCGTGTTTTGTTTTACGAAAATTAGAATTCATGAGATAAAATTATGAAATTCACATGAATCTCTATAGTAATCTAAAAATTAAGTTGTAATAGCTTTAATCAAAAAATCCGCTCAAAAGAATCTCAGGATGGTATTTATTTAAAACATCGTAGATATCATACTGATCTTCATCTAATTTATCAATTGAAATTTCGTAATCAGGACCAGCTTGGGTATAGGGGCAAATATAATGCTTTACACTTCTATGTCCTTCAGAACTATATTCGGAACGTTTCTTATAAGAAATTCTTTGAATATCTTTCCATGGAATGCTAATTTGTTCATCATCAATGCGAAAGACGAACTCATCTTTTGTCCCGGCTAGAATTGGTACCTTGCTTTCTTTTTCTTTAAATATATTTTGTATCAGATAGAGTATGATTCCACCAAAGATCGATGCTAGGAATATAATCATTAAGGTAGAGTGCGACAAATCATGCTCTATGCCCTTATCAATATCCATATATATACTTATAAAAGCAACAATTCCAAATCCAAACATGACCAATATAAACATCAAATTTGTGAAATAAAAATTCGAACCAGCGTAATATTCAAACTGATATTTCTCTTTCTCCATACTCTCTCCTTTTTCAAAAAATTACAATCATTCCTATAGATTATTGATAAGAAACAAGTAACTTCAATCTGTTTTCAAAATTTTAATTCTCAGTAGCTTTCTGTAAATATAATTATTTTACTAAATTTACTTTTTTTTGTAAAATAAGGCTATGAATATATTGATTACTTCAGGTGGAACAAGTGAAAAAATCGATCGAGTCCGTTCTATTACCAATCATTCAACTGGACAGTTAGGAAAAATTATAGCTGAAACTTTCCTAAATAAGGGTGACCGAGTGACTTTAGTAACGACTTCCAAGGCTGTCCGTCCTCTACTATATCCCAATCTTACTACAGTAGAAATTGAAAATGTCGCAGAGCTTCATGAAAAGCTGGAGCAACTTGTACACACGCACGATGTACTAATTCATGCTATGGCAGTTTCTGACTACACTCCAGTTTATATGACAGGCTTTGATGAGGTTTTAGCTAGCTCTGACCTTACAGAATTACTGAATAAGTCTAACTCGGAAAGCAAGATTTCTTCTCAGGATGATGTCCAGGTACTTTTCCTTAAAAAAACACCAAAAATCATTTCCTTAGTAAAACAATGGAATCCCGACATTCGCTTGATTGGATTCAAACTCTTGGTTGATGTTTCTAAGGAAAAGTTACTTGAGACAGCGCGAGCCAGTCTCCAAAAAAACAAAGCAGATATTATTGTTGCCAATGATTTAAATAAAATTACTGAGAAAGGGCATGAAGCTTATCTAGTTGAAAAAGATAGGGTGACGCAAGCACATTCCAAGCTTGAGATTGCTCAACTCCTCTACCAACATATCCACAGGGAGGAAAAAACATGACTCAGATTATCTTAGCAGTTAGCGGCAGCATATCAGCCTACAAGGCAGCAGATATTACTAGTCGCCTAAAGAAAGAGAACTTTGATGTAGCTGTCCTCATGACAGAGGCAGCTACAAAATTTATCACTCCATTGACCTTACAAGTATTATCTCAAAAACCAGTAGGACTTGATATCATGCAGGAACCTGATCCTAGTAAGGTTAATCATATTGCCATTGCCAAAGAGTCTGACCTCTTCTTGCTGGCGCCAGCTACAGCCAATACCATCGCTAAATTAGCAAATGGTCTAGCTGATAATATGGTAACAGCCACTGCTCTGGCCTTACCTATTCAAACCAAGAAAATTTTGGCACCAGCTATGAACACAAAAATGTATGAAAACCCGCTAACTCAGCACAATTTGGAGCGTCTGCAACGTTTTGGATGGAAGATTATCCAACCACGCGAAGCTGTTTTAGCCTGTGGTGATCAGGGGACAGGTGCTCTAGCTGAGATTGACACAATTATTGATACAGTAAAGGAACTTATTTATGAAAAAACAGTCTAAAATTGCTCAAATTGCTATCTTCTTTGCCATTATGTTGGTACTGCATCTGCTTAGCTCAGTGATTTTCAACCTTCTGCCAGTACCAATTAAACCAACGATTATTCATATACCTGTTATTATTGCTAGTATTCTATACGGTCCAAAGGTTGGAATGGTCTTAGGTTTCTTAATGGGATGTATTAGTGTGATTACTAACACCATAGTACTTATTCCTAGTAGCTATCTTTTTAGCCCTTTTGTACCAAACGGAAATCTACATTCGCTTATGATCGCTATGGTGCCCCGCATTTTAATCGGTCTCACTCCTTATCTTGTCTACAAAGTCCTACATAACAAACTTGGTTTAGCTTTAGCTGGAGCAGTTGGTTCTGCTACTAATACCATTTTTGTCTTGGGAGGAATCTTCTTCCTATTTTCAAATGTCTATCAAGGTAATATCCAAGCTATGCTTGCTGTTGTTTTATCCGCAAATTCAATTGCAGAGTTACTTATTTCGGTAGTCTTGACAATAACTATCGTTCCTGCACTTGAAAAAGTTAAGCAATAATCTTCTAATCAATAATCTTGTAAGGGCAGTTATCTATCTGTCCTTTTTTGAATTTCTCTATATGATTTATTTGAAATTCTTGAAAAATTTTTTTCAAAAGTATTCCATCATTTTCTATATCTGACCTTTCAAAATAAGTGAAAATATGCTACAATGAAAGCGATTAGATATATTCAAGAGTGGGATGATTTATCATGATTTTCCTCTCTTCATTTTTTAAACAAAGGAGACTTCATCTATGACTTATCAAGATAACTTCCAAAAATGGCTTGATTTTGCTGATTTACCAGACTATCTTCGCCAAGACTTAAACAATATGGACGAAAAAACAAAGGAAGATGCCTTCTATACCAATCTTGAATTTGGTACTGCAGGTATGCGTGGATTGATCGGCGCTGGTACAAACCGTATCAATATCTATGTTGTTCGTCAAGCAACTGAAGGTTTGGCTCGTTTGATTGAGTCAAAAGGTGGAAACGAAAAAGAGCGCGGTGTGGCAATTGCCTACGATAGTCGTCACTTCTCTCCAGAATTTGCCTTTGAATCTGCTGCAGTTCTTGCAAAACATGGAATCAAATCTTACGTATTTGAAAGCCTTCGTCCAACTCCAGAACTGTCATTCGCTGTTCGTCACCTCAACTGTTTCGCAGGTATCATGATTACTGCTAGCCACAACCCTGCACCATTTAACGGTTACAAGGTTTACGGTGAAGACGGTGGGCAAATGCCTCCACACGATGCGGACGCTTTGACTACATACATTCGTGCTATCGAAAATCCATTCGCTGTAGAAGTTGCTGATGTCGAAGCTGAAAAAGCTTCTGGTTTGATTGAAGTCATTGGCGAAGCTGTTGATGCAGAATACCTTAAAGAAGTTAAGGACGTAAACATCAACCCAACCTTGATTGAAGAATTCGGTAAAGACATGAAGATTGTATACACACCACTTCATGGTACTGGTGAAATGTTGGCCCGTCGTGCCCTTGCCCAAGCAGGATTTGACTCTGTTCAAGTTGTTGAAGCGCAAGCAACTCCAGATCCAGACTTCTCAACTGTTAAATCTCCAAATCCCGAAAATCAAGCAGCCTTCGCTCTTGCCGAAGAACTTGGTCGTCAAGTTGGTGCAGATGTTCTTGTCGCAACTGACCCTGACGCTGACCGTGTTGGTGTTGAAGTGCTTCAAAAAGATGGTAGCTACCTTAACCTTTCAGGTAACCAAATCGGCGCTATCATGGCTAAATACATCTTGGAAGCTCATAAGAGCGCTGGAACTCTTCCTGATAATGCTGCTCTCTGCAAATCCATCGTATCAACTGACTTGGTAACGAAGATTGCTGAAAGCTACGGCGCAACAATGTTCAACGTTTTGACTGGTTTCAAATTCATCGCAGAGAAAATCCAAGAATTTGAAGAAAAACACAATCACACTTATATGATGGGATTTGAAGAAAGCTTCGGTTACTTGATTAAGCCATTTGTACGTGATAAAGATGCTATCCAAGCTGTTCTAGTCGTTGCTGAACTTGCTGCCTACTATCGTTCACGTGGTTTGACACTTGCTGACGGTATCGAAGAAATCTACAAAGAATACGGCTACTACGCTGAAAAGACCATCTCTGTGACTCTTTCAGGTGTAGACGGGGCTGAGCAAATCAAAGCGATTATGGCTAAGTTCCGTAACAATGCTCCAAAAGAATGGAACACAACAGCTATCACTGTCGTAGAAGATTTCAAGGCTCAAACTGCTACTGCTGCAGATGGCACTGTAACAACCTTGACAACACCTCCAAGTGATGTTTTGAAATACACACTTGCGGATGGTTCATGGATCGCTGTTCGCCCTTCTGGAACTGAACCAAAAATCAAGTTCTACATTGCAGTTGTAGGTGAAAGCAACGAAGATTCACAAGCTAAGATTGCAAATATCGAAGCGGAAATCAACGCTTTTGTAAAATAAGAAATTATAAAAGATGAGACCAACCAATCTCATCTTTTTTTCGTATCAAATCTAAGCAATTTTAGAAACTTTATGGCATACTAGTTCTATCAAAAGAAATGAGGATGATTTATGGAACAATTTGTTCAAAATATTAAAGACTTGGAAGTCACAACTGTTGACCGAGCTCGTCAAGCGATTGCTGACAAAGAGACTGCAACTTTCTTTGTAGGTCGCAAAACTTGCCCTTACTGCCGTAAATTTGCTGGAACATTGGCTGGTGTTGTGGCTGAAACTAAAGCCCACATCTACTTCATTAACAGTGAAGAAGCTAGCGAATTAGATAAACTGCAAGCCTTCCGCTCTGAATACAGTATTCCGACGGTTCCTGGTTTTGTTCATGTTCAAGACGGCCAAGTAGCAGTTCGTTGTGATTCTTCTATGACTGCAGATGACATTAAAGCTTTTGCAAACTTGTAAAATTGATTCAAAAAAATCTGAGACCAAATTAGTCTCAGATTTTTTATTTATTTCTAACATCTTGAAAAGCCTCCCACATCTTCTGCTGGGGCTTGGCAAAAGGGTACTTCTCAAATTCATCTGGATGTAGCCACATGACCTCCCCATCAGCTGTATAATGACTATCTTTAACTTGACCATAAACCAACTGGATATGCCACTTGCGATGGCTGAAGACATGTTGCACCTTTGGAAAAGACTCCTGCTGCCAATTGACAATCAAATCATAATCCTGCTCAAAGCTTTCTTGAGGAGACAGTTCCAGACTGGGCTGATTTTCAGCGACTTCAAACAGGGACATCTGATTTTCAGTTTGAAATTCCTCAACTTCAATCAAGGGAAAATGCCAAAAACCCGATAACAAGCCAGTAGCCTCATTCTTTTCAAGCAAGAATTGTCCCTGTTCGTTTTCGATAATCAAGCCTTGCAGATAGACTGGAACTGGCTTCTTTTTAGGTGCTTTGATTGGATATTTATCCATAGTTCCGTGCAAATAAGCTGCGCTGAACTCTTTTACTGGACTGTCTTCTGGATGGGGATTAATAGGAGCTTCAATATCTGACCCCAGATCCATCAGCGCTTGATTAAAATCTCCGGGTCTATCTGGATCAATCAGAATCTCCATCATAGCCTGAAAGATCTTACGATTGCTAGGTTGACCAATATCTAAATCAACTTCAAACAAGCGACTCAGCACCCGCATAACATTGCCATCTACCGCAGGCTCAGCTAGTCCAAAGGCAATACTAGCAATGGCACCAGCTGTATAAGGTCCAATCCCTTTGAGGCTAGCAATTCCTTCATAGCTATCAGGAAATTTTCCAGCGAAATCCGTCATTATCTGCTGGGCCGCTTTTTGCATATTTCTCACCCGCGAATAATATCCCAACCCTTCCCAAGCCTTGAGCAGTCTATCTTCTGGTGCCTGTGCTAAGTCAGATACTGTCGGGAACCAGTCAAGAAAACGCTCATAGTAAGGAATCACCGTATCCACCCGAGTCTGCTGCAGCATAATCTCAGAAACCCAGATATGATAAGGATTATTTGTTCTGCGCCAAGGCAGATCTCGTTTGTTTTTATCATACCAAGTTAATAATTTCTCTCTAAAAGAGGCGATTTTATCTGCCTCCCACATCTCAATCCCGTATTCTCTCAAATCTATCATAAATCTAGTATAGCATAAGGATAAAAAATAGGAGAGCCCAAGCTCTCCATATTTAAATATCGCTTAATAATGACCAACTGCCTGGCTTGCTGTAATCAAGGTTAGCTTATAGACATCATCTGCATTACATCCACGAGAAAGGTCATTAACTGGATGATTAAGCCCCTGTAGGATAGGGCCTACTGCAGAAAAGCCACCTAAACGTTCTGCCAGCTTGTAGCCGATATTACCAGCTTCAATGCTAGGGAAGACAAAGACAGTCGCTTGACCAGCCACAGGACTACCAGGTGCTTTTAGTTCTGCTGTTGCAGGTACAAAAGCCGCATCAAACTGCAACTCACCATCAATAGCCAAATCTGGACGCATTTCCTGAGCCAGCTTAGTTGCCTCTACGACCTTATCAACCTTCTCTCCAAAACCAGAACCTTTGGTAGAATAGCTGAGCATGGCAACTTTCGGATCAATATCAAAAATTTGTGCTGTCAAAGCTGAGTTAATAGCAATCTCTGCTAAAACATTGGCGTCTGGATCAATATTGATGGCACAGTCACTAAAAATGTAGCGCTCATCATCACGAACCATTAGAAAGGCACCAGAAGTGCGCGAAACCCATGGCAAAGTCTTGATGATTTGAAGAGCAGGTCTAACAGTCGCTGCTGTAGAGTGAATAGCGCCTGAAACCATTCCTTGAACCTTACCAAGATAGACTAGCATAACACCGAAATAATTGACATCTTCCTTCAACAATTGACGCGCTTCGTCTGCAGTAATTTTTCCTTTACGACGCTCAACAAAAGCTTCCACCATTTCCTCAAAGCAAGAACAGTTTGTAGGGTCAATGACCTGGTACCCTTCTGTTATTCCTTCTATTTCTAAATAAATACGAATTTTTTCAGGATTACCCAAAAGAACTGGAGTAATATTAGTTTCTTTGACAAGGCGCTTAGTTGCTTGAAGAATACGAGGTTCTTCGCCTTCAGGCAGGACAATTTTCACTTCTTTATCCTGCAAGGCCTCACGAATATCATCAAAAATTTTCATATTTAGTTCATCTCCTATTAATTAATTTTTAAATATCTGAATAACTTGTTCAAAATCTGTTGGAAGAGGACTGGCACGTCCAATTTCCTCTCCACTGAATGGATTATAAAATTTCAAAGTATGACAGTGAAGAGCTTGGCGGCTAATACCTTCAGACATGCATCCACCATATAAATCGTCCCCCAAAAGTGGAAAGCCGATATGTGAAAAATGAACTCGAATCTGATGTGTTCTTCCTGTGTGTAGGTGAATATCCACTAGGTAGATGTTGCCAAATTGCTCAATCACCTTGTAACTAGTATGAGCATATTTACCTCCCTTGGCAACTCTTCGTGTAATAATACTATCTTCATCACGCGCAATCGGTGCAATAATTTCCCCTTCTTTTTCTAAAAGGCCATCTCCCTTAACCAGGGCTAAATAACGCTTCTCGATAGCTCTTTTTTGTAATTGCTTATCCAATCGTGCATGGGCATAGCCGTGCTTGGCAAATAGCATAAGTCCGCTAGTATCCTTGTCTAGACGTGTCACGATATGGACTTGATGATTTTCATAACCGGAATCTATATAATAGGCTTTGACATAATTTGCCATGGTATTAGAGTGATTCACGCTAGGAATACTTGCAACACCAGCTGGTTTATCAAGTATTAAAAAATGATCATCCTCAAAAACCACTTCTAGTTTTCTCGAAATCGCGTCTAGACTTTCAAAACCTTCTTCCTTGGGGATATCGATCGTAACTTTATCACCAATGTCTAACAAGTAAATCGCATTTTGTGGTTCGTCATTTACTAAAATACCACCGCCTCTATACTTAATTTTAGCAAGAAGCCCCTTTGAGACATCATGTTTTTTGAGAAAAGTTTTGACTTTGACATGTTCGTCTGCAATAAACTCAAATCTCATCGTCTACTTCTCCAATAAAGGCATCCTTAACTCGGTTCCAAAAACTCGTATGGCTTGGACTGGCAACAAATTGTATTTTATGATTATCTATTTGAAATTCAACCTTGGCAATATGCTTGAAAGTATAAGTTCTATTATCCACCGAAATCGTATGCTGATCATTTCGAGTTGGAAAGATTTCGATCTTGTCTTTTTTAGGAACAATGATCGACGAACCTAAAGTACGATATACACGATTATTAAGGCTTGCCACTTCAGCAATTTGCAAGGCTTCTATTGTCGGATGAAGAACTGCTCCACCTAAGGACTTATTGTAAGCTGTACTGCCGGTCGGAGTAGAAACCGAAATCCCATCCCCACGGAAGCGTTCAAAAGCCACATGGTTAATCATGACATCAGCAACCATAGTCCGATCTGATCGCTTTATCGTAGCTTCATTCAAAGCTAGCTTACTCTTTACAGAACCATCCTCTAGGAAAATTCTAACATTTAAAATCGGATAGGAAACCTGAGCTCCGGTGTCCAATTTTAGATTTTCTATTAACTTGTCGATTTCGAAATCTCGGTAATCAGTATAAAATCCTAAGTGTCCAGTATGAACACCAACAAAACGAACTTTATCTAATTGGTTTTCATACTTGTGAAAAACAGACAGGAGCATACCATCTCCGCCTACAGAAATAACTATATCAGGATTTTTATCAGTTAAAATGAAACGATTCTGCCTTAGTTTCTTAATCAACAATTGGCAGACTTCTTTACTTTGAGGTTTATAATTGCTAAAAACAGCAATTTTTTTATCTGTATTCTTCATCTGTATCGTCACTATTTCCTACGCCATCATTTAACATCCGATAAGGTGGATCGAACAGAACCTGAGCCTCTTGAATATCGTGGCGAATTTCACCCATTGTTTTATCCAATTCATAGGCAATTCGAGCTGTTATTTCCAATCGTTCCTTAATTTCTTGAGGAAATTCTCCCTTATATTTATAATTAAGAGAATGCTCAATTGTTGCCCAAAAGTTCATGGCTAAGGTCCGAATTTGGATTTCAGCCAAGACAACCTTGTTACCGTCAATTGTATCAACAGGATATTCAACTATCACATGATAACTGCGGTAACCACTTGGCTTTTTATAAGTGATATAATCTCGTTCTAGAACAATCTTCATATCTTTTCGCTGATGCAAAACTTTTAGAACCTCAGTGATATCATCCTCAAATTGAACCATAATCCGAAGGCCAGCAATATCGTTCATATCACGGGCTAAGTTTTCTAAACTTATTCCATGCATAACCATCTTTTCTTGGATGCTTTCAATAGACTTGACCCTACCGGTTACAAATTCTATCGGTGAGTGTCGTTGTTGCTTGCGGTATTGTTTTCGAATTCCTCGCAGTTTGACTTTTAACTCACCGACAGCTTGGACATAAGGGTCTAAAAATTGTTCCCACTCCATAAATGCACTCACCTTGTTATTTTTATTATTTTTATATAAAATAAATACGTCTATTATTATAACATAAATCGTTTTCAAGCGAAAGAAAAGGATCAACAATGAATCATTTAGAAATTGAATATAAATCCGGATTAAACAAGGAACAGTTTGAAAGTCTGCTACCACTTTTTAAAGATATTACTCCAGTAAAACAAACAAATTATTATATAGATACCCCTGATTTTTTTATCAGAGACCATAAAATGGCTTTCCGAATCCGTCGTTTTGATGATTCAGCCGAGCTGACTCTAAAGATATCGCAAGAGGTAGGAACAATGGAATATAACCAAGCTTTATCAGCTGATGAAGTTCATTCTATAATTGAGAATATGACTCTACCAGAGGGACAGATTCTTGAAAACTTGAAAAAAACGAAGATTCAACTGAATCAATTAGATATCCTAGGCCACTTAACCACCATTCGCAGAGAAATGAAACATGAGTTTGGACTTCTAGCTCTGGATGAAAATTTTTATTTTGATATTCACGATTATGAAATCGAACTTGAAGTTCAAGATGCTGAAGATGGAAAAGTTAATTTCTTTGACTTTCTACAAGAAAACAATCTCCCATACACACCCCTAAAAAGCAAGATCGCTAGATTTGCTAAAAACTTGCCAAATAGCTGAAAAAATCTTATATTTTTGATAAAATAGTAATCAGAAAATTAAAGGAGTTATCTTTAGGTATGTTTGGTTCAATCAATGACAAAAAGAACATGAAATTATTCTCGCTCAACTCAAATCATGCTATCGCTGAGAAGATTGCAAAAGCTGCTGGAGTACCGCTTGGGAAACTTTCATCACGTCAGTTCTCTGATGGAGAAATCCAAGTCAACATCGAAGAAAGCGTACGTGGCTTTGATGTTTTCATCATTCAATCTACAAGTTTTCCAGTAAACAACCATTTGATGGAACTGCTCATCATGGTAGATGCTTGTAATCGTGCCAGTGCTAACTCAGTTAATGTTGTAATTCCTTACTTTGGTTACGCTCGTCAAGACCGTACAGCAGCGCCTAGGGAGCCAATTACAGCAAAACTAGTAGCAAATATGTTAGTAAAAGCAGGTGTGAATCGAGTACTGACTCTTGATCTACACGCTGTTCAAGTGCAGGGATTCTTCGACATTCCTGTTGACAATCTTTACACTGTTCCTCTTTTTGCAAAACACTATTGCGATAAAGGCTTAACAGGTGATGACGTTGTCGTTGTAAGTCCAAAAAACTCAGGTGTTAAGAGAGCTCGCAGTTTAGCAGAACATCTAGATGCTCCTATCGCTATTATTGACTATGCTCAAGACGATGCTCACCGCAATGAAGGATATATTATTGGTGAGGTAGCTGGTAAGAAAGCGATCTTAATTGATGACATCTTGAATACTGGACGTACCTTTACTGAAGCTGCTAAAATTGTCGATCGAGAAGGAGCAACCGACATCTATGCGGTTTCAAGCCACGGTCTCTTCGTTGACGGTGCCGCTGAAAAATTAGACGCTGTTCCGATCAAAGAAATTTTAGTAACCGATTCTGTAGACACCAAAGAAAAAACTCCAAAAAACATCCAGTATATCACAGCAAGTGAGTTGATTGCTGATGCTATTGTCCGCATCCAAGAGAGAAAACCAGTCAGTCCTCTCTTTGCATATAATAAAAAATAAGGACTGAAAATGATTTATTTTGACAATGCAGCCACGACCCCTCTATCGTCTGTAGCTATCCAAAAGATGACTGACTTAATGGTACAGGTCTATGGAAATCCATCTAGCACTCATCAACATGGACGCGAGGCTAGTAAGATTCTCAGACAAGCCAGGGAGACTATTGCTAAGATATTGCAAACTAATGCAAAAAATATTCTGTTTACTTCTGGTGCTACTGAAAGCAATAATACCATACTAAAAGGCTATTCTCTCAAGCATCAAGATCTAGGAAAACACATTATTACGACAGCAATTGAGCATCATTCTGTTTTAGAACCCTTGCACCATTTAGCTGAAAAATACGGATTTGAGATTTCTTTTATCCAACCAGTCGACGGAAAGATACGAGTAAAAGATATAAAGGATGCACTTCGTCCTGACACCATTCTCGTCTCTACCATGTTTGCTAATAATGAGACCGGATATCTACTACCTATTAAGGAAATTGGAGAAGTTTTAAAAGATCATCCAGCTAAATTTCATGTAGATGCGGTTCAAGCTATGGGAAAGATTCCAATCTATCCAGAAGAGTTAGGAATTGATTTTTTAAGCGCTTCTGCCCATAAATTTCACGGACCTAAAGGAACTGGCTTCTTATATGCAAAAGATTTCCACTTTGATAATCTACTTCACGGTGGAAGTCAGGAAGATAAAAAAAGAGCTGGTACGGAAAACATCATTTCCATTGCTGGAATGGCTACAGCACTAGAAAATAATATTGAACATATAGCCGAAAACTTCAGTCATATTCAAGAGCTTCGATACGAACTTTTGCAAGGACTTGGTACTATCGACTATTATCTCAATGAACAGGAGCCTCATTTACCTCATGTGGTTAACATGGGATTTCCAGGTCAGGCAAACGATATCCTGCTGATGAAGTTAGATATGGCAGGAATTTCTGTCTCCACTGGATCAGCATGTACTGCTGGAGCGATTGAGCCAAGCCACGTTTTGTCAGCTTTTTATGGTGAGACTTCCCCCCGATTAAAAGAATCCTTTAGAATCAGTTTTTCTGATCAAAATACAATTCAAGAAATACACATTTTAACAAAAAAAATAAAAGAAATTTTAGGAGAAACACATGGCCTTTGAAAAGTCAGTAGCATTAAAAGATTGTTTATACAGTTATGAAGTAAATCCAAATGTTAAAAAATTTACATTAAAAGATAATACCTTTGCCGAAACAAAAGTGGGAAACTTTGAACTAACTCGCCTCTTAGAGGAAATTCCAAATAGTGGTCAAGGATTTTTATTAAAAATTATTTTCAATAAAGACTTGTCTGGTTTTAAAATTAATATCACAGATAAATCAGGTCTTCGTCTAGTTAATATTTTTAAATCAGAAGATCAAAAGATTCTCCAGCAGAAATTCTACTTTTTGATGGATAGCTTAGTTGAAAGAGAGATTTTTACAAAGACGGAACAATAATCCAACATTTATTCAAGAATTACAGAGAATATCCATGATTGAACTTAAATACTTAGATTCTTATAAGGTCGAACGAATCGTTCGTTATCTTGATTTTGATGAATTCATGTTAGCTTTTTCAGGCTGTGTCACTATCCCAGATGACTTAACGGTCCTCTCATTGACATATAAGGGGATAGAAGTTCCCTATGTAGGAAAAATAGGCAATCTTTATCGAACCATGTTACAGTTTGATTTATCGGCTTACGAAAGTAAAAAAGAAAACTAAAATCCTTAGTTTTCTTTTTTTATTTTTAGTTCCTTGGATTCTTTTAAAATAGTTGATTTTTTCACAAACTTTCTATAAAATAGAAATGAAAGGACGTGATTTTGTGAAAACCGAAAAAAATTCAACTATTCCGCGTGCGACTGCAAAGCGTTTATCCCTCTACTACCGTATTTTTAAACGCTTTAATGCTGAAAAAATAGAAAAAGCCAGTTCCAAACAAATAGCTGAAGCAATTGGTATTGACTCTGCTACTGTTCGAAGAGATTTTTCTTATTTTGGTGAACTTGGACGCAGAGGTTTTGGCTACGATGTTAAGAAATTAATGAATTTTTTTGCCGATTTGCTTAATGATAACTCAATCACCAATGTCATGCTTGTAGGAGTTGGTAATATGGGGCACGCTCTTCTCCACTACCGCTTCCATGAAAGAAATAAGATGAAAATTGTCATGGCTTTTGATGTTGATAGTCACAAAGAAGTTGGAACAAAAACCCCTGATGGTATTCCAATTTATGGCATTTCTCAAATCAAAGAAAAAATCAAGGATGCAGACATCAAGACAGCAATTTTAACTGTTCCAAGTGTAAAAGCCCAGGAAGTAGCCAATATTCTTGTCGATGCTGGAATAAAAGGGATTATGAGTTTTTCACCTGTGCATCTTCACCTACCGAAAGAAATTGTTGTTCAGTACGTCGACTTGACAAGCGAACTTCAAACTCTCCTCTACTTTATGAAAAAAGAGCATGATTAAGCATTATAGCTAACCGTCCTTAAATGAGGTCTGTTTCCTCTCGATAACTATAATAGCTATCTCCTCCCACAATTAAATGATCCAATAAAACGAAGCCCATCATTTCGCAGGCTTCTTTTATTTTCTCAGTCACCTGATCATCATCCCTACTTGGCCTAGTAGCACCTGAAGGATGATTATGGACCAAGATAATTGATGTCGCCATATGCTTAATCGCATAATGAAGAATCTCCCTAGGTTCGGCTAAACTCCGAGTCAGACTTCCAATGAAAATAGTTTGTTGATGAATAATTTGATTTTGTGTGTTTAAATAAAGTGCAACCAAATGCTCTTGCTTTTTATGACTTAATTCCTGTTGCATTTTTTTTGCAAGTTTTTGACTACTCAGTATACGTTCTCCTTCAAAATTCTCCGCTTTTGAAATACGACTGCCCAACTCAATCATAGCCTGTAGTTCAATAGCCTTTACTTGTCCAATACCAGATATCCCCTGTAGTTCAGACAGAGTCATGTGACGGAGTTCAGTCAAACTTGATACGGATGATAAAATCTTACTAGCTATTTGGAATACATTCTCTTTTTTATTTCCTGTACGAATGAGAATAGACAGCAATTCCTGATTGCTTAACTGCTCTGCTCCTAGTCTTACTAATCGTTCCCGTGGTAATAATGATTCCTCTTGAAATGATATACTGTACATAAAAACCTCCTTACAATTTATTTATTCGCAAAAGAAAAAAGGAAAGCATTAAACTTATGCTTCCTTCCTTTTTATTATAAGATTTATAGTTGCATTTGATTGTATGATTTATTGAAGTAGTTCAAAATCTTCTTCGGTGTTTCTTTATATGGAGTTTCGCTTTCTAAAACACCCTTAACAATTGTACGAGAAGTTGCCGCAGCATCTTCACAGGTTACCAAAGTAACCTCTGCTGTACCATCAGCTGCATCGTCAACAACATCTACCCTTTCAGGCTCCACGTTTTCAACACTAGTAATTGAATATGTATAAACTTTTTCTTTATCAGTTAAATAGATTTTCATACCAGCTTTCGCTCGATCAAGAGGAGAAAAGAGCATTTCATTGGCTCCTGTAATCCCGAAAACATGGTGACTAGCTAAAGCGTAGTTGCCTTTTCCCATTTCCTGAGTCTCTTTCATAGTACCAGCACCATAATAAAGACCTGCATTCTCCAGTCCATTAAAAATTGGTAAATTAAGGGACAATTCAGGAATCGCAATCCCACCGATAACAGGAAGTTGCTGTGCTTTCCATTGGGCATTTAAGACAGCTTCAGTCGATAGAGGCTCAACCTTTTCAAAATTGAAACTACCTTTACTTGCTTTATTCTTCTCAATTTCTTTCTTAGATACTTTAGAAACTTGGTACTTGTTTGTATGCCAAACCATAATCATATTTCTAATTGAAGAATTAAAAATTAGGGCAAGTGCAACTAACAGTAAGATAACCGAAAGAATATTTAATATAATATTACGTCTACTACGTTTCTTCTTGGCTCTTCGTGATCCTCTAGCCATATTTTACTCCTTCTCGTCTTGCAACTCTTCTTTATCATCTGCTTCTACAGTTGTAAAAGTAACAATCTGAGCATTCTGATCAAGACGCATAACCTTAACACCCATTGTAGAGCGACCAGTTTGTGAAATATTTGCAACACTGGTCCGTATGATTACACCAGTATTAGTTATGATCATCAGATCTTCTTGACCATTGACTGTCATCAAACCAGCTAAAGGACCATTTTTTTCTGTGATATTAGCTGTTTTAATCCCTTTACCACCACGGCCTTTTGTCGGATATTCACTAGCAAGAGTTCTCTTACCATAACCTTTTTCAGTAATAACAAGAACTTCATCATTGTCAGACACAACACCTGCACCAACGACCTGGTCACCGTCTCTTAGGTTAACACCACGTACGCCAGTTGCAATACGGCTCATGTTTCTAACAGCTGTCTCATTGAAGCGAACAGAATAACCAAATTTTGTTCCGATAATAACATCAGCAGCTCCATCAGTTAGGAAAACATTAATCAGCTCGTCTTCATCCTTCAAATTCAAAGCCTTGAGTCCATTCTGACGAATATTAGCAAAATCAGCTACGCTAGTACGCTTGACTACCCCTAGACGAGTCGTAAAGAAGAGATAAGAGTCTTGGCTATGATTCTGTTCTACGTTGATAATAGTTTGAATTGTTTCTCCTTCATCCAATTTCAGGAGATTCACAATTGGTAAACCTTTTGCAGTCCGGCCATATTCAGGTATCTCATATCCTTTCAGGCGATAAACTCGTCCCTTATTAGTGAAGAAGAGTAAACGATCATGTGTACTAGTTGAAACAAGTTCCTTGACAAAGTCATCATCCTTGACGCCTGTCCCTTGAACACCACGACCTCCACGTTTTTGAGCTGTAAACTCATCTTGGTTTAAACGTTTGATGTAGCCTTTATTTGACAAGGTAATCAAAACATCCGCTTCTTCAATTAGATCTTCATCTTCTAGAGAGAGAACCTCTCCTACCATAAGCTCCGTTCGACGTTCATCAGCAAATTTCCGCTTCACTTCATCCAATTCTTCTCTAATAATTGTAAGAACTCTTTCAGGCTTAGCCAAGATATCTGCCAAATCAGCTATTAAGGCAATCAATTCATCATATTCTGACTGAATTTTATCGCGTTCCAAACCGGTCAAACGACGCAAACGCATATCGAGAATAGCCTGACTTTGACGCTCAGACAATTCAAACTTAGCCATTAATTCAGCCTGTGCTTCTGCATCCGTCTCACTGTTACGAATAATACGAATAACTTCATCGATGTGGTCAAGAGCAATTAGTAAACCTGCTAAAATATGAGCACGTGCCTCAGCCTTATCTTTATCAAAGGCAGTTCGACGGGTCACAACTTCTTTTTGGTGCTCAATATAAGCCAAAAGAATCTCACGAAGAGAGAGTATTTTAGGAACACCATTTTGGATAGCTAACATATTGAAGCTGAAATTGGTCTGCATTTGTGTCAATTTAAAGAGATTATTTAGAATGACATGAGCAGACGCATCCCGTCTCACCTCAATTACAAAACGAACACCCTCACGATTAGACTCATCACGGACAGCTGTTATACCTTCAATACGTTTTTCTTGTACTAAGCGAACAATGTGCTCATGAACCTTAGTCTTATTAACCATATAAGGAAACTCGGTTACAACAATCCGCTCGCGACCATTTTTCATTTCTTCAATTTCAGTACGAGAACGTAAAACAATCGAGCCTTTCCCCGTTTCATAAGCACGGTGAATACCTGATTTGCCCATAACTAGAGCGCCAGTTGGAAAATCAGGCCCAGGCAAAACTTCCATAATATCACGGGTTGTTGCTGCAGGATTATCCATGACTAGCTTAACTGCATCAATAGACTCCGCTAAATTATGTGGCGGAATATTAGTCGCCATACCAACAGCAATACCAGTTGCACCATTAACCAAAAGATTTGGAAAACGGGCAGGAAGGACTATTGGTTCTCGCTCATTAGCATCATAGTTATCGATAAAGTCAACAGTATTCTTGTTGATATCACGAAGCATCTCAAGAGCAATTTTGCTCATACGTGCTTCTGTATAACGCTGAGCAGCAGCTCCATCTCCATCCATGGAACCAAAGTTCCCATGGCCATCCACAAGCATGTAGCGATAACTCCACCATTGCGCCATCCGAACCATAGCTTCATAAATCGAAGAGTCACCATGCGGATGGTATTTACCCATAACATCACCTGTAATACGGGCTGATTTTTTATGTGGTTTATCAGGAGTAACTCCCAGCTCATTCATCCCATAAAGAATCCGACGATGAACTGGTTTTAATCCATCACGAACATCTGGAAGTGCACGCGAAACGATAACACTCATAGCATAGTCAATAAAACTAGTTTTCATTTCACTCGTTAGATTGACATTTACTAAATTCCTATCTTGCATTAAAAAATGCCTCTTTTCACTTTATATAACTGTACTATTATATCATATTTTAAACATTTTTTCAGTAAATAGCCTTGATCCTAAAAACGTTTACATCTTTTAAAGATGACCATCTGCCGTGACAAAGCATGTTAAAAGTGATAGAATAGACTTGTTTGGGACAAACCCGTAAAAAAATAAAAGGAGATTTTACAGATGACTCTTGAAAAACAACATAAAAAAGTAATCCTTATTGGTGATGGTGCCGTAGGTTCTTCATACGCATTTGCGCTTGTAACCCAAGGAATTGCACAAGAACTTGGTATTATTGAGATTCCACAATTATTTGAAAAAGCTGTTGGGGATGCAGAGGACCTTAGTCATGCGCTTGCATTTACTTCACCTAAGAAAATTTATGCAGCAAAATACGAAGACTGCGCGGATGCTGACCTTGTTGTTATCACAGCTGGTGCTCCACAAAAACCAGGCGAAACTCGTCTTGATCTTGTAGGTAAAAACCTTGCTATCAACAAATCTATCGTTGAGCAAGTTGTTGCTTCTGGTTTCGATGGTATCTTCCTCGTAGCTGCTAACCCAGTTGACGTCTTAACTTACTCTACTTGGAAGTTCTCTGGCTTTCCTAAAGAACGTGTCATTGGTTCTGGTACATCACTTGACTCAGCTCGCTTCCGTCAAGCTTTGGCAGCTAAAATCGGTGTTGATGCTCGTTCAGTCCATGCCTATATCATGGGTGAACATGGTGACTCAGAGTTCGCTGTTTGGTCACACGCTAACGTAGCTGGTGTAAAACTAGAACAATGGTTACAAGCTAACCGTGACTTGAACGAAGCAGATCTTGTAGACCTCTTCATTTCAGTCCGTGACGCCGCTTACTCAATCATCAACAAAAAAGGTGCTACATACTATGGTATCGCAGTTGCCCTTGCTCGTATTACTAGAGCTATCCTTGATGATGAAAATGCCGTTCTACCACTTTCTGTCTTCCAAGAAGGCCAATATGGAGTTGAAAACGTCTTTATCGGTCAACCAGCAATCGTTGGTGCTCACGGTATCGTACGTCCAGTAAATATCCCATTGAACGATGCTGAAACTCAAAAAATGCAAGCTTCTGCTAAAGAGTTACAAGCAATCATTGACGAAGCATGGAAGAATCCAGAATTTCAAGCAGCATCTAAAAACTAATTATAAAAACATCTCCTTATTAAAGGAGATGTTTTTTTGCTTTATATAAATATCAATCAAATAAGGTACGATAAGCTCGCTATCTATGTCTTCTAAAGAAGAAATACAGACAAAATCCGTATGCTCTTCTGGATCCAATATAATATCAGGATGATCCACAATCCTACCCACATAAACTAAGCGTAAAAAATTAGTATCTTTGCTAGCATCAAACTCACTATCTTCTAAGATGTCTAAATATTAGCAAGGCTTCGCTTTATTTTTGAGCGGTTGATAAGCAATACTTCTTATCTTTCTAAACTACAATAAAAGAATTAATTTCTGTATCATGATATTCTCTACAGCAATGAAAAAAGACTCCGAAGAGTCTAATTTAAAGTCATCCACCCTGAGAGAATCGAACTCCCATCTCAAGAACCGGAATCTTACGTGATATCCATTACACTAAGGGTGGCAACTAATTTATTATAACTAATTTTCACTAAAAATACAAGTCAAAAAATAAAAAGAAGTTGAGAAAACTCAACTTCAAAATTATTTTATAATTCGATATCACCGAACAAGTCAGCCATGGAGAATCCAGTTTGAGTTTCTGGAAGTTCAAAGTCACGTTTTTCTTGACGTTTAGGACGACGTGGACGTGATTGGCGTTTTTCTTCTTTCTCTTGTCCTTCTTCTTTTGCAGGACGTTCTTCAAGAGCCTTGATAGAAAGTGATACGCGCTCATTAGCTGGGTTAACTTCAAGAACTTTAACAGTTACTTCTTGGCCAACTGACAAGACATCTTTTGGATTCTCAACACGTTTGTGAGAAATTTGTGAGATGTGAACCAAGCCATCAATACCTGGCAATACTTCAACAAAAGCACCAAAGTCAGTTAAGCGTTTAACAGTACCTTCAATTACATCACCAGCAGCAAGTTTTTGTTCAACACCATCCCATGGTCCAGGTGTTGTAGCTTTAAGTGAAAGTGATACACGACCTTCTTCTTCGTTTAAGTCAAGGACTTTCACTTCAATTTCTTCACCAACTGTTACAACAGATTTAGGTGATACGTTACGCTCATGTGATAACTCAGTTAAGTGAACCAAACCATCAACACCACCAAGATCAATGAAAGCACCAAAGCTAGTGATACGAGCAACTTTACCAGTTACAACATCACCAACATTCAATTTTCCAAATACTTCAGCACGAGCTGCTGCAGCTTCAGCTTCAACTACTTCACGACGTGAAAGGATAAAGCGATTTTCTTTTGGATCAACTTCTTTAATCTTAGCATCAAATTCTTGACCTACGAAACGTTCTGTGTTACGTACAAAACGAGTGTCAAGCATTGAAGCTGGAATGAAACCACGAAGTCCTTCAAACTCAACAGAAAGTCCACCTTTAACTGCGCGAGTTCCTTTAACAGTAACAACTTCTTCTTCACGACCAACCAATTTGTCCCATGCTTTGCGAGCTTCTAAACGTTTTTTAGATACTAGGTAAGTAACTGTATCTGTATCTTTACCCACTACTTGACGAAGAACGAGCAATTCAAGTGTTTCGCCTGTTTTTACAAGGTCGTTAATGTCAGCATCACGATCATTAGTCAGCTCACGAAGAGTTAACACCCCTTCAACACCAGTGCCAGAAATTGCAACATTAGCTTGGTTTGCATCAACTGTCAATACTTCAGCAGTAACAACATCACCTGGCTCGACTTGGCTAACACTGTTTAGCAAATCTTCAAATTCATTCATCTAAAAAATCCTCCAACAATCAAGTTTTCACTTGACATCCATTTTATTTTCCTAAGCGCCCGCAACGACATGTTGATTTATCTTTACCGTTTTTATACCATTTATAAAGAAATAAAATACCCTAAGATATTTTATCGGCCTCGTCTGATATATCACCTAAGAACTGGGGTAGCTGGATTCGAACCAACGCATGAGGGAGTCAAAGTCCCTTGCCTTACCGCTTGGCTATACCCCAAAAAAGAGCGCTGACAATAGTCACTTTATCATCGTCAAAATGAACGCTAATGGAGAGAGAGGGATTCGAACCCCCGAACCCGAAGGAGCGGATTTACAGTCCGCCGCGTTTAGCCTCTTCGCTATCTCTCCGTATACAATCAACGTCATCTATTATAACACGAAAAAAATGGAAAATCAACACCTTATTTACCTAAATTATAGGTTTCTATTAAATTTTCAACAGCTTTTTCAAGTTTTTTATAGAAAGCATCTGCATTTCCGTTTTTGATTATAGCATACTGGCCGTCTAATTCTGCAATTTCACCAATAACTTTTTTACCAATAACGAGTGAATAGCCATCAAATAAATCTGCTCCTACTTTGACCTTACTATCATTAATTTGAATTTCAATCTTTTTATCTTTTTTACTCATTTCTTACCTCTTTCAAAATACTATTTTACACAAAAAGCAAAAGCCTGGCAAGTGATTTCCTACAATTAATAAGAAAAGAGCCTTTTAGGCTCTTCCTATTAATCAACTTTGTAGATCCAACCTTCTGGCGCTTCAACATCACCAAATTGGATACCAGTTAATTCATCATACAGCTTGCGGGTAACTGGACCGACTTCTGTCTCACTATAGAATACATGGAAATCATCACCATGTTGGATACCTCCGATTGGTGAGATAACTGCTGCTGTACCACAAGCTCCGGCTTCAACAAAGCGATCCAAATCATTAATCGGAACATCGCCTTCAACCGGAGTCAAGCCCAAGCGGTGCTCTGCCAAGTAAAGCAAGGAATATTTGGTAATGGACGGTAGAATGGATGGACTCAGCGGTGTTACAAATTCATTATTTGCTGTAATTCCAAAGAAGTTCGCTGATCCGACTTCTTCAATCTTGGTATGAGTTGATGGATCAAGGTAGATGACATCTGAAAAGTTACGAGACTTAGCCATCTTACCTGGTAGGAGACTAGCTGCATAGTTACCACCTACCTTAGCAGCACCTGTACCATGTGGAGCCGCTCGGTCATATTCGTCTTGGATCAAGAAGTTGGTTGGAACCAAACCACCCTTGAAGTAGTTTCCAACTGGCATAGCAAAGATTGTAAAAATATACTCCTCTGCTGGTTTTACCCCGATGATATCTCCGATACCAATCAAAAGTGGACGAAGGTAGAGAGTTCCTCCTGTTCCATATGGAGGTACATATTCTTCATTTGCACGGACAACAGCCTTACAAGCTTCCACAAACATTTCAGTTGAAACTTGTGGCATCAAGAGACGATCGCAAGTGCGTTGCAGGCGCTTAGCATTCTCATCTGGCCGGAAGAGCTGGACACTGCCATCCTTGGTTCGATAGGCCTTAAGTCCTTCAAAAGCCTGCTGACCATAGTGAAGGCTTGGTGAAGACTCAGAAATATGCAGGGTCGCATCTTCAGTCAGTTTGCCTTCCTCCCACTGACCGTTACGGTAATAAGCTAAAAAGCGATAAGGCAATTTCATATATGAGAATCCTAGATTTTCCCAGTCGATATTTACAATCATAATCTTACTCCTCTACTTCCAAACTTCATTTTTTAGATACTCCTTATTTTACACCTTTTTAAGAAATTTTCAAGCATTATTTTCAATTTTCAGAAAATTACGTTATTAAATTTTAGTTTGAAAAAACCAGTTCGTTTGAACTGGTTTGAAAATTACTTAATATAAGCTGAGAAGACTTCTTCGTCTGAAATGGTATCAGAGATAAAGCTGCCGTTACTGGTTCGCTCTGATAAGCCGAGCTCAGTTAGGTTTACATCATAGACAGTTCCTTTATTAGAAATCACCTGCAAAATTTGCTCCTCACTGGCTTCTGCTTCTGTTGTGAAGAGGTCAAAGTCAACTGCTTCGCCAAAGACTGGTCCAGCTGCAAAGACACGATGGGGCTTGGTCTTAAGCTCTCTCAGAACTTGGAGACCACGATTTGCACGACTAGTAACAGGAATATCTGCGACTGCCATACGCTTGAGCGAACCGCGCTGAGTTAGGATGTAAAGCGAGTCTGTGTTGGCGATAAAGGCTGCCGCTAGAACATCGTCCTTCTTAAGATTGATGGCTTTAACCCCAGCTGCCTTAGCACCAATAACAGGTACTTCCTCAATATTGAAACGAAGGGCATAGCCATTCTTGGTCACGAGCATAACATCATCCAGCTTAATCGGCGCCAGAGCAATAACCTGGTCATCTTCATTTTTCAGCTTGGCAAACTTGAGCGACTTAGACTTGTAGGTCCGCCAAGGACTGAACTCCTTGCGCTCCACTCGCTTGATTTGTCCCAGCTTGGTCGCTGCAAAGTAAGTCCCTTCCTCAAAGCTGTCCAGTAATTCTGTATAGATAACCTCTTCCTTGGTATCAAAGTTACTGATGGTCTGGCTGAGGTGTTCTCCAATTTCTTTCCAGCGGATATCTGACAGCTCATGAACAGGCCGGTAAATAACATTTCCAAGACTTGTGAAAATTAGCAAATGCTGGGTCGTCTTGGCCGGGCTGACGAAAATCAGTCGGTCATCATCACGTTTGCCCATTTCTTCTAGGGTCGATGCTGAGAAGGAACGTGGACTGGTCCGTTTGATATAACCAGAACGTGTCACGCTGACATAGGTTTCTTCCTCAACGATGAGACTAGCTGTATCAATCTCGATAGCGTTTGCCGTATCCTGCAGCTCACTGAGACGCGGATTGCCAAACTTCTTCTTGACGTCACGGAGTTCTCGCTTCATAAGATTATACATGGTGCGCTCATCACCGATAATGGCTGCCAGCATGGCAATCTTCTCGCGTAGCTCTGCTTCTTCCTCTTCCAAAACCACGACGTCTGTATTGGTCAAACGGTAGAGTTGGAGAGTGACGATAGCCTCAGCCTGCTCCTCAGTGAAATCATAGCTAACTTTCAGATTTTCCTTGGCGTCTGCTTTGTTTTCGGAAGCACGAATCAGAGCAATCACCTCGTCTAAGATTGAAATAACCCGAATCAGTCCTTCCACGATATGGAGCCGTTTCTCAGCCTTGGCCTTGTCAAATCGGCTGCGAGCCAGAATGATCTCCTTGCGGTGGGCAATATAACTGGTTAAGATTGGCACAATTCCCACCAAACGCGGCGTGAAATTGTCGATCGCCACCATGTTGAAGTTGTAATTAACTTGCAAATCAGTGTACTTGAAAAGATAGTTAAGAATCAGCTCAGTATTAGCATCTTTCTTGAGCTCAATGGCAATGCGAAGACCGTCCCGGTCTGATTCGTCCCGCACCTCAGCAATGCCAGCCACCTTATTATTGACCCTCACATCGTCAATCTTCTTGACCAAGACCGCTTTATTAATCTCGTAAGGAATCTCAGTGATGATGATTTGCTCTTTACCGCCCTTCAACTTTTCAATCTCAGTTCTGGAACGCACCACGACGCGACCTTTACCAGTCTCATAGGCTTTCTTAATCTCATCACGGCCTTGGACAATAGCTCCTGTCGGGAAGTCTGGACCAGGCAGAAACTCCATGAGTTTGTCCACCTTGGCAGATGGATGGTCAATCATATAGATGACCGCGTCAATGACTTCGGCTAGATTATGAGGTGGAATATCAGTCGCATAACCAGCGGAAATCCCAGTTGCTCCATTGACCAAAAGATTAGGAAAGGCTGCCGGCAGAACTGTCGGTTCCTTCTCGGTATCGTCAAAGTTCCAAGCAAAAGGAACGGTATCTTTCTCAATATCCTGCAAAAGATAACCAGCCATCTCAGACAAACGCGCCTCAGTATAACGCATAGCCGCCGGTGGATCACCGTCCATGGAACCATTGTTTCCGTGCATCTCAACGAGAATCTCACGATTTTTCCAGTCTTGAGACATGCGAACCATGGCGTCGTAGATGGAGCTGTCACCGTGGGGGTGAAAATTCCCCATGATGTTCCCGACAGACTTGGCTGACTTGCGGTAGCCCTTGTCAAAAGTATTGCCGTCCTTGTTCATGGAATAAAGAATACGGCGCTGAACAGGCTTCAAGCCATCGCGAATGTCTGGCAAGGCCCGCTCCTGAATGATGTATTTGGAGTAGCGACCAAAGCGCTCTCCCATGATGTCCTCAAGGGACATGTTTTGAATGTTAGACATAATAATTCTCTTTTTAATGTTTTGTTGCAAAGTAAATCTATATTTTATAAATTTAACTGTTTCTTTGTAGGTAGTGAGAAAAGAAGAGCAATCCTACTAATCCTAGAATGAATAAAAGATTAATTTTAATAACAAATAAGCTAAGTAGGGTATTAATTAGGCCGTGAAAAATGGCGCAATAAAGGATCGACTTAGTCTTTTTGAAAACAGCTGCTAGAAGAATACTGAGATAAATTGCAAATAGACTGAATAATATAAAAGGCATCCTACTTTGGGAACTTCCAATCACAAACCATAAAGGTACATGCCATATTGCCCAAATACAACCTGTTATCAAACCAGAAATCCAAAAGGAGAATCTAGTTTCCAAAGTTGGTTGCAAGATGCCTCGCCATCCCAATTCTTCTTCGCCACCATAAACACAGACTGCACTCAAAAAAACAACAAACAAATTTCCTAGTGGAAAAGCTGGATTAAGCTCCTTAGAAGAGAAAGCAATGACACCTGTCTGCACGAAAATTAGTAAAAGAAATAACAAAATATATTTCTTTGAGTCCCCTAAGATAAAAGAGACTATGCTTTTAATGGATTTTTGAGGCAAACAAGAAATGGCTGCAATGGTTGGACCGAAACCTCCTAGTAAATGGAGAAAAACTCCTAGTGGACTTGTTAGACTTAAGAGGCTCATTTGCGTCAGAAAAGCGAGCAATCCCCAACCAAATCCCCAAGAAATGAGAAAACTAATCAGTAAAAATTTTGTTATCTTATTATTTTGTAAATGTTTCATTTGTTTCAAGCCTCTCCTCAGCATATTCAATCATCTTCTCGGCGGTTTCTTTGTCATAGTGGAAGCCGGTTTTGAGAGAGAAAGCTTGGGCTTCTCTGTGGAAAAAGTCCATGGTAGCAAAGAGAGACTTAGTGATTTTTTTCTGGTCAGAAAAATCAAGCAAGGCTGTAAATTCTTTCTCTTTCTCGATAGGCAAATGCTGAAAGAGGTACTTGTAGTTCTTGCCAACATCGACCGTACCCTGATCTGCTGCCACTTGCCAAGCTAAAAGCTTGAGCAATTCTTGCTGGCAGATTCCATACAGATGGTCCGTCGCATAGACCAGGTGGTTCCGATGAATGCCCTTGACTACATAGGCTGATATCCACCAGAATTCATTACAAGATTTGTCAAAGTCAGTCGCACTGGCTGGTGCCGTCCAATAGCGCTTGGGTGTTGGTACATAAGGATCGAAGAGTCCTTGTGGATCATCCAGAACCGTGAAATCCGCTTCGCTATCCACCCACTCTTTGATGTGCTCCTTGGGGCAAAGGGTCAAGTCTATCCGATTGCCATCTTCAAAGAGCATGAGATAGAGGCGACGATGGTCTAGTAGGACATGCTGATCAATCATACGCCTGCCAAACATTTCCAACCAGGCAAGGTCAGCCACCAGAGCATGCAAATCCTCCACGATGTAAACCACATCATAGTCTTGGAACTCGTCCTTGGTAGCATTTGGATTTGTCCGCGAGCCGGACATGGCGACAGCGTCGACCTGTAGTGCTTTTGCGGTTTGCAAAATCACATCAAACATCTCGGTTTCTTTTCTCATGGGAGCACCTATCTTTTCAGTGGAACTTCTTTATATAGAATCAAAGTTGGCAAAGCGGATTCCTGCATGTCTCGAAAGATTAGACCGACCATTTCTAAAATAGTCATCTATTCACTACTCTGATCAGCTAAAAGTAGCTCTACTTATCCTTTTTAAATTTGAAACTTTCTCCATTAGTTGCAGAAATTCCGTCGGATGTAAATGGTTGATATTCAATAGTATTTTCATCAACTTTTTTTATCTGATGACGATTACCATTAGTATCAACAATGGTGAATTGATCCCCTTTTTTATCTTTTACTTCCCCTTTTTCAGCAATTTTTTCCTTACCGTTTAAAATGTTCCATTTACCTTGCTTTTCTTCAAAAACATAGGTGCCTTTTGTTTTTTCACTCTTCCATGTACCGTTTAGCCAAGCTTCCTGCGAAGAGCAAGCAGCTAGGATGAATACTGAAAATACAAGCAATGCCAGTGTATAGATTTTTTTCATAATAAAACTCCTAAATAATGTAATTATCTATAATGATTAGTTAAACAAATTTTAAAAAGCTGTCGCTTCTTCTAGCGTAAACTTGACATTATCCTCAATCCACTTGCGGCGTGGTTCGACCTTGTCACCCATGAGGACATTGACACGGCGTTCGGCGCGAGCTAGATCTTCAATGGTGACACGGATGAGAGTGCGAGTTTCAGGGTTCATAGTGGTCTCCCAGAGTTGATCGGCATTCATTTCACCTAACCCCTTGTAGCGTTGAAGCATAGCTCCTTTGCCAAACTTGCGACGCAGGTCTTCCAGCTCGCCATCAGTCCAGGCATACTCGACAACTTCGCTCTTTCCCTTACCCTTGGACATCTTGTAGAGAGGAGGAAGTGCGATATATACACGGCCAGCTTCAACCAGCGGACGCATATAGCGATAGAAAAAGGTCAGCAACAAGGTTTGAATATGGGCACCGTCAGTATCCGCATCGGTCATGATAATGATCTTGTCATAGTTGGCATCCTCAAGGGTAAAGTCTGACCCAACACCCGCTCCAATCGTGTAGATCATGGTATTGATTTCTTCGTTCTTGAGAATGTCAGCCATCTTAGCCTTGGCGGTATTGATAACCTTACCTCGTAGGGGCAGGATGGCTTGGAACTTACGGTCACGTCCTTGCTTGGCAGAACCACCGGCAGAGTCTCCCTCAACCAGATAGAGTTCGTTCTTGGCTGGATTCTTAGATTGGGCCGGAGTTAGCTTACCAGAGAGTAAGCCCTTGTCTTTCTTATTTTTCTTGCCATTACGGCTTTCGTCACGTGCCTTGCGGGCCGCTTCCCGAGCATCTCTAGCCTTGATAGCCTTGCGGATGAGGTTTGATGCCAACTCACCATTTTCCAAGAGGAAGAAAGTCAGCTTGTCAGAGACAATGGAGTCCACAGCAGGACGAGCCAAGGGACTACCTAACTTGTCCTTAGTCTGGCCTTCAAACTGTAGATGTTCCTCAGGAACTAGGATTGATAAAACGGCAGATAGGCCCTCGCGGTAGTCTGAACCTTCCAGATTCTTATCCTTTTCCTTGAGCAGACCCGTCTTTCTGGCATAGTCGTTCATAGCCTTGGTAATAGCGGTCTTGAGCCCGGTCTCATGAGTACCACCGTCCTTGGTGCGCACATTATTGACAAATGATAAGATATTATCAGAGTAGCCGTCATTATACTGGAGAGCCACTTGAACTTGGAAACCACTTTCCTCTCCTTCAAAATAGAGAACCGGAGTCAGTGTTTCCTTGTCTTCATTGAGATAGCTGACAAAGTCTTCAACACCATTCTCATAATGGAACTCTATTTCTTCGCCAGTGCGAGCATCCGTCAGAGACAGGCGGACATTCTTGAGCAGGAAGGCTGATTCCTTAAGTCGCTCAGCAATAGTGTTGTACTTGAAGTCTGTCGTTGAAAAAATCGTATCGTCCGGCATAAAGGTCACTTTGGTTCCAGACTTGGACTTAGGTGCAGTACCGATTTTCTTGAGCGTAGTGACTGGTTTTCCGCCATTTTCAAAGCGTTGCTTGTAGACTGTACCATCACGGGTAATTTCTACTTCTAACCAGCTAGATAGGGCATTAACGACCGAAGAACCTACACCATGGAGTCCTCCTGAAGTTTTATAACCACCTTGACCAAACTTACCACCAGCATGTAATACTGTAAAAATGACCTCAACAGTAGGAATCCCCATAGCGTGCATACCAACTGGCATCCCGCGTCCATGGTCAGATACTGTTAAGCTCCCATCTTTATTGATGGTGACATCAATCCGATCACCAAAACCTGATAGAGCTTCATCAACTGCATTATCCACGATTTCCCACACTAAATGATGGAGTCCTGTCCCGTCAGTGGATCCGATATACATACCTGGACGTTTACGTACCGCATCCAACCCTTCTAATACTTGAATGGCATCATCATTATAATTATTAATATTGATTTCCTTCTTTGCCACAAGGAACCTCCTGCATTATTCATCCTTACTATCTTACAAGTTTTTATAAAATTTTGCAAAAGTTTTTGTCACAAAAGCCTTGAAATAAACATTTTTATCGGATTAGACAAATAATTTACTAGATTGTTAAATACAAAGCAAAATTCGTGATATAATAAATTTATGATAAATACAATTTTGGGCCTGATTTTGGCATATTTACTGGGTTCAATTCCAACTGGTTTATGGATTGGACAGATTTTCTTTAAAAAGAATTTACGAGAATACGGTAGTGGAAATACCGGCACAACTAATACTTTCCGTATTTTAGGAAAGACAGCTGGAACTGTTACTTTTGCAATCGACTTTCTAAAAGGAACTCTTGCAACCCTACTTCCACTTTTTCTCCATATCAATGGTATATCACCCATGATTTTTGGTCTAATAGCTGTTCTTGGCCACACCTTCCCAATTTTTGCTGAATTTAAGGGAGGCAAGGCCGTTGCTACAAGTGCAGGTGTTGTTCTTGGATTTTCTCCCCTCTTCTTTTCTTATTTGATTATTATTTTTATTGTAACACTTTACTTGGGAAGTATGATTTCTCTGGCTAGTATTGTTGTAGCTGGCTTTGCGATTCTTTCCGTTCTCATATTTCCTTCATTAGGAATTATCCTCCCTAGTTACGATCTTCTTTTTACTCTAATCATTATTCTTCTAGCATCAATTATTCTGATTCGACATAGAGATAACATGGAAAGAATTAAAAATAAATCGGAGAATCTTATCCCTTGGGGAATCAATATCACTAAACAAGTACCAAAAAAATAAGCCCTAGGGCTTATTTTTTAGTCTTCTTGACTCTTCTTGAAACCAAGGATTCCCAAGAAAGCAGTAAACAAGGATACAATAACTAAAGCAGGTGACTCTTTTGTTCCTGTTTCAGGAAGTCTAGCCTTAGATGATGCAAATGTTTTAGCAACATTAACTGTCAAAGGCTTACTGTTTGTAGCAACTTCTTCCTTCTTCTCTTCTTTTGCAGGATCTACTTTGGCTGCTGTCTTATAAGACGGTTGAACTACATTGCCATTTGCAGAGTAATTTGGAAGAGGTTGATAGTTTTGGCCACTTGGATTCTGATTAGACTGGCCATTTGGAACATCTGTTCTGCCAGGATAAGATTTTGGATCAGATGAATCTGTTCCATTTTTGATTTCTTCAATATCAGAAACTCCATCTCCATCACTATCTTTTTTAGAAGAGATAGAAATCGTACGGGAATTTGGATTTATAACCGAATATGCAGTCAAATCTGCTTTAGCTAAATAATCGGCAAAAGCCACGTCCATAGAAGGACCTTCTTCTCGCGCACCACCCAGCATGGTGTAACCATCACCACCGGCTGCTAAGAAATCATTTGTTGTCAAATAGTACTCTTTAGCAGGATCTAAGCTTTCATACTTACCGGTTTCTGGATTTTTAATTTCGATGTGCAAAATACGTTTTTCAGCAGGCAAGGTTGTATCGTAATAAACCTTAGCACCTGAAACCTGTAGGAAGCCTCCGCTTGGCTCAAGAAGGGGTTGGCCATTTTCATCCAAAACAGGCTGACCATTTTTTTCTTGTAAAATAGATCCAAGAGATTTAGCAAACATATCAGCAATGTTTTGTCCCGTTACTTTGATTTGAGAAATAGTGTTTCCGAAAGGAAGGACAGCGATCACATCACCTTTTGTAATTGGCTTATCTTTGGCAATTGTTTCACGCAAACCACCACCGTTTGTCACAGCAAGATCTGTTTTATGGCTAAATCCAGTTTGGCCGTATTCGTAAAGGGCGTCCGCTACCACATTACCAAGGTTTGTCTCACGAACCCGAACATTTTCACGCTGGCCGTTTAGCTCAACTGGGCTATTGGCACGAACAACTTTAGCATTTTCAGCATCATATCTTTCTTTAATTTCTTTGACCATGGCTGCTATTTTAGCATTTGGTACCACATCTTTAGTAGAAGCTGCAGAGATTTGTTGTGGATTTCCCAATAATTGATTAGCCTTATAAGTAATTTTACCAATGTTATTCAAATAACTTCCCGTTTGGTTATAAGTAACATTGTCTCCATAGGTTGTAGATTGAACTGTATGAGAGTGACCATCAATAACTGTTACGCGCTTACCTTTGAGCTTTGGATTATTTGAAAGAGCTTCAGCTAAAGTAGAGCCACGCCACTCTACTGGTGTAGTCGTATCAACACCCAAGTGGGCCAATACCACGTAGTTCTTGTATGATTTACCCTCTGCCGCAGCGCGAGCTTCTACTTCATCAATAACTGAATTAACTTCTGAGATAGGATCTTTAAATGTTACGCCTTGAACATTCTTAGGATGAGTTTTGGTCGCAGTTTCAGGTGTTGTCACACCGATTACTACAAACTCATCACCTACAACATTCTTATCCTTATCTACGATAGTTGATGCTTCAAACAAACGAGCACCATTTACATAGGTGTTAGAGCTTAAAAGAGGAAAATTAAGAATTTCTTTATATTTCTTTGCTTCATCTAGGCCAAAGTCAAACTCGTGATTCCCAACAGCCATAGCATCGTAGCCCATCTCATTAAGTAGTTTAGCACGCTCTTCACCTTTGGAACTATTTGAAATTGGCAAACCTTGAAAGGCATCTCCCGCATCAACTACAAGAGTTGAAGGATTGTTTTTCCTTTCCTCTTCAATAACGGCTGCTAATTTAGCGTCTCCAATAACTCCTTTTTCTTCAACAATACGGCCGTGAACGTCATTTGTATGGATAATATTTGCTTCAGGCAAATCAATTTGTTGTCCGGAAGCGCTTTCTTCACCCTGCGCACTTGTAGCAATAGCTCCATCTGGGACATTCCCTTCTTGAGCTGAAGTTGCTGCTGCAACTTCTTGACTAGGTTCAGAAGCTACTTGTTCATCTGCGTATACTTGATGAGCTAGAAATGCTGGAGCAAGTAATAAAAGCGGTAAAAGAATTTTTTTCTTTTGCATAAACCGTCCTCTTTTTCTTTTTTATTAGTTTTATTATATCGAAAAAGGGAGTAAAAGTGAATTATTTTCTGTACTTTACCTATGTATGTTCGTATCTAAACAAAAAAATCTGAGATTCTAATTATCTCAGATTTCCATAGATTATCCTTCAAAAACTAGTTCACCATCACAGAGGGTATACTTCACTTGACCTTTCAGCTTTTCACCAACAAAAGGTGAATTAGCTGCCTTGGAGGCAAAATGGTCAGTCACAAGTCTATCGGCTTCTGGGTCAAATATTGTCAAATCAGCAGGACCATCCTGAGCGATGAAACCAGCTTCAAAATCATACAGTTGGGCTGGATTAAGAGTCATTTTTTCCAAAAGTTCCATCAAGCTCAGATGACCAGCCTCAACTAGGTAGGTCAGTCCCAGAGAAAGCGAAGTTTCAAGACCAGTCATGCCAGAAGGTGCTTTAGTGATGTCTTCAACATTTTTCTCGTCAGCATGATGTGGAGCATGATCCGTCGCAATGACAGAAATGACACCTGATTTGAGCCCCTCAATAACCGCCAGACGGTCCGATTCTAAGCGCAGAGGCGGATTCATCTTAGCATTGCTGCCCTTGGTCAATAGCAAAGCTTCTGTCTTAGAGAAGTGCTGAGGTGCTGCTTCAGCAGTGACTTGAGCGCCTAGCTTCTGAGCGAATTCCACTACCTTTACACTCTCAGCCTTGGACAAATGCTGAATATGCACATGAGCCTTTGCATCATAAGCAATCATAACATCGCGAGCAATCATGCTGTATTCTGCCACACCTGTCGCGCCACAGATATGAAAATGCTCTTTGGCAATATGCTCATTGAAACCAAGTATGCCGTTGAGATTAGGATCTTCCTCATGTAAGCTTATAAAGGTGTCATTTTTACGTGCTTCTACGAGGGCTTGGCGGACAATGCCAGAGTTGGTCAGCGGAATACCGTCATCAGAAAAACCTACTGCACCTGCTGCCAAGAGACCTTGGAAATCTGTCAGATGCTGCCCATCAAAATTCTCTGTAATCGTTGCGACGGACTTGATATGGATATTTTCACGACTAGCTGAGTCCAGCACTTCCTTCAGGGTTTCAACTGTAGAGATGGTCGGATTGGTATTGGCCATCATAACAACTGTCGTAAAGCCACCTGCTGCTGCTGCCAAAGCCCCCGTATGAATATCTTCCTTATGAGTCTGGCCCGGCTCCCGGAAATGCACATGTATATCCACCAAACCAGGAGCCACAACCAAACCACTGGCATCAATAACTTTTGCTCCTTCTGCCTGCAAATCTTGACCTATTTTAACAATCTTCTTCCCCTCAACCAAGAGGTCAGTAATTTGGTCAAAACCAGTCTTAGGATCCATAACTCGTCCGTTTTTGATTAATAGCATCGTCTTATCTCCTTATTCGTAAAAGTCCACCTGCGTATCCAAGAGCTTATCCCCGTCATAAACAAACTTTGCTGAAAAGAAAGGCTTGTCTTCTAAAAGCCATTCGACAAAGGTATGATCGCCTTCCCAGGTTGGTTTAGACAAAACCTGATCATAGGGCACCCATTCTAGAGTCCCTTCATTGCAGTCAATCAGTTCCCCCTCGAACTCAGTCACCTTAAAAACATAGGTGTACCAGTCCAAGTTGGGAGTAAACTCTGGGAAAGTAATAATGCCCTTGAGGACAGGCTTTGCCTTTAGACCTGTTTCCTCTAGAATCTCGCGCGCAGCACATTCCTGCGGGGTTTCTCCTCGCTCTAGTTTGCCACCGACACCAATCCACTTCCCAGCATGGACATCATTGGGCTTTTTGTTGCGGTGCAGCATGAGAAACTCTCGGCCATTATCAATATAACAAATCGTTGCTAACTGAACCATATTACCTCCTAAGCTAACCAATTGATAGGTTCCAAGCCCTTAGCCACTAAGAAATCATTGGTACGAGAAAAAGGTTTACTACCAAAGAAACCACGATACGCAGACAGCGGACTTGGGTGAGCTGACTCGATGATCAAATGTTGAGGATTGCTTATCAAGGCTCTTTTCTTGCGAGCGTAAGAACCCCAGAGGATAAAGACAACTGGATCAGTCTTCTCATTGACTACCTTGATAATAGCATCTGTAAAAGGCTCCCAGATTAAGCCAGCATGCGCATTGGCCTGGCCAGCAGGCACTGTCAGACCAGCATTGAGTAAGAGAACACCCTGCTGAGCCCAGGAAGTCAAATCATGCGACTCTTTCACTCCGATATCATCAGCCAGTTCTTTGAGAATATTCTGCAAAGAAGGCGGAGCTGGAATGTCATCAGGTACAGAAAAACTCAAGCCCTGTGCCTGTTTTGGTCCGTGGTAGGGGTCCTGCCCTAAAATAACCACCTTAACATCCGCTAAATCTGTTGTCTGAATCGCATTAAACACCTTTTCCCGAGGTGGGTAAATAGTCCCTGAAGCATACACTTCATCTAAAAAATGATTGATTTTTGCAAAATAACCTTCAGGTAGCTGCTCCTTAATCAAAGTGTGCCAAGCTGAATGCTGCATATATGTCTCCTCTCATTTCCTACGATTGGATATTTTATCGAATCCACCTAAATGCTCTTCTTAGTTCTGCTACTCCATTTTCCAGAAAACAAGAACCGTGAGCTAGGATAATTTTTTCTGGTTGCCATGCCAACATCTGCTCTAGACAGTCCTTGGCTTCTTTTTGATGACCGATAAAGGTCATACGGTAGTCAATAGGAGTCTGGCCGTCCGGAGCTGCAACACGAACTAATTTATAAGCCTTGCTACGAAGTGGACTTGCAAAATGCTCTGTTTCAAAATTCTCGATCAAATCTGTCAAGATCAAGGTTTGACTGTCCTTATGAAAAAAGACAACTTCATTAATATAAGCACTCCCCTTGAAAACCAACTGATCTATCTGGTCTTCCCAAGCTCGTGGAGCCTTATCTGTCAGCTTTTCATCAAAAGAGACTGGTATTTTCTGCTTGGCCGCTCTCTCTTCCACTCCTGGGCTAGACCAAGCAATCGCCTCAGGATAACGCTTCTTCCAGTCAGCTATATAAGCATAGTGAATCTTATTAGGTGAAACGAGGTGTGCAACTGGTCCCAAAGCATCCAACTGATCAAACAAGGCTTGATTTGGTTGGATTGGTGAATGGCACCAGAGCTGGCCATTTGCTAACCTTATGACCGTCATGCGGGTAGAAAAAGGCAACTTTGTCAGCACCGCATCCATCTCAATCAAATCACCGTCGACAATCCAGATATTCTCAGCAATGGGCTTCAAGGTATAAAGCGGTTCATAGATAGGAACAGGTCTTTTCATCTTTAATCATTCCTTTTCAAAGACTTTCGTTGGGAAATTTTTAAGTAACAGACGACTTTCTTCAAATCTTGAGAATACTGACTTAAACCAAGAGCAGAAACCAGTAAAATCTGTGGTAAAAATTGGATGAGGTAACGGGTTTTCCCACCTTCAAAAATCTGAAGGAAAAGTAAGCCACCAAAAACAGCAAGATTTAAAAAGTTGACGCGATCATCAGGTCGGTATTTCCACAAAGTCATAACGAGACCTAGACTCATAACAATCCAAACTAGCTGCTTGATCAGAGCGTAATAGACATACTCCTTCTTATCAATGCTTAAAAAGAATGTCCGAACAAACTGAGCAAGTGGATTGTTTTTGGTCATTTCGTATAAAGGATTAATAAATGGTGTCTTTTCATTTTCAACATCACGATAGAGCCAACCCAAGGTCCCTTCTGCCACCGTTAGAGATTGCTTGTAATATAAGTGCCCCCAAAATGTCGCGGGTGTATATTCCTTCAAGCGACGCTTAATTTCCTTAATGACATTTTCCTTAGCAAACATGCCATTATTATAGTCATCTCTCTTGTTGGGTTCAATATATTGGAGCAACCCTTCTTTCATATCTGCTTGATTATGACCTATGTATGTAAGCCCCAAATTGATAAAGAGAAGCGGTCCTTTAGCTAACCCTTCTTTTTGAATAATTGTCACTTCATTCTGGTTCTTAATAGCCGTATGAAGTCCACTATAGGTTATCCCAAAAGCAAGGACAAATATTGATAAAACCAAAAGAAAATTTTTCCACTGCTTCTGCAAAAAGAATGTTACGAAGAAGGCAATCAAGAGAATCATGACTGTCGGGCGAACAAAATATAAGAAGCCTGTTAGCAACCCCAACGAAATACTTAAGGCAGTCAATTTCTTAATACTGTCAGCTTTAAAGATTCCAAAAATTAAGAAAATCTGTAAAGAAATAAAGGGCAGTGGCGGAATATCCGTATACATAGAGAAGAAATAAGGAGAAAATCCAGCCAAAAGCACATAAAGACTAAAAACGACATCAGCCGATTCTTGATTAAAAAATTTTTGACTTCCCTTATACAAAATCCAAGCTGTTAGATTAGCATACACCATGTTAAGCCCCTGCATTATCCAAAGTGCAGACGACTCCCCAAACAGCTTGTAGAAAAAGCGTTCGTAGAGAAAGAGAGGCAGATTATTTGGGTTACGTGTGATATAGCTTGAAATCGATGTTTCTTTGAGCAAACGAAATGCCCCGTTCAGAACAACTGCTGCATCCCGACGCACCAGCAACTCAGCCGCCCAAATCATAATGAGCTGAAAAACTACTACAGCCACCATAATCGCGATCTTATGTCGCATCAAATAGCGGTATACTTTCAAAACTTCTTTACGATAATAATAAGCCCCAAGCAGCAAGATACCAAAAATTGGATAGGCCCAATAACTCATCTCACTGATATAAAAGATTGAAACAAAAAACCAATGTACTACAAGGACTAACATGATTTTTTGTAAAATGGAAAACGATAGACGATAAATCTTTGACATAGGCTTATTATAGCAAAAATCAAGGTTTTTAGCTAAGAAAATACAGCAATCAAGAGACTGCTGCTTTTCTTTTGGCAAAGATAAAGTATCTGTTTCGATATGAAATATCGTTTAAACTCAAGCAGAACAAACTCTTACAGATGCCAATTTTCTTGGTCTTCCTTAAAGCGTTTCAATAAGGCTAATCCTTCAGCATTGATATAGCCTTCTTGCTCAGCTAAGTGAATCAACTCTGTATAGTTAGAAAGGGTCACCAATTTGACACCCGCTTCATTGAAGTTTTTATTTGCTTTTGGCAGCTCATAGGTAAAGATGGCCGCTGCGCCAATCACGTCCGCACCTTCACGTTTAGCAGCAGCGATAGCATCCAAGACAGAACCGCCTGTCGAGATTAAGTCCTCAATGACAACCATCTTCTGCCCAGGCTCTACGCGACCTTCGATTTGATTGCCCGCTCCGTGATCTTTTGGTTTGCTGCGAATGTAGGCAAATGGCAGGTTCATCTTATCAGCGATAATGGCTCCATGAGGAATACCTGCTGTCGCAGTTCCAGCAATGACTTCTACATCTGGAAATTCTGCCAGAATCTTTTCGACGAAACCATCTTCAATCAAGGTCCGAGTCTCTGGATAGGCCAAGGTCACACGGTTGTCTGTGTAAATAGGTGACTTGATACCTGATGCCCATGTAAAAGGCTCTTCTGGCTTCAAATACACAGCTTTGATTTTCAATAAATCACGCGCAATCTCTTTTGCTAAAGTCATTTTTTGCTCCTTATAAATTTGAAATTTTATGATACTGTTAATTTTGTATAACGTTTTAATTCGAATTACTTGTTTTGCTTAGCTATTCCACTGCTTCTTGATTTCATGATAAGCATCCCATGGATTTTCAGCTTGGATAATCGGACGACCGACTACAATATAATCACTACCGATTTGATGTGCTTCTTGCGGAGTCATAACCCGTTTCTGGTCACCAATTTCTGCTCCAGCTGGTCGAATACCCGGCGTCACACAGAGAAAGTCTTCAGCAGTAGCCGCCTTAATCAGTTCAACCTCTTGAGCTGAGCAAACTACGCCATCCAAACCAGCTTCCTTAGCTTTACGAGCGTAATTTACAACAGACTCCTGAACCGTTGTCTGGATGTTTTGACAATCACGCATATCTTCTTCACTGGTCGAGGTCAGCTGAGTCACTGCAACCAGTTTAGCCTTGTCTCCCAAAACCTTCTTAGCTTCGCTCATCATCTCCACACCGCCAGCTGCATGAACCGTCACCATGTCGATGCCAAAAGTTCCTAAGACAGACATAGCTGAGCGTACAGTATTGGGAATGTCGTGCAGTTTCAGATCCAAGAAAATGCTGTGTCCAAGTCCTTTCAAATAATGAACAATTTCTGGACCGATAGCATAGAAGAATTCCATACCGATTTTTACAAATAGTTTTTCATCTTCTGGAAAATGCTCCAAAAAAGCTTTGACATCGTCAAAAGATGGAAAGTCAAGGGCGATAATAGGACGTTCTTCACGCATGTAGGGATAATCTCCTTTTTTAATTATTAGCTTTAAAGAACTCCGGCAGGTACTCCTGTTGTCAACTATATCTTCACACTAGACTCGAAAATATAGAAAAAACCTTGCCTGAGAGCAAGGTTACACGAAAATGTGGCAGAATTTGCCATTCAAACGTATGATCCTTAGTAGCCTCTCTGGACTTCTTTAAAGGTTATATTTAGTTCATTCTATAATTTCACAGCAAGATTGTCAAGCAAAAATGTAACTTTAAAGCAAATTATCTCGAACTTCTTTTCGTAAGCTTTCAAGACTTTCGATGCCGTATTTATCCATCGCCTTAGGCAGATCTTCAATGATGGTCGGACAGGCATAAGGATCCGTGAAATTGGCAGTGCCCACCCCAATGGCTGAGGCGCCCGCTATAAACATCTCCAGAGCAGCCTCCGCCGAATCAACTCCCCCCATACCAATGATAGGAAGTTTGCTTGCCTGCGCCACTTGACGGATCAGCTTGAGCGCTACCGGAAAGACAGCTGGACCCGACATACCACCTGTGCCATTAGCGATAATAGGCTTGCGTGACTTCAAGTCAAATCGCATACCTACCAAGGTGTTAATCATGGTAAATCCAGCAGCTCCAGCATCTTCAACGGCCTTGGCTACCTGAGTAATATCAGCCACACTCGGAGTTAATTTGACATAGACAGGTACATCAGAAGTATCTACTGCTGCCTTGGTTGCTTCGTAAGCCAACTCTGGAACTTGACCAATCAAAAGGCCAGCATTTCCATGGTCAACATTAGGACAGGAGATATTGAGCTCAATGGCCTTGACATTGGGGGCTTGAGAAATTTTCCCAGCTACTGTGGCATATTCTTGATTGGAAAAACCTGCTACATTAGCGATGATTGGAAGGTCGGGATAATGTTTTTCCAGCCAGGGCAATTTTTCAGCTAGAACAACCTCAACACCTGGATTTTGTAGGCCAATGGCATTGAGCATACCAGCTGGCGTTTCTGCCACACGCGGAGTGGGATTGCCAAAGCGAGGGTCCAAAGTCGTAGCCTTTATCATGATAGAACCCAGAAAGTCCAAGTCATAGTACTTGGCATATTCTTGGCCGAAGCCAAAGCATCCAGATGCTGGAATAATTGGATTTTTCAGATCCAAGCCTGGCAAGGAAACTCTTAAACGTTGATTACTCATTCTTTTTCCCTCCTAGACAATAATCGTGCCCGTTTCAAAGACCGGACCGTCTTCACAAACGCGCTTATTGACTGACTCGTCCTGACCTGTCACATGAACGACGCAGGCATAGCAAGCGCCCATACCACAAGCCATACGTGATTCCATGGAGAGATAGGCATGCGGATGGTCCTGAAACTTACGATCGACGTACTGAAGCATAGCTGGCGCTCCACAGGAATAGACAGCCTCATAGTCTTGGATCATCTCATCTACCACCGCTGATACATAGCCCTTGCGACCATAGGAACCATTATCCGTCGTGACAATGACATCAGCGTATTTTTTTATTTCTGCTTCCAAAATAACAGCAGATTTATCAGAAAATCCCAGAACAGCTGTCACTTGAGCACCCTTTGCATGCAATTCTTTAGCAACCTCAAGCAAGGGAGGGACGCCAATCCCACCACCGATAATCAAAGCGTGGTCACCTGCCCTTACAGGACTCAAATCAAAGCCATTTCCCTGAGGCCCCATAACATCAAGATAAGAACCAGCAGGAAGTTGAGAAAAAATAGCCGTCCCGCCACCTTCTATCCGGTAGATGATACGACAAGTCAGATTATCTCGGTCAATCTCAGCAATTGAGATCGGCCGGCGCAAAAGCTTGCTGTCATCAGGTACCCTAATATGTAAAAACTGCCCAGCCTGCATCTGGCTGACCATTTGGCCCTTTAAAATCATGGAAAAAATATTAGGCGCAATCTCTACTTGATTCAGAAGCTCCATCTGCTCCAGCATAATCTTGCCAAATCTCTTTTTGCAACTGTCACTAACCATGACAACCTCACTTTCTACAAGAAAAAACCTCGCCACAGCAAGGTTTCGCAAAAAACAAGGCAGTCAATTGCCTCTTATATCGTTTTTCCTACCTTGCAGCCTCACTGGACTTGATTAAAGGTTTAAATTTATCATATTCTACAACTAAATAGATGTTTTGTCAATCCTATTATGATAAAATAGACCTATGAGAATTCAACAACTACACTATATTATCAAAATCGTCGAAACTGGCAGCATGAATGAGGCTGCCAAGCAACTTTTTATTACCCAGCCAAGCCTTTCTAATGCTGTGAGGGAACTCGAAAACGAGATGGGGATTGATATTTTCATCCGCAATCCGAAGGGAATCACTTTAACAAAAGACGGCATGGAGTTTCTATCTTATGCTCGTCAGGTAGTTGAGCAGACCCAATTATTGGAAGAGCGATACAAGAACCCTGTTGCCCATCGTGAGCTCTTTAGTGTATCTTCTCAGCACTACGCTTTTGTGGTTAATGCTTTTGTCTCCCTTCTTAAAAAAAGTGATATGGAAAAATATGAGCTATTTCTACGGGAAACTCGTACTTGGGAAATCATTGATGATGTCAAAAACTTCCGTAGCGAAATCGGTGTTCTCTTCTTAAACGGGTATAACCGAGATGTTCTATCCAAAATGCTAGATGATAATCATCTGATTGCAACTCATCTCTTCACAGCTCAGCCCCATATCTTTGTCAGCAAGTCCAACCCTCTTGCTAAGAAAAAATTGGTCCAACTGTCAGATTTAGAAAATTTCCCTTACCTCAGCTACGACCAAGGGACACATAATTCCTTCTACTTTTCTGAGGAAATCCTCTCCCAAGAACACCATAAAAAGTCTATCGTAGTCAGTGACCGAGCTACTCTTTTTAACCTCTTGATTGGTCTGGACGGATACACGATTGCTACTGGTATCCTCAACAGCAACCTCAATGGTGACAACATTGTCTCTATTCCACTTGATATCGATGATCCTATTGAGCTAGTCTACATCAAACATGAAAAAGCCAGCCTATCCAAGATGGGAGAACGCTTTATAGAATATCTGATTGAGGAAGTGAAGTTTGATAAATAGATAAACGCTATTAGGAGATTAAATGGAATCAAAACGCCTAGTTAAAATATCTTGGATTTGTATTACCCTTGTTCTTGGAATAATCATTTACTTCAATATACATCCTATCCCTACTTTGATTAAACCTGGGCTAACCATCACTATAAAAAATAGTAACGGTGGTTTTTTTAACACTACGAATCCTGTTAAAAACCTAGAAGACGCTGAAAACAATTTTTATGTAAAATTCAATATAAAAAAAGTTGATTATGTTTCTGAATCAGATTTTAATATTTATGATAATAAAGGAAAGCAAGTCCCAATAATTGACTTTCGTTCTACTTTTGCTGAGTATTCAAGTAATGATATTCAAATTTGGTTCACAGGAAAAGCAAATACTAAATATAGACTTGTATATAATGATGATAACAATACCAACCATAGTGTCAATTTTGATACCCCTTCAAAAAAATCATATATCAAAAAAGATGATCAGATTGTTAAAGCTTATGTAAAAAAATATTTTACAAATGGAATAAAAGACGAATTAACTGAAAATATTATTAAATATAATTCAGATAGTATATATGCTAATATCTCACCATACTATACTCCCTCAGATAAGGAAAACAAAGCTATTGTTCAAGCATACTGGGATGCTTTTATAAAAAACTGGAAAAACTACAGTATCGAAATGACAGAGGCTAGTGATGATAAATATTCATATACTATTAGGTATAGGTGGGGTGAGCCTGATATGGAAGAGTTAAATAGAATGATAGATAAGAGAGAAAACCAACTAAAAAAAGAGCTAGGTAGTGATTATGAAAAACTCTTCAAGAAGATTATTACTGAGATACCAACTATGATTAGAAAGACCCCGCAGAAAGAACCAGAAGAAAAATCTATAAGTTTTTCAATAAATAGAGAGGATATAGAAACACTTAATGGTCGAACCAGTTACGATAATATTTCAACGATTTCAAGTAAATTTAAAATGCCTCTCATGAAATTATATCCTTAAAATGAAAGAATCCAGATATTTTCGAAGCTATCTGGATTCTTTTTTATTTTGATTTAAAACTTCAGCAATGTATTCAGATTTATTTTCATCTGTATAGGTTTTTGAGTTTGATTTGACCTTATAGTCATGATCATTAAGTTGTTCGACAATATAAGAATGCGTAATGGTCATTTTAAACTGACTCCCTGTCGTGCTAACACTTAGAGGTAAGTTAGTAAATTCGTCTGAATAGAAGATTCTGGAGTAAGAGTGATTTGAAGTATGAGTTAATCTATTGTTATAAAAATCATACTTTCTATCCCAGTAGTTACCCCTATGCTGTTTTTGATAATCTTCAAAAAAATCTAATTTATCATCCATAATATTTTTCGAACTAGTAAAAAAAATAGGAGTCAAACTAAAATCAGGTTTATTCCCATATTCAAAATATGTTTGCTTCTCTCCTGTTTTAGGGTTTTTTAATTGGTAAGAAATCTCACTGCTGACTTCTGGAACCTGATAAAGAGTATCGCCCTCATAAAGAAATAATAATATGTCTATAAGATTGATATTTCTCTTGTTATCGGGCAAGTTAAAGTCCGGAAAACGAAAACTTAACTTTTGATAAATAGAATCATTTAACAAATTAGCACTAAATGATGGACCAATTTCAGAAGTCTCTTCTATGGGAATTTCTGACTTGCTACCATCGGTAAAAGTAACATGTAAAATTTGTTTTTCATTATATTCATTCCAATTTGATAATATCTTCTCTGTCAAATCTTGATTTTGGGGTACTTTTTCATTCATTTGATGTACAAATTCAATGTTCAAATTCTTAACTACTTTTTTCTTAGGTTTGATCTCACTTACTTTGTAGTTGTATACTGTATAATATTGATTTTCCCAATCAAACCATTCTGGCTTAAGATAATAACGCAAGCTGATAAATGTAACCAACAAAAAAGATATTACAATTAAGATTACTTGGTGCTTTCTCTTTAATTTTTTCATCTAGACCTCCTAGGCTCTACATTTTATTATAACATAGTCACATGAGTTTATATAGTAACTCCCCAACAGTAGAAAATATAAAACACCCGAAAAAGCATTTTGGGCTATTTTCAGGTGTTCTTTTATTGTCTTAATTGAGAAAATACTTGGCCAATCTTCCCTTCAATGACCAGGTCCGCCTGACTGTCTTGAGGAATACTGGTCTTGTTGATGACGACCAGATGCTTTCCTGAAAAGTACTGGATGAGGCTGGCTGCAGGATAGACGACTAAGGAAGTGCCACCAATTATCAGCAGGTCCGCTTGATGGATAGCTTGAGCAGCCTGCTGAAAAAACTCCATATCTAGAGGTTCTTCATAAAGAGTCACATCTGGTTTGACAATGCCTCCACAGTCAAGACAGTGAGGAATTGTATCGTCCAGAGCCAGAAAACCATCCAAATCATAGAATCGTTGACAATTCAGACAGTAATTTCTATCCGCACTGCCATGAAGTTTAAGAACTTTTTTCGAACCAGCCATTTCATGCAAGCTATCGATATTTTGAGTCACAACAGCCTTGAGCTTGCCTTCCTTCTCCAAATCCGCCAAGTAGACATGAGCTGCATTGGGCATAGCATCCGGATAGAGCAGATACTTCTTGTAAAAGTCAAAAAATTCCTGCGGATAGCGCTCAAACATAGTGTGAGAAACCAGCTGCTCTGCCGTAAAATGCCGTCCTAGCTTGACACTGTATATTCCATCCGAGCTGCGGAAGTCCGGAATATTGGATTCAGTCGAAACACCCGCCCCACCGAAAAAGACGATATTTTGACTTTGGTCTATCAATTCTTGCAGCCTTGCAATTTTATCCATCCTGCTACTCCTTATAAGAGACTTTCTATGACCTCATTAGCTAGGTCGAAGTAAAAAGGTTCTCTCTGATAAATAATACCTGTCTCCTGCGCCAAATCAACCAGAAGCGCCATAAAATGCTGAGATGAGAAACCTGTCGTCCGGTGCAATTCTTCCTCATCAAAAGGCTTGATAAGGTGGGCAAGCGGATTGCGGACTGACTTTTCTAACTCTCTTAGTTGTCCAACTGACTCTTTGACAGATTCTGGGAAATTCAACTGCAAAATTAATTCTGTCAAGCTAGAAGAGTTGACCGTGCTTTCCGTATGGAAATTTTGCAGGACAGGATGATCAGAATTTCGCATCTTTTCAAACTTCCAACGGTCATAGCTAGCCTCTCTAGAATTATGAATATAGCTGTCAATATCAGGCAACTGCATGCGAATCAACCGCATAAAAACCCTATAAATGGCCGGACTAACAGCTCGAACAAAGTCAATCAATTGTTCATTTCTCAATTTTGCATCTAGGTCATAAAGGTAATTGGCCAGCTGCTCGTCTGCTTCATTTTCATGGCAAAAAAGCTGAAAATCAGCTGGATTCATTCCAGTGATTTCCAACTTTAGATTCATGATAGATTGGATGTTGAGCTCTCTTCGCTCTGCTAGTGCCCTAAGAAGGCGAAGCAAGTCAGAATGGGTAGACTTTCCTGCTCGCTCAGCCAGTTTAAGGGCATAAGCATAGTCATAGCGAGAAATCGCAAAGAGAATAGCTTCTTTAGCATCTACTTTCATGCTTCAGCAATCAAGGTTTCCAAACCAACCTTCATCATATCTGTGAAGGTATTTTGACGTTCTTCTGCAGTTGTATCCTCTTCTGGATTGACCAAGCTGTCAGAAATAGTCATAATAGCAAGAGCATCCACATGGTGTTGAGCCGCCAAGTAGTATAGAGCTGCTGCTTCCATTTCAACAGCTTTAACTCCCCATTTTCCAAGCTCGATATTCTTTTCAAAGTAGTTTGAATAAAAGACATCTGAGGACAAAACATTCCCAACATGGGTGGTCATACCGAGATCTTTAGCAATATGGTAAGCCTTGTCTAGTAAATCAAAGCTAGCAATTTGCGGAAAATCATACTGTGGCCAGTCATTACGAATGATATTTGAATTAGTTGCAGCTGCTTGCGCCAAAACCAATTCACGGACATGGACATCCTCATTCAAAGAACCCGCAGTTCCCACGCGGATTAATTTCTTCACTCCGTAGTCAACAATTAACTCACGCGCATAGATAGAAATCGAAGGCATTCCCATCCCAGTTCCCATGACAGATACACGGTGACCTTTATAAGTACCAGTGTAACCAAACATGTTACGCACTTCGTTAAAACAAACAGCATCTTCAAGGAAGTTCTCCGCAATAAATTTAGCACGAAGAGGATCCCCTGGAAGAAGAATTTTATCAGCAATTTCACCCTGCTGAGCAGCAATATGGATAGACATAATTTATGATACAAAGAGCGAGAAGAAAACGACTGAAAATTAGGAATCTGACGAGAAACCCTGATTTCTCAGTCAGATTATCTATTTTCCAAGTTTTCCGCTCGTGTTCAAATCAGAACACTTCACTCTACCTTTCTTTATTCTAAATGTGATAGTCAAAAAGATACCAAACCCGTCAAAAAGCGAAGGGAAAATAGGAGTTGGGTGCAGTGAGCGATGCTCGCTAGACCAACTATCTTTTTCCCACTGCTTTTAGGGTGGGTTCAATTCCTTTCTTTCTTAATTTTAATATTCCAAAGAAAGACTAGCACGGGTTCAATTCAAGCCCGAACTACCCTTCCTTTCTTTATAAATAATATTGGTTAGGCATTAAAGAGTTTCGGTAAAATGCTAAACCTTGACTTTATTATTTTGTTTAATTAATTATACCATAAGAAGACAGGAGTCATCTATCTTATATGGTAAATCAAACACTAGAAAAAATGGTCGACTCTCATCTACTTTCTGGCTTAACTAAATCTCGTCCCATCAAACGATCCAAAGAAATAAGATCTAGCGCTTGGGAAAGTCTATAAGCAAGTAGAGCTGTCACCAAGAGATATGGCATTGATACTAAATCTTGACCAGTAAATGCAAAAACCAGTCCAGTCGCAGATAAAGGGGCCCTCAAGCTAACAGCCAAAAAGCAAACTGCCCCTAGAAGCATCATTGCATTATTTCCCTCTATTCCCATTACCATTGCTAAAACGAATCCTCCGCATATCCCCAATGCAAAAGAAGGTGTTAAGGTCCCTCCATATGCACCTGCCCAGAGAGTCAAAAAGACTAGCAAAGACTTTAGGATGAACAAAATAACAGCACTCCTAATCGATGTCCCTTTAAGTATTTCTTGAGCCATCATCCGACCATTTCCAAGTAAATGTGGCAAAAAATTTGCAAGAATTGCGATAAAGATGAAGGTCAAAGGAAGACTGAAAAAAATTCTCTGATCCTTAATTCTATAATTTATTGCTTTCTTAGTTAAGCAAGAAAATAAATAAGCCATAGGTGTTATGATGACGACTACCACTGGTAGCACCCAAACTAAATGCATGGACCATGATATGGCCGAAACGTGATAAAGAGGCTTACTAGAAATAACTAAACGAGCTGTAAAAGCTGCGACATAGGTCGCCATTCCAAGCAAAACAAAGCGTTTGATGGAAAAAAGCAAGCCCAAGGTTTCAAAGACAAAGAAAACACTGGTCAATGGAACCTGATAAACCGCTGCCAAACCTGCTCCAGCACCACTAGCAATCATAAATAGCCTATCGCTAGCTTTTAAACCGAAATAATTAGCTATCGGCCTTCCTAATAAAGCTCCAATCTCACGCGGTGCCCCTTCTTTCCCAACAGGAGCTCCACCACCAACTACAACAATTTGCCAAACAGAATGGAGCAACTGCTTAATGAAACGACCTTTTGACTCAAGAAATTGATCATCTTCTTTCATCTGACCTTTGATTGAAAGGAGTTTAGTCTTTCTTTGTAAGACAAACCAAATCAAAGCCGAAACAAGACCTATTAGAAGTAAATCAATTGTCATTCTAAGAGGAGAAACTCCATTTGTTAAAAAGGCAACATCGTGTTCTGAATGTCCAAAAACTAACTTCTCAATGATTTCTAAAAGATAATGAAGGAAAATACCCACTAAACCCGAAACTAGCCCTAGCAAAAAGATTGCCAGGACTAATCTTATGTTATAAGGGTATACCTGATGACATCTAACCGATTTTCTCAAAATAATTACAATTCAGCAAGAATCGCTTTAAGCAAGCCTTTGAAGTCGGCTTTGACACGTTCAGTTACTTCTACTACTTCTTCGTGATTGAGTTCTTCTTGGAAACCAGCCGCAAAGTTAGTAATACATGAAATACCAAGGACTTTCAAGCCAGAATGTGCTGCCACAATCACTTCAGGAACTGTAGACATGCCGACTGCATCTGCTCCCAAGGTCTTATAGGCACGGATTTCCGCTGGTGTTTCATAAGTTGGACCAGTTACACCGATATAGACACCTTCATCAAGCTTGATACCAAGTTTTTTAGCCACTTCATGGGCAGTAGCGCGGTATTCTGGTGTGTAGGCTTTTGACATATCAGGGAAACGTGGACCAAAGTCATCCAAGTTTTCACCGATCAATGGGTTCTGACCAGTCATGTTGATATGGTCACTAATTGCCATCAATGTACCAGGTCCAAATCCGATACCACCAGCAGCATTGGTTACAAGAACCCCTTCACATCCCAAAACTTTCATCACACGAACTGGGAAAGTGACAACTTCCAACGGATTTCCTTCGTAGAAGTGGAAACGGCCTTGAAGCGCCAATACTTTGCGACCCGCCAAGTCACCGTAGACTAATTTACCAGCGTGGCCAACGACAGTTGAACGACCCCAGTTTGGAATCTCAGTGTAGTCTACTACTACTGCGTTTTCGATTTCTTCGGCTAATTCTCCAAGACCTGATCCAAGGATCAAACCGAACTCAGGAGCTTCAACTCCTTTGCCTTTCAAATAAGCAGCTGTTTCATTGATTTTTTCTAATAATGACATTAATATTCCTCACCTATCTATTGTTTTATAAAGCAATAAACTAATTTTCAAAGGTATTTCTATTGCCTACTAGCCTATTATTATGATGCTATCTTTATTAGCTTAGTCCTGTCTTCTTACACCAATTTATCTAAGAAGCTTTCACCAATCATTGCCTTGTCCACTCCAAAGTTCTCAGCAACAGTAGCTGAGATATCGGCAAAGTGTCCGACTGGAATATGACCGTGACCGCTTAAAGATTTTCCAAAAATTAAGAGAGGGATATATTCACGAGTATGGTCAGTACCAGCGTAGGTAGGGTCATTACCATGGTCAGCAGTAATCATGAGCAAGTCATCTTCACGCATATTTTCAATGATTTCAGGAATACGAGCATCAAACTCTTCCAAGCAGTCGCGATAGCCATGTGGATTACGACGGTGACCATATAGAGCATCAAAGTCTACTAAGTTAGTAAAGGAGAATCCGTGTTTGAAGTCTGCGTCCTTCAATGCTTTAACTAAATTATCTACCCCATGATTATTGGACTGATTGTGGCCCATGTCATGGTTGATCCCAGCACCGTTGAAGATGTCGTTGATCTTACCAACAGAATAAGTATCGATTCCCGCTTCATTTAGCTTATCAAGTACAGTTGGCTCGAATGGTGATACTGCGTAGTCGTGACGGTTAGCAGTACGGGTGAAGTTTCCTGGTTCACCCACATATGGACGGGCAATGATACGTCCTAGAAGCGCAGGTCTATCCAAAGTAATTGAACGAGCATATTCACAAATGCGATAGAGTTCTTCCAATGGAATCACTTCTTCATGAGCAGCAATCTGCAATACTGGATCCGCAGAAGTATAGATAATTAGCTCGCCCGTTTCCATCTGACGAGGACCAAAGTCATCAATAACTGCTGTTCCTGAATAAGGTTTATTAGCCTCACGAATAACTTTACGTCCAGAAAACTCTTCAATCTGAGTCAAGATTTCTTCTGGGAAACCATTCCAGAAAGTATCAAATGGTTCAGTAATATTTAGTCCCATGATTTCCCAGTGGCCAGTCATCGTGTCTTTTCCAAGTGATACTTCCTCAAGTTTAGTATAATAGCCACTTGGATTTGCTTCCTGAGGAACTGTCTTCAAAGGAACAGGACGTTCGATATTTCCCAGACCAATCTTAGCCATATTAGGGACTGTAAGTCCAACTGTTTTGGAAATATGTCCCAGAGTATCTGAAGCACCGTCTGGCACTCCAGCATTAACAAAGTTGTTAGCATCTGGTGCTGCACCAATACCAACTGAGTCCATAACTACTAAGTGAATACGATTAAATTTTGCCATAAGATCCTCCTTTTATTTATTAGCTTCTAAAACTTGAACACCAGCTTTTCCTGCTACAATAACCTTATCTACCATTTGGTTAAAGAGACCGTGCTCAACTACACCAACGATGTGGTCTAATTCACGGGCAAACTCAATAGGATTTTCAATCACACCCAAATCTAGGTCAATGATAAAATTCTTCATATCTGTAACAAAGCGTTGACCATCTTTCTGACGAAAGGCTGGTTTATAACCTGCACGTTCAAAGCGACGGAAAACTTGCTCTGCACCATACTGGACAACTTCGACCGGAAGCTTAAAAGCTCCTAGCTTCTCAACCAATTTACTCTCATCAACTACCCAAATGTAGCTTTTTGTCGGTGTTGCAACGACCTTCTCCATAAGGAGAGCGCCCCCACCACCTTTAATACCATTAAAGTTTGTATCAACCTCATCTGCCCCATCAACTGTCACATCAACTAAATCAACTTCATCAATGGATTTGAGTGGAATTCCCAAACCTTCTGCTTGCTGACTGGTTACACTTGAAGTTGTTACTGCGATAATCTGCAGTCCTTCTTCTTTGATCCGACGGCCAATCTCTTCGACAAAATAATAAGCGGTCGAACCCGTTCCAAGTCCAACTACCATACCATCTGTCACGAACTCAGCAGCCTTAATCCCTGCCATCTTCTTTAGATTCTCCATTTTGACCTCCTTTGCATTTTTCAGGCGTTTGAACCGTAAAAAAAAGTCCTTTGCCCAGCCAAAAGAATCAATCTATTTATAGTATAGCACTATTTTATAGAACATGAAAGCATTTTCCTAATTTCTAATAATTTTTTGAAAATTGCCATAGTTAAATCAAAACCTTGCCCACTCTATCCCTTTTTGATAGAATTAATTTCGAAAGATTATTGAATGATAAAAGCGGGAGATTAATTGTGGGATTATTTAATTTTGGAAAAAATAAAGATCAAAAAGCTAATAAAAATTTAGTTAAAGAGGAACAAAAGCGCATTGCAGAAATGAAGCACAAGGAAAATCTTGTTCGAAATCAAATTTTTCAGAAAACAGACAAATTTCAATATTTATATCTAGATAATACTAACAGGCTCTTCAAAATAAGAAGGGAAGAAGATTTTTTTGCAGGAAGTATTACAACATTCAGTTTTGATGAATTAATAAACTATGAATTATTCGAGGATGAAGTTACTGTAACTAAAGGTGGCATCTCTATTGGTAGAGCTCTGGTTGGTGCTACTCTTGCTGGTCCAGCTGGTTTAGTTGTTGGAGGATTGACTGGAAGTAAAACATCACGAAACTCCTGTGATAAGTTGTCCGTCAAATTCACTGTTGACGGTTTGCATGCAGGTACATATGAAATTAAATTAATAAAAAAACAAACAAAAAAGAAATCATTATTTTATGAAACAGCTGTTAAAAACGCTAATGAAATTATTCTAGCTTTCGATACTATCATTGCAAGTCAGCAATATCATAAAACCGAAAAAAATGAAACTGAGCAAGTTAATTATTCTCTTTCAGATGAGCTATTAAAATTAAAATCACTGGTTGAATCAGGAATATTAACACAAGAAGAGTTTGAAGTACAAAAAAACAAATTGTTAAATAAATAATACATACATGTTATAAACAAGTGATAATTATAGATTTAGAAAGGATATAGATGATCACAAGAGAATTTGATACAATCGCTGCGATTTCTACGCCTCTTGGGGAAGGAGCTATCGGTATTGTCAGGTTAAGCGGAACTGATAGCTTTGCTATTGCCCAAAAAATCTTCAAAGGAAAAGATCTGAGTAAGGTAGCTAGCCACACGCTCAACTACGGCCATATTGTCGACCCTCAAAACCATGAAGTACTAGATGAAGTTATGGTCGGTGCTATGCGCTCACCCAAGACTTTTACACGCGAGGACATCATTGAAATAAACACTCACGGGGGAATTGCGGTTACTAATGAAATCCTGCAACTAGCTATTCGAGAAGGGGCTAGAATGGCAGAGCCTGGTGAGTTTACCAAGCGGGCCTTTTTGAATGGTCGAGTGGATCTGACTCAAGCCGAGGCCGTTATGGACATCATCCGCGCCAAAACGGATAAAGCCATGAACAACGCTGTCAAACAGCTCGATGGCTCTCTTTCTAACCTCATTAACAACACACGTCAAGAAATCCTCAACACACTGGCTCAGGTAGAGGTCAATATTGACTATCCGGAGTACGATGATGTGGAAGAAATGACGACACAGCTCATGCGAGAGAAAACAGCAGAGTTCGAGGAACTCCTGACATCTCTTCTCAATACTGCTCGACGTGGTAAGATTCTGCGGGAAGGTATTTCCACTGCTATCATCGGCCGGCCTAATGTTGGCAAGTCTAGCCTGCTCAACAATCTCCTGCGTGAGGACAAGGCCATTGTGACAGATATTGCTGGAACCACTCGGGATGTTATTGAGGAGTATGTCAATATCAAGGGTGTACCGCTCAAGCTAATCGATACCGCAGGAATTCGGGAAACCGATGATCTTGTAGAACAAATTGGCGTTGAGCGCTCTAAAAAAGCTCTGCAAGAAGCCGACTTGGTCCTCTTAGTTCTTAATGCCAGTGAGCCTTTGACAGATCAGGACAGACAATTGCTTGAAATCAGCCAGGATAGCAATCGAATTGTCCTGCTTAACAAGACCGACCTTGAGGAAAAGATTGAGCTTGATCAGCTCCCTACTGATATCATTAAGATTTCTGTCCTCCACAATCAAAATATCGATAAAATTGAAGAACGCATCAATCAGCTCTTCTTTGAAAATGCTGGTATCGTCGAACAAGACGCCACCTACCTGTCTAACGCCCGCCATATCTCCTTGATTGAAAAAGCTCTGGAAAGCCTTCAAGCCGTCAACCAAGGATTGGAAATGGGTATGCCGGTAGACCTTCTCCAAGTTGATATGACCCGTACTTGGGAAATCCTCGGTGAAATCACTGGTGATGCTGCTCCAGACGAACTCATCACCCAACTCTTTAGCCAATTCTGCTTGGGTAAATAAGATTTCTATATAGGCATTAAACTCTATTTTAACAACACCTATCTATAATAAAATAAAAGGTATGATTCTTGTGTCCTACAAAGATTCATACCTTTTATTATTTATCGAAAGCTACTTAGAGAGTCTATTATAAGCTCTCCATTTAGTTCTTTATTTTAAAATCTCTTCTAGCTCTTTTTCGAGCGCTGCTTCGTCATGAAAGTTTAATATCACTTTTTTTACTTTTTGATTCTTATCGACTAGGTAAATCCCAGGAATTGATTGAACATGGAGGATATCCGCTGCTTTCTCACCTGCATCATAGTAATACGGGAAGGTATAGCCTTTCTCACTGACATATTGATCCGCTTGTTCCTTTGTTTCCTTATGAAAATCAAGCATATCCAACATGACAAAATTTATTTTGTTTTTATACTTTTCGTAAACTTTTTGAATCTCCGGTAACTGTCGCTGACAATAAGGACACCAGCTAGCCCACTCTACTACCAGCATAGGCTTATCATAAAACTCTGAACTCTTCTTTAAAGCCCCTAGCTGATCTTCCATTTCAAACTCTGGTAATTGCTGCCCTGTCAAAACATGTTCTACAGCTGCACTACCACTTGTCTGTGCAGAACCTTTGTCGTGCTTTTTATTTCCTGAAAAATAAATCATAGTAAAAACTGCCACAACAATGACTCCTACAGTCAGAAAGGGCAACCACCATTTATCTTTTAACATTTCTCACCTCATAATAATCCATCTCAAAATATTTAATAAATATAAGAGATTGCAATCTATACACGCTCATCAAATATTGTTCTAAACTATTGAAAATACTTTTGTCTAACGTGCCAGTTGTAAATTTATTATATCAGTTTCACTTTACTACATCAACAACTTTAACTTAAAAGATATACTAGAGCATTTTACAAACCATTACATCATTATTTGGACTAATTCATCCATTAAAATGCTTGATTTATCAGAGTTTTCTCGCTTATAACTTGGCTAGTCTAAAGATATTGAGTACCATTCCCATACTTCTCTCTATTTATAACTAAAACTGACTTCCATCTTCGTATCCAACTTCTTAAAAGTATTTTACTTTATAACAACTGAAAACAACATTTCAACAAGATAAGAATTTATCAAAAATAAAAAAGAGGTTATCCCTCTTATTTTGCTAAAATGAGTCCAGCAATTAAAGGACTGACAAAAACATACATTAAACCTGTCACTCCAATGGCCAAACCAGCCATAGCTCCCTCAACTTGACCATATTTAAAGGCCGCTCCTGTTCCAACTGCATGCCCAGTTCCCCCAAGTGCTAAGCCAATAGCAACAGGATCTTCAATTTTAAGAAGTTTTAAAATAGTCGGCCCCATAACACTTGTCAAAATCCCTGTCGCTACAACAACTACTAAAGTAATTGTTGTGATCCCCTGCATCTTATCAACAATACCAACTGCCATTGCAGTGGTTACTGACTTTGGAAACAAAGAAATAGCAAGGAAAAAATCCATTCCAAAAAATTTTGCTACAAGTGCTGTAAAACTTGTATTTACCAAAACTGATAAAGAGATACCTAACAAAATACTTCTAGCATGGTGTTTCATTAAATGAAAGGTCTTGTAAAGCGGAATACCTAATGCAACAGTCGAAGGCACAATCAAATTATTCAAATATGATCCTCCGATATAATAATCCTTGTAAGAAATCCCAGTCCAAGATAAAAAGAGAATCACTAAAATTGTTGCCAAAAGTAGAGGCGTTGTCAAAGGATGTGGAAAACGTCTAAAAATCAACATTCCAATAAGATAAGCTAAGATAGACAAAGCCAAGCCAAACAAAGGATTAGTAACTACACTAGTCATGTCTTGCTCCCCTTTCTTCATAATCACCTTCATAACGTCTCTTAATAAACTGCACAGTATAGGCAATGACCACAACGTTCAGTACAATTGCCAAGACAACAATCAAAATGATAGGCAGGAGATAAGGTGCTATAATATGAAATTTATCCATAATACCAACTGCAGCCGGCAAAAAAAGAATAGTCATATTCGCCAGTAAAAAATTACCAACCATATTTACATGACGTAGGCGTAACCATTTGAATTCTAAAGCTAAAAATAACAAAATTAATCCGATGATGCTACCTGGAATTGGTAAATGAAAAATAGTTGAAATTCCCTCTCCAAGCAACGAAATCGAAAAGATAATCATCAGTTGTACGTATAATTTCATGAAGTCCCCTCACTTTTCTAAGTAACAGTCTACTACTTTTCAGAAAAATTTCAATATATTTTACAAAAATAAAAAGATGGAAACGAATCCATCTTTCTTCTGCGTATCATAAAGTCTAAATAGGAGTCCAATTTTAGATTTAGCCACCAAATCAGCAAAAAATTCCAATCCTTTTAAGCCAACAAAAAAACGCCATTGGGCGCCTTAAATACTACGGAAGACATGGGATTCGAACCCACGCACGCTTTTACACGCCTACTGCGTTTCCAACACAGCCTCTTAAGCCTCTTGAGTAATCTTCCATTATTAAATATGGAGCCGGTGGGAGTCGAACCCACGTCCAAACATCTGCCAACACATTTGTCTACAACCATAGGCTATGTATTGCTTTAACTTGATTTTGACACATAACTCAAGCCCAAATCAAGCGAGTCTATCAATCTCTTGTAAAATCCCTAGACAAAATTCTACCGTAGCTTGCTAATAATAAGACCTGTCATCAGACACAAGCAATCCGAATCGGGTCACGCTGGCTGGTTTTTAGGCAGCTAAAGCGTAAGAAGTATTATTTTTTGCAGTTATATTTAACTGGCGTTTTACATCCGCTAGATGAGTCGCAAAATATGCCTCATAATGCCTGTCGAATCCGTAACGACCCCAAGACAATAAAATTATTATATCATATTTCAGCAAAATTGCAATTTTTTCAGATCAGATATCTATGATTTACTTTAGTAAAAAATCTCGAACCCAGTAGGATTCGAGATTAAGTATTATTTGATTCCAAGTGCAATTCTTGCGTAACGGCTCATTTTTTCGACTGTCCAAGCTGGATACCAAACCAGCTTGACTTCCACTTTAGTTACTTCTGGAATTTCTTCAAGAGCATCGTGGATTTGATCCGTTAATAAGTCAGCCAAAGGACATCCCATAGTTGTTAGAGTCATGTCGATTTCTGTCTCACCATTTTCTTCGTTGAAACGAATTTCATAAATGAGTCCCAGATTGACAATATCAATACCCAACTCAGGGTCAATGACTTGTTCCAAACTTTCAAGAATACGGTTTTTAATGCCTTCAATTTCTTCTGCTGTATATTTTTGCTCTGCCATCCTATCATCTCCTATTTAGTTCATATCTATAGAATCTAGATTTCACCATTTTTTAATCTTCAATGAAATCACGGAGTGGCTTACTACGGCTTGGGTGGCGTAATTTGCGTAGAGCTTTAGCTTCAATTTGGCGAATGCGTTCACGTGTCACATTGAAAACTTTACCAACATCTTCCAAGGTCCGCATTTTACCATCATCCAAACCAAAACGAAGACGAAGAACATTTTCTTCACGATCTGTAAGAGTGTCTAAAACTTCATCTAACTGCTCACGAAGAACAACACGAGTTGTGTAATCAACTGGATTTTCAATTACTTCGTCTTCGATAAAGTCACCCAGATGGCTATCATCTTCCTCACCGATAGGTGTTTCTAGCGAAACTGGCTCTTGAGCAATCTTGAGAATCTCACGAACCTTGTCTGGAGTCATATCCATACGCTCAGCAATCTGCTCAGGCGTTGGATCTTGACCCAATTCTTGCAAGAGATTGCGTTGCTCACGAACTAGCTTGTTAATTGTTTCTACCATGTGAACTGGGATTCGGATTGTTCTAGCTTGATCAGCGATCGCACGTGTAATGGCCTGACGGATCCACCAAGTTGCATATGTTGAAAACTTAAATCCTTTGGTGTAGTCAAACTTGTCAACAGCCTTCATCAAGCCCATATTTCCTTCTTGGATCAAGTCAAGGAACTGCATGCCACGTCCAACATAACGCTTAGCAATAGAAACTACCAAACGAAGGTTGGCTTCAGCCAAACGTTGCTTAGCCTCAGTATCGCCCTGCTCAACCAAGATTGCCAATTCTTGCTCTTCTTCGTTTGTCAAAAGTGGAACGACTCCAATTTCTTTCAGATACATACGAACAGGATCATTGACTTTAGCTGAATTGCTACCTAAAAGTTCTTCATCAGTTAGCTCTGCTTCTTCCTCTTCGTTGTGTAAAACACGTGCACTTGGATTCCCTTCTTTATCTGTAATAGAAATCCCTGCATCTTGAATACGTTGCAACAAATCTTCGATACCATCTGCATCTAAGGTAAAAGGAATAATCAATTTATCATTAATTTCATCATCAATTGCCGTACCAGCCTTTTTATGGTTTCGAATAAATTCTGCAACTTGTACGTCAAATGTTGTTACTTCTTTTTGTTTTGTAGCCATTCCTACTCCATTCTTCTTTTCTGAGCGATCAAGCGCTCCAGTTCTTCAATTGCCGTATCAACATCACCATTATGAGATGCTTCTCGGACTCTTTTCCCTATTATTTGATTTTCCTTACGGAGCAATTCCTTATCTCTGATAGATTCAACTTCTGCCAACTCATTGTCCGCAATTTCGCTAGGTAAATCTTCTTCTAAAATACGATACCAGGCTTGTTGGACTCCATCTGATTGCTCAGACAAATCGTGTGATGTCACCTCACCATTTTCGCAAAGTATCTGGTATAGAATCTGTAATTCAGGTGTTGCAAACTGGAAATCTTCTCTCAAACGGTAATCATTCAAAACTATAGGATATTCAATCATTCGATTAAGAAGGTGATTCTCAGCTTTTACTAAACGAGACACTTGCTTAGAAAGCGGAAGATTTGTCTGAAAACGAGGCTGTTGATAAACCTGTTCCTGCTGACTCTTTCGATTACTTAAGCGACTATTGTTAACCGCCTGCTCAACTTGCTGGTAATCAAAGTCTGGTAGAAGCTCTGCCAGCATATAAATATACGAATTCTGCGCCGTAATCGATGAGGTCTGAGCAATAATCGGAGCCATTTTCTCAACGAATTCAATCTGAGCTTGTAGATTCTCAGTATTTTCCGGTTTCAGATAGCGAATTAGAAACTCAACATCACTTATCCGAGTTTTGGTTAGCAAATATTGCAGTTCTTCAGGAGAATTTTTTTGAATAAATTCATCTGGATCCATCTGATCTGGAATAGAGACAATCTCAACAGATAAATCTTTTAATTCATCCAAAGCTTTAACAGTTGCTGCCTGTCCAGCCTTATCACCATCGTAAGATAAGATAACCTTTTTACAATACTTGCTAAGATGCTGAACATGTTCATGTGTCAAGGCCGTCCCCATTGAAGCGACTGCATTTTCGATACCTGCCCGGTAAGCAGCAATGACATCCATGAAACCTTCCATCAGATAGACTTCATGACTTTTCTTTATGGTTGCTTTTGCCTTGTCCAAATGATAGAGTTCATAGCTCTTATTGAAAATAGCTGTGCTTCGACTATTTTTATACTTAGCTTGATGACTATCAGTCGGAGGGGATTCCTCCCAAATCCTTCCGGAAAATGCCACTACTTGGCCATTATCATTGGCCAAAGGAAACATGATACGATTTTGAAAAGCATCATAAACTAGATTACTCTCTGCTAGATTAAACAGTCCCGAGTTCATAATGGTTGCTTCATCAAATTTTTCAACCATACTCTGATAAAGATAGTTGCCTTCACTAGGGGCTAAACCAATCTGAAAATGCTTAACGATCTCATCAGTCAATCCACGTTTGTAAAGATAAGTTCTAGCTTCTTCTCCCATCTTGGTCGTCATCAAGATAGCATGATAAAATTTCGCAGCCTCAGTATGAATATCATAGAGAGCTTGATACGGGTGTTGTCTTTTGGGTTGGGATAGATCATTTTTATCAACTGCAAGTTGAATACCCGATCGTTCAGCAATTATTTGGACGGCTTCCATAAATGAAACGCCACGATATTCTTCGATAAACTTAAAAACATCTCCCGACTTGCCGCAACCAAAACAGTGGTAAAACTGCTTATCTTCAACGACATTAAAGGAAGGTGTCTTTTCTCCATGAAATGGACATAGTCCAAGAAAGTTGCGTCCAGCCTTAGTCAGAGCAACAACTTCTCCTATGACTTCGACGATATTGACGCTGTTTTTAATATCAGAAATGATTTCTTTATCAATCACCCGACAATACCTCCAATTTACCATAGAATACTATGTTATATTTTATAATAAATTGACAAAAAAGTAAAATATCAGCTACAGATTTACAAATAAATAAACTTTAAAAGAAAGACATGAAAATTTAACAATCCTATAAAATCAACCACTTGCAAAAGGTTGTTATTTTCATTATAATAGAGACTGATTAAAAAAAGGAGATATTTCTATGTTAAAAGAGTTAAAAAGCTTTTTACTTCGTGGCAACGTAGTTGACCTAGCTGTTGCTGTTATCATTGGTGCTGCTTTTGGTGCAATTGTTACTTCATTAGTAAATGACATTATCACACCACTTATTTTAAACCCAGCCTTGAGCGCTGCTGGTGTAGATAAAATTGCTGAATTATCTTGGAACGGTATTGCATATGGTAACTTCCTAAGTGCGGTTATTAACTTCCTTGTTATCGGAACAGTTCTTTTCTTCATTGTTAAGGCTGCTGAAAAAGCTCAAAGCTTCGGTAAAAAACAAGAAGAAGTTGTCGAAGAAGAACCAGCTCCAACTGAACTTGAAGTACTTCAAGAAATCAAAGCTTTGCTTGAAAAAAAATAATACAACAAAAAACCTGAAAGTATATGTTCAGGTTTTTTTATTGCATTCCTACAATAACGTAATAGTTCTTTAACAAAAAAACAGCCCTGAGGCTGTTTTTTATTTCAATTAGAATTTCTTGCGCTTACGAGCTGCTTCTGATTTACGTTTACGTTTTACAGAAGGCTTTTCATAGAATTCACGTTTGCGTGTTTCTTGAAGAGTACCAGCTTTAGTAACAGCGCGTTTGAAACGGCGAAGAGCGTCATCAAGAGATTCGTTCTTACGTACTACTGTTTTTGACATGTTTTTCACTCCCTTCAAGTTCAGAATCTAGTTAATGATATCATATTAGGAAATTCATGTCAAGTTTTTATTGAATACTATGTGCCTGTTCTTTTAAGATTTAAAAAAATTACTCTAAGATTCACTTTACAATGTTTTTTTCTTTTTAGCAGCTTTGGAAATAGTCATCGACAAAACCTTATCATAGACGAGAAACTGCTGCATGAGCTTACTATCACTTATCTCCGGCAATAAATCAATAACGTATTCCAACTTGATCAATTGCTTTTCAGCTGCTTCAATTGATGTCATTTCAACACTTTTACAGTTAGCTGAAAAAATAGCTTCAAAGAGTAATTCATAATCAAAATTAGCTGGAACCTTTATTTCCACATATCGTCTTGTCTGGCTAACAGAAGTAAAATTCATTTTTTCAAAAATCAACCAAACAAAGGAAATTGATAGGGTAAAAACGACAGCTAAAGCAACAAATCCCATCCCTGTTGTAATTCCGATGGCTGTTGCCATAAAGACTGCCAAGAGCTCTTTTGATCCTCCTGCAGCAGATCGAAAGCGAATCAAACTAAAAGTTCCCGCTACAGCAACACTGGTACCTAAATTGCCATTCACTAGGAAAATGATAATAGAAATAATAGCAGGTAACAGAGACAAAGTAATCACAAATTCTTTTGTATAAATCGTTTGACGTTTATATACCTTGGCTAAAACAATCCCTAAAATCAAGCTTGTGATCATTGAAAAAATCAGAGCTAAGGGATTAATTTTCACTTCAGCCGAGGAATAAATACTATTAAATAACTGATTGAGCATTGAGATCTCCTTAAGACTTGACTGTGTGGCTTAATCTTTCTTTTGTCTGTAGGTATGCTTTGCCATATTTTGAGAAGGATTGATCCATGAGACCAAATTTATTAAGAATACCAGCCATCCATTGAGGATATTGACCAGGGACCTTAATTTCCATAATGGCTTTTCCATCTTCTAGCAAAGGCCAGCCATAGCGTCCAGAAGTCAACTCAACATCATAATCTCTATATCGAATATTTGAATCAACGGTCACACGCACCTTCTTATCCTCTAATCCCTTCATAGAATAACGATCATAGCTAATCACCATTTTTGGTTTTAAATCTAGATAGCGTTCTTGTAATGCGACTACTTCTGCCTTCACTCGATCATCAGAAATAGTCGCATCAACTAATCCATTTTCAATGAAATTTACAACCGAAACTGGATTAGAGACTAGCCGATACTTAAATCCAACTTCTTCAGACTTTTTCTTAATTTCTAAGAAAACTTGACAATCATCTGTAGGTTGCTCTGCATAAGTTCTCATACGTAACTTTTCACGCCCACCTTTGCGAGCAATCGAATCTTGAATCATCTGAAAATCATCATTATCAAAATAGATATTTGTTATAGTTGATGTTGCATAGTCATCAGCAATAAGATAAGGAGCCATCTCAGCCTCTAAACGCTCTAATGTGGCCCGGTCTAAGATATACTTAGTCTCGATACGCTGAAAGTTTGTTTGAATCTTCTTTTGTTTCATGGGGATTCTCCTTTTTTATTCTACAAATGTAGTTTAATGATTTAAAAGAAAGAGAGCAACTGCTCAAAACCTAAAAATTTTATTTCTACATTTGTCGTTTATAGTTATATTCTACACTTGTAGTTTTTGTTTGTCAAGAGATTTTTTAAAAAATATAAAACTCTATCTATTTAGGTTCATATCAAACCTAAATAGATAGAGTTAATTTTAATCATCATCGTCATCCTTATCATCATCGGCGTCTTTATCGTCATCATCTCGAGAAGATGAAGTCTGACTCTTACTTGGTGATGGAACTGTTGTGACACTTGGACTACTACTATGGGTTGTCACAGCTGGCTGATTAGTATCTGTTGAAGTATGATTCGAACTTGGGACTTCTTTCTCAACTGTTACAGTCTTTTCGACTACAGTGTGTTGTTTAGATTTTAAAACTTTTCCATTCTTTGCATTGATTAGAAGCTCATGGGCAGTTTGACCGTGAGAAAAATAGATTTGGTAATTGTCCTTATCTCGAACAATCTTTAAATTTTTAATATCTTTTTCGCCAAGACCTAAATCTTTCAAGGCAACAGCCAAAGCCTGGTCTTGACTAAATTCTTTAGATACTTTTTTATTGATTACTTTCTGCGTTTTTTGAACATTAATTGCAGAAGTTTCAATAGCAAAGACCGAGCTAGTCAAAAGCAAGAGAACTGAAACGGCTACTACAAAAACGGTTGACAATAACTTCTTAGGTAGACGACTATCCATAATGCTGACAATCCGTCTCTTTAGATTAAATTTTTCAGAGTAAAAGCAGGTCGTCAAAGCAATCGGCGTCTTTTTACTGCGATCAATCATAGTTAAAATTGTCTCTCCATAAAAAGTCCGGTAATGCATATCTTGATCATTTAAGACATCATAATCACAATACATTTCTCCTACTTCTTGAGTTTCACGACAAGCTAGACGAACTATTGGATTAAACCAATGAAGACTTTTAACAAGGATCGCTAAAAGATTAATCAAGACATCATAGTGTTTGTAGTGCGTCAATTCATGTCTGAAAACAAGTTGCAACTCTTCCTCAGTGTAGTCAGACTCTGGTAATACAATCAATATATCTCTGAAGCCAATTAGCATAGGACTTTGTGACATAGGATAGTGAAGCAGGCGAACCTTATTTTTAATTCCCATCTCTTCTTGGATCTTTTGTAATTGGGCCAGAGCTTCTTCATCTTCAACGGGAGTCCCCCATCGTTTTAGCATCTTTCTAAAAAGAATATAGGAATAAGCATATCGAGCGATGCTAAAGACAAAGCCTAGCAACCATATTGCAATAAGAATCTCGAACCAAGGCAAATTTAGAAAACTTTGCCACAGATTGGGCTGAATCGTTTTTTCAGTAACTTGAGAAGCTACTTGTGCTGTTCCTGAAGGAACCTGTGTAGCCACTGTATTGATCGTTGATCCTGCATTCATCCGAATCAAACCTGAACCAAACTGAGGACGAAATGGGAAGAGAAAACTCAGCAAAACCAAAAACCAAATGACATATTTTGCTCGGGCTGAAACCCGCGTCTTAAAAAGCGCAAAAAGTAAACTAAGTAGGATTACTAAAATCGAGGTAGTAAGACTGGTTAACAAAAAAGATAAAAGGAATTGCTTCATGGTGATGACTCCACTTATTTATTCTGATCAAGTAAACTCCTCAACTCGTCTAATTCATTGTCTGACAAAGAATTAGATGAAAAGAGAGTTTTAACAAGGCCCCCCATGGAATGACCACTATAACGCTTTAGAAAATCTGAAGTTTCTACTTCTAGGTATTCATCTTCTGAGATAATGGCCGTATACTGTCTTTCACGTCCCTTACGGACACTTTCTAAAAAGCCTTTTTCCGTTAAGCGAGCTAAGACAGTTAACAGGGTCTGGGGTTTCCAATGGTTATCTTCGCCCAGTTTTTCCATAATTTGGGCAGAAGTTGTTGGGTTTGGCAATTGCCAAATTACTTTTAAAATAGTAAATTCTCCGTCAGGCAAACGTTTAATGGATGTTTTCATAGTCTTCCCGTCTTTCTATATTCTATTCTCATCTTTATTCTACACTTGTCTAATTAAAAAGTCAATCCTTATGCAAAAAAGAGTGAGAAATAAAATACTCCCACTCTTTTTAGAAAAATAAACTGATTAAGGTCAGTATAGCTAACCCTCCCTGCTTAAGCAAGATTTTCGGATCACTAGTCAATGCTCCATAGGCCGCCACTAAGATAATGTAAATCATAAAGATAGCCATCCAAAAAGAATCTTGGGTAAAAACAGCTAGTAAAACCAAGACAGCAATCAAACCATTATAGACTCCTTGGTTTTTAAAAAGAGTGTTAACCGATTCCCTCTCAAGCTCCTCCTGAGTCATGTTAAAGACTCGAGCTGTTATTTTTGAAGCTGTTGCAAATGTCTCCAAATACATGATATAAAAAAATTCTAAAGAAACTAAAATTGCTGAAATAATAGTAAATATAGACATCTTGTCCTCCTTCTTTTAAAACCTAATTTAATCAGTATAACATAGAAATCAACATGAAAGGAAAATATTGCTCAAAACGTATACATATCACTTTTAAATGTCAAATAAAGAGCATAAATAAAATAGGCGTAGCAGAAATCAGCAATTTCTGACTAGATGTGATACAATCTTTTTGAAAAATGGAGGTAAATTATGTTAACTTATGATCTGATTGTTATCGGCTTTGGTAAGGCTGGTAAAACATTGGCTGCTAAAATGGCAACCCAAGGAAAAAAAGTTGCTTTGATTGAGCGAAGCAAGGCTATGTATGGGGGAACCTGTATCAATATCGCCTGCATCCCAACCAAAACTCTCTTAGTCGCAGCTGAAAAGGGCTTAACTTTTGACCAAGTCATAGCTGAAAAGAATGCTGTAACTAGCCGCCTTAATAGTAAAAACTATGCAGGAGTTAGCGGTGCTGGTGTCGACATTATCGATGGGGAAGCTCATTTCCTTTCCAACAAAGTCATCGAAATCACAGCTGGTGATGAAAAAGAGGAACTGACTGCTGAGACTATTGTCATCAATACTGGTGCTGTTTCCAATGTCCTACCGATTCCTGGATTGACTGATACTAAAAATGTTTACGATTCAACAGGTATCCAAAACCTGAAAGAACTTCCTAAACGCTTAGGAGTTCTAGGTGGCGGTAATATCGGCCTAGAATTTGCTGGACTCTACAACAAATTGGGCAGTCAAGTAACTGTACTGGATGCTGCACCTGTCTTTCTCCCTCGAGTAGAACCTTCTATCGCTACTCTAGCTAAGAAGTACATGGAAGAAGACGGAATCCAGCTCTTACAAAATGTTCGTACCACACAGGTCAAAAATGATGGTGATGAAGTTGTCGTTGTGACAGAGGATGGAGAATTCCGCTTTGACGCCCTGCTCTATGCTACTGGACGCAAACCGAATATTGAGCCACTTCACTTGGAAAATACTGACATTGAGCTGACAGAACGCGGAGCTATCAAGGTTGATAAACACTTGGAAACATCTGTACCTGGTGTATTTGCAGCGGGTGATGTCAATGGCGGTCTCCAGTTCACTTATATCTCACTGGATGACTTCCGTATCCTTTATAGCTATCTGGCTGGGGATGGCAGCTACACACTAGAAGACCGTAAAAACGTCCCTACTAGCATGTTCATCACACCGCCTTTGGCTCAAATCGGATTGACTGAAAAGGAAGCGCAAGAGCAAGGACTGCCGATTGCAGTTAAGGAGATTCCAGTCGCAGCAATGCCTCGCGGACATGTCAATGCTGACTTACGCGGTGCCTTCAAGGCTGTTGTCAACACTGAAACCAAGGAAATTGTTGGAGCGACTATCTTCTCAGCTGGAGCTCAGGAAATTATCAATATCCTGACTGTAGCCATGGATAATAAGATTCCTTACACTTACTTGAGAAAGCAAATCTTTACCCACCCGACGCTGGCTGAAAACCTCAATGATTTATTTGCTATCTAATTTCAAGCCCCATCAGGGGCTTTTAATATTAGGTAAACTTACTCACTTACATTTCTCCCCCTTTTTGTGGTACAATAATGCTAGTTTATTTTAAAAAAGATTGAGGAAAATTATGTCTGAACTGTATGATATTACGATTGTCGGCGGTGGTCCAGTTGGCCTATTCGCAGCTTTTTATGCTCATCTGCGCCAAGCCAAGGTTAAAATTATTGATTCCCTGCCTCAGCTGGGCGGTCAGCCAGCCATTCTCTATCCAGAGAAGAAGATTCTGGATGTCCCTGGCTTTACCAATCTAAGTGGCGAAGAGTTGACACAGCGTCTAATTGAGCAGCTGGAGACTTTCCAGACTGAGATTTGTCTCAACGAAACAGTGCTGGATATCGTGAAAGGCGAAGAGGGCTTCACTATTACGACTTCTAAAGCGAAGCATCAGACCAAAACCATTATCATTGCCATGGGAGGTGGCGCCTTTAAACCAAGAGCTTTGGAGCTAGATGATGCTGAAAGCTACAGCAACCTCCACTATCATGTGTCAAATATCAGCCAGTACGCTGGCAAAAAGGTTGTTGTTCTGGGAGGCGGCGACTCGGCTGTTGACTGGGCACTAGCTTTTGAAAAAATCGCAGAAACCAGCCTGGTTCATCGTCGGGACAACTTCCGGGCTTTGGAGCATAGTGTGGAGGAACTCAAGGCTTCCAGCGTTGAGATTAAGACACCATTTGTACCCAGTCGATTGGTCGGTGAAAATGGCAAAATTACCCACTTGGAAATCAGCCAGGTCAAGGGAGAGGAAAGTCAGCTTTTACCTCTAGATCATCTCTTTGTCAATTACGGTTTTAAATCCTCTGTCGGCAATCTCAAAGATTGGGGCTTGGAACTCAACCGTCACAAGATTTTGGTCAATAGCAAGCAAGAAACCTCCGTACCAGGTATCTATGCTACTGGAGATTGTTGCAGCTACGAAGGTAAGATCGACTTAATTGCGACTGGACTCGGTGAGGCACCTACTGCTGTCAACAATGCCATTAACCATATCTACCCTGATCAAAAGGTCCAACCCAAACATTCTACAAGCTTATAATATAAAAACGCAATCAAGGTTGGGATATCCTGTCTCAGCCTTCTTTTCTATTGACTTTCTTAGCTCCTTCTGTTAGACTTAAAGCAGAACTATTTCGGAGGTACACGGAGACATGAAAAATTAAGTCTATTTTTTAAAGGAAACTTTATTTAGTAGATTTTGTCATGTTTCTGCATATCCGCGGGATGTTCATTTTTTGTGCTTTCTAGCTTCTATTTGCTTATCTTTAGATGAATCCTGTCGCTCCTATGACAGTGTAAGCTGGAAGCCTATGAACGAATAATCCTACTTAGACACTCCTGTGTCTGCTTTGTGCAACTAAAAACAGCTCTGCTAAATAAAGCAGGGCTGTATTTTGTGTTATAAAACGAAGGAGACATCTATGCTTCAAATAAGAAATCTAACCATTACCCACCTAAAAGACCTGAAAGAGTTAGTCAAAGATTTGTCACTGACTGTCAATCAAGGAGACAAGGTCGCTATTATCGGTGAGGAGGGCAATGGCAAGTCCACCCTGCTCAAGCTCTTGCTAGACGAGCGACTGGTCACCTCCTATGTCAGCTACAGCGGACAGATTGATAAGTCCTATACTGCTGCAGTCTATCTGCCCCAGCAGCTGCCTTCAGAGGATGCCCAACTGACGCTCAATGATTATTTCTTTGCTGATTTTGAGACCGAGCTGGACTATGCTAAGCTCTACCGCTATGCTGGGGAGCTCAACTTTGACTGCCAGCGTTTTGCCAGTCAGCAGCAGCTCGCCAGCCTATCTGGAGGAGAAAAACTTAAAGTTCAGCTCATCAAGAAACTAGCCAGTGATTGGGACATGCTCTTTCTTGATGAGCCCTCTAATGACCTTGATCTTGAAACTCTGACTTGGCTGGAAAACTTTATCAGCCACAGCCAGAGAACGGTACTTTTCGTCTCTCACGACGAACACTTTCTTGCTCAAGCTGCGACTAAGATTGTTCATCTGGAGCGAATCAAAAAGAAGCAGGAAGCTAGAACCAGCGTCAAGAGTCTGGACTATGAAAATTACCGCCATCAACGTCAGGAGGCCTTTGAAAAACAAGGTCAATTGGCACGGAAAGAGCGGGAAGAACACGCCAAGACCATGGAAAAACACCGACGGGTTAAGCAGAGTGTGGAGCATACTTTACGAAACACCCATGACGCTACTGCAGGTCGACTGGTGGCTAAAAAAATGAAAAACGTCCTCTCACAGGGAAAACGATTTGAAAAGGCAGGCGCTGAAATGACCGAAATTCCGACACAGGAAGATGCTATCAGCCTTCACTTCTCAGACATAGAAGCTCTGCCATTGACCAAAAGAATCCTGAAATTAGAAGGAATGAAACTGGAAACTGACGAACGGCAGTTGGCGGAGAACCTGACTCTGGAAGTCTGCGGTCAGGAAAAAATCGGACTGATTGGTTCTAATGGTGCAGGCAAATCTACTCTGCTTAAGGAAATATGGAAGATCCTGCGTGAGCGGACAGATATGCAGGTCGGCTACATGCCCCAGCATTATGGCGACTTGCTAACTGATGGAAGCAGTCCCTTGGACTTTCTGGCTCCCTCTGGCGACAAGGCTCAGGAAGAGAAAATCCTGACTCATCTAGCTAGTCTTCAGTTCACGCGCGACGAGGCCCGCCACCCGATTGGGCAGCTTTCCGGAGGTCAAAAAGCCAAGCTTCTCCTACTCAAACTTGTACTAGACCGCCCCAATGTCCTCCTTCTGGACGAACCAACCCGCAACTTCTCTCCCACCTCTCAGCCTCAGGTTCGCAAGCTTTTGACGACCTATCCTGGTACCATCATAACAGTCTCCCACGACCGCGTCTTTCTCAAAGAAGTCTGCCAGAAGATTTATAAACTGACAGAGACAGGATTGGAGGAAGTTACACTATAAGCAAAAAGAGTTGGAATTTCCAACTCTTTTAGTTTTGTTTAGCATCAATCTATGAACTTTAATAAAGCTCCCCCTCTACTCCTGCGCCGTCTGCATTTGGTAATAAACACCTCTGGCATCCATGATCTCCTGATGATTACCATGTTCGACGATATCACCATCTACCATGACGAGGATGATGTCAGCATTTTGAATAGTAGACAGGCGGTGAGCGATGATAAAGCTAGTTCGTCCCACCATGAGCTTGTTGAAAGCCTCCTGAATCAAGACTTCTGTCCGAGTATCAATGGAGGAAGTCGCCTCATCCAAGATTAGGATTTTAGGAACGGAAAGGAAGACACGGGCAATGGTCAAGAGCTGCCGCTGACCTTGAGACAGGGAGTCCCCAGCATCCGCCAGATAGGTGTCATACCCCTGAGGCAGCTGCTGGATAAAGAAATGCGCATTGGCCGCCTTGGCAGCTGTAATAACCTCTTCTCGGCTAGCGTCTGGCCGGCCAAAAGCTATGTTGTCGTGAATAGTCGCCGTCTTGAGCCAAGTCTCTTGCAGTACCATACCAAACTGCTGACGATAAGCGGCTCTGGTGTAATGCGTTATGGGAGTACCGTCTAGCGAAATAAGACCACTGTCTACATTGTAAAAGCGCATGAGGAGATTAATCAGGGTTGACTTACCCGCACCAGTTGGCCCGACAATTGCGACCTTGCTAGCTGCTGGAATCCTTATATTCAAATCCTGAATTAGCTCTTTTCCAGGCTCATAGCCAAAAGCCACATGCTCAAAGCTAATCTGTCCTTTGACATCTTCCGACTGGAGGATTTCCTGACCGGGCTCTGCTATTTCTTCTTGGTCCAAAACGCTGTAAATCCGCTCCGCACAAGCTAAAGCGCTCTGCAATTCCGACATGACTGACGAAATATCATTGAAAGGCTTGGTGTACTGGTTGACATAGTTGAGAAAGGTTACCAGCTGCCCAACCGTAAAGCCTGTTCCCTGAATGATTCGGACAGACCCAAAGCCCACAATCAAAGCATAGATTAGGGCATTGATAAAACGAGTCGAAGGATTGACCGTTGAAGAATAGAAAATAGCCGCCTGCGAATAGTCTGCATAGGTTTGGTTGCTGCGAGCAAAAGCTGTATCAAACTGCTCCTGAGCATTAAAAGCCTGTATCAGACTTTCCTGGGTCAGACTTTCCTCAATCAGCTGGGTCTGTGCCCCTCTCGCCTGCGTCTGACGTTGGAAAAAGCTAAAACTCTTTCTGGCAATAAAGCGAGCTAAGAAGAGAGAAAGGGGCGTCAAAAGCAAGACCAAAAACAGGAGGAAAGAGTCCAATCTGGCCATGCTAATGATAGTGACTAAGATGGTTAGCAAACCCACAAAGAATTGATTAAAAACCATAAGCAGGCCATTGCTGAGCTGCTCCAAGTCAGTCGTCACCCGACTAACCAAGTCTCCGGTTCCCTGCCGATCTAGATAGGCCAAGGGCAGATAGTGTACTTTCTTGATGACGCCTTGACGGAGCTGCTGGCTATAGCGATAGACCAGCTGATTATAGACCAAGGGATTAAGCCACTGAATCAGAGTATTGGCTAAGATGACCAACAACATCTGACCCAAAATCGGCATCAAATGCTGCTCCGCTTGAGGAAGTAGAACACTATCGACCGCATTCCCGATTAAAACTGGAAGAAGAACAGTCAGAGCCACTTGAGCCACTGTTCCCAGACTAGCTAGGAGAAAGAGCCAGCGCGCCTGCAGCAAATCTCGAGTCAAACGCCTCAAGCTGCTAGATGATGTCTTATACTTCATGCTTGCTCTCCTCTCCTTGACTATGCTGTGAGTGATGGATTTCTCGGTAAATAGCAGAGCTGACTAAGAGTTCTTCGTGGCTACCAAGAGCCACCTGTTCTCCCTTATCTAGGACTAAAATTTGATCCGCTGAGCGCAAGCTATTGGTCCGCTGAGAGATCAAGACCAGACTGGTTTCAGTCAATTCATTCTTAATAGCCTGCAGGAGTCTGGCCTCTGTCAGATAGTCCAGAGCAGAGGTCGCATCATCTAAAACCAAGAAAGGCGCCCTCCGCAAGACAGCTCTGGCAATGGTTAAACGCTGACGCTGACCGCCAGAAAAATTCCAGCCAAAGGCCTCTACAGTCGCATCCAAGCCACCTTCCTTCTGAGAGACAAAGTCCGCTGCCTGAGCAATCTCTAAAGCCTGCCACAAATCTGCGTCTGTTGGCTTGCTTGACATACCCAAGGTCAGATTGGAGCGAACAGTTCCTTGGAAAAGCTCCGCCTTTTGAGGCACCAGACTGATCCAAGACCGCCATTCGCTCAGATTTTTGGGACTGCGTCCTTGGGAAAAGATGGTCAACTGACCAGCAGCCACAGGATAGAGATGGGCCAGCAGCTGAACCAGAGTAGACTTCCCTGAACCTGTCCCACCAATAACCCCCAAAGTCTGACCTTTTTTCAAATCAAAAGTCAGACCAGTCAAGGCTGGACTAGCTGCATTTGGATAAGAAAAGCTGACCTGCTGGACTTTAATGGCTTGATTTGCCAGAGCTGTTTCCTGCACTAATTCCTGCAGGACATCTTCTTCTGCTTGATCGAAGACTTGACTAATGCGACCTGCACTGATATAGCTTTGATTGAGAGAATTGACTAGCATAGTTAGCTTGAGCAATTCCACCAAAATTTGCAATAAATAATTGACCAAAGCCACTAGCATCCCCTGGGTCAACAAGCCCTTGCCGATAAAGCTATTCCCCTGCCAAATCACAACAATCAGAGTACCATTGACCGTAAGAAAAGTCAGAGGGCTAATCAGACTAGCCAGAGCTCCCGTCCTAATTTGCCAGGTTTTATAGAGCTCGTTACGATTGCGAAAGGTCTGAACCTCACGCTGGGTCTGACCGAAAGCTCTTATAACCCGCATGCCCTGCAGTTGTTCGCGCGTCAGGTTGACCAACTGGTCAGTCAGCTGACGAATTTTGGCATAGAGAGGATTCATCAGACGAGACATGAAAACGATAATAGCCGTTAAAATTGCTACCATGAGCAAAAACCACAAGGTAATGACCGGACTGATAGTAAAGGCCATGATGATAGAGCCAAAAACGATGATAGGCGCCCGCAGAAAGAGACGAAGAAATTGATTGATGCCCGTCTGGATCTGATAGGTGTCGCTCGTCAGCCGAGTCACCAAGCTAGAAGTCGTCAGCTCATCCCGACTAGCCTTAGGCAAACGCAGGATTTTTTGATAGAGGTCGCTTGTCATCTGACGAGTAAAGCCCACTGCCGCCTTTGACGAATAATACTGGGCTACCACTGCTACCACCACGCCCAGCGCAGCCAAGCCCATCAAAAGAAAAACCATCCAGTAGAGATGGGAGCTGTCGTGTCTAGGAATGGTCTCATCCACAATACCCGCAATCAAAAGCGGAACCAAGAGTTCAAAACTGGCCTCCAAGAGCTTAAACAAGGGTCCCAGCAAAGACTCCCTGATATAGCCCTTGAAATATTTCAATAAATCTTTCATACTGCCTACTTCTCCATTAAACTTTATTTATTTTACCATAATTTTCAAAGGCTAAAAAATATTCTCCTTCTGACCAACAGAAAGAGAACATTGATATTAGACTTCTTGTAAGTTCTGGCTTATTTTCTTTAGACCTATATGCAAAAATGGAGTTACAACAAATAAAAAGCCGCCCAAAGCTATAAAAGTCCAATCGAAGCCAAAGTGATCAATCAACCAGCCCGTCATAGGGAAAATGACAATCATACTCAGGCTGAACATCATAGAATAGACACTGAGCATGGTCGCCCGTACTTCACTTGGCAGCTGCTTTTGTAAATCGTTGTCAAAAATTGGCTGGAAAAGAGCATACAAGGCGTTGCTGATTAGATAAATCAAAATATAGATAACTGGCGTTCCAAAATAGGACAGCAGGTAGCTTGCTCCAGTTAGAAAAACTACCGTAGGAAAGAGTTTCAAGGCAGAATACTTCTTTCCAATCATACTCGCCAGATAGACCGCCAAGATATTCAAAGCACTGCCAATTAGCATGACTACCGAAATCTGCCAATCTTTTAAGTCAGGCAATTGATTTTGGTAGTAAAAATAAAACATACACATCATCGTTCCGATGATTTGGGACAGAATCATCCAGATAAAAAGACTAGGATTTCTCTGTAACTCCTCTTTGACCGTCCAGATAATCTTTTTCATAGTCAGACGTTCTGCTTTCTCTGCTTTGACACTAGGCTCTTTCAGCATCCAGGTCAAGAAAAGAACGACGATAGAGGTGCCAATCATGATATAGTAGGTCAGATGCAATTGTCCATGGACAAAAAATCCAGCCCAGACTGTTCCCAAAGACCGGGTCGCCTCGGCCACTCCAGACATGAAGCTGGAGATGGACAGGTAACGTTCCTTGAGTCCGGCCTCCACAGACGAATCATAGACCATGGCTGCGCTTGTCCCCGAATCAAAATTATAGGACCAAGCACTAATCACCATAGCCAGTGCATAAACCCAAAAGTTTGCCTGCCCCACCAACATGAGAACAGAAGACACAATCCCAGCTATCCGGCTCAGATAAAGATTGGTCTTGTAGGAAAAGCGATCCGCCAACATCCCAGAAGGAATTTCACAGATGACACTAGTCGCATGAAAAATACTTTCCAAAAGCCCAATCTGCCAAAGGGACATGCCGTTTTGACTTAGAAATAAAATCCAAAAACTGGTAATGCCTAAAAAGGCAAAAAATTCAACTCCGGCCATCAGGCCGATATTTTTCCGATAACTTCTTTTAAACATATTTTCTCCTTTAACAAGTGTTTTCTAATTTCTATCCTTTGTCACTTGTTAATCTGCTGTTTACATGACTCCTACCTCTTCTTTCTCTAAAATTTTGTATTTGGATTATTTCATAGTTTACTGTTGAAAAAACGCCACATGGGCGTTTGATTCGTTTTATGGTTTAATACGATGCAGCATACGTGGGAATGGGATGGCTTCACGGATATGCTTGGTCCCTGCCACAAAGGTTACCATACGCTCGATACCGATACCGAAGCCACCATGTGGAACTGTTCCATACTTACGAAGATCAAGGTAGAATTCATATTCTGTCGTATCCATACCAAGATCATTCATCTTAGCAACGAGGGCATCGTAGTCTTCCTCACGCATGGAACCACCGATGATTTCACCGTAGCCTTCTGGTGCCAGCAAGTCTGCACAAAGGACACGGTCTGGATTTCCAGGAACTGGCTTCATGTAGAAAGCCTTGATGGCTGCTGGGTAGTTCACGACAAAGGTTGGTACACCAAAGTGGTTGGAAATCCATGTTTCATGTGGAGAACCAAAGTCATCTCCATGTTCAAGATGCTCATAATCTGCATCCTCATCATTTTCATGGGCTTGCAAGAGGTCAATCGCTTCATCATAGCTAACACGCTTGAAAGGCTCTGCAATATAGCGTTTCAAGAGTTCTACATCACGTTCCAGCGTTTCCAAAGCCTGAGGAGCACGGTCAAGAACACCTTGGATCAAGGCTTTAACATAAGCTTCTTGCAAGTCAAGTGACTCATCATGGGTCAAGTATGAATACTCTGCATCCATCATCCAGAACTCAGTCAAATGACGACGGGTTTTTGATTTTTCAGCACGGAATACAGGACCAAAGTCAAAAACGCGACCAAGAGCCATAGCACCTGCTTCCAGATAAAGCTGACCTGACTGACTCAAGTATGCTGGAGTTCCGAAATAGTCTGTTTCAAAGAGCTCAGTTGAGTCTTCTGCAGCATTTCCTGACAAGATTGGGCTGTCAAACTTCATAAATCCATTCTTGTCAAAGAATTCATATGTAGCGTAGATGATGGCATTGCGGATCTGCATCATGGCAACTTGCTTACGAGAACGCAGCCACAGGTGACGGTTGTCCATGAGGAAGTCCGTTCCATGTTCTTTGGGCGTGATCGGATAATCATTTGACTCACCAATTACTTCGATGTCTGTGATATCCAGCTCATAGCCAAATTTTGAACGCTCATCCTCCTTGACGATCCCTGTCACAAAAACAGATGTTTCCTGGCTAAGTCGTTTGATAGTATCAAATTTCTCAAGTCCTACTTCTTCACCAAATTTCTCGATAAAATTAGGCTTGAAGGCTACACCTTGGAAAAAGGCTGAACCATCTCGCAGCTGCAAGAAAGCAATCTTACCCTTACCTGACTTATTTGCAACCCAAGCACCGATGGTCACTTCTTTACCCACATAGTCTTTTACATCAATAATCGTTACATATTTGTTTGACACTTTTTTTCTCTTTTCTATTTTTTATTCTTTGTGACAGACTGCCTCGACATTATTACCATCTGGATCCAAGACAAAGGCTGCATAATAAGGTTGGTGATATTGGGGACGAATGCCTGGGGCACCATTATCTTGACCTCCCGCTGCTAGACCAGCTTGATAAAAAGCATCCACTTGCTCTCTAGTCTCAGCACGAATGGCAAAATGAGAAGCATCTGATTGCCCCTGACTTAACCAAAAATCTCCAGCTGGAGCTGTTTGCGGCTCTGCAAAACTTACCGCCTGAGGAATTTCAAAGGCAATCTTGTAGCCCAACGGCTCTAAAGCTTGCTGATAAAAGAGCTTGCTGGCTTCCAAATCCTTGACTGTAATACCAAAATGATCAATCATATCTGCCTCCTAGATTGGTTGCTAAATGTCACTTTATTTCAAGACAAATCTTTTGGACATCTGTTCTATATTTTACCATAAAGCGATTGCAATAGCTATCCTTGAAGAGACGAAAATTTAAAATTCTTTAAAAAGCTATCTTTTTCCGAAAATACTATTCTATAAGAAATCAGAAAAAGAAAACAGCTCTTTGGAAAATCAGTCTCCTTTCTTATTTTCAAGCTTCTCAGACTTTTCATAAACCATACTACTTTTCTTAGTATTTACCTCTCCCTTATCATTGACTTCAATATGTACCTTAAAATAAGTCCGCTCAATCTGAGGGTTATAACGAGTCTCATAAACCATAGTAAAGTCTGCATACCCCTTCCCAGAAAGTTCCTGCTCTGAAGGTCCACCGACAGAATTTTTCAAATGCTCGCTATTTAAAGTTCGTAACTTTAACTCTAACCCTGGTTGATAATCGTTCAAGTACCAATCCATTCGGGTTGATGCATTTTCTTCAAAAAGGATCCGGTACTGTCTGCCCTTGGCTTGTAAGCTATAAGTGGGTTCGCCAGACTTTGATTCAGAAATAGTTGTCCACCCTTGCTCAGCATTAAGGAAAGAACAAGCCGTCAATAGGACCAAACATATTATTAGGTTTAAAAATATCAAACTAGTTTCATGCTACATTCCTTTCTAATAGAAATCAAAACATATATTAGATACGCTTTAACTGATATTAAGGCTATATTTCATCATTCTAAACTTCTACATAAGGAAGCCCTAGAACAAACGCTTTCAGAATTATTCTATAACTTTAAACAACCTCTTACCAGCTAGAGTCGAAGAAAAGCAAAAAGGACAGGCTTTAAGCCCATCCCTATTTTAAAAATATAATTGCTTTTCATTTATATGTTTACTTAGAATCATCCTTTTCAGTCTTTACTAAGACCATACTGCTTTCCGAATGTTTGATTTGTCCATTCTTATCAGCAGTTATTCCAACTTGATAATAACTTACTTCTTTGTGACTACCTGAATAATGTTCATAAACCAGAGTAAAGTTAGCAGACCCTTGACCAGACAGCTCCCTCTTGGCTGTCGCTCCATCTACACCATTTATCTCTTCTTCATTAAGAGTATGGCACTCAAGATTTTCAAGCGGATTATAATTATCTAGATGCCAGGTTTTTCTAGCTGAACCATTGTCATTGTATAGAATCCGGTACATTTTTCTAGACACTTGTAACTTATAAAAGGGTTCTCCCTCCTTAGACTGGGAAACAGTAGTCCAAACCTGCTCTGGATGAACAAAAGAGCAAGCTGTCAAGCAAAACAGGCTAATTGCCAACATTGCAAAACAGGAGATTTTCCTCATGCTTTAGCGCTCCATAAATTGCTTCAGACGCTGAACAGCTTCATTCAGTGTTTCCAGATCAGTCGCATAGCTGAGACGGACATTTTCTGGAGCACCAAATCCTGCTCCGGTCACCAAGGCCACTCCAACTTCTTCCAAAATAGCTGTGGTAAAGGCTGTCACATCTGTAAAACCTTTCATTTCCATAGCTTTTTTGACATTAGGGAAGAGATAGAAGGCTCCTTGAGGCTTAATGACCTCAAAACCTGGTACTTGAGCTAGAAGTGGATAGATCGTATTGAGACGCTCTTCAAAGGCCTGACGCATAATTTCAACTGTCTCCTGACTGCCAGTTAGAGCTTCAATAGCTGCATATTGAGCAACTGTTGTTGGATTGGAAGTGGTTTGGCCTGCAACCTTGCTCATAGCAGCTATGATTTCCGGTTCACCAACAGCATAGCCAATCCGCCAACCGGTCATGGAATAACTCTTAGAAACGCCATTGATAACCACTGTTTGCTTGCGGATAGCTTCTGATAGACTAGAAATTGGCGTAAATTCATTGCCGTTATATACAAGTCGTCCATAGATGTCATCTGCCAAAATCAGAATATCATGTTCCACGGCCCAGTTTCCAATAGCCAAAAGCTCCTCTGCTGTATAAATCATACCCGTCGGATTGGATGGTGAATTCAGAACCAAGACCTTGGTCTTGTCAGTCCGAACTGCTTCCAATTGATCTACAGTTACCTTAAAGTCATTCTCTTCAGTAGCTTGAACAAAGACAGGGACTCCTTCAGCCATCTGAATCTGATCGCCGTAACTGACCCAATAAGGCGTAGGAATAATTGCTTCATCACCTGGATCAAGAACACTCATAAAGAAGGTGTAGAGGGAGAACTTAGCTCCTGTTGCCACAGTCACTTGATTCGGTTTGATTTCATAACCGTAGTAGTTTGCAAAGTATTGAACAATAGCTTCTTTTAACTCAGGAAGACCACTAGCCACTGTATAGAAACTAGCTTTCCCATCTTCAATAGCTGCCACAGCTACTTGCTGAATATTTTTAGGAGTCGGAAAATCCGGCTCTCCAAGAGTTAGCGACAGAATATCTCTGCCTTCAGCCTTTAAAGCTTTGGCTCTGGCCGCTGCAGCCAAGGTCACACTTTCTTCCATTTTTAAAACTCGATTAGATAATTTCATAGCCCCTCCTTGCTCAGCAATTTCCTTTTTTCAAAATCGACAATATAGTAACTCTTTCCAGATTTGACTTCCCAAATTGGCCGGCCATTCAAATAGCCAAAAGTCACTTTGTCAATCGCATCAGCTCCATTTTTCCTTGCTATCCTTTCAGCCTCCTTTTTGCTAGCTCCATCACTGAGCTCATAAACGAAAATCTTGTCAGAACCCTTCTCAATCAGGACGGCTTTTTTCTTCTCTTGATCAGTTTCGCCTAGCAGGCTGTAGTAGGTCTTGTCCCCATTATAAATGGCAAAGCTATCAACTTTACTGACTCCTGCATACTTGCGAGCCAACTCAATGGAATTAGAACGAGCAGCCCGATAAGGCTCCATTGATAAATTAAATAGATTTAGCAGAGAAAAGGCAAGCACCGTTAAAAGAATACCTATTCCAATGACGTACTGCCAAATAAGGATTTTTTTATTTCTTTTTCTTCTATTTTTCACTCGTCCATTATACTATAATTCTATCTATATTTCTATCTTTTTCACATTGATTTTAATACTATTTATTGATAAAATATGGCTATGAGAACACTAGAAGAATTATTAGAAGAAAATAAACTAGACCTTAAAACTATGATTGTTTTTAGGAAAGCTGAGCGGACCATACGCTCCATTGAACAAAGAGTCATCAAAGAAAATAAGCTAACACCTACTCAGTTTTCTGTTCTGGAAACTCTCTATAGTAAGGGAAGAATGCGAATCCAGGATTTGATAGACCATATGCTTGCGACTTCTGGAAATATGACTGTCGTCATCAAAAATATGGTTCGTGACGGCTTGATTTCTCGGACTAGCGATCCAAATGATCGCCGTTCTTATCTGATTGAGTTGAGCCAAAAAGGTCAAGACTTAATCGAAGAAATTTTCCCTCAACATATCCTGTGTGTAAAAGAAGCGCTAGAAATTTTATCAGACGAAGACAAAGAGACTCTCATTGCTATTTTAAAAAAATATAAGAATCTAAGCTAAATAATTGCTAATTAGTAATATTTGTTGTAACATAATCGGTAACAAGAGGTCTATCCCTCTTTGATTAAAAAATATGGAGGACTCATAATGTCTAAAGTACTATTTATCGTTGGATCCCTTCGTCAAGGTTCTTTTAACAACCAACTGGCACAAGAAGCTGAAAAAGCTTTAGCTGGTAAAGCTGACGTGTCTTACCTCGATTGGTCTCAAGTTCCAATCTTTAGCCAAGATTTGGAACAGTCAACCCCTTCAGCTGTTGCTAAGGTCCGTGAAGAAGTCCAAGCTGCAGACGCTATCTGGATTTTCTCACCAGTTTACAACTTCTCTATTCCTGGTTCAGTGAAAAACCTGTTAGACTGGCTCTCTCGTTCACTTGATCTTTCTGATCCTCGTGGCGCTTCTGCTATTAACGAGAAGATTGTGACTGTCTCTTCAGTTGCGAATGCAGGACAAGAACCAATGTTTGCTATCTATAAAGACTTACTACCATTTATTCGGACAACTGCTGTGGGAGAATTCACCTCAGCTCAAGTCAATGATTCTGCTTGGGTAGACGGTAAATTTATTGCTAGCTCAGAAACTCTTGCGGGACTAAAAGCCCAAGCAGATGCACTTCTTGCAGCTATCGATTAAATCCAAAAACAACCAATAAGACACTAACCCCTCGCAAAATATTGCGAGGGGTTTTAGAATGCACTTCTGACACAGACATATCGACCGTATTCATCATACAAGGTCCGATACGTCTCTTGTTAAATTAGATGTTCAGGGCATTTTAAAGAACTTTCAATAAGCGATTGACTAGTTCTAAAAACGTACTTCAGACCTTCATTAGCTCATAGCTAATAAAGCCTCACTTTTTCAAACCTGCTTAATAAAAACGAGTTCTTGGTCAGTCGATAGATTTTCTTGAAATGCAAAGCCAGCAAAGCTTAATTTCTTGATGTCTTGTATGTTCTGAATTTGGTCTTCTATTAGAGCAGTTAAAAATTGGCCACGCGCCTTTTTGGAGATAGTCGAATGAATTTTCCGTTTTCCATCTTTTTCTTCCATGAATTTGAAGCGAATCATCTTGTCTCTCACCTCTTTAGGAAAGACATCTTCAAACTCACTAGACAAGAGGGAGAGCAGAGTTTCTTGATCTGCAACTGCTTGACCATAGGTTTCTGTCCATAGCTTTTTCAATGATTGTTTTTCGACCTTGAACTTCGTCATAAAGTCCAAACGGTGGGGAGCAATGGGCGCCAAAGCCGGAATCACTCCATACAAGCTAGAGGTAATCAAGAGATTATTTCGGATATACCGTTCTTCTTCCTTGCTCAGATCCTTACGCTTAATGTTTCGGTACATGAGACCGTCAAAAAGATAGAGAGCAGGATAGGTTGGTGCTGTCTCATTTTGAAGTTCCTGAATACGTTGGTATTCTTCTTCTGCTTTCTCTGGCCGAATCTGATATAGCTGGGCTAAGTCAGTCACTGAATACTGACTCAAAGCCTGAATAATTAATTTCGTCTTTTCAGATAAAGTTTTCGGCTCAATCTGAGCGACTTGGGTGTTTAGTTCTTTTGCTGTTGGGATTAAAATTTTCATAGATTTATTATAACAAAACTTGTATTTTCCTGACTATCTTTACGATTTATTCTTGACTAATTATATTTTATATCATATAATCTAGTTATCGATACTAGATTATAGAAAGGTTGATATTTTATGATATCCTTTCCCCTCTGGCAAGAATTACCTGATCTTGATTTATATTTAGACCAGGTCCTATTATACGTTAACTCTGTCAATCAAAAGGCTTTTCCAGGACAGGAAAAAGTCTTAACAGCAGCGATGATTAATAATTATGTCAAGCATGCACACATTCAAAAACCAATCAAGAAGAAATACAATCGCACACAAATTGCTCGGCTAATTATTCTCACAACTCTAAAACCAGTATTTCCTATTCAGGATATTATTGAGACAGTGGAGTATCTAGTGAAAAACCAAGAAAGTTCCGAACTCTTTTACAATCAATTTGTTAGCTATATGAAAGAAGAGACGGATATGGAAATTCATCCACTTGTTTCATCTGCTTGTCAGACAGTCAAACTCTACCATCAAACCAGACAATTATCTCTAGAATTGAAAGGAGCACATCCAAATGAATCTAACCATGAAATTAAGTAAACGTTTGAGTTTTGGCGAGGAAGTGGCAAATGCTGTTACCCATGCAGTAGGTTCTGTCCTTACTCTTATCCTACTCCCCTTATCAGCTATTTATAGCTATGAAGTCCATGGCTTACTATCAGCTATTGGCGTCTCCATTTTTGTCATCAGTCTCTTTCTCATGTTTCTTTCATCAACAATCTACCACTCCATGTCTTATGGCTCAACTCATAAATATATCCTACGTATCATAGATCATAGTATGATTTATATTGCCATTGCGGGTAGCTATACTCCAGTTGTCTTGGCTTTGATGAATAACTGGTTGGGTTATTTGATTATTCTAATCCAGTGGGGTACGACAATCTTTGGTATTCTCTACAAGATATTTGCCAAAAAGGTCAATGAGAAGTTTAGTCTCGCTCTTTATCTTATGATGGGCTGGCTGGTTGTCTTTATTATCCCACCAATTATTAGCCAAACAAGCCCGCTTTTCTGGGGATTGATGCTGGCTGGAGGCCTTTGCTATACCATTGGAGCAGGATTTTATGCCAAGAAAAAACCCTATTTTCATATGATTTGGCATCTCTTTATTCTTGCCGCCTCTGCCTTTCAATACATCGCTATTGTCTTTACCATGTAACCATTTCACGTCTTAAATGATTACTTTAAACTTATATACTAATCATAGTAAAAGCTCTCTGAGAATTTTTCTCAGAGAGCTTTTTAGTCAAATATAGTTAAAAATACAATAAGTTCCAAACTTCTTAACTATCCATATATCACTTCGGTTGAATTATTCTTTATTCTTTTCTTTTTTAAGCTTTTCATTTTTAGGCTTTTCTTTTTTAAAAGCAAAATACAATAATAAGACCGGAAGTAACACATTAGCTGTGAGAGCCCCCATCCTATAAGAAACATCTGAATCAGCAGGTAATGGAGTTACAAAAGCATGATAAACAGCAAAAACTGCTAAAATTAAAAATATAACTCTTTTAAAAGACATATCGACTCCTTCAAAATTTGTATTTTACCTCTTTAAAAGGCTAAAATTCATTATTTAACAATAAATAGAATAACATACATTCATTTTTAATGCTTGATTCTTCCCTTTTTTTCTAGCATTTTCTTAACAAAATAGGGCATTTTTACGTTTTCAATTCCCTTTTTTTCAATTAGTTTTTTTACAAATTCAGGCATCTGAGGCTCATCTATTTCTTTTAATATCTTAGAACTTATCTCAGAAGGAGCCAATTCATCAAAGGTCGTTTCTTCTGGATAAAGATACTGAAATTCATCTCCTTCATGCTTACGAATGGTCGCCACGATTGCAGCAATCAAACGGGGATCTGCATTGGGCATTGGTGGACGATGATAAGCTACACCAAGCTCTTGACACAGTTCTCGACATTCCACATCATTATCAAAAAGAACTTCTATATGCTCACTGATAAAACTAATCGGAACAAAAATATAGTGTTTAGGATGCACTGTCTGATCACGAAGATACTCTAAGACATCTGGTTTGATCCAAGGAAGGCCGATATCACTTTCACTTTGCCAAGTATTAGTATATTCTGAAGAAGATAGTCCCAAGCGTTCTGCAATCATCTGTGCATTGTCAACAATTTGATCAATATAAGGATCTTCAAAATCTAAAGCTAATAGTGGTACACTATGTGCTGAAAAAATAACTTTGAAGCTTTCACCCTTGACTTGTTTATCGATAATCTTCCTAATTTCATCTACCCAAAAGTTTAACAAATCTTCTGAACGGTACCAGTCCTTGATGATATTAAAACGGATTTTCTCACTATGGATGAACTTTTCATATCCCATAACCGAGTAAAAAGAATAATGTGGTTCCAAAATCAGACAGATACATTCTTCAATGCCATCCAACTCCATTTGACGAATAAGGTCTGGAATGAAGGGGGATGAGAATTTATTTGCAAAATATACTGCATATTCGTTTGATAAAACTTGTCCGACCAGCTCGACTTCTTCTCTCGTAATTTCCTGTAAAGGACTTCCACCAATTAACTGATAGTTATCGTAAAGATGCTGAATTTCTTGGTCTTTTGGACGAACACCTCGACGGATATTAGTAAAAAATGCAGCAACGTCTTCAAAAGTATAACCTTCTGGCGAACCAAAGGTCATCATCAAAATAGCTTTTTTAGTCATATTTCCCTCTTTTTCTAAAGCTCTCTGCTATTATAACATGATATCAGTCAAAATAAGTATGACTTTTCTATTCTTTTCTACTTTGTCAGAAACATATCAATATGCTAAAATAGATTTAAATCAAAATGAAAGAAGAGATTTTATGAAATATCCTAATCTTTTAGAGCGTTTCCTGACATATGTCAAGGTCAACACGCGCTCAGACGAGACATCTACTACTACACCCAGTACCCAGAGTCAGGTGGACTTTGCCAAAAATGTCCTCATTCCTGAAATGAAGCGGGTTGGCTTGGAAAATGTCTACTACCTGCCCAACGGCTTTGCGATTGGAACTCTGCCTGCCAACGACCCCAGCTTTACCCGCAAGATTGGCTTTATTTCCCACATGGATACGGCGGACTTCAACGCAGAAAACATCCAGCCACAGGTCATTGAGAATTATGATGGCGGAGTGATTCCGCTGGGGCAATCTGGCTTCAACTTAGATCCTGCGGACTTTGCCAGCCTCCATAAATACAAGGGCCAAACCTTAATTACTACTGACGGAACCACCCTTTTGGGAGCAGATGATAAGTCTGGTATTGCTGAAATCATGACTGCTATCGAATACCTGTCTGCCCATCCAGAAATCAAGCATGGAGAAATCCGAGTGGGATTTGGCCCAGACGAAGAAATCGGCGTCGGAGCTGATAAGTTTGACGCTGAAGACTTCGATGTGGACTTTGCCTACACAGTGGACGGCGGACCACTAGGCGAGCTCCAGTACGAAACCTTTAGCGCTGCTGGAGCTGAACTGACCTTCCAAGGCCGCAATGTCCATCCAGGAACTGCCAAAGACCAAATGATCAATGCTCTCCAGCTGGCTATTGACTTCCACAACCAGCTACCAGAAGCTGATCGACCAGAGAAGACTGAGGGCTACCAAGGCTTCTACCACCTGATGAATCTGACTGGTGCAGTCGAAGAAGCCCAAGCAAGCTACATTATCCGTGACTTTGAGACAGATGCGTTTGAAAATCGCAAAGCTACTTTGCAGGCCATTGCTGATAAGATGAACCAAGAGCTGGGCAGCGAGCGTATCAACTTGACCCTCAAAGACCAGTATTATAATATGAAGCAGGTCATTGAAAAAGACATGACCCCTATCATTATCGCTAAGGCGGTTATGGAAAGTCTTGACATCCAGCCTATTATCGAGCCTATCCGTGGCGGAACTGACGGCTCAAAAATTTCCTTTATGGGCATCCCGACACCGAACCTCTTTGCCGGCGGTGAGAACATGCACGGACGCTTTGAGTATGTCAGCCTAGAAACCATGGAACGCGCTGTCGATACCATTATCGGTATCGTCTCTTATCAAGAAAAATAAACCTCTCTTGAACATAAAAAAACGAACAAGCTNNAGCTTGTTCGTTTTTTTATTCTTCTAATTTGATTAGGCTTTTATGAATGAGATTTCGTCTGATAAATCCTAGGTAATCTTATTAAAATTTTCACAGAATAAATCTTTTCTTTATTAGTTGCTTACTTCATTTGTCGTGGATGCCTGTTCAGAAGACTGAGCTGGCTCTTCTTGAGTAGCCTCGCTTCCTTGATCTTTTAGCTCTGAAGCAGGACTAACCGCTTCTATTGGACTGGAACTTTCACTTGATGGACCAGCAGAATCATTAGGCTCACTAGATGCCTGATTGGATGAACTATCGGTTGGAGTTTCCGTAGGTTTTGCAGTCTCAGATTCTTTTTCCTCTGATTTAGCTGTATCAGAAACTGGTTTTTCTACCTTCCCTTGATTTTGAAGCCCTTCAACAAACGATTGAACTTCGGCAAGCAACTCTTCTTTATTGACTTTGCTATCTGCAAGCTTATCAAATAAAGTATCTACTTTAGTAAATAATTCATCTGACGCATTTTGCTCTTCAAGTAGCTTATGGGCCGCCATCAGTAAAGCATAAATTTTCTTATACAGTTCTTGATCTTTTGGATTTGTTTCTTCTTGCTGATTTTTAATAGTATCAACCATTTGAGATAAGAGTAACTTAAGCTCTTCCAAGATGGTCTCCCGATCTTTACGTCCTTCTTTAAGATCAGCTTGAAGAGCCAATAATTGATTCTTGTAGTTTTCTTGACTAGTAGAATCTTTAACCTTATCTAAAAGTGTTTGTCCTTGCAGGAAGAGTGCTTGGAAGGTTGCATCAGGAATTTCTACTTTTGGCTGTGGCGCAAATTCACCATAAAGTTCTTTTAAGAAACCGTAAATGGCTGTTTTGTAGTTCTGATCATCCGTTTTTTCGGTATCTAGAATAGTTTTATCTTTAGCTCGACTTGCCTCTCCACTAGCAAGAGCCTTATCAACTTCTAGTTTGGTTTGATAGAGATCCAAGAATAAAGCTTTCAAATCCACAGCCTCGATAAAGGCTTGCGACTTATAAAGTTTCATAGCTAAATCGGCAACTTTTTTACGTAGTTCCGGTTGCAGGCGAGCATCATCTACAGCAAGGTAGAAGGTCTTAAGATATTCGACAGAGGTCATACCTGTCCGGTCTTGATAATCTTGAAGACTGGTCAGAAGCTGATCAATTTCTTTCATCTTATCTTCATTTTTTGCAACCTTTGCCATTTGCAAGTCGCTTAGTAAGGAAGCTTTATTAACATTGTAGCTATCTGTTTCCAAGCGTTTGATCTTATCAACTAATTCCTGATACTTCTTATCTACTTCTGTCAGTTGCTCAGTCTGGGCATTTTTATCCACATGGATATAATGCTTATCAAACTGCTCTAAACTTGCTAAATAACCAGCCGTTGAGTTGCTCGGTAACTGCTTCATGGTTTCTACAAAATTCCCTAAAGCAAGCTCAATTCGACGTTGCATCAAGAGATCATTTTCGTAGATTGTTCGACTAGCAGCTAGCAGTGAGTCTACTTTCTCTAAAACTGCCTTTTCACTATAAGCTCCGGCCTGATATGCTGATTGTAAAGCAGGCAATTTATTCTTCAAGCCTAAGTTAACCCCTTTAGATTGAACTCGGATGTAATGATTGTGATCTCCATGAGGAATGACAAACTGACCGTTTTCGACTTGAATGCTGTATGGTGACAAACCTGAACGAAGAGCCGTTGTGTAGAGTTCGTTTAAGAAGTCTAACTCAGGATTTCCAGTTTCTAAAGGAATACGGACATGTTCTTTTCTAACAGCATATGGATGGATATGGGTTGGATCATAAGCTTGATCCGGATTATTAAAGACGAAGAAACCTTTAGAAATCTTAATGGCTTCACGAGGAACTCCATATGTTTTAGAGATATAGGCCATCTTTTCTTCATCGCTCGCATCACGAGAAAAACGATCATAATCAGAGTTCTCTTGACTTGCTTGCGCTGAATGTTGATGCTTTGTCAACTGTGCTTCAGCTGCAGCAATCTGATCTGCTGTCAAATCCTTTTTAAAGAAGTAATGCGCATGACCACCATGTTGAACAACGTATCCTTCCTCATCTTTTGAGATGACATTTTCAGCATGGAAACCGTGGTCATCTTTTTCAACTGGTTTTGTTGATTCACTTGGTTTAGAAGGCTGAGTAGGTGTACTTGTAGCTGACTTAGGGTAAGTCTTTTGACCAGCTATTGGAATATTTCTTGCAATCTCTTCTTCTAGAGATGACAAGCTACTATATGGGATAAAGTGATAATGGTTCCCGTGAGGAATAGCCACTCCCTCAGCTGTCCTATGGGCAATTTTTGCAGGATCAAAAATCAATCCATCTTTTTCAGCATAACGTTTTTCTTTCGGCATGCCGTAAAGCTTCTGCAATTCATCCTGATAGTTTTTGCTAACCTCAGTTCCTTGACCACTCGGTTTAGTGACTAATCCTACTCCTCCAGTTTGATTGGGCTTGGAAGGCTGACTTGGAACAGGAGCTGGATCATGATTTGCTTGATGATTAGAATTTGCTATATGGCCAGTGTTCTGGTCTTGAGAAGGATTGTTTGCAAGATTCGAATTTTCTTCTCCAGATGGTTTATCAGTCGAAGAAGCCTGTTGATTTCTGCCTTGCAAATAGTTCCAATAAGCTTGAGCAGCAGCTAATTCACCAGCTGATAAGTCTCCCTTTGGAATATAATGAATGTGACCAGCATGAGGAACCAAATAACCATCACCTGTGTCCGATATAATGTCAGAAGGACTAAAAACATAACCATCGTCCGTCGTATAAGCGCCTCCCCTATTCTGTGATGCAGTATTCACAGGTGAAGTACTTCTTTTCCCAGCAGCAAACGAAGCACTTGGACGACTAAAGTCCTGCGTCTTTCTGGATTGATTTTGACTTGATTTACCATCCGTTTCGACTCCAGCTTCGTCTTCCTTACCAGGATGAAGCTGACGTTGTCGAGCAATTTCATCGACTGACCGAACATTAGTTGTTTCTTTAGCATTCGTCAAGTATAGATAATACTTCCCAGCTACTTTAATAATATAACCGTCTTTTACCTGATTGACTATATCAGCTTCTTGCAACTGATAATTGGGATCACGCATAATCAATTCTTCACTAAGAATCGCATCAAATGGGACTTTCCCGTTATAGTAATGATAGTGATCACCGTGAGAAGTAACATAGCCCTCTGCAGTGATTTTAACGACAATCTGCTCTGCTGCAATACCTTCTTTAGCACTAACCTGGTCAGGTTTTAGGTTTTCAGCCTTTCTGGCTTTGCTATTTTGTTTACTATTTGCTTTTTTCTCTACATAAGCGACCTTATTTTTTGATTCTGTCTGTTCTGATTGATGTTGCATAATAGCATATCCACATATTGTTAGAGTCGCTAAGGCCGCAACTGAACCAATGATATATTTCTTTTTCATTCTAAACCTCAATTTTTTAATTCTTTAGCTAATATTTTAAAGTTATCTTCCAAATTCTCCAGATAGGACTTATCGTTTTCAGGGTCGGCTTCCAAAGGATTTAATACCTTAAGATTGACACCTGTCGCCTTCTTGAGGGTTTCTGCCAATTTAGAAGAAGCATTGCTTTCTACAAAAATGGTCTTGACTTGATAAGTCTTAATAAAATCCTGAATTTCAGTTAATTGTCTTGGACTGGGCTCTTGGTCAGGAGAAATACCAGAAATCCCAAGCTGCTTCAAACCAAAACGCTTGGCCAGATAAGAAAAGGCTGTGTGTTGCGTAACAAAAGTCTTATTCTTAATTCCATTAAAAACTCCTTGATACTTATTACTAAGTTCTTTAGCCTTTTCAGCAAACTTCAAGGCATTTTTCTCATATTTTGTAGCATTCTTACTGTCTAACTTAGATAAGTGTCGAGCAATTAATTGTGCCTCTTCAGCTACTTTGTCAGGATCTAACCAAGTATGAGGATCATAAAGAGTCTTTTCATCAATTCCCTTATCAGCAGAAACATCTTCTAGGCCAGCTACCTTTTCTAACTGCATACCTTCACTAGCTTCAACCACTTGAACCTTAGACTTTTCAAGACTTGGATCCAGACTACCCGCCCAAGATTCTAAAGTTCTTGAATGGTAAACAAAAATATCGGCATCATAAATAGCTGCCACATCACTGGCAGATGGTTCGAATTCATGAATCCCAGAACTTGATTGGATCATTCGGACATCATTCAAGTCACCCGAGACTTCCTTCACCATAGAATAGATAGGATAAAAACTTGTAACAATTTTGAGCCCCTTATGACTCTGAGGTGGACTCGATTCCTTTTTTGTGCAAGCTACAAGTGAGACCCCTACTATCACAAGAGCTATTAAACGAAGTATTCTTTTAATTTTCATAAAACTCCTTAACCAGTTCAATAATTAGTCAAATGAACAGCTATTTCTAAAACACTAAAACATGTCTTAAAAACAGCTTTTTCCATTTTTTTCTTAACCAGTTTATTAACCAGTTAACATATTACGCTTTTTGGGCTATCCTGTCAAGTATTTTTTTCATATTTTTAAAGATATTCGTCTTTTCTCAGAAACCTTATGACAACAAAAAAGCCACCAATGGTGACTTTTGGGGAGATTATTATGAAAAAGATTAGGATACTATCAAATAAAATTAGGAGTTTTTATTTGATGGTTACAGTATAGAACAGGCGTCTTAAACTATTCTTAAAAATTTTCTCTTTCTAAAGATTCTTTTATTTGATCCAAAAATGCTGTTTCTTCTTCTGTGAAATCATAATCTTCCAAGAGATCAGGCCGTCTTAAATAGGTCTTTTTCAGACTTTCATAGAGACGCCACTTGCGGATGTTTTCATGATGGCCGCTCATGAGGACTTCCGGAACGACCATACCCCGATATTCATAGGGTCGAGTGTACTGAGGATACTCTAAGAGGCCAGACGAAAAACTGTCATCTGTATGACTGGCTTCCTTACCAATAACCTCTGGAATCAGGCGAACTGTAGCGTCAATCATGGTCATAGCTGCTAACTCTCCTCCAGTAAGGACATAATCACCAAGTGAAATCTCATCAGTCACTAAAGTCTTGATCCGCTCATCATAGCCTTCGTAATGGCCACAAATGAAGATGAGTTCCTCTTCCTTAGCCAGCTCCTCAGCATAGGCTTGGTCAAAAGTCCGACCAGCAGGATCCAGCAAAATCACACGCGGCTGCTTCTTTTCAATGGCATCATAGGCATCAAAAATAGGCTGGGCCCGAAGCAACATCCCTTGACCACCACCGTATGGCTCATCGTCCACATGACGAGACTTCTCTGCCTTTTCTCGGAAATTGTGGTAATTGATTTCTAAGAGTCCTTTTTCCCGCGCTTTACCTACAATTGAGTGCTCTAAAGGAGCAAACATCTCCGGAAAGAGGGTCAAAATATCAATTTTCATCGTCCAATCCTTCCGGTATCTCTACGTCAACCCGACCTTGCTCAATGTCAATGCCCAGAACCACTGGCGGAATGTAAGGTAACAGCAAATCACGCTTGCCCTTGCGTTTGACAACCCAGACATCATTGGCTCCTGGTTGCAGAATTTCCTTAATCGTACCAAGAAGAAGGTCATTTTCATAAACTTCAAGTCCGATGATTTCGTGGTAGTAAAATTCACCATCTTCTAAGTCCGTCAAATCCTCTTCAGCCACTTTCAGACTAAAATCACGGTATTTCTCAATGTCATTGATATGATACATGCCCTTAAACTTGATAATATCAAAGTTCTTAACCTTGCGATGGCTGGCAATCTCCACATCCATGACAAACTGATCCTTCTTGTCAAACAGGGCTAATCTATTGCCTTTTTTAAAACGTTCTTCTGCAAAATCGGTCACTGACAAAACCCGCATCTCACCTTGTAGACCTTGGGTATTGACAATTTTTCCAACATTAAAATAATTCATCTCGACTCCAACATATTATACTCTGCCTAGTATTTTATCATGATATAGGGGAATGTACAAGGGAGATAATCTTCTCTCAGAACTTGTCATTCCTAAAAATCTATGCTAAGGTAATGGAAAAAATATAAGAGGGAGGATCTGCTAAAATGAGAAGTGGGCATCTTATTTACAAGGTTAAAAATTTGCAAGGAGCAGTCAAGGAATGGGAAGCAAAGGGATTTGTCGTTGAATACGGCAGAAAGAAAAAGCCCAACAATGCCTTGATATACTTTAGTCAAGGCCCCTATATTGAGCTACTGGAAAATACGGGCATTCCTGTAATAGCCAAAATCATAGCTAAACTATTTGGCAGACCTAAAAATCTGGAGCGCTTTTTCTACTGGGATGAGTGTGAGGAAGGCTGGCAGGGACTTTGTATTGAAAAAGATTCTGGCGACTTGGATGAGGAGGTTAAATTTCTTGCTAAGATAGGCATCAAGGGCTTGCTTCTCAACAACCTCAAACGGATAGATACTAAAAATCGCGAGCTAAGATACCGCTGCTTCTTTCCACATGGAACAAGCTTTCCTTTTCTTATGACTTATTTCAATATTGACCCCAAACCTCAAAACTTCACCCACCCAAATGGCATCAAGGGGATTAAGAAGATTGTTTTTAAGATTGCCCCAGCTCAGGCTAAGATACTAAAAGAGCTGGTTCAGGACCAGACTCTTGAGATTCTTGAAGACGAAAATGAAAATGGCATCGTAGAGGTTATTTTCAATTGACAGGATTAGAGGTATCGGCGCTATCTTCAAAAACCCGCTCAGCAAAGTCCTCCACCAAAGCATTAAATTTAGCTGGTTGGCATAGATTTGACGGATCAAAAGAATCAGCAATGACAAGATCCTGAGCAAGCCTCAGATGTTCTTTAGTTGTTTTCATCATTTGGCTAATTTCCCTGAAAAATCTCCCGCCAACAAAAGTGTAGGAATCTTGCACTTATCCAAGGCAGTACGATAATCAATGGCTTCAATTGCCCTGCGCTGCAAAACAGACTCGTCAGGTCGCATCCGGTCAAATAAGTCAACAAAATAAGAGCGAGCTAAAGGCCATCGTTTATAAATCGGGAAGGTTGATAGCTTCATAAACCATGAGTATTTCACCAAAGGAGCCGTAAGTTGAGCCAGTCTATTCATCATTGGTGACAAATCTGTCGCACAAAAAGTATCGCACAAGAAAGCTCCCTTAAAGATTTCCGGATTTTGTGTCATGAGATGCATGGTTAAGATACCGCCATAGGAAGTCCCTCCGATAATGGCTTGGCGGATGCCTTCTTTTTCCAAAATCGCCAGCACATCTGCTGCCTGGATATCTAGAACCTGGTCCACCTGACAAGTCAGCTGGCTTGATTGCCCATTTCCTCGTAAATCAGGCGCAATAACCTGATAGCGATCCTTAAAAAAATCTATTTGAGGCTGAAACATGCCCGAGTCAGCACTCAGACCATGCAGGAGGACGAGCGTTTCTTCATGACCTCGCCCTTCTATGCGATAGTATACCCTACCATCAGTTCTTTCAATATGATCCATCCCATTACCTCCATTCTAGATTTCATTTATACATTTCTGCCACTTTGTAGCTAAGCCTATCTGCTTTTCTCTTTCTTTTCTAACTGCTTCTGTATCATCTGGACTCTGCAGATTCAGAACTTTGACAGCATAATCCGCTGAGACAATGGCATGCCCTCGCATATGGGCTGTTGCAACCGCTTGGGCAAAGACACGCGCGGCATACTTACTGACTTGTGATTTGGCTTGCTGCGACAGCTGCTGAGCCAAGAATCCAGCCTTCCTTAATTCATAGGCAGAAACTTTTCCTGCAAGGCGCGCTTCAAACACTTCCTGAACTTGAGTCAAGATTTGCTGTTTTTCAAGATCGTCACCAATATCTATCATAGCTATAAAGCGAGTGGCATGTTCCATTGCCCATTGGGCAAGCTGCTTCTGAGGAAGCTGAACCAAGATTTGCTCCAGTTCCAATCTTTTTTGACCGTCATCAAGAATCTTTAGCTTGTACGGACTAGGTAGACTCACTTGTCCATTCTCATAAATTTCTCTTTCATGGGTATTCCAAACATAATCTTCTGGCTTCATCCCTCACTCCTATTACTAAGCATCTGTTTGGCAGACCATCCTATAGATTACATACTTGCTCATTTTTAATAAATAGAAAACAGCAGGACACAAGTGTCCCACTGTCTCATTTTATTTTTCGTCAATTACGATTCGTACTTTTTTATCTTCGGTTGGGACAGAGTAGACAATCGTTCTTATGGCAGAGATAGTACGACCTTTACGACCGATAACACGTCCAACGTCAGTTTGATCAAGATCGAGATGATATTCCATAAACTCTGGAGTATCTTCGATTCGGATAGTTAAGGCATCTGGTTGTGAAATCAAAGGTTTCACTATTGCAATAATTAGATTTTCAATCGTGTCCATAATCAACCTACAATTCTATTATTTAGAGTATTTTGAATCGTGGAATTTCTTCAATACACCTTCTTTTGAAAGGATGTTGCGAACTGTATCAGATGGTTGCGCACCATTTTCCAACCATGCAAGTACACGGTCTTCTTTCAAAGTCACTTGGTTTTCAGCAACAAGTGGGTTGTAAGTTCCAACTGTTTCGATGAAACGTCCATCACGTGGTGAACGTGAATCTGCTACGTTGATACGGTAGTAAGGTTTCTTTTTAGAACCCATACGAGTCAAACGGATTTTAACTGCCATTTTTAAATTTCTCTTTTCTGTTTTATATTTTAGTAAATAACAAAGCTATTTACTGACAGATATTATCTTACCATAGTTTTATGAAGGTGTCAAGAAAAAAACTTGACAGGATTGATTTTTGTTTCACTGGGAAACTGCAACATTCTTTTCGGTTGTCTGAGTTAATAACCCAGCTTGATCCATTTCACGAATCAATTGTTTTATTTGAGATTCTTTACCGGGTTTTACAGTGATCGTATCGATGTGCCTTATGGCTGAATTATCCTGAATATCAACCAAGGTTAAAGCCTTCTCATAATATTCAATCCCTTTTTTTAGTCTTTCCTGATTGTTCCATTGTAGAATTGAGTAATTTACAGACTGATCTTTCCCAATCTCTTTATAGTAGTCCCTACCTTTTTCTTCTAAAAACTGATATAAACCAGTATTTAATAAATTTTCCCCGACCTCAGCATAAGAAATATCCTCTAGCTGTACAACATATACCTCAATTCGGTTGTTTGTTCGTTTGGGACTTTCTTTTAGTACAGGGTGACGCTGAATCATTTCTTCTGAAAAATGAACAGTAAATGTAAGTCCTCCACCTTCATAATGATAGCTTCCATCAGATTCGACTTTTTCTGGCTTCAAACCTAGAGAAGTAAAAATTTTTTCGATTTTTGTATTACCTTCCCTTATATCGCTAGGGGATGCCTTAAAAAGATTAAAAGTTAAGGGATTAAAAGTTGAAAAAAGTATCAAAAGTCCAATAGTTAGAAAAACCGCAAAAGCAATCAAAATTGCTTTTAGGAGTTCAGCTACTTTATCATTCATTTTTTACTCCTTTGAATCTACGATGAACCTCCAACTCGCTCCTATGCAAGAACTCAGACCGTAAAATTGTCAAGATTTGGATTTCCCAGAAGGTCTTCTCAGACTATTAAAGAAATAGCATATATATTGCATTTCCAATCATGAAAATCGTAAAGAGCCAAAACCAGACAGACATAAAAGCTGAACGAAAGCTTCCTCTCTCAGGTTTATTTGTCTTGATATAGGCAGAAATCTCTTTACGAAGACTGTAAAGGAAATAAAGGGCTAGACCACTTCCACCATAGAGTAAGATAACGTGCACAAGTCCAACTAAAACTCCCGGTAAGTGGCTATAAAGCAATGCTAAGCCATCTCCAAGGACAAGATTGTTGAAAATGTGAAGTCCTATAGCCCAGAATACAGAATATTCTAGAGTGACGTAAGAGAAAATGAAACCAACAAAGGTAGCGAAAATGATCTGAGGTAAATTGCCATGAAAAATTCCAAATAAAAGGGAAGAGAAACTGATGGCAAATACTTTTCCATATTTTTCAAAAGTCCTTAGTCCAGCAACTCGGAAAATCAACTCTTCTGATATAGGACCGACAATAGCACTGTATAAAAACATCGTCCAGGTTGTCGAATCTGCAGAAGCAGCCTCAACTGAAGACATTAATGAGAGGCCAAAAATATTCAAAAAGGATTCAAATACCTGACTAAACAAGTTAAAAAATGTCTGGGCAAGTAAAAGCAAGCTAGTCAGAATAAGAAATGCTTTGGATGTCATTGATCTTTTTTTATATTTAAGATCAGTGCTAAAAAGTTGCTTCTTACGATATAACCAGAAAATCAAGAGGCCAACTGGTACCGCACAAAGATACATACCCCCATCATTTGCTAGAAATTGTGATGCAGCTTCCTTTGCAGCTTGCAAATCTCCCCCTCTATGCTGATAAATAAAAATCATCAGGGTAACAATTGAATAAACAGTCACGACTGCCGACATAGCTAAAGTATACAAGAGACACAAGCCTGAAAAACGAGCAACATCCTTGCGGATTTCTTGATTAGTTTTACTTGTCATAAATATTTCCTTAATTAAGTTAGTCATTTAACCTTTCTGCTCAGGAAATACAAGGTCGAAAAAATTCCCTCATACAGCAAAGCAAAAAGAATAAAAGCGTGCATGAAAAATTCTTCAGGTAGAATCCAAATGACTGGATCCTTGGCTGGATCAAACAACCAGGTGCTATCACCAACAAAAAGAACTTGATGAAAGAGCGTAAAAAAATTGTTAAAACCAATCATGAAGACCAGTCCTGTTAGAACAAGTGGCAAAAGACTAATCATTAGAAAAGCCCGTCTGTAGAGACCTAAAAATCCCTTTTTGACTACTTTTTTGATAAAGAAAAACAAAGCAGGCAGAGTAACTAGAAAAATAGCTTGCGCCAAGTGAAAAAGATACTTGACTGCCTGAAAATGATGCAGACCTGCTGCCGACGAACGGAAATCCGGCATCGCCAATTTTTGACTAAAAGGATTGGTCAGGTAATTCATCAAAATATTAAAATTATACTGAATGGTCTCTGATTTTAAATATACTTTATCTGGCAGGTTGAAATAAGAAATCTCTATTGGGTATAAGAGCCAAGCCAGATAAATGGTTAACATGATAGCTGTTGCCAGCAAGCACAAGACGCTGGCTGAAAATCTTACCTTATCACGCATCGAAGTCCCACTCCGCTAGGCTAGACAAGACATATGTCGGTTGGATCGGCAGATTTGGCACCTCTTCTGGCAGTGTAAATCCTGTTGTAACTAAGAGGGTCGGAATGCCGTTATCGATTCCCGCTCGAATATCTGTCAGATAGTTATCACCCACCATGACCACTTCTTCACGCGCCAGTCCTAGATGCTCTATGGCTTTTTCCATGATAATTGCGTTAGGCTTGCCGATAAAGGTTGGCTCAACCCGAGTAGCGGCTTCCAAGAGGGCATTGATAGCACCCGCTCCTGGCTGCAGTCCTCGCTCAGTCGGAATATTGAGATCAGGATTGGTTCCGATAAAGTGAGCACCCTTTTGAATGGCCAGAGTCGCTATTGTTAGCTTCTCATAGTCCACTTCCCAATCCAACCCCACTACTACATAGTCAGGATTTTCTGTATCTTCTATATAGCCAGCTTCTTCAATGGCATGTTTAAGCCCGACATCTCCGATAACATAGACTTTCTTGCCCAGATTTTTCTCCTGCATATAGTCAATGGTAGCCAGAGTTGCTGTGTAAATGGTATCAAGTGGTGTCTCAATGTTGAAATTCTCAGCTAACATGGTTTGAACCATTTCTGGCGTGCGTGTAGTATTATTGGTCACAAAAAGATAGGGAATTTTGCGTTTCTGCAAGTCATGCACAAAGGCTTCACCAGCCGGAATTCGGCTCTTGCCCTTATAAATCGTACCGTCTAAATCAATCAAATATCCTTTATAAGTCATTTCTACTCTTCCTAACTTTCCTGATTAAACTCTTGCCAGGTAACCAAAGCCTGAGCATTCACTTCACCTTCACTGGAAATCTGGTGATTACTTTGTAGACCATCTAAGTCGTAGCTTGAAGCAATCATGCCGCCTGGTCGAACTTCTTTGACATACTTGAGATGGATTTTCTTAGGAATATACTTCATGAGGAAATCCGCTCCCATGACCTCAAAAATCCAGTCCAGATACTTGCTATTATTGACATGACCGTTCATATCTAAGTCGTAAAAGCGCACATGATAATCCTTGCTGACAGGATTTTCTAAAGCTGGATACTTGGGGCCACGCAGTAATTTCTTGGAAAAATCGGACTGATAAGGAGCGACAATCTCAGGTTCAACTGCATGAACCTTGCGACTATCCCGATCCATAAGGACAAAGGTTGCCATCATCTGTATAATGGCTTCACCCGCTTCATCAAAAATCGTAAAGCGACGGTAGCAAAAAAGCCGGTTGTAGCTCAAGGCTTCAGTCTCGATAGTAATCTCCTCTGCAAAGCGAGGCAGACGTGTCACATCGATATCGTAGTCCGTGATAATCCAGACTAGGTTATATTGATCTAACATATCCTTATCGCTGACGCCAAGCTCGATTGACTGCATCCCCGATACCTGCAAGGACAGCAGGATGACATCTGGAAGCTTGATATGGCCATTCATATCTGCCATATCAAAAGGAATTTTCATTTTCATTTGATAAGTTAAGCCCATGATTTACTCCAATATAAATTTCTCAGCAACCGTATCGCCCAAAAAGAGGCCTTTCTTGGTCATACGCACGATGTCTCTGTCCGGCACTAGCAAGCCCTGCTCAGTCAGTTCAGCCACAACTGCTCCGTATTGACCTTCAAAGGAAAGGCCGAATTTTTCCTCAAAGCGCTTTTTAGAAACACCTGATTTCTTCCGCAGTCCTAGAAACATCTCTTCTTCTATCTTTTCTTTCAGCGTCAGCACTTCTTCCTGCACGCGGGTATTGCCTGCTTCCACCGCCTGCAGATAATGACGAATTGGCCCGTGGTTTTTATAGCGAACACCATTGACATAGCCAGACGCTCCCGCTCCGATACCATAATATTCAGCATTGTCCCAGTACATGAGATTGTGACGACTCTCAAAGCCTGGCTTAGAAAAGTTTGAAATCTCATAATGCTCAAAACCTGCTTTTCCCAGCTCAGCTATAATGTATTCAAACATCTCCGCTTCCAAGTCTTCCTTGGGCAGAGGCAACTTCCCTCGTCGCATCCGATTCATGAAGACCGTATGATTTTCCAAAATCAAGCTGTACAGACTCATGTGGGGAATGTCCAGGGCAATAGCCTTGGCAACATTGATTTTCACATCTTCCATAGTCTGCTTGGGCAGGGCATAAATCAAATCGATCGAGATATTGTCAAAACCAGCTTTTTTGAGATTGGCAATATTCTCATAGATGTCCCCTTCCGAGTGACTGCGGCCAATCTGCTTGAGCATGCGGTCATTGAAGGTCTGTACGCCCAACGAAACCCGATTGACAAGCGAGTCTTTAAGTACAGCAATCTTCTCCTGATCCAAGTCCCCAGGATTGGCTTCAATAGTCAGCTCTTCTAGATAAGACAAGTCAAGCTTGTCAGTCAGCTTTTCCAGTAAAAAAGCCAATTGAGGAGCAGATAGAGCGGTCGGAGTTCCGCCACCGATATAGAGGGTACGGAGCTTTTTGATGTCGTAAGAATCATACTCCTCAATCAAATGCTCCAGATAACTATCTACTGGCTGATTTTTGATAAAAACCTTGGAAAAATCGCAGTAATAACAAATCTGAGTACAAAAAGGAATGTGTACATAAGCAGAGGTTGGTTTGGTTTGCATAGTACTTATTATACCATATATAGACAGTCAAGAGAGAAAGTTATCTTATATCTTACATTTTATATTAGAAAAGTAGCAAACAAATAGCTTGCTACTTTTCTTATTACGATGTGAATTTCCTGTTAGCTAAGATAATTCTTTAACTTTCCGTATCTATCCGCCAGCTGGCGGCTGTTTTTCTTTCTTGGATAAACTTACTGTAGATACCTTGTTTAGCTAGTAAGTCTTGGTGTTTACCCTGCTCGACAATGCGGCCTTGATCCAGCACCAAAATCTGGTCTGCATGCTCAACCGTCTTGAGTCGGTGGGCAATCATGATAATGGTCTTATCGCGAGTCAAAGCTTGAATAGCCTGCATGAGGGCTTCTTCGTTTTCTGGGTCAACATTGGCTGTTGCTTCATCCAGAATGATAATAGGTGCATCCTTGATAATAGCCCGTGCAATGGAAATGCGCTGACGCTCACCTCCAGAAAGACTAGCACCTCCTTCACCAATCTTGGTGTCATAGCCATCAGGCAGCGATAGGATAAAGTCATGACAGGACGCTTTCTTAGCAGCCTCTATCACTTCTTCCTGACTGGCCTCCGGCTTGCCAAAACGAATGTTATTGGCAATGGTATCCTCAAAGAGATAGACACTTTGGAAGACAAAGCTGAAATTACGAATCAGGCTGTCATAGCTGTAATCCCTGACATCATGCCCGTCCAGACTGATACTTCCCTGGTCCACATCCCAGAAGCGGGCAATGAGGTTGCAGAGCGTTGTTTTGCCTGATCCAGAAGGTCCGACCAGAGCAGTTGTCGTCTTTTCGGGAATGGTAAGGGAAACCCGGTCAATGATTTTCTTATTTCCATAAGAGAAGCTAACATCTCTCAGCTCAATCCTGCTGCTCTTAGGCTCAATATCCTGACCGCTGATGTCCATCGGCTGGATAGCCAAGACTTGATTGACCATATCAACCGACAAATCAACAATGCGCAGGAGAGAAGAGAAAGAGCCAACGCCGTCTAGATTTTCATAAATCATAAAACCACTGACAATCATCATAATGGTTACCAGCAGCTCCATACTGCCATTGAGATAAAAGTAGATAGAGAAAAGCCCCATAAAGAGACCGGTCAGCTTGGTCACCATACCCTGGAGGGCAATGTAAGGTGAGGTCACGAGTGTCATTTTGGTATCTAGCTGACTCTTGCCTTCAATAGCCTTGGACAGCTTCTTGGCAGAACGGTTGACCAGATTGTAGTTCTTAACTTCAGCAATCCCTTGGCTGTACTCCAAAACAACGGCTACTAGGTCCATATCCGCCTGATACTTGTCATCAGAAACCTTGCCAACTTGCCAACGCATGAGGGTATTTGGCAGGAGAAAGAGGACGAGACCCACCAAGAGAACCAGTCCAACACGCCAGTCATAGAGAAAGACCAAAACAGTGATGAGACCAGTAGTTAGAAAGCCCTGCACAGTCATCATAACCACTCGCGTAGCTACATCAGACAACCCTTCCAGCGTATTAGTCGTAACACTGGTAATCTTGCCCAAGCTATTTTGATTAAAGTAACCCATGGGTAGATAGCGCATGTGCTCGGCAATTTCAATCCGCTTCTGAGCACAGGTATGATAGCCTGCTTCCGTCTGCAGCATGGTAATTTTCAGGGTAATCCAGACGTTTAGGACAGTTGATACCAACATGATACCCAGAGCCAGCCAGAAGGTCTGCATAGAGAGATTCTTCTCAATCAGTCCCATAACGACTAGGCCGATTGCTGGAATACGCAGAGCAATGATAAAGGACTTGATGACGCCCAGATAAATAGATTGATAAAATTTCCTACGGTCCTCTGCCGTACAGAAATCAAAGAATTTCTTCAATATGTTAAGCATGAGTCAGCCCTCCTTCCATTTCACCACTATCCCTAGTAGCAATATGGGCTTGCCACATGGAAGCATAAAGCGGACTTGCTGTCAGCAATTCTTCATGCCGACCTCTAGCTTCAATCCGACCATCATTGACCAGGACTATCTGGTCAGCACTCATGATTGTAGACAGTCTGTGGGCAATGACAATCAAGGTCCGTCCTTCAATCAGACGAGCTAGACTGAACTGAATCCGTGCTTCATTTTCCGGATCTGTATAAGCAGTCGCTTCATCTAAGATAAGAATTGGCGCATCCTTAAGCATAGCACGGGCTATGGCAATCCGCTGACGCTCCCCGCCAGATAGATGACCGCCGCCAGAGCCTACTTGAGTTTCAAAGCCGTCTTCCAAGTTCATGATAAAGTCATAACAGCCACAGCGACAGGCAATTTCGATGACCTCTTCATCAGATGCTGCTGGATTTCCCATCCGGATATTTTCCATAATAGTCTCATCAAAGAGATAGTTATCCTGGGTCACGTAAGCAATCTGCCGACTGTAATAGTCTAGCGGAAGCTGACGAATATCCAAGCCACCATAGGTAATCTGACCAGAACTGACATCCCAGAAAGAAGCTAGAAGCTTGGCAATTGTAGACTTACCTGAGCCTGATGGCCCAACCAAAGCATTGATGCTGCCAGCCTTAATATCTAGCGAAATACCGTGCAGCACTTCCTCTTCATCCGTATAGCCAAAGCTGACATCCGTCATGACCAGATCCCTTCCTTTTGGAAGTTCTCTCAGCTCCTGAGGCCTTTTCAAATCAGGCTTTTCCAAAATATCAATGACTTGACCAAAAATAGTCCCGATTTTCCGTAAATCGTCCATGTAGCTAGCTACTAAAATCAGAGGAGTCAGAAGACTGAGCGACAGAATAATCATTAGAATGAAATTGCCGGCAGTCAAGCTACCTTGCAGATAGAAATAACAGCCAGCCGGTAGTAGAAAGAGCAAGCCTGATGGCAGAAAAGCAGTCACAATCCCCATCTCCAGATTGAACTTGCGCATCCACTCAATAAAGCAGTCTGCTCCTTCTCTAGCAGCCGTCACAAACTTATCGTATGAAAATTTTTCCTTGCCAAAGACCTTGATGACCTCAATCCCATTGATGTATTCCACCGCTGTATCATTGAGTTTTTTGGTCTTGACCAGAGTATTTTGATAGTCCGCTTCGCTATTGGCAGCCATCCGAACATAGGCCAGCACCACAATAGGAATAGTCAGGAGAGACAGCAAGGTCAGCCGCCAATCAATGACCAGCATGGCAATGAGGACAATAATCGGACCAAAAATTCCAGCAGTAAACTCTGGAATCAGGTGAGCCAAGGTCGTTTCGGTCGCATCCACCCGCTCAACGATAATGTTCTTATAACTGCCTGATGACTGACTAAGCACTATACCTAGAGGCAGCCTAGCTAGCTTGTCTGTCAGGCGGCGCCGCATTTCCGCTAGAATCTTAAAAGTAGCCGTATGCGACAGCATGGTGGAAATACCGTGAAATCCCCAGTAGCCAATCCAGGCCAGACCTGCCCAAGCTGACTGCTGCAGGTAGAAGTCCCAGTTTTTATTGCCCGCTAAGAGCTGATTAATCATTCCACCAATAAAGAAATAAGGCAGAAATCCTGAAATCACAGAAGCAAAGGCAAAGATCAGACTGAGCACAAAATATATCTTATGAAGGGAAACAAAGTCCCAGATCCAAGCAAGGACAGATTTTTTCTTCATAGAATTTCCTTCTTTCTATCAAAAACCTAGCAAACCTCCCCAGTCAAACAAGTCCATGATGGAATGGCAAAATTCCAGCGCCTGCTCTTGGGGCCAGTCTTGAGCCAAAGGCTCAAATACAGCTGTATAATAAGCTGTCATGCACGATCGCAGAAACTCGTATTTGACCAAATGATTAATTCTCTCCTCTTTGTAAGCCAGCTCCAAATAGCGATAAGTCTCGTCTGCAGCCAAATGAGGCAGACGCGTCCTGAAGTCCGCTTGCGAAGAACCCTGAGATTTAAAGAGCATGAGTTGCATAATATCCTTATGCTCATAGAGAATCTGCATCAGGGACTGGAGATCCTCCAAGCGATGGGCCCACATATCAGACAGGTGTCCCTCTTCTAGGAAAGCATAGTCACGTCGCTTCTGCTCTTGTCCATACTGGTCTAAGGCTGTCATAGTAGGCTCAAGCAGGGTAGCAAAGAGACTGTCCTTACCCTCATAGCGCTTATAAAGAGCACCAGTCGTCAAGCCAGCAGCGCGACAAATTCTTCGCAATGAAGCATCCTGATAGCCATAAGCCAAGAACTCACTCCTCGCGCTTTCCAAGATTTTTTCGTTTAGCTCATCTGTTTCTTTTTTCATGATTTTAAATTGATAACACTGTTATCGCCTTTCTTCTTTTATTATAAATTCTGACAATTTAACTGTCAAGGAAAAACAAAAAAGACCGAGAAATATTTTCATCGGTCCAGTACTATTACTTTTCCTCTTGTAAACATGACAAAAGGAGCTTATTAACAAGCTCCTCTAGAATTTTACTTTTTATTAGGTGCATAAATCATGCCAGTACAGTCGAAATCTTCCTGTCGGCGAAAGCCGAGTTCTCGATAAAAAGCTAGATTTTTATCTGACTGCTCCGTTGCCAGCTGAATTTGGTAAACATCTTTAAATCTTCCCAACGTCTGCTGAAGAAGGCTCCGGCCAATCCCCTGACGCTGGTACTGCGGATATACCAACAAATCCTGAATGAAGACAATGGTAAGCCCATCTCCGACCACTCGGATCAAACCAACCAACCTGTGTTCGTCATAGGCCGCCATCACAAGCAAAGACTGATGGTATGCCTGCTCTAACCGCCGAGGGCGATTGGTGTAATTGCTCCAACCCACCGAAGCATAGAGATCTAGTACTGCCGCAAAATCTAGCTGTGGATTGCAAACATAACGGATCACACCAAACACCTCCTTCAAACTATGATTGACCTATTCTTATAATTGATCCAAGGCTATTCTTAAATCCTCTATCAAGTCATCCACATTCTCCAAACCGATAGAGAGACGGATTTGGTTTGGTGTAATGCCTGCTGCCAGCTGAGCATCTGGCGACATCTGACCGTGAGTCGTTGTAGCTGGATGGACAACCAGAGACTTAGCATCTGCTACATTGGCCAAGTCAGAGAAAATCTCTAGGCTGTCAATAACCTTACGAGCTTCTTTCTCCCCACCTTTGACATTAAAGGTGAAGATAGAGCCCACTCCTTTAGGGAAATATTTTTCTGCCAGAGCATGATAAGGACTGTCAGCAAGTTTGGGATAATTGACCTGCTCGACCTTAGGATGCCCTGCTAGGAAATCAACAATCTTCTCGGCATTGGACACATGGCGCTCTACACGCAAAGAGAGAGTTTCTAATCCTTGCAGGAAGAGAAAGGCGTTAAAGGGAGACATGGCTGCGCCCGTATCGCGCAAGAGCTGGGTCCGCACAGCAGTGACAAAGGCTGCTGCTCCGACATCGCGCGTATAACTGATATCATGATAGCTCGGGTCCGGGTCCACAAACTGCGGAAACTTACCAGAAGCTTCCCAGTCAAAACGACCACTGTCCACAATCACACCACCGATACTAGTTCCGTGACCGCCGATAAACTTGGTCGCAGAATGCACCGCGATGTCCACTCCATGAGAAAAGACATTGATCAGATAAGGCGTGGCAAAAGTATTGTCGGAAATCAGCGGAATTTTATGAGCATGAACCAGATCTGCCAAAGAATCAAAGTCAGGGATATTAATCAGCGGATTGCCCAAACTTTCAATCAGAACCAACTTTGTATTGTCCTGAATGGCTGCTTCTACTTCAGCCAGATTTTCAATATCCACAAAAGTCGTGGTAATGCCATAGCGAGGCAGGGTTTCCTTGAGCAGATTAAAGGTACCACCGTAGATGGTAGAGGCTGCTACTACATGGTCGCCAGCATGGGCCAAAGCTAGAATGGTATAGGTAACAGCTGCCATACCAGAAGCTGTTGCTAGAGCTCCGACTCCACCTTCCAAAGCCGCAATCCGCTCCTCAAAAGCAGACAGAGTCGGATTGGTAATCCGAGTGTAGATATTGCCCGGCTTACGTAGGGCAAAAAGATCTTCTCCCTCCTGAGTATCATCAAAAACATAGGAAGTTGTCTGGTAAATAGGCAGAGCCCGTGACTTGGTTGTCGGGTCAACTGTCTGTCCGGCATGAAGCTGCAGGGTTTCAAATTTAAATTCACGTGTCATAAGGTCACCTCACTATAGTTATGTGATAAGTCTACCACTAAACGCCTCGCTTGACTAATAGAATTTCCTTATCAAAAGAAATAAAGAGAAGCTATATCTTATAGCTTCTCTTTTATAATCTCAAAAGTCGCTTGATTGCTGGGCCAGTACAACTGCGACGAAACTTTTTCTAAAGCTATCCACTGAGCTCCCACATGCTCATCAGAAATCTGGATGTCCTTCTGCTCTGTCAGAGCTAGAAAAAGATTCTTGTGGATGGTCAGATTTTCATCAATCTTTACTGTAAAATCTCCAAGACTAGTCAGATTTGAACAAGCTAAGAGCAAGCCGGTCTCCTCTTTTATTTCACGAAGGCAGGCCTCTTCTGGACTCTCACCGCTCTCAATCCCACCAGTAATGGGCTGCCAAAAGGAAACAGGATCATCCTCAACTTTCAAGAGCAAGATTTCTCGTTCCTCTGGATGATAGATCCAGGCTTCAATCGACTGCCTCATCATGATTTTTTCTCAATCGGTGCTATGCTGGCCAGTACTTTCTTCAGACCGACTTCTGGGAAATTAATCTTGAGCTCTTGACTATTTCCACTGCCAGAGACTGCCAGAACAGTCCCATCGCCCCATTTCTTATGGTGGGCAATATCTCCGATAGCCCAAGCAACTTCCGGCTTAGATGGCTGGCTCTGACTGCTTTTTCCAAAAGGCAGACCGCCTGTAGAAATGGAACTTGGTGCCGCCTGACGCTTCCGCTCTTGTAGAGCCTGGGCCAGACTCATGCCCTGGCCGAATTTGCTTGTATCGCTATTGGTATTACTGACCTTAAAGGAGCTGTTTGCTGGCCTAGCTAGTCCCTGATAGTCTAGCAGGTCTGAGCTGATTTCTCTCAAGAAGCGAGTAGGTTGATTATAGTTGGTTTTACCATAAAGCATACGGGAATTGGCGTTGGTCAGATAAAGAATCTTCTCTGCTCGGGTGATACCGACATAGGCCAGACGCCGCTCCTCCTCCAGCTCATCCTCATCTTCAGACGCCCGACTTAGAGGGAAGACATTTTCCTCCATACCAACCAGAAAGACGACCGGAAATTCCAATCCCTTGGCCGCGTGAAGGGTCATCAGAGTCACTTCGGAACTCTCCATATCTCCGTCATCTGTGTCCGCAATCAAGGCTAAGTCATTGAGAAAACGGCTGAGCTTATCTAGGCCAGACTCCTCAGCAGGATTATCTGGACTTTCATCAAAGTTCTTGGTTACAGATAGGAATTCTTCGATATTTTCAATCCGTGCTTGGCTTTCCAGCGTTGCCTGAGCAGCCAAGGCTGCAGCATAGCCTGTCTTTTCCAACACGGCCTCTACCAGCCCCGTCACTGTATAATCATCCAAGCGCTCCCGTAAATCCAGAAGCATATTGGCAAAATCATAGACCGCCTGAGCAGCCTTACCCTTGACTGGTGACAGCAGGATATTGGCCGATGCATCCAGTAAAGAGATTTCCTGACTGGACGCAAAATCTCGAATTTTCTCCACCGTTCCTGGTCCAACACCACGCTTAGGCTCATTGACCACGCGCTCATAGCTGATATTATCGCTAGGATTGGCGATGAGATTGAGATAAGAAATAACATCGCGGATTTCCTTACGGCTGTAGAACTTGGTTCCACCGACCATGGTATAGGGAATATTGGACTTGAGCAGGGCTTCTTCCACTGTACGTGACTGGGCATTGGTCCGGTAAAGAACTGCAAAATCCTTATGACTGTATCCTTCTCGGCTCAGCTGATCAATAGTTCGGGCGACAAAAAAAGCCTCGTCCTGCTCGTCATTAGCCCGATAGTAGACAATTTCCTCACCGTCTTCGTTTTGAGTCCAGAGATTTTTGGGACGGCGGTTGCGGTTGTTTCGGATGACTTCATTAGCCGCTTGAAGGATGGTCTTAGTAGAGCGATAATTTTCCTCAAGCAGGACTACCTTAGCTTCCGGATAATCCTTTTCAAAGTCCAGGATATTCTGCATATCGGCTCCCCGCCAGCCGTAGATAGACTGGTCAGCGTCTCCGACCACACAGATATTCTTAAAGCGGGAAGCCAAGAGCTTGACCAGCTGGTACTGGGCATGGTTGGTATCTTGATATTCGTCCACATGTATATACTGGTAGCGTTGCTGGTAGTAGGTCAAGACATCAGGATTTTGATCAAAAAGGCGCAGGGTCAGCATAATCAAATCATCAAAGTCCATGGCCTCAGACTGGCGTAATTCCTTTTGATAGGCCGTGTAACACTTGGCCACAATCTCTGTATACATATCACCAGCTAGATTTGCATAGGCCACCTCATCAATCAGGTCATTCTTAGCATTGGAAATAGTACCCAGAATGGCGCGCTCATTCCATTTTTTAGGATCTAGATTGAGATTTTTGAGAATCCGTTTCATCAGAGTCCGCTGCTCGCCCGGATCAACGATCGTAAAGTTGCGGTTGTATCCAATATGGTCTGCTTCTCGCCGCAGGATGCGTACACACATGGAGTGGAAGGTAGCGATTAAGCAATCTTGGGCCTCCGTTTTAAGTTTTTCAGCCCTTTCTCTCATCTCCCGCGCCGCCTTATTGGTAAAGGTAATGGCGAGGATATTCCAAGGATTGACCATCTTCTCATCAATCAAATAGGCAATGCGATGGGTCAGGACACGGGTCTTACCCGAACCAGCCCCAGCCATTATCAGTAAAGGCCCTTCTGTTGTTTGAACCGCCTCAGCCTGACGGTCATTCATACCGTTTAATAAAGGATGCATTTTTCTTCCTCTTTCAAAGTCAATGCTATTATTATACCAAAAAATACCTTCAAAGGGTGTACCGAGTCAACAGAATCAAAAGATAAAAAGCAAGAAAGTTGCAACAATCTCCTAGCTCTTTATATAAGCTACCCCTACCAATGTTTATTTGAAAAAAAAGCAAAAAAAGGCTATAATGTACTATCTGAAAGGAGTAAGCATGAACAATCCCTCAAAAAACCTCAAACTGGCAGAACAGGGTGCCTTACTAGCTATTGTCACCTATATCCTTCTTTCTACCGCCAAGCTGATTGCAGGCTCTATGCTCCACTCTTCTAGTTTGACTGCTGATGGTTTCAATAACATTTCTGACATCGTCGCTAATATTGCAGTTCTTATTGGTCTACGAATGGCTCGAAAACCAGCTGATATGGACCATAAGTTTGGTCACTGGAAGATTGAAGATCTGGCAAGTCTAATCACTTCCCTAATCATGTTTTTTGTTGGACTGGACGTCTTATTTGAAACCGTTCAAAAGATTATTTCCAAACAAGTCACAGCCATCGATCCTCTAGGTGCAATCGTAGGTTTTATTTCAGCCATCATCATGACTGGGGTTTATCTCTTTAATAAAAAACTTGCAAAAAGAGCCAACTCTAAAGCCCTAGAAGCAGCAGCAAAAGACAACTTATCAGATGCTATCACTTCCCTTGGTACTTCAATTGCTATTATAGCGAGCGCCTTGAACTATCCCCTAGTTGACCAGCTGGTAGCCATTATTATTACTTTCTTCATCTTAAAAACTGCTTATGATATTTTTATGGAATCCTCCTTCAGTCTTTCTGATGGATTCGATGAAAGCCTCTTGCAAGATTATAAGCAAGCCATCCTTGAAATTCCTAAAATCACACAAGTTAAGTCCCAGCGAGGCCGCACTTATGGAAGCAATATCTATCTAGATATTATTCTTGAAATGAATCCAGACCTTTCAGTCTATGAAAGTCACGAAATTGCCGATCAAGTTGAAGAGATGCTAATGGAACGCTTTGGGATTTTCGATATTGATATTCACATTGAGCCCGCTCCCATACCAGAAGATGAAATTCTTGATAATGTCTATAAAAAACTCCTAATGCGTGAACAACTAGTTGACCAAGGAAGCCAGTTAGACAACCTACTATCTGAAGATTTTTTCTATATTTCCCAAGATGGTCGTCAGCTAAATAAGGCTGAATTTCAGGCTGAAAAATCCTCAGAAAAAAAGATCAAAAATTTTGAACTGATTTCTATCAGCCACAAAACCAAGCTTATCCGTTATCAAATTGACGACATTCTTCACACAAGCATCTGGCGATGCCATGAAAACTGGCAAAATATCTTCCATCAAGAAACCAGAAAAGGAGATTAAAGATTTCCTAAGTGACATAATCTTAGGCTTTAACTCAGATTGGCTTGAATAAGATCTAAATACCCAAAAAAGAAGAGACTTAGGCCTCTTCTTTTTTGTTTTCTACTTATTCTCAATAAAACCAAACTTCTTTAATGGGGAAATTCTGAATGAAATGACTCCCTGAATCTGCTTGCTTGAAATTAGACCAAACTCTCGACTATCTCTTGTATTTTGTCGATTATCATTTAATATCAAGTAGGAATCCTTCGGAATCTTACGAGTTTTTGAATCAGTCAGCATCTGCAGGCTAAAATCGTGCGTAAAATAACCTGAGTTACCTGGTGTTGCCAGGTATTTTTCCTTTATACTAGATAAGTAATTCTCAGTTTTAATCTTATTATTCAGATATAGGACGTCATCCATATAGATGAATGAATCATTTCCTTTGGCAATCACTCGTCCTACATATTCCTTACCATCTACTTCGTAAAGAACAAAATCTTCCCTCTGAATCTTTTCTCCTCTAATCGCTAAAACAAAATCATTCTCAGTAAGATAGCGGTTTGAATCTTGTGATTTTATTGTATAGGGAGTAAAAACTAATAGACGCAAGGCAACAAAAATGAAAATTGCTATCACAAGGATCAGCAAATTACGAATCAAATCTCTCTTAACCATCATCTCTCCTTTTTCACCCTATTATAACATTTTTTACTGAATAAAAAAAGCCAATGATTCTCTTGTAATCATTGGTTTCATGTATTTGTTTAGCGAACAGTACGAATACGCATTGTATTTGTACGAACAGCTTCTCCAACTGGTACACCAGCAACGATAACGATATCATCACCAGATTCTACAAGACCTGCTTCAACTGCTTTACGTTCAGCAATTTCAAACATGTCATCAGTTGATGATGGAGTGTCTGTCAACATTGGGATGACACCCCAGTTCAACATCAATCCACGCTCTGTCAATTCGTCAAATGTCAATGCCAAGATATCAGCATTTGGACGGTATTTAGAAATCAAACGTGCAGTGTGACCAGTCTTAGTCAAAGTTACAATCAATTTAATATCCATTGAGCTTGCTGCATCTTTAACAGCTGAAGCCATAACTTCTGTCTTAGAGTTACGTTCAAAAGTATCTGAGTTCAAACGTCCGTATTCGTTAAGAAGAGTTTGAGCGTTCTTGTCGATTGTTGCCATTGTAGTTACTGACTCAAGCGGGTATTTACCGTTTGCAGACTCACCTGAAAGCATAGTTGCGTCAGTTCCATCGATAACAGCGTTAAATACGTCTGATACTTCTGAACGAGTTGCACGTGGTTTTTCAGTCATTGTTTCAAGCATGTTTGTTGCTGTGATAACAACTTTACCAGCTGCATTTACTTTAGTGATGATCATCTTTTGGTAAACTGGAACCATTTCAAATGGTACTTCAATACCCATGTCACCACGAGCGATCATGATACCGTCAGCAGCTTCAATGATTTCGTCCAAGTTATCGATACCTTGTTGGTTTTCGATTTTAGCGAACAATTGAACGTGACCATTACCTGTTTCTTCACAGATAGCGCGGACTTCATTAACATCTTTTGCAGTACGTACGAATGAAATCGCGATGAAGTTGATTCCTTGCTCAAGACCGAAGCGGATGTCAGCATTGTCGCGTTCAGCAAGTGCTGGGAAAGGAATCTTAGTGTTAGGGATGTTTACACCTTTTTGCTTAGCGATAATTCCGTCGTTTTCAACTTCAACTTCAAATTCACGAGTTGCATCGTCTTTTGCAACAACGCGAAGACCAAGTTTACCATCGTCAACCAATACTTGACGACCAACTTCAACATCATCATAGATATCCAATCCACCAGCAACGTTCAAAGCAATCACTTCGCGAGTTGATTTGATTCCTTGTTTAGTTGCAACACGAATTTTTTCACCAGTTTTGTATGAAAATTCTTTTGCGTCACCTTCAAACAATTCTGTACGGATTTCAGGTCCTTTAGTATCAAGAAGGAAACCAACTTTTTGACCAGCAATTTCTTCAGCAAGTTTAACAGTTGCCATGCGTTCACCTTGCTCTTGGTGGTCACCGTGTGAGAAGTTGAAACGGAAAGTGTTTGCTCCTGCTTCAATCAATTTAGCAATGTTTTTAGCTGAAGCTTCAACGTCAAGTTTTTCACCCCAGTATCCGTCTTCACCGAATTTTTTACCACCACGGATTTCAACCGCTGGACCTAGTGTTGCAACAATTTTTACGCGTTTGTTCATGATCTTATGAAACTCCTTTTATATATTTGGCCATTCTGACCTTTATAACAAATTAAATAGAAATACTACGATTTAGACTAGACAAAGCAAGATCTGCCTTGTGCGGATTGTTGACGATAATCTTACCATCTTCCGCCAAGCTAAAGAGTGCTCCCTCTTCTGCTGTTCCAAGAATTGGATTTTCAACCATTTTCTCATTGCGGATACCAACGGCTACACCACCGATCCCTTTTTTAAGCAATTCAACAGCATGTGCTCCCATGCGAGAAGCAAGAACACGGTCACGAGCGGTTGGAGAACCACCACGTTGAATGTGACCAAGCTCAGTTACACGAAGGTCACTTGTATCACCAGCAGCTTTTAATTTTTCACCAAATTCATCCGCTGACATAACACCTTCTGCAAGAACAATGATATTGTGCTTCTTACCTTCCTCATATCCATGCTTGATGCTAGCCACAATCTCTTCAAATTTGAAACCTTCTTCAGGAACAATAATCTCATCTGCACCAGTAGCAATACCTGCCCATAGCGCGATATCTCCAGCATTACGTCCCATTACTTCAACAACAAAAGTACGGCGGTGACTAGATGAAGTATCACGAATCTTGTCAATCGCATCCATTGCTGTTGTTACTGCTGTATCAAAACCAATTGTAAAATCAGTACCAACGATGTCATTATCGATTGTACCTGGTACACCAACAGCCGGGAAGCCATGCTCTGTCAAACGCATAGCACCGTGGTAAGAACCGTCACCACCAATAACCACGACACCTTCAATTCCATGTTTTTTCAATTGCTCAATTCCCTTAAGTTGGCCTTCTTTTTGCGCAAATTCAGGGTAACGTGCAGAATGAAGGAAAGTACCGCCTCGAGAAATGATATCACCTACTGATGCAGCTGTTAATGGTTGAATTGAACCCGCAACCATACCAGCGTATCCATCATAGATACCAAATACTTCCATTCCTTCAGAAATTGCTTTACGAACTACTGCACGGATGGCAGCATTCATTCCAGGGGCATCTCCACCACTGGTCAAAACAGCAATACGTTTCATTCTTTTATGCTCCTTTTTATTTTAACATTCTTACTGATTATACCACAATCTTAGGGAAAATTCTTCCTTTTTTAGCGATAAATCGTTTTCATTGTAAATTTTTGTAAATCCTCTTGTAATTCCTTTGATTTTTCCACTTGGAAATGCGGTGCAGAGATTGTTTTACCATCAATTTCGTAGTGTAAAACAACTGGAATCGATCCCGGAAATCGTTGGAGGATTTCTGCAATCTGAATATCATGTTCATGGTTTTCTAACTGAATCCAAAACCGTTCTGAACTGGCTTCTATGGCCTCAGATAAAACCATTTGCAAACGACCGTCTCTTTCCTGAATTCGACCCGTTAAAAAATAAATACCTTTTTCTTTTATGCGATTCGCTAGCAACTTATAAGTTTCTGGAAACAGCGTCACATCCAGTTTCTTTTTGGTGTCAGTGACCTGCAAAAAGGCCATATTCTCACCATTTTTCGTTCGAATAACCTTGATAGACTGGACTTGAGCAAGAATTTTCGCCCTACTGTTTTCCGCTAGATCTCCAATCCAAGAAAAGGATTCTGTAGTTGCTTTGGCAATGGTCATTAAAGGATGATCAGATAAACCAACGCCAAGAATGGATTGCTCCAGCTCAAACTTTTCAGCCTGACTATAATCCTCAGCCTCTGTCCATGAATAACTGCTATCAGCAAAAAGACTTCCCAATTCTTCCACAAAAATGAAGAGGTTTGTTAGATTGTAGATTATCTTTTGACGGTTAGGTTCAAAACTATCAAAAAGGCCAATCTGAATCAGAGGAATCAAAGAAGACTCTTTCCGATACTGGGATGGTAAGCGTAGCAGAAAATCCTCAATTCCAGTAAAAGGTCGCTCTTCAATAATCCAGTAAGCTAGATCACGAGGAAGTCCCTTAATATTTTTCAGACCTAGAAAGATTTGATTCTCCTCGAATTTATCGCGATAAGGGACTGTATTAATGGTCAAGGGAGCAAGCTTAAATCCAAAGCTAAGTGCGTCCGTAACATAGTCACTGCTAGAGTAATTTAAAAGAACATCAAAGAAAACTTCTGGATAATGAGCCTTGAAATAAGCCAACTGAAAGGCTAAAGCTGAATAAGCGTAAGCATGACTGCGGTTAAAGCCATAGCCAGCAAATTTCTCCATGATGGCAAAGACTTCTTTAGCTTTCTTTTCTGAGTGTCCAAGCTTCATTGCGCCTGAAACAAACTCTTCCTCCATCTTATGCATTTCTACGGCATTTTTCTTCCCCATGGCTCGGCGTAAGATATCAGCTTTTCCTAGACTGAAGCCCCCAAAGCGCTGGGCAACTTGCATGACCTGCTCCTGATAAAGCATAATACCATAGGTTGGAGCCAGGATATCGTCTAAGCTTTCATCAATTGAAACAACAGCTTCACGGCCATGCTTTCTCTTGACAAAATTGTCAATATAATCACTGGCACCAGGTCGATTCAAAGAGGTTGTAGCGACTACTTCTTCAAAACAAACTGGTTGAACTCGCCAGAGTAAACTGATGGCCCCTGGCTGTTCAAATTGAAAGATTCCCTTGGTATCACCTGCAGCGAAAAGTTGTAAGGTTTTTTTATCCTCCAGATCAATGGACTCAATTTGGATGTCTATCTCGTATTTTTTTAGGACAGCTTCTTTCATTCGCTGGACAAAGGTTAAATTGCGCAAACCTAGAAAGTCCATCTTGAGAAGCCCATTACTCTCAACTCCGTGGGCGTCATACTGAGTAATGTACATATCCTCACCATATTTGAGTGGTATCTGATCCGTCAAATCATTGTCACTCATTACAACACCCGCCGCATGAATAGAGGTCTGGCGAGGGTTCCCTTCGATTTTTTTAGCGATGTCAAAGGCCTTTTGATACTCTAACTTACTATTGATAATCTGTCGGAATGCAATATTCTTTTCATAGGCCGTATTCAAACTATCACCAAAGCGAATTTTCTTAGTGATATTGGTCAACTCATACTCTGCAACTCCAAAGCGTTTGAAAACATCACGAATGGCCTGCTTAGCTCCAAAGGTTGAATAAGTCACGATTTGGGCAGCATGAAGTGTACCATAACGATCACGGACATAACGAATAAATTCAGGTCGGTATACATCTGGAATATCGATATCAATATCAGGCATAGTAAAGCGTTCCAGATTTAGAAATCGTTCAAAAAGCAAATTGTTCTTGACTGGATCAATCCCTGTGATTTCTAAGGCATAAGCCACCAGACTTCCTACTGCAGAACCTCGCCCCATTCCCATGTAATAGCCTTGGCTACGTCCAAAGCGCAACAAATCCCATACGATGAGGAAATAATCATCAAAGCCCATCTGATGAATAACAGCAAGCTCTTGGTCAAGGCGTTCCTGATAGAGAGAGCTTGTTAAGCCTCGTTTTTTCAGGCCAGCTTCTGAGCGCTCACGTAGTTCTTCCACTGCTGGACGTTCTGGATTAAAACGTGGCAATTTTAACTCTGTATCGATATCATAATGGACATCCTGAACCAGCCTTTCAAGATTTTCTAAACTCTCAGGAAAGGTCTGCTCAAAAGCGTCCCTAAGTTGCTCGGGTCGCAAAAAATGCTGACCGCTTGGCAAGTCCCCTACTTCTCTCAAACTAACATTCTCTCGAATAGCCCTCAGCATCTGTAGAGTTTCCAAGTCTCCTGTATCAAAATAGCGAACAGTATAAAGAGGTAGCGTAGGCTTTGAGAAATATTGGAGAGGAGTCGTTGGAGAAACCCCAATGTAATAATCTCTTCCCAGATCTAAATCATCAATTCCAGGATAAGCAGGAACAATCAGAGCCAAACCTTGCATCAAATGCTGAATATCTGACCACTCTTTTTTGTCAAGCATGATGAGAGTTGAAACCTTCATCAAATTCCGATAACCTTGGCTATTTATTGCCAACAATCGTAAGGACAAAGGCTGTCCATCTTTGACTAAATTCAAATCCAGACCTAAAAGCCCCTGAATTCCAGCTGCTTTCGTTTCTTCTAAAAAATGATAGGCTCCGTAGAGATTGTCCATATCCATAATCCCTAAGTGACTATAACCAAATTCTTTTGCCTTTTCCACATATTTTTTAATTGAGACTAGGCTGTCCATAAAACTGTATACTGTTTTAGTATCTAACTGTGCAATCACTGGCCTCTCCTTCGCTTGTAATCTTTAGTTTCTATTATACTAGAATTTAAAAAAAGAAGAAACCAATGACAAAAAAAGCCTTAGAGAATCTATGGAATCTCTGAACAAATTTGATTTTTTTTTTAACAAACTATATAATATCTTAAAAGCATATTGATTTTTAGCCCAAATAATACTAATTATATTGGCAACTAAGAATCAAATCTAATATCAATACCGCATGATGCTGTCTTGTTAGCTTTGTATCTTTTAGGAGGTTTATATGTCAACTTCATCTTTGCTTCGTTTGGAGCATGTTCAAAAGAATTATGGAAAGACTGAAGCTCTTTCTGGTGTTAACTTGGATATCCAACCTGGACGTATTGTTGGTTTGCTAGGACCAAATGGTAGTGGAAAAACAACTATCATCAAACTTATCAATGGTCTTCTGCAACCGACTTCTGGACAGGTTCTTATCAATGGAGAAAAACCTTCTCCTAAAACGAAAAAGGTTGTCTCTTATCTACCAGATACAACTTATCTTGGTGATAATATGAAAATTAAAGAAGTATTTGCTATGTTCAAAGACTTCTATTCTGACTTTGACGAAGAAAAGGCCAACCACCTTTTAGAAGATCTCAATTTAGACGAAAAAAGTCGTTTGAAGAATCTTTCAAAAGGTAATAAAGAAAAGGTTCAATTGATCCTAGTTATGAGTCGAAAGGCTGATCTCTACGTTCTTGATGAACCAATTGGTGGTGTGGATCCGGCAGCCAGAGACTATATTTTGAAGACAATTATTCAAAACCGTTCAGAGAATTCTTCTGTGTTGATCTCTACCCACTTGATTTCCGATATCGAAGATATTCTTGATGATGTCATCTTTATCAAAGATGGGGAAATCTTGTTGCAGGAAGATGCTAATGAGCTTCGCAGAAAACATGACAACACTATTGACCATATCTTCCGTGATCAGTTTAGAATTTAAAGGAGAGATTTATGTTTGGGAAATTATTAAAATATGAATTTAAAGCAGCCGGAAAATTATATGGCGTCTTGTTCTTAATTCTGGCTATTGTCTCATCAATATTTGGTCTGATGCTGTCTAACAGTATATCTAGTGGAATTACGTCAGATGATGCTGTCTCAGCAGTCTATTCATTCTTTACTATTGTATTCTTTTCAACCTGTACAGCACTTGTTATTTCTAACCTAGTCATTACCATTAGACGTTTCTATCAAAATATTTTTGGTCGTGAAGCATACTTGACTTGGACACTGCCCGCAAATGCCCATCAAGTCATCCTTTCAAAAATGACAATGGCAACTATTTGGTATATTGCGAGTGTCTTGGGAATTTTCCTAAGCATCATCTGGATGGCTTTTCTTGTAGCTCTTGGTTCAGGGGTTGATGTCCTCAATAAAATTGGTCTTCTTCTTTCCTACATCCCATTGATTCCTACTCTTCAAATAGCCTTCTATTTGCTTCTAGGTTCGATTTCTTTTGTATTATTCCTATACTTGTCTATTTCTATTGGACAGCTTTTCCAAAATCATCGCATTTTAATGTCCTTTGTAGCTGCCTTTGTTCTATGGATTATAATAGGAGTACTGAATCGTCAGCTTTATTTCACAAATCCTTTCATCTACGCGATTACCTATGCACAATATGTTGGTTCTTATTCCCAACCGCCTATTCAGTTTTCATTCCTGTCTGCTTATACTTATGAGATTATAAAACTTCTTCTTTTCTATTTTGGGGTTTACTATATTACTCGCACTAAGCTAAACCTTGAATAAAAATCTTAAATCATCAAAAAAACAATCAGAAATTTCTGATTGTTTTTTTACTCTAGTTTTCAAGGGCGCTTATTCGTGTTACAATAAGACTGTATATTATTTTATTTAAAGGAGTTGCTTTCATGCAAAAAGAAATCAAAGCTTCTGTTACGTCTTCACTAATCTGGGTAATTTTGGGGAGTCTTGGCCTGCTATTTCTTCTTTTTAATCTCCCATCTTCTCTCCAAAAGAATGACACTGTTGGACTTGTTTTCTCAGGAATCTTTGGAATTATTCTTTTGGGGATCGTTATTGCTTTTGGCCACTTGGCTATAAAAGCTCCTCAAAATATCCGAGAAAAATATCAAAGCATTTACGAACGCTATCCTGAGCTTGCAGACCAGCACCAGCTCATCCAAGAAAAGGCACTCGTTAAAGATGATTTTAACTCTCTTTATCTCTACCGAGACGCTCTCTTTCTCGTTAAAAAGAGACTTATTATGCCTGTTTACTTAGATGAAATTGAGTCCATCACTTTAAAGATCGAGTGGGTTCATGCTGGCAATGTAAAAACAAAAAATTTCTTCCTTTATACAAAAAATGGGAAAGAGCAACAAAAGATTGGTTTGGGAATCATCGATCCCAACAAATACCAACACTTGATGGCTTTTTTTGAAAAGTTACTAGAATTGAAACCTGACCTAGTTTTCCAAAACGAGGTTGAAAGTAAATAATATAAAACAAGTGACCGCATCTTTTATTGATGCCGTCACTTGTTTTTTTTGTATGCAAGTATTAAGTCAAACTTTTTTCAGACCAGCTTGAAATTCGCTTACTTAATCTTATGTTTATTCATCTTTTCTTCAAAAATGCTTGTCATAATGGCGCGCAATTCTTCTCTTTCCTTGTCAGGAAGTTCGCCTTGCTGCTTAGCGACAGCGTATAGTTCAAGATATTGCTTAGCAACTCGCTCAACAGTCTTGGTAGTCGCATGCCCTCTAACAAAGAAAGGAATTCTCTTAATCCATTCCTCAGGCACGAGTGCAAGAATCTTTTTAGCAGCTTCCTTATCGGAAATTTCTGCAGTGCTGAGCCCTTGATTAATCTGCTCCTGCTCTTTTTCTGTAAAATCTTTTAATTCCATACGCTAAATCTCCCTCTTCTATTTTCTTAATACTAACTGAAGCACACTACTTACCCTCTACCCACTTATCATTGTCCATGATAAAGGGCTTGGCCAAACCTTCCCCTGTGTAGTCTTTATATTTGGTCTGCAAGTATTTGTAGACATCTTCCTTGGTCGCAAATTTGATTGCCTGATAAGGCTCTTCAAAGGTCAGTTTTTCGATAAATAAATATCCGTCTTTATCTGGAACCAAGACACCGACATGACCTACAAAGAGAGAATCACCGTCAAGATTGTCGTGAACTATGACAGAAAGCATTCGAGCCTTTTCATTAAACTTGAACTGTTTGAAGTATTCCTCCATCTTCTTAGCATGGACTTTGACATCTTGAGTCGCTTCTGTCTTGACCCTTGAGAATAGAATATTGAACTCTTCCTTATCCTTGGCATCTAAGAGCTTGCCCTTGTCAATCGAGTCATTATCAATAAACAAAAGTTCGTCATCTTTTTCTATTTGAGGGATTTTGATGCTATTTTTCAGCAAAGTATAGGTATTGATCCGACAATTTGTCCCGATAAAGTCGCCCTTATTTGCCTGCCACAGAGGATTGATTTTTTCTACATCATATTCCGTTTTGGTAAACTTAGTGAAGTCACCCTTTAAGCCGGTTGATCCGACAAGTCCATTGTAGTCATTGACTAGATTGACAAAGTTATCGACACTGTCTTTATCCAAATGAGCTGATAACAAACTCCTCACTTCCTCGACACTCTTTTTATTGTTTAGATTTGAATAAGTCGATGTAGTTTGACTTGTTTGATTATTTTTCTGCGAACTAGCACAGGCCGCCAACCCAAAAGCAATAGCCAGGCAGGCGCAGGACATGATTATTTTGCTGTATTTTTTCATTCTGATTTCTCTCTCATTTCTTGTCTTCTACAGACTATTTTGCCTTACAATTTTTCTGATGAGCTTTCAATTTTTTCAGAGCCCAGTCATAATGGCTGGAAGTAGCACTTACAAAATAGGAACCTAGTACAGTCCCTCCGACCCATTTATAGACATTTTTTGAAAACAATTCTTCATTTGTAAATGTGTCAGCTAAGTCCAAAACATCTTGATGGGACTGATGAAAGATTTCAGTTGCCTTTTTTAGAGAAGTCTTTTGATGATTCTTCCAAAATTCCAGATTCAACCCTCCATAAGTCCTCCAGTTATAAGGTTCAGGAAGAAAGGGCTGCTCTTGGCCCTTTTGATTGGAATGCACCCAATTCAACAAGAGCTGATGCCATTCATAGAGATGAATCAAAACATCTCTTAGATTTTTATCTCGTCTCCAATGGGCCTCTTTCTTCTTTGCATCCCGAGAAAAATCAAAGGGCGTATTTAACTCTTGATCAGACAATTTGGAAATGAGAGTTTGTAACTTCTCAAAGTTTTCCTTAGCAGCTAGCATCAAATCTTCTTTAGTTTTCGGTCTTGGCATGAGATTGCACTCCTTTGTGTCTTTCAGCTCTTGGAAATCATTTTGCAAATCATCAGCATTATAAGATTTTCTCAATTTCCTTTGCTATTTTACTCTTTTTCAATTTCCTATATCTGATGTATCTACATAAAACAGCAGGATTCAAGCTGTAGGACAATTGCAATAGATAGTAATTTACCCACTCTATAAGAGCAAATATCCAAATCGAAAAAGAAATAATGAACGTGGAAACTTCTCCGTGATTCAATAATATCACAAAAATTCCAGTAGCTAGTAAAATAAAATCCAATTTCTTCAATATCTTGTAAATCTTTCCAGTATACTTTTCAGCAAATCTCGGATTGGAAATCCTATTGATTAAAATCCACCAAAAAATGGAACCTTGTATCAAGATAAAAGTTAGCAGAAATAAAGAGAAAGAAATAGAAATGAAGGCTTTAGTAGTGAGAATCCACTTTTTAAGCAGGAAAAAATTCATCCAAAATACTAAAACAGCTGCCAATTCCCCGCTAGCTAGATTAATCAACTTTTTCTTCAGAAGCTCTTTTGATTTCATCTTACACCACCATGAAAAAATTTTAACACTTTTAAAGAAGGAATTTTTAAGACCTTGTTTGTCCGAATTCCTTTGTTTCTACTCCATTACCTTCTAGACGCATCACAATAAACTACAAATCCCTTTGGTAAGATGACAAGTTGCTGGTCATCAGTTTGGCAATGACTCACCAAATCAGCTGAATCACTAGCTAACAGATAATTCTCATTCGACTGATTAAAAATGGCTCGGATTGCTTGATGATCATGTTGCCATTCTAAAGCTAGCACATCAGGCTTGATTTCTTCTAGACTATATCTTCCATACTGAATAATGTCCGCAGTTTCCTTGCGAAGCTGAATCAAGTTCTTCATAAAATTGAGCATGTCATTGTCATTGGAAACCCGGTCCCAAGGCATAACCCGTCTACAATCCGGATCCATACCTCCGCCCAATTCTAGCTCAGTCCCATAATAAATACAAGGCGCCCCTCTTTGTAAAAAGAGAAAGGCGAGTGCTAATTTGACAAGCTGGATATCCCCTTGAGCTGTCGTCAAGATGCGTTCCGTATCATGCGAATCCAAGAGATTAAACATAACTTCAGAAATCTGTTGCTTGTAGTACATGGACTGGCAGTTAATTTCAGATATGAATTGACTGGTCTTCTTGCTCCTGCTCAAAAAGTAGTCCTTGATACTATCGGATAGGGGATAATTCATGACAGCGTGAAACTCATCGCCATTTAGCCAAGGCTGAGACGTATGCCAAACCTCTCCAAGAATGTAAAGGTCAGGCTTTTTGGCCAAAACAGCCTTGCGGAAATCTCGCCAGAATTGGTGATCAACCTCATTAGCCACGTCCAGCCGCCAAGCATCAATATCAAAATGTTCAATCCAATAGGTCGCTACGCTTAAGAGATAGTCTTTCACATCAGGATTTGCCGTATTCAACTTAGGCATATAGCTGGCAAAGGCAAAGGTATGATAAGGCAGTTCTTTGGGATTCACAAGCTTGTCATTCGTCACTGGGAACTCTTGAATGTGGAACCAGTCTCTATAAACAGACTTTTCACCATGTTTGAGAACATCCTGCCATTGAGCAGATTGATCGCCTATATGATTGAAAACCGCATCCAGCATCACCTTCATGCCACGCAGATGAGCTTGATCTACCAGTTGACGGAAAGTCTCCTTGTCCCCAAAGTGTCGATCAATTTCAAAGTAATCCGTCGTATTGTACTTGTGATTGCTTGGCGATTCAAAGATGGGGCAAAGATAAAGTCCTGTAATCCCTAGGTCTTGCAAATAATCCAGATGGTCAATAATCCCCTGTAAATCTCCACCAAAGAAATCCGTAGTTTTAGGTGTGATTGACGAATCCCAATCTAGAGCTTCTTCTGGTGAAAGCTCAGCATTTCCATTAGCAAATCGTTCTGGAAAAATCTGATACCAGACCGTTTTTGAAACCCATTCAGGAACCTGGCAACCATCAATCTCATGAATATAAGGAAGTTTAAAGCCATTGCCTTCGTAATGAAGATTTTCTGGACTATTGTCTGTGAAACCTTTGTCTCCATACAAGACGCTTTGCCCCTCTTTATCCTCAAGCTCAAAAAGATACTGGAGCCTAGCAAAGCGCACAGAGATAGCTACTTGCCAATAATCAAATAAGGCTTCAGAGGTCACTTTGACCATCTCTTTCACATATTCATAAGAATCCTCAATAAAGATAAAGGGATCCCCATAGTGCAAAAGGATTTTCTTTATATCCTCTTTCTTAGTCCTTATTCTGATATGCACCAGACCTTCTTTATAAAGATAAGCATACTCCGACTCCGGTCTATGGTAAATGGCTGTTAATTCCATACTTTGTCTCCTAAACTTTCTCTTTTAACTTTTAAAGCAAACGTTTTCATAACGTGACTCTAGTATACTATTTTAAAAAAATGATTGCAAGCTATTGTCCAAGTTTGGGAATAGGAGGTAAAGTAGGGAATATTAAAAAGCCTTGGAGACTAGGCTTTTAGTTATTCAAGTTTTTAGAAAGATTCCTTACTTTTCTGAATCAAGTCATCTAGCCCACTTTTACTGATAGTGACCATTACCGTCCTAAAATGAAAATTCTTTATTAGCTAGATGACTTTAAAATCTTTCTAGATATACATCATTAGCAAAAGAATTCCTGTAGTATTTCCTAGAATATGAGAAAGTGCAGAAATCAAACAATTCCCAGACTTTTTATAAATCATTGCATAGATGATACTATCAACAAAAATCATAAAAATATCATAGCTTACAAGTCCAACACTTCCACTAGAAATATGGGCTATCGCAAACAATAAAGAAGATAGAATGGCACAAAGCCAAAATGGTAGAATTCTCATTGACTTACCAAGAAAGAAGCCTCTCCATGCAATTTCTTCCCCCAAGGCTGCGATTACTATTTGAACCATAAGGAGTGGTATTTTATCAAAGGATAACATACCATTCGTTCTTCCCAAAACATGACTAGTAAAAGCGCCCTTAAATACAATATCGCCAATAAGCAATGTTGCCACAGCGGATCCTACAGGAAACAAGACCAAAAGAATTACTCCTTGTTTTTTAAGATCATCGAAAAATGATTTAAAGCGCAAGCCCGATTCTATATGTGATTTTTTCTCCAAATATTCAAGAACAAAGAAAAAGAGAATACCAATCAGTACGGTGAGACCTGATAAAGAAAGTTCAGGTATTATCTTTGTCAAAGACAATACTGCCATTAGAAACAAACCAATGATAGTAGTATAAAAATACTTTTTACCTATTTTATCAGAATCAGTCATAACAATATTGCTCCTTGATTTAGTAAGACGACATCAATATTTTTATCGAACAATATAAATTCCAATTTCCTAATCAGGATCAATAGCTGTGAACCTTATTTTATAACCATTATTTGTATATAGAAATTCTATTTGAAGTGTCATATCAAGTAATTCAGAATAACAATTCATTTGATAGCTATCGGCAACCTTTTATTGATTAGGATCACTAGACTTATAATCCTCAATCCTGATTATATCATCATAATTATCTTCTGTAAATTTATGAGCAATTTCTATAATAGTACAATTTTGGGAATAAATCAGTGCACGAATTTCTTGAGCATTCATATCATCCAATGAAGCAGTCACTTCATCAACAAGTAAGATCGGCTTAAGTCTGAGCAAGCATCTTGCAATCTCTAATTTCATCATTTGACCACCAGATAAGTTTTGACCATTAAGTTTAGTCTCAAGATTATTCCCCATCTCTTCTAGAAGGTTTACTTTCTGCAAAACATCACGTAAATTACTATCAGAAATTTCCTGAAATAACGTTAAATTATCTCTTAAACTACCATTAAATATATACGGTTTTTGATGTATTAGAGACACCTTGTTATAGGATAGTTCATAACAAGTTCCTTTTTCATTTTCAAAATATAAATTTCCGGAAAATTCAGTATCTTCACCACTTAAAATTTTAAACAAGGTTGATTTTCCACTACCACTTGCTCCTGACAGTAAAATCTTTTTTCCAAAAGGAATGTCCAAAGATAATCGTTCAAAAATGAGCTTATCTTCAAATGACTTACTAAGATTTCTACCATAAATCCTCAATTTTTCCTTTGAAGTTTTAATTTCTATTTCTTCATCATCATTATTTCTCATATTTAAAATGAAAACCATCTTATCCCTAATAAACTTAGCTGACTGCAAGCTAGAGGTTCCTTCTAAAAGTTGTTGTAATGGAGAAATTAAATTCATTGACGCAGTCATCATGGCTAGTAAAGTTGTAAGTGTGATAGAAGTTGACTTAATAAAAAACAAACCTATCATTAGTGGAACCACTAAGCCAATTCCTTTTAGAGGGCCCGTCCAAAACATGACCAGATTATGACTAGTAAAATATCGGTATTGTTTTTTCTCCGTATTCCTGATTTCGTCCAAAACATGGGATGAAAACTGTTTACTTGCTTGATTACTACGAATTGTATCTATTCCTTTTGTAAAATCTGTAATAGATGTCATACTATTTACTCTCGCTGTACTTAGCTCCTCTCCTCTCTTCTGCAACATTTTATTAAATATAAACTGAGGTATAATCATTAAAAATCCCCCGATTGTAAATAGCAGACCTACTTGGATATTTTGTAGGAGGAGATATGACACTGAAGTAAGAATAGATAATACGTAGATGGGATAAACTATCAAAGGAACTAAGTATTCCTGCCAAAACATTGGAATATCCTGTGTTAAAAAGGAGTTTAGCTCCTCAGAGGTATAATTTATTCTTTTTTGATAAAAATTTTCAATAGCCTTTTTAGAAATTAGGACATTAAAATCTTCAATTATTGTACGTACTAAGATGTTATTTATATACATACAAGCATAAACAAATATAAATAGTAGCACTCCACCCAGTCCAAATGTTAGAACCATCTGAGTATTATTCACGTCAATTTCCCCTGCAATCTGTATGAGAAAAGACGTAAGTAAGCCTTGTAAAGAATATAGCATAGAAAATAGTATATAGACAAATAATTTTAATTTTGATATATTCTCTAGAATTGTCTTCATATCATTCAACCTTTAATTCTTAGTTTACTTTATTAGATAAGATAGCGAGTTCAAAATTTTGTATAATATTTTGTTGCATTCTTTTACACTTTTCATCAAAGTTACGTTCGTTAAAAATATCACGCTTTGGACAAGCGCGTATTAATAATTTCATTTACAACCATGCTTCTTCTCCTTTCATTTTTAATGCTTCTATTATATAATGTTAGAAACTTAAGAAGGAGAAATTTCGGAAATCCGAACATGAATAATCGAGAAAAATTTAAAGCTATTCGAAAGCAAAGAAAACTTTCCCTAAAAACACTCGGAAAAATTGCTGGCTCTGCAACAAGTATTTCTGACTTTGAAAATGGCCATACTAACCTTTCTAAAGATGTACTCTTTAAACTGTTAGGATTCATGATAGTTGAAATTAATGAATTTTTTGAGTGGAAGGATTTTCAGGATGATGATTTTTACAAAATAATACAACAAATAGAGGATGCTTTGAGTAATAACGGTATTCAGACACTCTCTAAAGTAAAAAAAGAGCTTTTGGAGTTATCTTCGAAAAAAGAGCAATATATTTATCTTATTATCTCACTCGTTCTTGAGGTTATGATCTGTGAACTACAACAGGAGACAGTTAAACAAGAGGCCATACTTCAGTTGACAGACTACTTTTTTTCATTAGAATATTGGACGAACCTTGACGTAGGATTATTTGGAAATCTCGTCCCATATTTCACAACTGAAGCTCTGGTGGTATTCACTAATACTATTCTAGATAGTATTCCTCAATCACTAAAAAATAACCTTGATCGAATCAAGATTGATACAGTCCTAAACTGTCTTTCTGCTTTTATTGAACGAAAAGAGCAAGGAGCAAGTCAAAAACTTCTATGCTTACTGTTCCAAAAGAAATATCCAAACTACTTTTTATTTGAAAAGCTTTATCTACATGAACTTCAGGCCATGTCTGACTATCTATGGGGAAATAGGGAAAAAGCCATAAAAACACATAGTACAATCCTAGAAACAGTTAATATCATTCTCAGTCCTGAAACGATGAATGAATGGGATGATTACTTTAAAAAAATTACTAAGCAAAATTCTAATTTGGGTTAGTGAAGAAATCTTTTTAATTTCCAGCAATTATACTAGTTTTCAAGTTGCAATCTCCTCTGATCTATTCATAATCAGCATAAAATAAATAGGCTACACTAAACTATACTCCATATAGAAAATGTTTTCCACTAGAATGGAAATTCTATGTCTAATAAAGTGTAGCCTATTCACCAACTTGCAAAAAGGAGTGGCCTCTGCCACCCCTTTTTGTAAACTATGTATCATTTTATTTATCCAGTTTTATCACCTTATCATAGCGCTTCAAGTCCTCTTCGCTGTATTGATGAATCACTTCTACGAGTGCTTGTGGGAGAGAGAATAGAAGCTGATTGATTTTCTCTTGGTTTTTTAGATCCAGATTGGCTTTGACCTCGTCAGCCAGGATAAATTGACGATTGTGATAGAGAGCACGGGCAATTTCTAGCCGCTGCTTCTCACCGCCCGACAGAGTTTGGTTGCTAGGTGTTTTGCCTTGGAGACCTTTCAAACCGGTTTGCTGCAGGATTTCCTCCATCCTTCTGGAATCCAATTCTTGTCCCAAAGCAATGTTTTCCTCTAGACTCAATCCATCAAAGACATGACTGGACTGGAGAATGTAGGCTCCTGCCTGATAGAGTTCATCTGAGCTTAGCTCTTGTCCATGGTAACGAATCCGACCTTGACTAGGCTTGATTTCTCCATAGATGAGGTTAAGTAAGGTTGTTTTCCCAGATCCACTTTCTCCGATAATGGCAATCTTTTCCCCTTCCTCAATGGTAAGGTCGCAAGGGGCTAGGATTTCTTGACCATCACGCTCTACGCTGACTTGCTCCAGCTGGATAGGAAAGACGGAACTTTCAAGAACAGAAGGCATTTTCCACTCCTCTCCCAGCAAGTTTTGATATTTATCGCAGAGAGACTTGGCTGATTTTCTAGTATTGATAAAGTAAGATAGCTCCTGAAATTGGTAGCCGATATTGTGCGATACTAGGTAAATCCCAACAAAGCTGGCTGCAGATAGGTAGTTATAATAAGTCATGAAACCACCAATGACAATAGGCGCAACCGAGCAAAAGGCATCAATTCCATTGATAAAGAGGCTGTTTAGCATCCGCTGCTTTTCATAGGCAATTTCTTGCTCTAAAGCCTTGTGTAAATCTTTGGTAAACCGTTTGTAAAACAAGCTTTGTCCCCGATAATGCCGTATGGAACGAGCACCCACAATCATATTGGTCACTTGAGAGACGTAGCCTTGGTTAGCTAGGGATTTCTGTTTAGTAATCGTATCCAGGCGTTTGGAACCTATGCTACTACAAAGAACTGGTATCGAATAAAAAATGATAAAGAGCAAGCCGAGATAAAAATTAGTCCAGAGAGCATAACAGATAGAGACCGTTGTAAATCCCAAAGAAGAAATGATAATGACAGTCGGCTCAATATAGTTATCTTCTAGCTGTTTCACATCATTTTCCAGGTCGGACAAAACCTCTTCATCCGCTATCCGACGGCTATATAAAAAAGTCTGAAAGATGGCCTGCTTAATGCCCGACTTAAAGTCCGTCAGCACTCGTGCATAGTAATAGCGTTTCCCAGCCAAACCCAGCAAGAGAATCAAATTTCCCACAATCCCCCAAATCAAGACCTGCCACAGCAAATGCAACTGGTGATTGGTAAAACTAGAGACAATATACTGAATCAAAGCTGGTGTAATGACAGCCTCCAGCCAGGTAATCATAATCGCCACAAAATAGAAGAATAAATACTTTTTAGTTACATAAGATCTAAGCATAACGCATAAACCTCCTGAAGTTATTTACCAACTTAGATGGTCGTTTTTTATCTAGATGGGGATATAAGGGCTTAATATTTTGTATAAAATGTGTATGTAACACCAAAAGCCTCTATTATCCTCCTAGAATGAACTTTTTCCATCGGCTAATTACATCCTTTAACGGCTCATCTAGATAGGAATAGGCCTTTTCCTTGATCCAGTCCGGAATGCCATATGCCGCCTCAGCTATACTCCCCGTTATTGCAGCAAGTGTATCACTATCGCCACCAAGAGAGATGGCATTTCTAATAGCATCTTCGAAGTCTCTACTTTCCAGAAAGGCAATAATGGCCTGAGGGACAGTTTCTTGACATGTTTCATTGAAACGATAGTTAGGACGAATTTCATCTAGAGTTTGAGATAGATTGTAGCCATACTCCTGCTCAATATGATCCTTGATCCGTCTTTTGCACTCTGTAGGATTGTTATTGATTGGTTGCTCATAATCCCCGCAATAACCTCCAAAGTAATAACGACACAGAAAGATAGCATCAGTTGTCGCCATGGCTCCCTTGATACCTTCTGGATGATTATGGGTGACTTCTGCAGAGAGTCGTGCAAGCTCTCTAGTTGATGGCGTCATACCAGTTCTCGCACAAAAACCACAGTCCATAAGCCAAGCACAGGGAGAAACACGCATAGCAGATCCATTTCCAAAGCTATTATAAGGCTCACGATTATCACTATTGATCTAACTACTAAACCGAGCACCGTAGCCCGCATCGGGATACATTTTTCCATATTTCTTCATGGCGTCGATAAAGTTATCTTTCTGACCACCCTTCATAATAGCCTCAGCAACAGCGCAGGTCATAACAGTGTCATCTGTGAAAAAGCTGTCTTCACGAAATAAAGGGAAATCCTTTGTCTTAATATTATCCCACTCATAGACAGAACCTACAATGTCTCCAATAATTGCTCCTAGCATGGTATTCCTCCTTACGAACTATTGGTTTAGACTGACATTTCTACTTGCCATACTCTTTTATTTTATCAGCATATTCGGTTAAAAGATTCTTTGAGTAAATTTTTTCATTTTTTGAATTTCTAACTTCTTTCCAAAGAATAGAAGCAACTTTTAACTTGTTGGAGTAGTTGCGACTATTTTCGTCTGCACAGAAATCCTTTAAAAATTGATTCCATTGACAAACCGAATGATCATACTTGGCATAGTCTGAATTTCCATAATAAACTTTTAGCATATCTTGAATGGTAAAACTTAAATCATGTTCTCTTTTTACTTTTCTCCAAGCAGTAGCCATATCAGCAGTAAATTTGAATGGTGAAACATCTGTTAAAGTTGAGAAATATTCTCTAAAGTGTGCGTTAAAGGAGAATCCGCATTCAAGTAAGGGCGTATCTAAGTTAACGACTTCTACTCGTTTCTTATTTCTTTTTGTTGATGATTTTTTAATCAAATTTCCCTTAAAGTACTGCTCAATAATATCATTGAGTTCTTGTTTTGTACCTCTATTTTCAAGCCCTAATGACTTGCATATCTGTGAAAGTTCATCACGATACCAATAGTATTTATTAAATTCATCAAAGGATGTGATTTTATCAAACTCAGGTCTGATCTCTATCAATATAACACCTCCTTAAAGTCAATTTAGGTTTTCATCTCAAAATAATGGAGTTTTAGTTTCTTTATTCTGAGGATTAGCTACGTTTCACTAACAAACTCACACACTCAGCGGTTCGGACTTGCCGTATCATCTGTGAAAAAGCAGTCTTTCCGAAATAAAGGAAAATCCTTCGTTTTGATATTGTTCCATTCGTAAACTGAACCTACAATATCTCCAATAATTGCTCCTAGCATCCGTTTCCTCCTTATGGCATATCAGATTCGTTACACATTTCTAATGAATCACTCTTTAAAAATGGCACCACCAAATCAATCCACTCTTGAGGTAGATAAGCCGATAAATAGCCGTGATTATAACCCTTTGCTTCATACAAAATTGTATTTGCATGTAGCTGATGAAATAATTTCGCTGATTCTTTCACACAGTTCAATTCTTTTTCACCATAGATATACAGAACCTGAGCCTTGCTAGCAGAAATCATATCTTTCAGCTTGTAAGATCCCATATAGGTTTTGTGAATGGTCACCAATGTTTTGACAGGCGTCCTTGGCAGATCCTCCAAATAATAAGCTTTTATTTCCTCTGGATAAGCGAGTTTAGGATAAATTTTGTTCATCATGCCTAATTGGATTTTACAAGAGAATTTACTAAACATCAGTTTGCCAAATAGAGACACTAGAAAAATGCTGATTTTAGCTAACCTTGGTTGAGGAATACAGAGGCTTCCATCTATGATGGCTTTCTCAGCAATTTCACTGTCTAAAGACAAAAGCTCCATGACAATTTGACCACCAAGTGAAACACCACCGATTGCAAACAATTTCCCACCACAGTTTGCTTTGATATAGTCTAGAATCTCCAAAGCAGAATCTTCAGTAGAAACATAATCAAGTTGATATTCCTCGCCGTGGCCATTCAAAGTGGGTAGAATAATACGGTATTCTTTTGACAAGATTCGTGCTTGACGAAGATAATTCCACCAAGAACTGCCACCACCATGTATCAGTAAAATAGGAGGCAAATTCTTATTACCAAATTCATGGAATTTCATGTTTAAACTCCTTACTGTAGGAATTTCACTAGCTAATTTTCCTTGTTCAATCAGCTCTTAAAAGCAGTACCACACACTCGACATAAGACGAGTGAACATGTATGTATGTGGGAACATGTCTATAAACCTTTTTCGATAGCATAAGGTTATCATTAAAAGGTATTATCCCGACAAACTGTGATTTACTCATTTCATTAAATCAGATATTTCTTTCTCCCCATACGCCTTTACATTTTGAATTACATCCTGTTTCCTCTTGATTGACTCAAACAATGATATATCTAGTACATTTGCGAATTCTTCAAACTGAACCTGCCCGATTTTTCTTATTTTTTTAAGTTTCTCAGCATCTCTTACCTTTCTATCTGCCTCACTTTTGGGGTATCCTTGCCCAAATGGCTCCGAGAAAAGAGCTTCTATTGTTCTTTCAAGATTTTCAGTACCTGACCATGTATAATCTTCACCTAATGGTAATGATATCGCATTTCCATTATTAATCTGAGCAAATAAATAGGCATCATTCGGTGTAGGTGCATATCCGCAAATGACATCAGGCATACTATTACAAGCAAGCATCATTCCTTGTCCGGAAGAACAGCCCGTAACAACGAAATCAACTGTCCTACTTGCCAACAAGATACCTATAAGAATAGAAATTTCTATATACGAGTATTTTTCATTTTCTTCCATCGTACAGCCAAAATTTATAACCTCAGATTTCTTTGGAGCATACTTTAATACAGCATCATAGATTATTTGATTTTTAGTCGCTTGCGAACTTGCTTGAATAACTCCGATTCTCATCATTTCACCTACTACTTCTAATTTAATTATTTCTTTTTCTTTGGTATAGTTCCCTTTTTTCAACTTTATAGCTGATAATTGTCACTTAATAAATTTACTTGCTAACTTGTAAACCTTTTGAATCTCTTTACTTTTAACGTCCCAACTATCAAGTTCTTCTTTGATCAACTCTGGAAATTTTTTGCTAATATCCCTCAAAGCATTACCAACTGATTTTCTAACATATTCACTAGAATCTTCTTTTAATGTTGCGATTCGTTTAATAGCTTCATCTGGATTATCCTTGAAATATGGTCTACTCGTCCATATTCTCAAACCTTCTGTAACAGCCCTTCTGACATTTGGATTATTATTTTGTAGCCAGTCGTCAATAACCGGAAGAGATTTTTCATAACCTGTTTGCTTACAAAATTCATCAAATGCTTTCGCCAATACTTCCTGAACTCTCCAATTATCATCTTTTGAAACTTTATCTCGCAGAAATGCTAAAATATCATCTTGTTCTGATAAGTATCCAAAAAGAAATACACTGTACATTCTAACTTGATATACATTGGATTTAAAGGCTAGAAATGCTAATTCTTTGATATACGCAATATCGTTTGATTGATAGTCAGAAAGAGCTCTCTTCTCTTCTTCTTTGAACCCATTTTCTATTAAAGAAAATTCTTTTTCCAAATTTAAAATATATTCTTTCATGTAACTTGACCCCGAAACAACATTCAAAGTTTCAAGATAATTCTCGATAGGTATTAATAAAGAATTGAATTCGTTATAATATGAGCAAATAATCTTGATATTTTTTCAAATTAATATTTAAACTCTTTTATTCTTCAGTCTTTTTATCAATCAAATACCAACTAGGAATGATTTGTTTCATATCATCATACCATTCCAAAATTTTCTTAGCTTGATTTTGCATTACTGATACTTCTTCTTCTCCATAAGGAATAGCCCATGGAAGAGCTCCAATTAAGTTACTTAGAATTTAAACAGCAAGAAGTTTCCAAAATAAATCTGGGACCTTATCATCAAAGTATCCATCTATCATACCAGATGCGAAAGCGGGAGATACTTGAGCTGACCACACAATACGATTGAACTCCTCCCAAGGATCTCCAACATCAAAACGATCAAAGTCAATCACATAAATCTCTCGATCTTCTCCAATCATGAAATTTCCAATATGATAATCACCATGTTGCAAAACTTGGGGTCTATTCTTTAGTAGTTCACGGTTTTCATTCAAAAAATCAATAAAGACATGACCGCTTTTATATTGGACAGGACATTCTTTGTATTTGGAGATTTTATCATCAATTTTTCGATTAAAAAAGATTTCCCAGTCTTCATAAACTTCTGTAGCAGGAATTGTATGAATTTTTCTAAGTAACCTTCCTGTTTCTATCCCGTAAGTGTATTGTTGGTTTTCAGAATAAGTTAAAATGGTTTCTCTTGCATCTCTAACGTCTATCCATTCGTGTAAAGAATGTACTTCGTCATCGCAGAGTTCAATACTAATTGGTTTACACATCGAAACTCCAAGAGAAGCTACTTTCTCCATCATATCAAATTCAAATTTTTTAGAATCTAACTTCTCCTTATCAGAAATACGTAAGAAGTATTTTTGCTGGTTCTGGTCTGTAACACAATATTTTTTATCATCTGACCAGCCTTTACTTATGGCTATCTTACTAATAAACTCCATCAATAACTCCTCGATTAACTTTACAACATTACTATATTCTTAACTAATGAAAAGTAATTCGTAGTCCGTCCATTTTTTCACACTTCCTAAAGATACATAAATTTTGACCACGTTCTGAAATTATAATTTCTTCTTAAAATGAATAATTCTATTTGCCTCCTGAAATCCAATATTGAGATGAAATCTTATAGAATCCGTATTCGTTAAAGTACAGTCACTTGCAAATTCCTTACATCCTTTATTTTTCGCCCATTCCTCACATTTTGTACAGAGATTTTTAGCAATATCCTTTAAACGATATTCCTCGTCGACAATAATCCCTTCTAAGAATCCAACAGGACTATATTTACAACCTTCAACATAATCAAATCTGAGTGAACATAGTGCTAGACCTACAATTGTGTCACCTTCAACTTCAGTAAAGATTGCAGTATTTTTGCCATTCGTATATTTTTTTACTTCATCAATAGCTTCTTTATAGGTCAATTGGGGCCATAATTGTTTCATTAGTTTAGCCGTTTTTATAGACTCTTTTGTTATTCCATCCATATTGATGTTCCTCCGCAAATTACAAGCAAATGTTTCGAATCATGCTGTTACTTTGTTACTCATTGATTGATACCAATACCATCCCCTTCTACTTTTCGACTGTCTCAGATCGGACGAGCAGTGATACCGCCTCCACATGATGCGTCTGTGGGAATAAATCCACCGGCTGGACTTTCTTCAATTCATATCCCAATTCTCGGTAGAGTTTGATATCACGCGCCATAGTTGCGACATTACATGAAATATAAGCGATGCGGTCTGCTCCTGTTTGACTGCTTGCCTTGATAAAGCTTTCGGTCAAGCCTTTGCGTGGAGGATCAACCAAGATAACGGTTGGTTGGATACCTTCCTTGAGCCAGTTCTTCATGGCATTTTCAGCTGTATCGCAGACATAGTGGGCGTTGGTAATCCCGTTGATTGCAGCATTCTTCTTGCTATTCTCGACTGCTTCTGGAATCACTTCAACACCGTAGACTTCTTTGACATGCTTAGCGACAGATAAACCAATCGTTCCGATACCTGAATAGGCATCGATAACCACGTCATCTTCTTTTAACTCTGCAAAGTCAATGGCCGTTTGATAAAGCTTTTCAGCCATTTGAGTATTGACCTGGTAGAAGGATGGCCCAGCGATTTGGAAATCATTTCCCAACATTTGGTCAGTAATGTAATCTTGACCATACAGTGTCCGCCACTCCTTACCAAAAATCGCATTGGTATTTTGGTCGTTGATATTTTGCATGACAGACACAATTTCTGGGAACTGCTTGATGACTTGCTCAATCAATTGCTCCACTCGGAAAATTTTAGGACGTGTAGTCACTAAGATAACCATGATTTGTCCTGAATAGTGAGCACGACGCACCACAAGATTTCGAATCAAACCAGACTGTTCCTTTTCATCATAAGGTTTCAAATCAAAACGACGGAGCAGATCTCGAAGAGCTACTACGACTTGGTCAATGACAGGATCCTGGATAAAGAAATCTTCAAGGGGCATGAGATCATGCGAATTCTTACGGAAAAAGCCAGTTTCCAAGACACCATTCACTCGACGAACAGGCACCTGCGCCTTATTTCGATACTTGACTGGATTCACCATACCAAGCGTTTCAGCAACTTCTACATCTGTAATGCCAGCTATCTTGTAGAGACTATCCTTGACTTGCTTGCTTTTAAACTTGAGCTGCTCTGGATAGGCAAGATGCCCCAAGTCAGCAATCCCAGTACGTAGATATGCGAGATCTAGGTCTTGATTGCGGTGTGGGGATTGAGTAAGATAGTCCTCAACTTTCCCGTAACCAATCTTTTTATTGACTTTGAGAACCCGCATAAGGATTTTTTCAGTTGGAAGAGCATTTTCTACAAAGAAAACCAGGCCATCAACCTTGGCAACCCCAGCACCTTCATGAGTCAAATCAACAATTTCAACTTCTACAATATCATTTTTCTTTAACATATTTTTCTCTTTCTGCTTTATCACTCTGCCATTTCCAAAAAGAAAAGGTAGAAACTTGTCCTACCTTCCATTATATCATAGATATCTATCTCAAGCCCATTTGCTGTAATTTGGCTTTATAGGCTTCAAAGTCGATCAAGAGACCTTGGCCACCGTACATGTCATACGCATCTTGCCAGTCACCTAAGTCAGGAATGGTGACACGTTCAACTCCACCAGCTGCCCCACTCAAGAGAGACCAGCTATTGGTCAAAGGGAAAGTGTAAGGTAGATTTGTAGAGGTCATTGCATAGACCTTACCCAAAGCCTCTGAGCCTGAAAAGAGTTTCATTGGATTTTTGGATTGCTGAATCACTGCTGTCAATACTTCCTGCTGGCGACGAGTCCGACCAAAGTCACCTTCGTCGTCCTTACGAAAACGCGCATAGTTAAGCAAGGTTCTGCCATCCATCCGTTGCGGACCGACTTTAATCGTTTGATTGGGAACCACGCCATCCTTCATATTGAGATCATCTGGGACTTCTACTTCCGTTACAGGCTGGCCATCAATCGTTGAAAATTTTGCATTCATCTCAACGCCTTCTGGAAAGAGCGTGTCAATAGCTGTCGCAAAGGTTGAAAAGTCTACCAAGGCATAATATTTGATATTGATATCAAAATTATCCTTGAGCATTTCACGCACCAATTCTGCCCCCTGGTGATTATTTTGCTCACCAATGGTATAGGCTGAGTTGAGCTTCTGATCATACTCGCCAGGCTGACTGACACCTTCAATATTAACAAGAGTATCCCGCATGAAGCTGACTAATTTCAGTTTCTTGTCTTTGCCACCAACATTGAGAACCATGATGGTATCAGTTCTCGTTTCATCAGAAGTCTGTCCAACACGCCCATCCGTCCCTAAAATAAGGATATTGGTTCCATTTGGACTATCTTCGCCATGAAAGACTTCAGCTGTTGGTTTATTTTCAGCTGGTACTGACCAGACTCCTTTGATAAACATGACAAGCATTCCAGCCAATACTAGAACGATAAAAGTAAGTACCCATTTCAAGACACGACCAAAGGTCCATTTTTTCTTGCGTTTTTTGGGTTTCTTTTCCTCTCCCTCGGGACCTGAGTCAGTCTGACTTGGCTTTTCTATTCGCCGTTTTTTAGGCCTCTCAGCTTTTTCAGTCTGTTGCCGATCCTTTCTTCGGTTTGTTCTATTTGGGTAAACAGGTAAAGATTCTTCCAACTTGTCAGAAACAGGCTTTTCCTCTTCTCTGTAGCTAGGCTCAAAAATCTCTCCCTGAGCCTTACGCATCAGATAGTTATATTCTTCCTGTTCCCGCTCGTTTAAGTAATGAAAGTTTTTATATAAATAATCTAAACGTAATTGTTCATGATGGCTCAGATTGTCTTGTTGTTTCGCCATATTTCCCCCGACATTTATGCAATAAGATAGACATTGTATTGTCCTAAAATTTTATAAGTAATTCCGATGGCTGTTAATTCTTCCAGAGCAAATTGGAGCAGAGACTCCTGTTCACCATTGACATCAATGATAAAGAAATATTCTCCCAGTGCTGTCTTTAGAGGTCGACTTTCAATCTTGGTCAAATCGATTCCCCGCCAAGCAAAGACAGACAAAGCCTTATAGAGGGCACCTGGTAGATTGTCCGGCAAAGTCAATCCCAAAGTCTTTTTGGGAGCAAGTTTTTCTAAAGCGAACTCCGGTCTCTTACAGCCTAAAACCCAAAAACGTGTGAAATTTTCACTCATTTCTTGGATATCTCTTGCCACAAGTTGCAAGCCATACTCCTCAGCAGCCGTTTCTGGTGCAATAGCAGCATAAGGCTTCTCTGGATGTTTTGCTACTAGACGCGCTGCTGCAGCTGTACTAGCAGTTACTTCCAACTTAGCGTATGGATAATGCTCCTGAATATAAGTCTTAGACTGAGCAAGAGCTTGTGGGTGAGAAAAGATTGTCTCTATCGGCCCATCAGTCTGACAGGCTAGGAGCTGCTGCTTAATTGGTTGAATCAACTCTGCTACAGCTTGAATCTGCGCCTGATGAAAAAGATAATCCAAAGTCTCGTGAACACTGCCCTCAATCGAATTTTCAACTGGAACAATTGATAGGTCTACCTGACCTCTTTCATAAGCCTTGATGACTTCTGTGATGTTTGGATAGGACTCTAAATGTGCTTCTGGAAAAGCCTTCTGAGCCACTTGATGAGAAAAAGAGCCCTTGGGCCCAAGGTAGCCTACAAGCATCGAATAATCTCCGCAATTTCTTCTGGTGTTTTTCCTGCTACATCAATGATATGCGTAGCAATTTTCTCATAAAGAGGTAAGCGAGCTTCAAAAATTTTCTTAAATTCTTCTCTCGTGTTGTTCAAATAGAGTGGACGTTGCATGGCAAGATCATTCTCAATGCGCTGATACAGAGTATCAAAATCCACTCGTAGATAAATATTATATGGATTCTTGTCAAGCAGATCTCGGTTATGCGGATTGACCACAATTCCTCCACCTGGAGATATGATTTCCGCCTGATCTGCTAATAAACTCTCCAAGGTAGCAGTCTCGATCTTTCGGAACGCCTCTTCACCTTCCTGAGCAAAGAAGTCATTAATTGACATCCCAATCTGATTAACAATCAGCTCATCCATATCATGAAAATTGGGATCCAGAAGGCGACCGACAGTAGTCTTGCCTGCCCCCATAAATCCTAATAAAATTTTAGACATTCACTAAGTCCTCCAAATGAGCAAAAAAGTCTGGATAGCTGGTATTGATTGCTTCTGCCCTCTCAAGCTCCACGTTTCCATCTTTTACTAAAAGTGCTGCAATGGCGGTCATCATACCGATACGATGGTCTCCATATGTATGAACAGAAGCTCCTTTTAAAGACGTTTTTCCTTGGATAATCATTCCATCAGCTGTTGGCTGGATGTCCGCTCCCATACTATTGAGTGCATCAGCTACAACCTGAATCCGGTCAGTCTCTTTAACTTTCAACTCCTCAGCGTCTCGGATCAGGGTTTGTCCCTCAGCTTGAGTCGCTAGCAGAGCAATGATAGGCAACTCATCGATTAAGCGAGGAATTAGTTCCCCACTGATTTCTGTTCCATGCAGGTCCGAGCTTTCAACAGTGATGGTTGCCGACTTGGCTACTTCATCAAGCTCAGACACTGATAACTTGCCTCCCATGGCTTGGATCACATCTAAGATGCCTGTCCGAGTCTCATTGATACCGACATTGGTTAGAGTGATTTTAGAGTTTGGAACAATCAGACCGGCTACCAGCCAGAAAGCTGCACTAGAAATATCTCCAGGAACAACAACTTCCTGAGCTTGCAGTTCTTGTTTACCAACTACTCGGATCTCTTTGCCGTCAACTTTTAGCTGACCGCCAAATTGTAAGAGCATATCTTCCGTATGGTTTCGTGTCAAATCTTTTTCAATAATCAGTGACTCGCCCTGCGCTTGCAGAGCTGCAAAAATGAGGGCTGACTTCACCTGAGCCGAAGCAATAGGCAATTGATATTGAATGGGTTTTAATTTTGGATTGCCATGAATAGTCAAAGGAGGTAAATCCCGCTCTGTTTGACCAGCAATCTCAACTCCCATCTGTCGCAAAGGTAGGCTGATACGATCCATGGGTCTCTTAGACAAGCTGTCATCTCCTACCATCTGAGCAGAAAAGTTATGACCAGCTAAAACGCCAGCAATCAAGCGCATAGAGGTTCCCGAGTTTCCCATATCTAGTGGATGTTGGGGTTCCTGTAAACCATCAAAGCCACAGCCATGGATTTCAACAAGATCTCCCTTATCCTCAATTCGAACTCCCATATCTCGGAAAACCTGCATAGTTGAGAGGACATCCTCTCCACGCAAAATATCATGAACTTTGGTGACACCCTTAGCCAAGCTCCCAAAAATAATGGAGCGATGGCTGATAGACTTATCACCAGGCACACGCAAACTTCCTCTTAAACCTTTTGCATTGGTCCTTAATTTCATGTGATACCTCGCACAATTGTTTCCTTACATTTTAACACAAATAGCTTTTGAAAACAAATGAAGATCAGCCTTTTCTAAAGACAAAAAACACTCTAAATCTATTAGAGTGTTATAGGATTATGTCCTTTTTTGACTGATTAAATATGCTCTGCAAACTTTTCTTGAATAAATTGGGCCGAACGAGCTAATTTAGCTTCTTCCTCTTCTGTCAAGGTCAATTGCAATTGTTCAATAATGCCTGAACGACCAACAAGAGCAGGATAGCTTAAATAGGTATCAAGCGGTGCATAGTAATTTGTCACAGGCAGTTCTTCATGGGCATCCGAAATGACAGCCAAGGCCAGACGGATAGCTGCACTAGCAATCCCATAAGAAGTATATTTTTTCCCGTAAAAGACGGTGTGACCACCCCTCATAGCTTCCGTGCCAATTTCTTCTAAAACTTCTTCTGAAGTCAGCTTGCTAATAGGCTGCCCCTTAACTCGAACTTGGCTCCAAGCGGTAAACTGGGAATTTCCATGCTCACCCAGATTATAGCCGTAAACACTACGAGGATCGACTTCAAAACGAACTCCAACAGCCCGCTTCATTCTGGCAGTATCCAGCAAAGTACCAGTCCCAATCACTCTTTCTTTCGGAAGGCCTGTATAGTGCTGGTATAGGCTGGTCACAACATCAACTGGGTTTGTGATGGCAATCAAAATCCCTTTAAAGCCTACTTCCTTGATTTTTTTGGAAACTTCAATCACCTCTTTTGATGTGAAAGGCAATTCTACAAATCGGTCAGCATTTGGATTGTCTTGTAATTTAATATTTCCTAAGGCTGAAATAATAACATCAGCATCCGCTAAAGCTTCATAAGAATTAACTGTGATATTAGCATGATGATTGAGATTGGCTGCAGCATCTTGAAAGTCTAATGCATCAGCCTTGACCTTAGCTTCATTGGTATCAATCAACACATAATCATCAAAAGCTCCTTTTGCAATCAAACCATGAGCGACCGTAGCTCCAACATTTCCCATCCCAATAATAGCAACTTTTCGTGACATAGAAATTCCTCTCATTTCCTTTTCGTTATGATTCATTATACTCAGAAAGCATCAAAAATCAAGTTTTTGAAGCAAAAAGCCTGTTGACTCAAAAGAGAAAACAGACTGTCAGCTTTTATTTCATCAAATCTTGAATTGGCTCAAAGACAATACGTTCAATATCAGACAAGTAAACAGAAAGTTGTTGCTGCTTCGTGAAAAACTCAGTCACAATTGCATTGGCTTGGATTTTTTCTCCGAATGACTTCATTTCTTCTTGCAACTCTGGTGTCGGCATTTGTCCTGTCTGCATTAATTGCTGGATTTTTCCTTGAAAAGCAATATAATCGTCAAAAAGTGACTTGGCTTCACTGTCTGCATCAATGGCTACCTTGCTCTCCAAAACTGCCTTGTACTCAGGTAGTTCACGGAAAGTACGGTTGAGTTCATTGGCTAAATCATAAATATTGGACATTTTATTTCTCCATTTCTTTAATTTAAAAATACCTGATATCTTGTATTTTCTCTTACTATTTTAGCAGATTTTTCTAAATCTTGACGATTTTTAAAGGTGATTTGTAGAATACCATGGGTATCCTCCCGATTTTCCTCATTAATTCGGATATTGACCACAGAAATCCCTCTCAACAATTCTAGGACGCTAAGAATGGCTCCTTCTTCATCAGGCACCTCAATAAAGAGGTCGTAAAAGCTGTCAACACCGGCTCGCTTATGAATTTCCATCTGTTTGCGACTCTGCCGGCCTCGGTCGAAAAATTCCCAGATAGCTGTCTCGTCCTTGTCCTCAATCGCTGCAGCAACCTTGTCTAGCTGTTTTTTAAAATCTTCCAGCCGCTCCAAAATGGCTTGAGGATTGGTCAAGAGGATAGAGGTCCACATACCCGGCTCGCTCTCCGCAATCCGTGTCATATCACGAAAACCACCGGCCGCAAAAGACTGAGTCAGCTCATGCTCCTGGCTATAAGCTGCCGTTTGCTCCATAAGACTGGAGGCTAAAATATGCGGAAAATGACTGATTTGACTGGTCACTCGGTCGTGCTCGGCAGCGTCCACCTGGATAAAGCGAGCCTGGAGACCACTCAGTAAGTCTTTCATTTCTTCAAGAGTACCTGGCTTGGTCAGGCTTGAGGGCGTAAAGATATAATAGGCATTTTCAAAGAGAGTGACATGGGCTGCCTTGGCTCCGGTCTTGTGACTTCCGGCCATAGGATGAGCTCCGACAAAGCGGACGGGCTTATTCTGCAGATACTTTTCTGCAGCTGCCACAATCTCTGCTTTGGTTGATCCAGCATCAGAGATGATAACATTTTCTTTCAGGTCCAGCTCCGCTAGATCCTTGATAAATGCTATGGTCTGCTTGATGGGCACAGCCAGAATAATCACATCAGCCAGTGGGGAAAAGACCGCAAAATCATCCGTTACCCGGTCTACCATTCCACGTTCCAAGGCAACTCTGCGCGATTCCTCACTGCGATTGTAGCCGAGAATTTCAATCTCAGGATGAGCTCGCCTGATGCCCAGAGCCAAGGAAGCTCCAATCAGTCCCAGACCTGCGATATAGACTGTTTTTCTCTCCATGCCCTTCTCCTTACTTCTAAAAGTTCTTGACAAATTCCCGATGGCGGGCTACCGCGTCCTTGAGTTCTTCCAGATTGTCCGAAGAGAATTTCTCCAGAACTTCGGTGGCTAAAACTGTTGCCACTACGCTTTCCATGACTACACCCGCTGCAGGCAGAGCCGTAGGATCGCTCCGCTCCACTGTCGCCTTATAAGGCTCGTGGGTCTCAATATCCACACTCATCAGTGGCTTGTAAAGGGTTGGAATGGGCTTCATAACACCGCGCACCACGATTGGCTGACCATTGGTCATACCACCCTCAAAGCCACCAAGATTATTGGTCCTGCGAGTGAAGCCATCCTCCTCGGACCAGAGGATTTCATCCATGACTTGACTACCTTTGAGACGGCCAGCTTCAAAGCCCACACCAAACTCGACTCCCTTAAAAGCGTTGATGGACACGACTCCTTGAGCAATCTTGGCATCCAGCTTCTTGTCCCATTGGACATAGGAACCCAGACCAACCGGCACACCGCCAACAACAGTCTCAACGACACCACCGATGGTATCACCGTCTTTCTTAATCTGGTCAATGTAGGCCTTGATTTCTTCTTCGCGCTCAGGATTGACAATGGAAACCTCTGACTGGGCGGCTCTTTCTTTAATTTCTGTTACAGTCAGATTGTTCGGCACATCAATATCAATGCCACCGAAGGTTACGATATGGCTGGCTACCTCTACACCGATTTCTTCCAGCAAGCGCTTGGCTACTGCTCCGACTGCTACTCGCATAGTCGTCTCGCGGGCAGAAGAACGCTCAAGGGAATTTCGCAAATCGTCAAAGCGGTATTTCATACCACCGACCAAGTCCGCATGACCAGGGCGTGGTTTGGTAATCTTACGCAGCCCTTTTTTCTTTTCATCCACATCAGCCACACTCATAATCTCCAACCACTTCTGATGATCGAGATTTGTGACATTGAGGGTAATCGGGCCGCCCATGGTCAAGCCATGACGAACCCCAGACGTAATCTCGACTTGGTCGCTTTCAATCTTCATGCGGGCTCCACGGCCGTACCCACCCTGACGGCGCTTGAGTTCAGCATTGATGTATTCAGCGGTCAGAGGAAGACCAGCCGGCACTCCCTCAATAATAGCTGTCAGACGCGGTCCGTGGGATTCTCCTGCTGTTAAGTATCTCATACATTTTCTCCTATTCTGGGATGGAAAAGCTGGGTAGCCCGTTTGTCTTCATCTAGACTCCCCAATTGTCTCAGGTTCCATCTGGCACTTATTTCTTCAGAAATTCTTTCATCTCTTCCAGCGGAATCTGGTGAATGCTTGCTGAACCTAGCTCGGGCACCAGTACTAGCTTGATAGAGTTGCCTCTAGCCTTCTTATCATGGGTCAGTGCCTGATAGAGAGCATTCTCATTCCATGGCTGGTAATCCACCGGCAAGCCAAACTTCTGACACATATGGATGATGTCTTCAGTAATCCCAGCTGGCATAAGGCCTTGCTTTTCAGCGACACGAGAAACCTGTACCATGCCAATTGCAACAGCTTCACCGTGCATGACCTGACCATAGCCCGCTGTCGCTTCAATAGCGTGCCCAATGGTATGACCGAAGTTCAGATAGAGGCGGACGCCATTATCCAGCTCGTCCTCAACCACAATCTTACGCTTGACATCGCAGGAATGGTAAATGATGCTCTCCGCATGCTCCAAAATCGACTCTGGACTGCCATCCATTTCTGACAGCTCATCCCAGAGTTCCTTATCCTCAATCAAGCCGTACTTGACCACCTCGCCCATACCTTCGATCAATTCACGTTTCCCCAAAGTCTGCAAAACTTGAGGGTCAATCAGAACTCCATCAGGCTGGGTAAAAGTCCCAACCATATTCTTGGCCCAAGGCGTATTGACACCTGTCTTACCACCGATAGAGGAGTCCACTTGAGCTGTCAGACTGGTCGGAATCTGAACGAAATGAATGCCTCGCATGTAGGTCGAAGCAACAAAGCCTGCCAAATCACCAACAACTCCACCACCCAAGGCCACGATACCGTCGCTACGAGTTAGACCGACCTTTGCCAAAAATTCATAGGCTTTATTAACAGTTGTTAGATTTTTACTAGCTTCACCTTCAAGAAAATCAAAGGTAAAGACCTTAAAGCCAGCAGCTTCCAAACTCAATTTAACCTTCTCTGCGTAAAGTCTAGCCACCCGATTATCTGTGATAATTACTAGTTTCTGAGGCTGCCAAAGCTGACTCAGCCAATTTCCAGCCTGAGATAATGCCCCATTTTCGATGATGATATCATAGGGATGATGAGGAAGATTTACATTTAGTTTCATAAGCGCCTCCTTTATATATGAAAATGGACACCCAAAGCCTACAAAGTCCAAGAATGTCCCACACTATCTACTATAAACTATATTTCCAATTTTTCTAACAAGGCTTTTTTGATTTCTTCAGATGGCATCTTTTTACCTGTCATTAGTTCAAATGCTTTTTCTGCTTGATAGAGCAACATACCCAGACCATTTACAGTCTGCAGGCCTTGTTCTCTAGCCAAGCGCAGAAATGGTGTCTCAGCCGGACAATAGGTCATATCGGCTACTAGCAGTCCCTTTGGAAAAGCAAAATCGCTTGGAATAGGTAGTGATTTTCCATCCATTCCCAGACCTGTCGCATTGATAAATAAATCTGATTGATTGACTGCATCAGAAAGAGCTACTAGATCTTCAACAGCTAGTAATTGAATAGGATGACCCAGACGACGAGACAGCTGTTCTATTTTCTCTTGATGTCCTGCCAATCTATCTCTGAGGTCAAAGACACAGACCTTTTCTACACCATCCAGCACAGCCTGACCAATAATAGCAGAAGCCGCACCTCCAGCGCCAAGAATTGTCAGATTTTTTCCCTTGATATGAAAGTTAGACAAACTTCTGAAAAAACCAAGCCCATCTGTATTATATCCGATAAGTCGACCATTTTGATTGACTACTGTATTGACCGCGCCAATAAGCAAGGCTGACTCATCAAGCTCATCTAGATAAGTAATCACCTCTTGCTTATAGGGCATAGAAATATTGGCTCCCAACATCTGATGAAGCCGAATATTTTCAACAGCCTGTTCCAGATTTTCCCTGTCCACCTCAAAAGCCAGATAAACCGCATTGGTATCTGTAAGGTCATAAGCCATATTATGAATAAAGGGCGAAATACTGTGCTTGATTGGCTTAGCTATGACAGCAGCCAAACGAGTGTGTCCATCAATTTTCATTTAAAATATCCCGAATTTTTTTCATGCTGCTCAAAGAAATCTGACCTGGCGCTGTTGCTTCATCTAAACTAGCAAAAGACCAAGAAGAACCCGTCAAATCAGATGCAATTCGTGAGATGCGTCCAACCCTTCCCATAGAAATGGTTACATATTCCTGCTCAGGATTTAAGGTCTTAAAGCCACGAGTATAGTTCATCAAGTCCAAAACATCCTGACCACTATTAGCCATCACTGATACTTTGACAGCCTTAGGCGTTAAGCTAGTCAGCTCGGACAAGATTTCCATCATATTTTCAGGAGTTTCCTCAAAGTTATGATAACTCAAGACCAAGTTTGGAAATTCCAGCATTTCATCGATTTTGTCCTTGTGGGAGAAATACTCAAAATCCACATAATCTGGTTGATAGAGCTGGGCTACCTTTTTTATCATTTCCACATATTCGTCATCAGATAGCTGAATATGACCACCTTCATCCTTGGTCCGAAGTGTAAAAATCAGTTCACGGCCAGCAAATTTTTCAAAAATAGCTGGTGCAACCTTTAAGATTTCTTCTTTTTCCAAGAAATCTGCTCTCCACTCGATCAAATCCGCATCTACAAAACGTTGCGCGTCGATCTGTTGAGCTTCTTCTAAATTTCTAGGGGTGACAGAGACAACTAACTTCATTCTTCTACCTTAATCGTAAAAACTTTTAAGTAATTACTACTTTCGTCTTTCTTATTATAACTAAAGTCTGCTGGCAAACCATATTCTTTGATATAACGATGGTGCTTTCCTGCAAAACCTTTTTCAATTTCTTTTTTAAATTTAGCACGCGTCACATTGGACGCATTGGTACTGGCAATCAGCACTCCCTTTGGATTTAAAATTTCCAGTGATTCTTTGATAAGCTTATGGTAATCTTTCGCGACAGAAAAAGTCTGCTTTTTATTACGGGCAAAGCTTGGTGGATCTAGCACAATAACATCATAGCTGAGGCCATGTCGCTTGGCGTATTTGAAATAATCAAAAACATCCATAACCACAAACCTATGATTGTCCAAAGTCAACCCATTGGCTTGAAAATGTGCTTCGGACAGTTCCCGACTACGTTTTGCCAAATCAACTGAGGTCGTCTGGCTAGCACCTCCCATAGCAGCTGCAACAGAAAAAGCAGCTGTGTAGGAAAACATATTTAACAAGCTTTTCCCAAGGGCTAAGCCGTCAACAAGACTGGCCCGAACCTCATGCTGATCTAGAAAAATCCCAGTCATGAGACCATCATTTAGAAATACTTGATAAGCCACACCATTTTCTAAAACCGTAAAGACCTCTGGTGCTTCAGCTCCATAGACATTGGCTGATTCATAGTCCAGCCCCTTAAAACGAATTTTTTCATAAGCTCCCATTAATTCTGGAAAGACTTCTTGAAAAGCTTGAAGGATTTCTTCCTTTAAAGAAAAGACAAAAGGATTGTACCAAGAAAAGAGAGCATAGTCCCCGTACTGGTCAACAGTCAATCCTGCAAAACCATCACCCTCTTGATTAAAGAGGCGGTATGCAGTAATATCCTCCGCCTGACGGTAAAAACGACGTTTTTCCTTGGCTTTCTCAAATAAGGAAATAAAAAAATCTTTATCAAAATCTACTTTTTGCTTAGAAACAAGCCAGCCAAGTCCCTTGTTCTGCTTTGAAATATAACCGCAGCCCAGAAACTTTCCTTGGCTTGATACCAGCTCCACAGCTTGATGATCAAAAGATAGCTCTGGAAAGTCTTCTTTTTCTAAAAGCAGGGCACCCTGCCGAATCTTTTCTTCCTTATAACGAGAAACCGTAAGCTTTTTCATATTCTAAATTATATCAAATATTGAGAAATATTTCAAAAAAATTACGTAAAGCAAGCCCGTAGTAACATTAGCTCCCTCTATTTTATCCTTCTACGCCCTCTTAGCCATCTTCCTCAGCAAATTCTGCTTGATTGTTAATTTAGACAAAGCATATACTTTTCGTTCACCCTATAAAACAAAATGTGATATACTTAATACGATACAGAAAAATTTAGGAAATAAGACAAGGAAGTACTTTTGTGAAAAAAATGACTAGGAAATTACTCAATTTCATGAGTACCAGACTAGGTTTTGTCTTGACCTTGCTTTGCTTCTACTGGTTAAAAACCATGTGGGCATACACTGTCGACTTTAATTTGGATATCCAAGGATTTTATCAGGCCTTCTTAGCCTTTGTAAATCCTATCCCCTTAGGCTTATTATTTATTGGCTTAGCGCTTTATTTCAAAAGAAGCACCATATTCTATGGATTTTCAATTTTTGTTTATATTTTGCTCTTTATCTGGCTGTTTTCAAATGCCGTATACTACCGCGAATTCAGTGACTTTGTAACCGTCAATACTATGATGGCTTCCAGCAGTGTTTCTGCTGGCTTGGGTGAAGCTGCCCTCGGCCTATTTAGACCATGGGATATCATCTATCTGATTGATTTTCCGATCCTGGGCTACCTCATGTATAAAAAGCTCATCAGGGTTGACCATCGTCCATTTAATAAGAGAGCTAGCTTTGCCATCACAGCACTTTCTACTATGCTCTTTACAGCCAATCTCTTTTTGGCGGAAATTGACCGTCCTCAGCTCCTGACCCGTGGTTTCTCAAACTACTATGTCGTTCGGGCATTAGGACTTCCAGCCTTTCTAGGCTACAGCGGAAATCAAACCTATCAAGCCAACAAAGAGCGCTCTAAAGCCTCTGCTGAAGATTTGAAGCCTGTAGAAGAATACATTCAGAATCACTATGCAGAACCTAACAAGGATTACTTTGGTATTGCCAAAGGTCGCAATGTTATCTATGTCCATCTGGAAAGCTTCCAGCAATTCCTGATCGACTATAAGCTACAGGCAGATGGAAAATCGTACGAGGTGACACCTTTTCTCAACTCCCTCTACCACTCCAATTCGACTCTAGCTTTCTCAAATGTCTTCAACCAGGTTAAGGCTGGTAAGACTTCTGATGCTGAAACCATGATTGAAACTGGGCTCTTCGGTCTCAACCAAGGCTCCTTCATGGTTAACTACGGTGGTACTAATACCCAGCAAGCTGCACCTTTTATTCTTTCCAAAAACGGCGACTATACTTCTGCTGTTTTCCATGGTAATGCTGGAAGCTTCTGGAACCGCAATACAGCCTATAAACAATGGGGTTATAACTATTTCTTCGACGCGTCTTACTTTACTAAGCAGGACGACACTAACTCCTTCCAGTACGGCTTAAATGACAAGATTATGCTGAAAGATTCCATCAAATACCTGGAGCGCCTACAGCAGCCTTTCTATGTTAAATATATCACGGTTTCCAACCACTATCCTTACACGACTAGCTTGATTGGTGACGAGATTGGATTCCCGCTGGCTAAGACCAAGGATGAGACTATCAATGGCTACTTTGCTACTGCCAACTATTTAGATTCTTCTGTCAAGGCCTTGTTTGATTATCTCAAAAAATCCGGCCTCTATGACAACTCTATTATCGTTCTCTATGGAGACCATTTTGGAATTTCCCAAACCCGTAATCCTAACTTGGCCCCTCTTGTAGGAAAGACTTCTGAGACTTGGTCCAACTACGACAATGCCATGATGCAACGCGTCCCTTACATGGTCGTAATTCCTGGCATGGACAAAGGAAAGATAATAGATACATACGGTGGTCAAGTAGATATGCTGCCAACATTGGAGCATTTGCTGGGTATTGACTCTAAAAACTACCTTCAGGTCGGCCAGGATATGCTATCAACTCAGCATCAGCAAATTACAGCTTTCCGATCCAGCAATAACTTTGTCACACCAAAATACACTAGCTTCAATGGACGGACTTACTACACTCAAACCGGTGAGGAAATTACCAATCCAGACGAAACCATCAAAAAAGAACTGGATGACATTCGTAATGCTGCCAATACTCAGCTGAAGATTAGTGACGCTATTCAAACCGGTGACTTGATTCGCTTCTACGAGGGTAATGACTTGGGCAAGGTAGATGTCAAGAAATACTCTTACAACCACTCTTTCAAAGCATTGAAGAAAATCGAGGAAGAAAAAGGAGACCAATCAACCAGTCTCTATAGCCAACGTAAGGGCGAATCGACCATTGACCTCTTTGATGCTCCAAGCTATCGAGCGCTCCACCCAGAACAATTTGAAAGCACCAGCTCCTCAGAAGACAGTTCTGAATCCAGCAGCGACAGCTCAAGCAGCTCAAGTTCTTCTTCTAGTAAGCAGTGATAGATACTGAAAAAACCACCTAAATAGGTGGTTGTTTTTGGATAGATTAATTGTAAAACTCATCGTCCTTTTCCGCTTCTAATTCTTCCGCAAAATCATTTAATTTCTCGGCTGTAAGCAGGGCCATTTTATCGATACTGGTTTTCCCTTTTCTAAGGTCCGCTACTGTAGACCAAGGAACACCTGCTCCTTTAGCGATTGCGCTTGTGCTTATATCGCTGTTTAATAACTTTTCTATCTGCTTTCTCATTTGAACTCCCCACCAACCTCTAGCTAATATGGTTGAATTGAATTAAATCTTAATATTATTTTGGAACCATTCGAAACAACACAGCTCTAAAACACCTTGATTTCAATAGTTTTCTGGGTTATAGTTTTGGAACCATTCGAAACAACACAGCTCTAAAACATTTCATTACCGAAACTTAACACTAAATTTGTTTTGGAACCATTCGAAACAACACA
>NZ_LQWV01000040.1:0-232500 GCF_001553855.1 Streptococcus gordonii
CCAACATTGGTCACTTCCACTGTGCCGTCTGTTTTGACTTGGAAAGTGATATCAGTCACTTTGAGGTAACCTGTTGGTGCTGCTTCCTCATGGAAGGTGTAAGTGCCTGGTGCCAAGTTCAATTCTTTAGACTTACCAGCTTCTGAAGTCCAGCTTTCTACTGCTTGACCTTCTGCCTTGTCGCCCTTGTAGATCTTGATCTGAGCTCCCGCGATTTCTGTACCACCAAGGTTTACTTTACTGAAAGTAATCGCTTTTTCAGTTGGTGTCTTCTTGTTGACAATATCACGAGATACCGATTTATCAGTTCCGAAATCTTGTGAACCAATCTTGATTTCCTCAGTTGATTTGTCATATCCTTCTGGCGCTGTCACTTCCCGGATGGTATAGTTGTCTCTCAACAACTCTCCTACGCTCGCATTACCATCAGCATCTGTTGTCAACTTGCCAACTACTGCTCCAGTACTGTCACGAACCACTTCAAATTCAGCACCTTGAAGATTTTCACCTGCCTCATTTACCTTATGGATCTTAATAGAGAATACATATCCTTCAGCCACCCCACCAGCAATCTGATAGGTACGAGTGCTAGTTGATTGTTCAGTCAGACCACCATTATAATTCATCTTGGCTACGTTCGTAATTTTTTCGCCATCAACTAAATCATAATTTGCTTTAGCCCTATATTCAATCATATAACCAAAGCCATTAGTATCTCCTAGAGGTAAAGTGAATCCATCTCCGCCCGGATTTACAGTCATTTGTTTCTTAAATGTTTCTGTCATATCCTGAGCATTAGACCATTTCCAATCTCCGTTATTCCAACGCCAATCTACTTTATAAATACGAAAAGTATCTGGTAAGAAGGTAATATTTGGAGATGAGAACGCATCTTTGATGGTTACATCACTGTAGTTAGCCATATTACGGTTTACAGTAATATTGTAACGAATGACATTTTTCTCGTCATCCTTATACTGGAAAGAACTCTTTTCAATCTTAGAGTCATACTGTTTAGGAGGTCCATTATAATGAACAGTTCCTGGAACTAAGGTCCGTGTTCCTATTGTAAATCCAGCATTCAAGTCGCCTTCTTGACTCACTACATCATGGTCAACCCGAGCATAGAAGAAAAATTCTCCACGGACACCAGATTTTTGCTCAACATAATTTGTATATGTTAAGGTAATCGTTTTGTTTGCAGAATCCAAAAAACCATTTGCAACAAGATTACCTGACTCGTCCTTAAGCTCAATGGCTGAAGAGTTCGCAAAAGCATACTCTGGCGGCAAGGTGATTGTCGTCGTATCTCCTTGATGTACTTGGTTATCAGGCAATACAAACTTTGCGTAAACTCGGAAATCTTGCCAAATATCAATCCCTTGTGTTAAGTCTCCTCCAGAAGAATTTTTGAGACTCATCTCAGTAATGACATCATTAAATTCGGCTGCCTGCACTTGGGCAAGAGGAGTTAATGATGGCAAAACCACTCCCAAACAAAGAATAATGACGTGAAGCCAAGTTCTAATTCTTTTGTTCATGCAATCTTCCTTTCTCATAATATTCAGTTTTGAATGTACAATGTAATTGTATACTAACTGATTTCCCCATCTTATCAGTGTTTACCTTTACAAAAAAGTAAACATTTTTTATAGATACATTACGCCTTCATTCTACCATACTATCAATAAAAAGACCATACGTAATCAGTCTTTTTTTAATATTCATTCAATTTTCATTAACTTGCTAGCATTGAACAAATAATTACATTAACTTTCAAATTAAATCTGGTGCTACTAAATCCAATCTTTTCTTACTTTTTTGTGTCTGAAATACCACAAAATACCGGAATAATATCCGGTTCAAATGATTTATTTTCTAAAAGTCAAGGCGTAGAATTTACCATCCCAGAGGAATTTCAACTCCTTCTCTTTGACGCCCGCTGGAACTGCCGCCTCAATTTCTCCAAGATCAACAGTAGCATCCTTAAAATAGTCCTTGCTAAAGTGGTTTTTCTTATATTGTTGGTCCACATAATCCGCCGTCTCATCTGAAATCAAAATCTTAGTCCCTGGTTTGGCCACCCTTAGCATTTCCTGCATGGCCTTGGCCTTATCGGTAAAGAAATTGATTCCACCAATATGATAAACGATATCAAAACTATTATCCGCAAAGGGTAGATCTTCCGCACAGGCATGAAAGAGTTGCAGATTGGTCTTCTTGGAGCAAGATTTCTGACATTTTTTCAGCATGCCTATAGAAATATCTGCCCCGAAAAAGTCTAAGCTTTTCAGATCAATATTCTTAGGGATGTAGCGCAGGTCTTGACCAGTCCCGATAGAGACATAAAGAACTGACAAATGGTCCTTCCATTCTATTTCAGCCATTAGCTCCCTTCTCAGCTTATCGACTGCTTTTCCATAAAGAAGGCCACCCAGCCATTTTTCACTCAAATCATACCAGCGAGCAAAGCGATTATACATAGTCATATACTTAGCATTGTCGCCTGAGATATAGTCTGGATTCAGAGCCAGGTAGATGTCTCCATCTTTTTGAAAATCATCCACCTCCAAGCCTGACTTTAGTTTCTCTTGTATCTTTGTTTCCATCATGTTTCTTGTCTCCTTTTTCTATTTGACAATTATTATAGAGAATTCTGAAACAAAAAAAAGAGATTTTCAGCAAGTGGCTACCCAGCATTAGCAACCGGAAGAAATCTCTTAACAAGTTGCAGAAAAAGAAACGAATTTTATACAAAAGAGTCTAAATTTTTCTGCTTTCAGCACTTTTTGTCCAATCGATCCGAGTTCTTCCAGCCTTGAAGTTGCATCAACCTGTTTCTTACCTGGTTCTTTTTGTTTGGAAGATTTTCTTTCCTCCTTATCTGAGGTGTCGTACTATTTCTATGCAAGTCCGCGATCTCTTAGGATAAGAACGGAAATCAGAGCCAGTCAGATGCCCCAATTTTCTTGAACCTAAACATAGGAGTCCTCCATTTAGGTGAAACTTGATGAGACTAGAACTCCGCCAAAAATGTCTGTACAGTCTTGACATCTTCTGAGCTACCGCCTCGGTCAATATCACAGATATGCTGGAGACCATATTTTTCGATAATCAAGGCAGTCGCCCCACAGAAGGTCCGGCCGTGTTTAACAGAGTCGCCATTGTTAACAAAACCTTTAATCAGCCCAGGATGTTTCTTGATAAAGCGTTTGGTAGACCAAGGAATTTTCCCAGCACCAGCATTTCGAGTAATGAGAATACAAGGCTCTTCCAGTTTCTCCTTGATGCTCTGTGTCGGATAGCCCAGTGATTCTGCAAATCGTTTTCCAATACCAGTATTTGAATCATAAACTACAATCATCTTCATCACCTACTTTCTTAAAAAAGGATAGCAAACCAGGCCGCAAAGCCTAAAACCACAACATCAGAGATGAGCATAAGCATAAACTCCAAATCTGGCATCATGTGAATGTACATCAGCAATGATAACGTTGCCAAAGCCAGCACTGTCAGCTTCGCAACTACTGGCAATCCCGGAATCAAAGTTGCTCCAATTAGGACAACGATGAGACCTCCGACTAAAAATGACTGAAAATCTATACTTAAACTAAAACCAACTGTTACACCGCCATAGCCAATAGTCAAAAGACCAATCGCGACCAGACAGATACCTAAAATAAGCATTCCACTCATGGCAAATCCTCCTTGCTTATTCATTCTTTTCCTCACTTTCTATTTTTGAATGAATAATTCCAGATATTCATTCATATCATGATAAAAAATATTGTATTTTATCTAATTACGTTCCTTTCCATTTCCGAATCACAGGGCATAATCCATCACCTCCTTTGTTTATGAATGAATAATTTTATAAATTCATTCATTGTCACTTCTAAGAAAAGGAATTTCCTCTATTTGGAAAAAATCCCCTTAACAAAATATTTCACTAAAGTCTCAAGACTATCGAAGTAGCCTGAAAATTCCTGCTCTGTGACATGCATGTCTATGTAGTAAATCAAGTCATAAACCTTCATGATCTCAGAAATTCTTTCCTCCGAAAAACCCTCTTCCTGCAAGCGCTGGCTGAAAGTCTGAATCAGAAACTGATGAAAGGCATTGGACGCTCGGCCGGAATCTTGATTATAGTAATTGTGCAGAATCTGAGAAATGCCTGGCTTGTTCCACTCGGCTAAAATTTTATTGGGCGAAATCAACTCAAAAGTGACTGCAAAAAGCTGTTCAACAATTGCTTCGGGCTCGCCCTGCCAGTCTACGCGTTTCATGGTTTCCTCACGTATACGGCTATTTTCAGCTACATAAACCTCCAAGAAGATAGCTTCCTTGGACTCATAATATTTGTAAAAGGTTCCAACAGCCATCTGGCTTCTCTTGGCAATATCAGAAATTCCAGCTGCCTTATAGCCTTTTTCTGCAAAGACTTCTCTAGCTGCAGCCAGGAGCTCATTTTTTTTATCCATTTTCCTGTCTCTTTTGTGAATGAATTTTATTTTTTATTCATTCATATTTTAACACTTGTTTTACAAAAGTCAAGTATTTTGCTATACTACAGTCTAGATATTCTTTGAATATCAAATTATTATACCGAATTTTATTGGAGGTTTAGTAATGCTTAAAGAAAAACGCAATCAGGGAATGATTGGCCTACTAATTATTACTCTAATTTTTCTTGGAATAGCTGGCGCCATGGCCTTTATCCAGTACCAAAAGGCTAATCCTAAAATTGCCTACTCAGCAGACACCGCTAAAGTTTCTTCTGAAACAGTTTATACTGAAGTTTATGATATCTCTCCAGAACCTATTTTCCCAGTAAATGATAAAACTGAGGTTTGGCTGGTTCAATATAAGGATGGATATGTTGGCATTCAAGCAAAAAAAGGTGACAAGCAAATCGCCAAGCTAGTTGAGCAAGCAAATAAAGGAGAGCTAAAGAAAAATCCTGCACGACTTGTCGGTACTTACATAAATACAGGTGTCCAAAAGAAGGATCAATCATATATTTCCAACTATGCTAGCTTGATGCATAGTCTAAGAAATGAAGCTGGGGATATCTCAGGCAAAATTGCAACCAGCTCTTATATCTCTCTTTCTGAGTTTGACTCTGATAATTCCAAATTCGTCTTTTACGTCCTTTTCCTAGTCGGTTTATCTGTCTTTTTTGTCGGAACTGGACTTTTCAACCGCAGAAAGAATGTTCAAGCTTATAATGAAATTTACTCAATTTATCCAGAAGTCCAAGGAAATCTTAATCTCTTACTAGAACAAGCTTCCTTCCATGACGAAGAATTGAAAATCATCATCTATAAAGATCACCTGATCACTTATTATCGTGGTGTAAGAACTGTTGACCTCAAACAGGTTATCCACCTCTATCACCATATTTTCACCATGCATCGAGGCTTTGCATCCAACAGAAATTCTACTCTGATAGCTGTTCGATCAAATAACAAGAAATATCAGATGCCTATTCGAAATATTGGCAAAACGACAGATATTCAACTTCGGTCTACTTTTGACTATCTCTACAATTACTTCCCTCATATCAGATTGGGGATATAATATCACATAAAACTCAAGCTAGAAAATCTAGCTTGAGTTTTTTAGATATAAAAACAGGAGCAGGATACAATCCCAGCTCCATTTTTTATGATATGCTTGTCAGAACATTTTTCAGTAGATTACTTGCCTTCTTTTTCCCTTCTGCGCTTGGCCAAGGCGCTGTTAATCTTCTTGGTCTTAAGATTTGTATCCAAGTAAAGAAAGAGCCATACAAAGAGATAAATCAGAATAAAATCTAGCCAAAAATGCCAGTTGAAAATTAAAAATCCCCAGTTATTGTAGACCATGAAACAGCATGCTAAGACTGCGACAGCGACAAAATGCAGTAAAATCGAGACTAAAAAAGAGAATCGGTCTTCAAGAGTTTTTAAAATTGAACTGACAATCCCAATCAAACCGCTCATCACCATGACACTGATGATATTACTAGTTGTGGGCGGATGTTTTTGAATAGAGAAAGCAAGGACAATCAGATAGACTGCACTCCCTGTCTGGATGCCCATTAATAAAGCGTGTAGACATTTTTTTATACTCATCACTTACCTCCTAGATTCCCAGATATTCCATCAAGAACTTGACATAGCGACGGCTGACTTCAGTCTTGATTTGATTGGTCAGCTTGGCCGTCATATTGCCAGAAAAGCTGTCAGACAAAGACTCCAAATGGTCAATATTGATGACAGCATGCCGGGAAACCTGGATAAAGTTCGAGCTGTTAATCCGCTGCTGAAAACGAGTCAAGGTCTCTGTTGTCTGGTAGATGCCTTCTCTGCTGTAAATCATCAGAGTTGTCTGGTTGATGTCTGCTAGGATAATATCTTCAGTCTTCAGCATGACCAGTTTATCATCCGACTTGATAGGCAGGACGCCACTTGGCCCAGCCTTGTACTGCTCTAAATAATCTAAGATGGCCTTGGCTTCTGCCGCTAGCTGGTCTGCCTTGACCACAACCAGCGGATCCTTGGAAGAAACGGTCGGATCTGTTTCAAATTTTGCTTGCAAGAGGAAGCTCCCTATTCACATTCTATTGTAGTTTCAGCCGGCGGATGACAATCATATTTTGCACTATCCAAATAAGCGCTATTGCAACTAAAACTATTCCAACTATATAGAAAGTTTCTGTCCTTGTCAAGAGCTCCTGCCATTCAATGCGAATTCCCATTGTTTTTTCAAAAGCTACTCGTGACTGGCTGTTATTGGCAAAAGTGTCTGCTAGACTTTCCTTCATGAGAAGCTGTCTGAAAAGAGATGCCATGTAGTTAGAAGGCGTAAGCTTCATCAGGTTTTGTGCCATGTTCGGCAAGTTTCCAATAGGGATATAGGTTCCCACTAGAAAACCAGAGGTCGCTCCGACTACTGTCGCTAATTTACCTAGACTATCCACTGATTTGAAGCGTTGAACAATCAGAGCATTTATCAGTGTGGCCAAGAGGCTGTTCAAGATCATCAGAAGCACCAGGTAAGAAAGATTTCCCCATTCAAAAGAAATTTTATCCGCCTGCATAAAATAGCTGAGCATAAAGGTAAACATAATGACCTGCATCAAAAAGCCGATTATAATAGAGCTGATAAGATAACTAAGCTGCAAGCCCCACGGTCCTAAGTCCGTGATAAAAAGATCGTCTGTTACCATCCGCTCCCGGTCTTCGACCTGCCGTGAGAAAGCTGCCAATGTGGTTGTTAATGCTGTAACTGCCAACACACCACCAATCAGCCACAAGTCCATCAGCTGGCTGGAATAGCCTCCAGAATTACTTTTCAAAAAAACGATATAAAGCACAAAGGGAATAATGGCTCCAAAGAGGGACAAAATTACCCCACTGCGGTTGCGAAAATAAAGTAAAAAATTGCGTTTAATCAAAGCGAGCATATTAGCGTACCTCTCTTCCTGTCAGTGCCATAAAAGCATCGTCCATGGTTCCGGGTTGGAATTCAAATTGTTCAATATAGGGACCTGTCTGAGCCAATAAGGTCAGTGCTTCTTGAGTCGTTTTAGGGTGGAGGATAAATTCCCCTTCCTTGATTTGCTCCCACGCGCAGTCTCTTGGCAAACTTTTCTCTAAACCTACTACATCTTGACTCAAAATCCGTAAGATATTGCGGGCGTAGTTTCCCTTAATCTGGTCTGCAGAGCCTTGAGCAATAACCTGACCATGATCTACGATATAAATCTTATCCGCATCGTCTGCTTCATTAAGATAGTGGGTTGTCAAGACAATGGTCATCTTCTCTTCTTTCTGAATTTGCTTGAGCAGGCTCCAGATACTCTCCCGAGTCTGAATGTCCAGCCCCGTTGTAGGCTCATCTAGGAAAAGCAGGTCGGGACTATTGAGCAAGGCTCGTGCAATGTCCACCCGACGCTTTTGACCACCAGAAAGTGTCCCGTACGGTTGCTTGACAAAGGCTGAGAGACCAAGCTGAGAGACCAAGCGTTCGATTCTACCTGCAGGCATCTCCTTGTACTGCTTGGCTCTGATAGTCAGATTTTCCAAAACTGTCAGTCGAGCGTCCAACACACTGTTTTGGAAAACCACACCCAACCTAATTTTTTCAGCATAGCAAATCTGCCCAGACGACGGCTTCAAGAGACCTATCAGCATCTGGATAGTCGTAGACTTGCCTGCTCCATTAGGTCCTAGAATAGCTGTAAAACTGCCTCTCTCAATCTGAATATCGAGGCCATTAACTGCCACCTTATCGCCATAAAGCTTGCTAAGATTTTTTGTTTCTACTAACATGATATTTTCTCCTGTCCTTAACTTCTGAGACTATAATAGCAAGTCTTTTTTGAAAAATCTCAGCTTTTTGGACAAGCGGTAAAATGAGGGAGACAAGAGGTAAAAATCTAGACATCAAAAAAGCCCTGACCAGAGGTCAGGGATAATAGACTAGCGTGTAACAATCTTTCGATAGCTACGTGAAGTTAATAAGAACACTAAAATATAAGCTAGTAAAAAGACGCTACAGGTGATAATCGTTGTCTGAATTAATAAGGGCGTATTAGTCACACCTAAAAGCGCCACAATCAAACTAAGCATATGAAAAGCAGCTGCAACATGGCAGAAAGCAAAAATAAGTGGCAAGAAGAACACTGTTACGATTTGCTTACGTATAGTGCGCTTGGTTTGCTTCTCATCAAGACCAACCTTTTGCAAGATGACAAAGCCATCACGATCTTCATAGCCCTCAGAAATCTGCTTGTAGTAAATCACCAAAACAGCCCCCAACAAGAAAATGACTGAGAGAAACAGACCTATAAAGAGTAAGGTACCTGTCACCTGTTTTTGATTTTGCTCTGCCACTTCTCTATCAAAGCTTACTGCATAACCACCAACTTGCAGACGGTCCATTTCTTCTGTTACTGCTTTTTGTACTTTATCAGAAAACTCCTGGTTGCTCTTCGTGTTACTAGAGATACCAATATAATATTCATGCAAAGCGTCCAAACCTACCTCATTTATATCATTAACAACCATGTTTAACATAGCACCCCCAACCATCATATGCCCGTTGGGTAAGTGTCCATGAGTAAAATCTTGTGAGGAAATTTGCTTGATTTTCCAATCCTTGCCATTGATACGTAAAGGTTGATTTTTATCTAGTGATAAGTTTCTACCATAGATAAGTGTTTCACCATCAGCTAAGTTCAATGTTTCTCCTGTCATCTTTTCATAGTCCCGACGGCTTACAAGCATAAAGCTACCTACCGCCTTGCTGAAAGATTGAGGTGCTTGCATAAAGTTACGATCTCCAACGGTTACTTCATTACCTGATATCTTAGAAAGCATTGATGTTTGATAGAGATAGTCAGAGTAAGTCGGATTTTTCAGTCCAGTCTCTTGAGCGATTTGCTTCACTTTTTCTAGTAGAAGTTCATTTCTATCTACTGTATCTGGCAAGGATACTGTGACATTATAGTCTTTTGGATAGAGAGTATCAATATAGTCTTTGCCGCCAACATAGATATTAATTGTTCCTACCAAGGTCACCAGAAGCATGGTTGAAAGGATGGAAATCGTAGCCAGACCTGCAGCATTTTTACGCATCCGAGAAATCAAGTTAGATACTGAAATAAAGTTCTGAGGCTTGTAATAGTAACTTTTACGTTTTCTTAGAAAATTTAAAAATGTAATCGATCCAGCATTAAAGAGCAAATAGGTTGCTACAACAACCATGAGGACCGCAAGAAAGAAATTGGCAATTGCTGCAACAGGCTTTGTAACTGTCAAGGCTATATAATAAGCAACTCCCATGAGAATGACTCCCAAAAGGGTCTGCAAACCTAAGAATTTCCCTTTCTTTTCTCCTGCTTTCTTTTCTCGCATAAGGTGGAGCGAGCTATAGCGCAAAAGTCTCATTGAATTAAGAAAAAGAATGATAACAAAAGCTAAGCCCAGACTGACTAAAGTCAACCAAATGTTAGACCATTGGAAGGTTGAGGCTAGCACAACAGGCATCCCCATAAACTTCAAGAGCAGGGCATAAAGGAGCTTATCTAGTAGCATACCACAGATAATTCCTAGTCCGACAACCCCAGTATATAAAAGACACAGCTCTATGAACGTCATAGTGAGTAGGTGCCTTTTTTCCATACCAAGTATACTATAAATCCCCAGCTCTTTGGAGCGATTTTTCATGACAAAACTATTGGCATAAGTCACAAGAATCAATACCGCAATTTGAATAACCCAAATCCCAAACTGCAGGGTCATACGAGCCGCTGTCCCACCATAAGTTGTCTCCATATTACTACTATAAGTCAAGGAAATAAAACTATAGAGTATCGCTGTTGCTACAATCGTGGATAGAACAAAGGGATAATAAAGACTGCGGTTCTTAACAAGATTTGAAAGAGCTAGTTTACTGGTTAGTTTGAACATAATCACCCACCTCGCTTGCCATAACGGTTAAGGTATCAGAAATCTCCTGGAACATCTGACGTTCCGTCTTGTCACCTCGAAAGATCTGATTGTAAAGAATACCGTCCTTGATAAAGAGCACCCGCTTGGCTCGGCTAGCTGCTGATGTCGAGTGGGTCACCATGAGAATAGTCTGACCCCGATCATTAATATCGTCAAAAACATCCAAAAGCGCAGCCGATGACTTGGAATCCAGTGCCCCTGTTGGCTCATCCGCTAATAAAATCTCTGGCTCAGTGATGATGGCACGCGCCACTGCAACCCGCTGCTTCTGACCACCGGAAATCTCATAAGGAAACTTCTCTTGCAGCTTGTTAATTCCTAATTCAGTACAAGTGTTGACCAATTTTTGCATCATCTCGGTGACGGGACGTCGAGAAAGCACTAAAGGCAAGAGGATATTATCCTTTACCGACAAGGTATCCAGCAGGTTAAAGTCCTGAAAGACAAAGCCTAGCTTTTCTCTGCGGAAGCTAGATGCTTGGCTATTTTTGATAGTCGCTGTATCAGTCCCATTCAGAAAGACTTGCCCTTCTGTGGGCTTGTCCAGCATGGCTAAAATATTGAGGAGTGTTGACTTACCTGAGCCAGACTCTCCCATGATGGCCACATAGTCGCCCTCATCCACTGTAAAGTGAATATCTTTCAGAGCTTCTACTTGATTACCCTGAAAACGGGTCTTGTAAATCTTTTTTACGTGTTGTACATCTAATAAACTCATAACTTCTCCTTTAAAATCCTAAGTACATTTCTTGAGCTACCTGATTGGCCTGGCATCCGAATTTCGTCCATTCAATTTCTTTTTGACTTGGACGAATGGAAGATCTGTCTTTCTTATGACTTATTTTAAATACTTTCATTCTGAACACTTCTTTCTTTTGATGATCTTATTCTACCGAATTTGCACTCGGCTTTCCATAACCTAACCTTACAATCCAGAAAGGAATCTTACACTTTTGTAAGATAGAATGAGCCCTATTTTACCCAAAAGGCTATCAAAGCAATCAGCCACAGATGGGCTGGATAGAAAATGTAGAAGAAATATTTGCTCCACTTACTGGTATTACCGCGCTCGCCATTGTAGAGATAAAGAAAAGGTAATACAGTGATAAAGAGCCAGTCTGAATTGTAGAGCATCATCGAAAGGGTTTCTGACAAGCTTGGATAAACTTCGATACTCATGACAAACAGCAGAACAGCTAGAGCAAGGTAGAGCAGATTGCGCAGAGCTTCGTTCTTTCGATACCCGTAAGTAATAAGCATAAACGGAATCATGACCATGCCACCTTCTGTCAAGAAAGCAGCTACTAGAAAGACTACTGCTCCTAAGCCATAACAGATCCATTTGTCGCGCCCATTAAGTTCAAGTTTCTCTTTAGAAAATCCAAAGAAAATCCCCAAACTCAAAACACCACAAGCTAGTGTTAAAAAGATATTATTGGAGTTGTGTATTTCTTTTGACTGTAAAAGAAAATTTAAAATTACATTTCCAAAGAACATGAGCCCCGCCCAGAAAAAGAGACGAAGATTATATATAATGCGGTTGCGCGTGTGAATAAAACCCTCTACTGCTGCAAAGGCGAACCAGACTCCTACACAGCGGGTCACTGCATGAAAGATACCATCCCATCCAGCTGGTAGTAAGCCAGGAATCTTATCAACGTGATCCAAAACCATTAAAAGTGCCATGATTAGTTTTATTTGAAAGCCATTGAGGCCATTCCCTTTTTTCATTTTCCTTCTCCTTTTTCTTTTATAGTCTTATCTTATAAAAATTAAAGAAAACCTGCCATAACATAACCTTTCAATTCAAAAGAAAAACCTTACAAATTTGTAAGGTTAGGTGAAAGTTATGATGTGGAGGAAAATTTCTGCTTTCTCGAAAGAATGTGTGCCTTGGACTTGACAGACCGTATTCCTCGCTCTCTTTTTTAATAAGCTAGATCGGCTCCTGCTACTTTCTAAGTATCTGTAATAGGCTATACCTTGCCTCCATACGAAAAAGGATAGGGAGCAAAATTAGACATAAACCCATAAGCATCATTTACTTTATAAAATTTAATTTCCTTCTGTCTTATCTCCTTTGTCTTTTACCAAATATCTACTGATTAGTCATTCCCTATTTTGGGGCTGTTCTTATGATGTAATCCACTTTACTATAAAGGCCAGTGCCCTGTTTCAGCATAAATCATGACTTCGTATGCTCCCCTAGAAGATTCAAATGCTTTATCCATCAGTTCTTTAGTAATAGGATAGCGGACTTCTGGACTCATGGCTCCGCCAATTTCTTTAAAGAAGCTAATTTCGTAATATCCGTCTGTCTCATATACAATAAATCCATTACCTCTATGTACAATCGTATCCGATTGATTATAATCTTCTAACTCATCTTTCTTTGGCCAACGATGATGTTCACAATAAAACATTACTTCTAAAGAATCTTTTTCTGATTTTGAAACACGTTCTGCTAATTTTCGGCTAATGGGAAAGTTAAGCACTTCTTTCCCTCTACTCCACAGAATCTCATAATCATTATTGTTTTTTAATATCGTACAATTTTTGTATTGCTGCATTTCTGTTGTCATATAAATCAACTTTCTTTACTTTTTTAATTCTTCTTTATCATAGGCAAAAAAGATCTAGTTGGTGCGCACATTTCTTATCAAGCTCCCCATTACCCTCTTTCGCTTGTGCAAATTATTGGCTAAACACAAATAGAGAATAAACAAAAGCATCGAGTGGAAAAATAATGGCAAAAAACTAGGATATAACAGGAAGACGACTAAAGATACTAACAAACTAATAAAGCTACCACGAATTACGGAAGAAACAACAGCTCCACTTTTCTTTACTACCTCTAGGAATTCTAAATACTCCAAATCAGTAAATAGAGCCGGATATAAATCCAAATCTTTCTTAAAATGGACATCTAGCAATTTTCCGATAAATAAGGAAAGACAAGAGAATAAAATTAAATAAAGATACTTGTGCTCAGCTATACTAAAAATTATCAGACCATTCAGGAATCTAATAAATGGAAGAACTAGTAATATCAGGGAAAGAATAACGTACTGTTGACTCTTAGAAGTTCTTTCTGGAATCGAAAAAAACAATTTCTTTGTCTTTAAGTCATAATAGACTAATTTGTTCTTAAATTCTCCTAGATGAACTAGTTCTTTATAATGCTTTCTCTTTTCTTTCATTTTCTTTTTTCAGTTCTTTCTCCAATTGTTTTAAAAAAACTAAAATTTCGCTTTTATAATCCATGGTCTCATCTACAAATCTTCTTGCTAAACCAAAAAAGCTGACTTCATCCATCGTTTCCCCTTGTCCTATGCGTTCAGCCAGCTTGTAAATATCCTGAATGACCCCAGGATATCGTTTCTGGCTCGGATATTCCAAGTTAATCAGTCTTTTAATTATTTCTTCGTATTCTTGCTAAATAAATATGCATCACACCGCTAATCCTGTAACATAGCTAAAAATTCTGTAAAGTTATTAGCTACAAACTCTATAGCAGGCTCCAGTTCGTAGGATTCCTCGTGGTACCAGATACAAATGCTTGGATTTTCGGGATTCTCAATATAGTTTAGACAAATAAAGTCACCGCCAAACAATGCTGCTATGGGGACCAACTCAAACCCCAAAATATCTTCATGGACAAACAAACGTTCATCCAGTTGGGACATTACAACATCAATGTCATACATGCCAAGTGGATTGTCTTTTGTATTTTCTAATACACACAAGAATCTCTCGATCAAAAAGGACCTATTTGTATTTTTAGAAGGACGAAAACCATTTTTTCTCTTTATAAAATTCTTATAATCATCAGGTAGTCGAACTTTCCACGCTACTTCTCTTTCCTGTAATAACGCATCAGTTGGCAAGGGGTAGATAATCGATTGATCTTGTTGTGTCATATTCTTCTCCTACAGTTCCTCGCCTTTTACTTCCTCAAACCATTTTTCAAACTCTAGACGTGGAAGCAATTCTTCATCCTTGTCATAACGCCCTTCATAACTATAGCGACTATCAAGGCTGTTTTTCTGTGCATCGTAAATCAACCACATTTCAGTTGGATGTTCACGATTGTATTCTTGGCAAACATCAAGCATTTTCTGTATATCTTCAAGACCATATCGTAATACTGAAAACATCATATTATCAGAATCGTCTACTTTAGTATCTAAAACACTGTTAACCTTGTGTAATTTGACAAAAACTCCATTAATTTTATAAAAAACATCAAAAGAAAGTAATGCTTCTTCAGAAATGCAATAAATGTATACTTTTTCAGACTGATTTTGGACATATTCTAGTGCTAACGAAATCATGCTAGCCTGAACTTCCATAAATTTATCTTCAAAATTTTTCATAGCAACAATCCTATTCTCTCTAATTCTTTTATGGCCTCTTCCTTCGAGGGCAATTGATCACGCGCAAGGAAGTCTTTAACATCCTGTACGTGCTCATAAAAATTACTATTGATTTCTTTTAAATTCTCAATGAAAATCTCTATCAAAGAACCGTCAATATTTTCCAAAGGAGACGGAAGCTCTTTCTTATTTTCATATGAATAAGCTTCTTTTGCAGTGGTAGCTATCGCATAACTGATATTATCCCATGATGCCACATGCACCTCATTGTCATCTAATTGCATATAGATAAAAAGTCCACCAAAATCCGTACCATCATCTAATAGAGCATAGAGCTCATCTCCACTTTTATCTCTCTTTTCCCAAAAACTCCAGCAAGCATCCAAGGCCGTCTGAATATGAGAGTTATAGGGCGAGCTCAACTGATGAGCAATTTCTTCAGAAAAAGTAAGCATAAAATAGCTTTCAAACATATTCTCTCCTTGTCTAGTACTATCTGGACGAGTTGGTTTTAGAAAGTCCTGTCGTCAATTTAAGACTGCTGAATCATTGTTTCAACTTGATTTCTTGAAGCAAATCACCAAAGTAATTGTTAACCAGAGGATCATTCGAAAGCTGTCCAAGATTTAGTGCTGGTATTTGGTCCAATAATTTGTTATTTTCAGCTATCAGTTGCTGGTAACTCGAAACAAAAGCTTCTAGCGTTTCCTCATCAACACATTCAATTGTTTGGGGTAGGTACTTTTCTCCAGAATGCTGATACGAATGATAGCAAACCAAGACAAAATAATTGGCAATACAGCTCCATACAAGAGGATTGGTCTCCTTATCCAGCTCCATAAATGTTAAGATATCCTTTTCATCCACATTCTCCAATCGACTATACAAAATATCTGGACAAATCTTACTATCCTGGTCAAGCGCTTGATTAGCAAGCTTCAAGGAATCCATAACGAAGTCCTTGTATTCTTTATGACTAATTAAATCGACTAGATTAAAGGTCAATTCTTGAAGGAAGTATAATAAGCTAGCATTACATTTCATTTGTTTTTCCTTTTATTTCACTATCTTACAATAAATAAACTACGCCTCTTTATAGCTAACAGTTCCGATAAATCTTGTATTTTCCCTTGCTAGTACATTAGCACTATAATGATAATTGTAAAGCAAAATGATGGTGTTGCTTGGAGGAATAACCGTTTTGATTCCTTCCTCTTTTAAATTTCGAAGAATAGTCTGTTCATAAGATGCACCTTTCAACATCTGTTCGAGGTTTGAGTGATTCCTATCATCAACCTGAGCTTCTAGCCAATCGTCATCAATATCATCCAAATCAATGCCATTCTCTATTAAGAATTGAGACGGAACTGCCTCTCCATCCTCATCATAGCGTATCTGGAAATAATGGTCTAATTGAGATTTATCAGCAAAATTTCCAATCCAAATGGACGCTGTATTTTCTGTTTCCATTCATTTCCCCTTTCGATTAATCAACCTATATTTCAAATCCATGATTAGTTTTCTTGGACTAGAAGGTCATATGGAAAGTACTCCAACTCCTTTAAGCGTTCATCAAAGATTCCTTTGATCTTACAAGTAGCAGCGGTGTCAAAACTCCAGTAGCCATCATAACCTCTATTGTCATACTTATGTGTTCCATACCAAGGTTCATCCGAGTGGCTATAATACCAGAAACCCTGCGCCTTGGCTACACTCTCATAGTTGTCCTCAATCATATTTTGATACTCTAGAATCGAATGGAAAGGGACTATCTTATCATGGAATAGATAAACCATGTAGTATTCAATCAAGCCATCTGTGTGGTCCATATGCTCATAAATAGCCTTTAAATCATCCAGAAACTCTTCCTTGAGCTCACTATAGAGAACTCCCAAGGAAAAGATGTTAACTGCCAAGTCAAATGGAACTCCCTCTGAGGCAATGAGTTTGAGATAAGACAGAATCCCTTGATAATAGGGAAAAATCTCCTCTTTCGAAGCCCCTATAGAATAGGAAAGTTTCACTAGTTCTTCATTATTCAAAACCAAATCTTGATAATGGAACAACAAATACTTCTCCGCAATTTCATCCGTCATCTCGATATCTTCTCTTAAACGGTTTTGTAAACGAGTAACGCGTCTTTCAAAATACTCTTGATTTTTATGTTTATCTCTTAACATAAGGTAACTCCTGACTTTGCTCAACATCACTACTAATCTAATATCTCTGATAGTTTCTCTATTATCTTTTCTTTGTTCTTTTCCTTATCAACTGATAGGTAGTTTTTAAAGTTATCTAGGGACTGGATTTGATTTCCAATAATAGTTCGCAACTGCTCATTGAAGAATTCTTCTTGTTCAGCATCGATCTCTTCCAATAAGGCAGGTTTATAGTCTTTTCCCTCACACTCATAAGCTAACGAGGCTATGGAAGCACCTGCTTCAATAATACAATTCCACCTTGATTCATATTTTGGATCATCCTCTTGCATATAAATAAAAGCCCCTCCAAATTCAGTTCCATCATCGAGAAGGAAATAGAGGTCATCTGCAGACACTTCATGATTCTCTAGCCATTTCCAGCATACTTCAAGAATCTCTTCAATCTGCTTATAAAACTGGCTTCCCTGCATCGATTTGGATAACCATATAGCTATTCCTAACTTAAATAGTGCTTTATTATATTTATTCATGGGTACGCATTTCTTTCAACTTTGCTCTTAGTTCTGTATCAACTCTTTGAATTCCGAAAATGTTTTAGCTAAAAAATAAGCATTATTCTCATCGCTCGAGGCTTCTAATTGATACGTATCATCGTAATAGTATATACCTTCGTTATCATCACCACTTTGCCAAAATAGTAGAAATCCGTGCTGAATAGTATCACCAATAATAATGGAATGGTCAAAAATATAGTTACGATATTCTTCTGTCCACTGTTCTATATCTGCATTTTTAATTCCAGTATTTATACCAAACATAGTATCAATATTAATAACTTCATCAATTTGATGAATCTTAATTGAATTTTCAAATGTATAAGATAAATTCCTTCCTCCGTTTTGTGTAACTAAAAATTCTTTATAGTCAACTGGAAGTTTGATATCAAATCGTTTTTCTAAAGGTTTGATATTTTCATCTTCTGTATGCCCAAATGGGTCTATAATTAATACCATTTTATCTACCTCCGATATAATGCCTCTTTGCTTGAGGTTCTCAGCCATGTTTAGATGTCCCTGCTAAGAATAACCTTGTTAACGTAACAAAAAGGAAAGGACATTTTCGATAAAAACTAGGAGAAAAACCAGCTTTCCTACTTTTCTTGGACTAGAAGGTCATATGGAAAGTACTCTAGGTCTTTCAAACGTTCGTCGTAGATTCCTTTGATCTTGCAGGTTGCGGCGGTGTCAAAGCTCCAGTAGCCATCATAACCTCTATTGTCATACTTATGTGTTCCATACCAAGGTTCATCCGAGTGGCTATAATACCAGAAACCCTGCGCTTTGGCTACACTCTCATAAGTATTTTCTATCATATTTTGATACTCTAGAATCGAATGAAAAGGAACTATCTTGTCATGGAATAGATAGGTCATGTAGTATTCAATCAAGCCATCTGTGTGGTCCATCTGCTCATAAATAGCCTTCAAATCATCCAAAAACTCTTCCTTACGATCACTATAAAGAACTCCTAATGCAAATATATCAACCGCCAAGTCAAAAGGAACTCCTTCCGAAGCGGCCTCTTTTAAGTTGGAGAGGATCCCTTGGTAATATGGAAAGAGCTCCTGAACATCCTTCCCTAGAGAGTAGCCAACTCTTAATAAATCTTCATAATTAATGACCATGAACCTAAAATGACTCATGAGATCTTTAGGTTTTTCCTTTTCATAATCTTCTATATCTTCCTGTAAGCATTTAGAATACCATTCAAATGCCTCTTGGAAGTATTCCTCAGTTTTGATTCTATCTCTTATCATGTATTAACTCCTTGTCTATGGGCGGATAATGTTCGCCTTCTTATCGAGATTATTAATCATAATGTCGCCATTCTTCCTAACCTTCACTAACTGATAACCAACATCTCCAGAGTCCATTGCAGTCACAATTTCTTCAAAATTTCTACCTACGACTGCATCTTTTAAGCGATCTCCTATCCACTCACGGCTCATCTGCTTGATTTCCGGATTCTTCAAGTAACTTAAGCGAGCACTACCATACTTAGCTTCTGCGATGATATAGGGTGGGTGACCATTAGGGTTGTGGTAGACTCCATCAATTCCCAGATGGGTGGCTCCATCGATTTCTGTGGTCATGTCCAAACTGATGCGCTCATAACCCAGCTGACGATAGATTTCGTCCGTACTCATCTCGCCGTAGTTCCCTTTACGCATATTACTGATCAGCTCAATAGTGCCGTCATCAACCTCTGATATGATCCCTCTTTCTACATTCAAAAATTGAGATAAACTTTATTGTTTTAAGAATGACTTTATTCTTGTTTAATTGTTTCTATAATATATTTAAAATCGGCGACTAATTCATCATAATTCTTTTTAACAAATAAATAATAAGCCTCAATCCCCCTGTGGATAATAGCATTTACAGTAGGGTGAAATTCTCTATCTGTTGCATCAATCATAAATTGCGTCATCTGATAAGCAGTTTCCGTTGGATAACGGAGTTTATCAATGCCGATACGAATCATCAGCGCTTGTACATCGGTTGGTGGTATTGATTCTTCATGAGCTTTTCCGTTTAACATCCCAAAAATATAGGCTGCCACTAACTGTTTGTCAAGATCATCATCCAAATCAATCGTGACCAAACTTAAAAATTTGTCGACCATTTCGATAGCTTCATTTACAGTGTTTTCTTTCATGTTTTCTCCTTATAAAACCTTATAGTACCCCTTGGTATAACCGCAAGGGATGTAGCCTGCTTGATATAAAGCATACAAATCATCATAAAATGTTGACTCAGCTTGGGGAACCTCTTTTTTGATGGTCAAGTACCTAGCTATGCCAATGATATCAAATTTAATCTGATCTTTCATGGATGCTACTAGTTTACCTTCCCCGATCAGGTTATCTAATCGTGCTTCAATTTCAGGAATTATTTCCTCTTTTGCGCTAATTCCCAGTGAGTTCCAGTGCTTATGAATATCACTATGATTTTTAAAAATATAAACACTAAAATCACCACCTTTCTCTAACACAAAATTCTCCCACTTCAAACTATTGATACTCTTTTCTGCTTCCTGAAGTTTCTTTATCTGTTTGATGGGAACAATCGTTTCTCTGCTTTCCTTTAAAAAAGGAAGCGAGATTAAACTTTTAATAACGTCATCGTTTATTTTCATAAATAACCTCTATTTTATTTTGGGTAGATTCAGTTTTCCTGGTATTCTAGGAACAAATTTTTGAGCTGTTAGTCCATAAGAAATCTGCTGTTCCATAGCTTTGGATACAACATCCTTGGCTTGCGCCCAGTACCCCAGTCCTTTGTGAAAAGGCACTTAACTGAATATTAAGTGCCGATATCAAAAATATTATAGCTGATTTTCTTTCACTTCCTCAAACCATTTTTCAAATTCTAGTCGTGGAAGCAATTCTTCATCCTTGTCATAACGTCCTTCATAACTATAGCGACTGTCAAGGCTGTTTTTCTGTGCATCATAAATCAACCACATTTCAGTTGGGTGTTCACGATTGTACTCTTGGCAAACGTCAAGCAATTTTTGTATATCTTCAAGACCAAAGTGTTGTACTGCTACCATCATATTTTTTGAAGTGTCTACTTTTTTATTTATAATTTCATTCACTGCATACATTTTTGTCACAATTCCATTAATTTTATAAAAAACATCAAAGGAAAGTAATGCTTCTTCAGAAATGCAATAAATATATATTTTCTCTGCCTGATTTTGGACATATTCCATAGCTAGTGAAATCATACTAGCCTGAACTTCCAAAAAATTATCTTCAAATTGTGTCATTGCTACATTCCTTTTATATTTTCAATAAAACTTCCGCTTTGTCTGAGTTTAGAAAATCTTTCAGTATATGCAAAGTATGTTCAATAGAATCTTTATTACCACCATACACTCTTCTTATACTCTTATCATCAATAAGCTTGGATAAAAATGTGACTGAAAATTTCTCTTCATCAGTTTGAGTAAACCAAATGTTAAATAATCCACCCTCTCCTGCTTCCAATTGCGTATTTTTACCTGTTGATGAAATACCTATTATCATATGATAACCGTTATACACGAACGGAAAATTAAAATTTTCATCTTCTCCTTCATTAATCGCAATCGTATCAAGATCAATCGAAAAAATTTTCTCTAAAGCTTGCTTGACATTCTGATAACCTAAACTATCTCTTATTGGTAAGTATTGTTCGCTCATTTCTAAGGACTCCACATATTCCTAAAAATCCTCACTTTTATATCTTTTTTCTCTCAAAAGATTCATTTCATTCTTGAACATTTCATCTTCTATGAAAAAAACTATCCTTATAAAACCTTATAGCATCCCTTGGCAAAACCACAAGGAATGTAGCCTGCTTGGTATAAAGCATACAAATCATCATAAAATGTTGACTCAGCTTGGGGAAGCTCTTTTTTGATGGTCAAGTAGATGGCCAAGCCAATGATATCAAATTCAATCTGACTCCTCATTGAGGCAAGAAGTTTACTATCCGCAATCAGTTTATCTCAACGCGTTTCAATTTCAGGAATGATTTCCTCTTCTGCACTATCTACTAGTTCATTCCAGTGCTTATACATGTCGCTATGATTTTTAAAAAGATAAACAGTAAAATCTCCACGTTTATCTAAGACAAAATTCTCCCATTTTAAACTATTAATATTCTTCTCCGCTTCTTTTACAGTCTTTAACTGAGTAATCGGTAGACTTGTTTCTCTTTCTTCCTTCAAAAAGTCTATACTTATTAATTCATTTATCACCTCTGAATGGATCTTCATCTTTATCCCCTTTCTAGAAATCAAGCTATTCTTTCAGATAAAAAGCTTCGTTTTCTATTCTCCCTGCACCAACAAGTCATATGGGAAGTACTCTAGATCTTTCAAGCGCTCGTCGTATATTCCTTTGATCTTGCAGATTTCATCAATAAATATAAAAACTACAAATAATTTGAAGAAAACTTATACTTATAGGAGTATATCCTGATAACCAATTTCAGACAATACGCCATTGACAAATTTTATTCCTATGCCATTTTCTTTATCCCAATCACACTCACATAAAAAACCAAACTCTTCAACATTTTCGTCAAAAGTTAAAGGAAACATGATTTTCTTTGGTTGTAACAAAGAATAAATCTTATCTTTGTCACCAATTATATCTAAAAAATATTGTTTTTCTTTATGATTCGTGTAGCTTGAAACAATATCTGATATTTCACGATTGTAATATGATAAAATTGCCACATCTGCCTCTTTTGCTATTTCATCCATGTGATTCTCGAAAAATATATAGGCTTTTTCCTGATTAATTTCAAAATCAGCATCTTCATTCGCATCAATATTGGTTTCCAAAATATGGTGCTTATTGAAAATCTCTAGAGAAATGTCTTTTGTCCAACCGTAATTAAATTTTATTTTACCAAAAGTCTTATGATTTATTCCCATTGTTTTTACAACTGTTTTTTCTTTCAATATAGTATCGCTAAAAACTCTGTAAAGCTATTTGCTACAAACTCTATAGCAGGTTCCAGGTCATATGATTCTTCGTGATACCAGATACACATGCTTGGATTTTCGGGATCCTCTGTATAATTTAGACAAACAAAATCACCACCAAATAATGCTGCTATGGGGATTAGTTGCATTCCGACATAATCTTCATCAAAGACAATGCGACCTTCCAATTGTGTACTCACAACTCCGATATCATAATCCTCTTCTGCCTTCTCACCTGAAATAGCTAGTATAGCTAAAAAGCGATCGATTACTTTCTCATTATTCCCAAAATGAAAATACCGTTTTGACGGAATCAATCCATTCTCATTCTTTATAAATTCCTTATAATCGTCAGGTAATTTAACCCTCCACGCTACTTCTCTTTCCTGTAATAGCGCATCAGTTGGCAAGGGATAGATGATTGCTTGTTCTTTCTGAGTCATATTTTCTACTTCTTTCTCTATTTAAAATCTTTATACTTCTAGCTCTGAAGAATTAATCAGTCTCTTCCTTGTACCATAATGGAGAGGGGTACATATAAGTTCCGCTGTTTGCTACATCTCTTCGTCCTTCAGGAACTGTAAAATCTAACAGCTTGAAGAATTTCTCTTTTGCTTCCAAAAAATTAGTAAATTCAAATGTTTTTCCCATAATATAAGACCTATCATCTCTACAATTTAGCAAATAAAATATGACAAGACAATTTATCGTTTTTTTGACTCGCTATTTTTGAATATAGTTGATCTTATTTGAACTGTTTTTTCCTCTGATTTCATCTGAATTGTAACACCATAGATTGTATAACTAGAATAGCTAACTCTTATTCGACAGGTCGTATCTTCTGGCATATCGTACTTATTTTTAAGATATTTATAGAGGTCAGAATGATTTTCTGGTTCATAGATAATATCACGAAGCTCTGTTTCCGCACTCTTAAAAGTTTCCTTCACATCCAAGGAGATGAAATAATCTCTAGAAACCACTAAATTAAGAATTTCTTCGTCAAATAAAGAATTTATCTCTGAACCATAATTTAGTTTACCATTAGAATAAGTAACAGGAACTGTCTCTTTAGTGTCCCTAGTTGTTATTGTGTAATTCCCCTTAATATCAGCTTGAGTGATATCTAAGTCCACTTCGTATTTTTTGACTTCATCTTGATTTTTTATATAAACTCTACTAGTGTATGACTTTAGCCCAGTAAAATCTTTCTTGTCTTGTTCTAAAAATTTAAACAGGGGTTCAAACATTTTTTCAAATTCATACTGTTCCTTTGTTCTGTTTTTGGGAATGGTTTCACCACCAAAACTACATCCATTCAGGACAAAAAGTGTCGAAAGCATTAGCGTTACACTGACAACCCACAATAAGTCTTTTTTCATTTCTTTCTCCTTAATATTTTATGTCCTATTATACCACACCTCCATTTTCATCTGAAATGGTTTCCATTTTAGGATAAGAAAAAAACACTGATCCTTCAGTGCTTTTTTGATTGAATTATTGCCCCCTGCAGGAATATAAAATATGCTCAGAAAGCCTATTCTAATAGGATTTAGGATAAACTTGGTCAATATTTGGTCAAAAATTTCGCTAACTTTTTATCCAACTCACTCTGGCAATTCTACCTTTAAGCTCATATCCGTTGGTTGCAATACCTTCTGAACAGCTGCGAGAAAGGCCAACCCATTATCAGATGGAGAATACTGGAATGTGATATGGATGACTTTTTTGTCAAACTTATCACCGTATCGTGCCACATACTGCTTGCTTTCGAGGAAGTGAATGTAATTGTTAATTTTTTCTTGCAGAATTTCCAGATGGACTGCTTCTATCTCCTCCTCCCAGCCAACTGGGTCCGCTAAGAGAAGCTCCAAATGATTATCAACGGTGCCAATAGCATCAAGTTCAGTTGGCTTGAGTTCTGAAGAGATAGCTTTATGTAACAGTTCTTCAAATTCTTGATTAGAAAACAGCCGTTTCACTGATGATGGATTTACTAGAATACGAGTAGGTGTTGATCTAAAATAATTTTGTCTAGCGATTTCCTTACTTTCCTTAGTCACCCATTCTCCAGTTTCTAAGAATAGTTCCACCTCATAAGCATCTTGTTCGGATCTCAAAGCCTTGTCTACTAATTCTTTACTAACTGGATAAGTAACTTCTCTTTCTTGAAGTCCCCCTGTCATCCAGGACATTGTATAACAACCATTTTCTTCAGTTATAATAAACCCATTTCCTTTTATTTGACTCATACTACCACTCCCCAGTTCTTTCTCTTATGAAACGTTTCTCTCACTAGCCTTCTTTTCTCCCACAAGTAATTGCATGATCGCTGGCCATTTTCTAAATTGATAGTCAAATCTGAACATGAAGATTACTAATAGACAGAGGAAGCAAAAGATCACTGCCTTGACTTCTTTCTCTATAATAAATAAAGCTACGGAAAATGGAGTTGTGATGATGAAAAAAGATAGTATAAGTTGCAAAAAAACTTTTCGTCTTTTTAATCCCTTAATAAATGCTTCTTTTTGAGCACCTTCTAACTCTGATTTTTTTAATTTTAGACTAGAATGATAATAGCCAATTATTAACTTTGCTGAAAAATAAGCTGGTAGACTCAGGAAAACGACCAAAAATACTCTGATCCACATATTTTCCAATAAACCAATTTGAGTGATTAGAGCAGAAATTTTATCTATAAGGAATAAAGTGATGGGGACCCAGACGTAATACCAGTTACTTGGAGTAGAAGTCTCCTCCATTAGGATCTTATTTTCCCAATCAAAATGGTATTTTTTATTGTTCCAGATTCCTAAATTAATGATTGACTTCACATTTTCACTTACCTTTCAGTTAGAACTTTCTACTAGGGATTATACTCAATCAATCGCCAAGCGTTTTTCAGCTAGTCCAATTTTTACCGTTGTTCCTTGACCGACTTGGGATTCTAAGGACAAGGAATTACCCAGTTGATCGGATATTTTTTTTGATAAATAGAGTCCTAATCCAGATGATTGATGAGTAAGGCGACCATTATAGCCTGAAAAACCTCTTTCAAAGACACGTAAAATATCACTGTCCTTAATTCCCAAACCAGTATCTTTCAAATAGAGGAAATCATCTTGGCAGAAGATTTCAATTCCGCCTTCCTTGGTATACTTGAGGCTATTAGATAAGACCTGCTCCAAGATGATCATAAACCATTTTTTGTCTGTCACAATGGTTCGATCCAAATCGTGCAGGTTCAGTGTCAAACCTTTCTGGATAAAGAAAAGAGCATATTTTTTAACTACTTCCTTGACCAAATCTTCCAGATTTTCCTTCTTCAAGACGAGGTCGTCATGGAAACTTTCCAAGCGCAGATATTGAAGAACTAGGTTGACATAAGATTCGATTTTGAAAAATTCTTGGCCCAGTTGCTTCTTGGCATCTGGATCTGTCAAGTCCTGCACCAGCAAAGATCCAGCAGCGATTGGCGTCTTAATCTGGTGGGCCCAGAGGGTATAGTAGTCCATCAAGTCGTTGTAGCGCTCTCGTTCTAGGACTGATTGACTCTTTTTTTCAGCTTCCATTTTTTGGATCTTATCAAATAGCAGAGCTTCTACAGCTGTTTGAGCCTGTTCTTGTCCATAAAGTAGCTGATTGTGATAGTTCTTATAGGCTATCAAGCTGTCTATAGAAAGAGTCAGAATCCCCAAAACCAGCAAAAGAATAAAAATATACTGAAGAACTACCCGACTATCTTCAAATATAAAACTAAAAAATAGTAACAAACCAAAAAACAGCAAGAACTGCAATAAAAAATAGCGTCTTGAGTAAATATAATATTTGATAAAGAAAAACTTATTCCGTATGTCCATTTGTCAGACCGTATCCAATCCCTTTTTTTGTCTCAATAAAGTTCTTGAGACCTGTTTCTTCCAGTTTTTTCCGGAGTCTAGCAACATTGACAGATAGGGTATTATCATCAATAAAGAAATCGCTGTTCCATAGCTCTTTCATCAAATCTTCCCGCTCAACTATACTGCCTGCTCGCTCAAATAAAACACGTAAAATCTGGAATTCATTCTTAGTCAGCGTAATGACCTGACCATTATACATCAAGTCCATAGACTTGAGATTTAAAATCACGCCTCGGTGTTCTAGGAGATTTTGATCTGTACCAAACTCATAAGAGCGGCGCAACAGTCCTTGAACCTTAGCCAGAAAAACATTGTTATCAAAAGGCTTGGTCACGTAGTCATCACCACCCATATTGATAGCCATGACGATATCCATAGCCTGGTCCCGTGAGGACAAAAACATGATGGGAACCGTTGAAATCTTACGAATCTCCTGACACCAATGGTAGCCATTAAAGAGGGGCAAACCAATGTCCATCAAAACCAGCTGAGGTTCCTCCTTAACAAAAAGAGATAAAACCTCCATAAAATCTTCAACCGCAAAAACTTGATAACCCCATTGTTCCAACATCTTTTTAATCATTTGACGGATGACTGGATCATCCTCTACTAACATAATCTTATGCATTTTCGCCTCGCTCAAAATTATTTATAGCTATTATACCAAATTCTTTAGCAATTCACAGAAGTTCTCTTGATGAGACAAAAATCAGACGTTTTTCATGAAATTTCAAGTATTTTCCGAAAATTTGTTGATATTTTCTTTATAAATTGATAGAATAACAGAACATTCGGAATTATCTGAAAATTCATTCTTTGTACGAAAAGGAGATTATTATGATTGAACAAACTCAAACATCTACCTGGCAGTCAAAAATAAAAGCCTTAGGGCCAGGGATCCTTATGGCTTCTGCTGCTGTTGGTGGCTCTCATATCGTTTCATCTGCTCAAGCAGGCGCTATGTATGGCTGGTCCCTTCTCTTGCTCGTCATTCTTACCAACCTTTTTAAGTATCCATTTTTCCGGTTTGGCGCTGAGTATACGCTAGAAACAGGAAAAAACTTGGTAGAAGGCTACGCTGAAAAAGGAAAGGTCTACTTGGGTATTTTCTTTATCCTCAATGTTTTCTCTGCCTTAGTCAATACTGCTGCGGTTGGGATTTTGTGTGCTGCTATCGTAGCAAGTGCCTTTCCTAATGCTCTAGGCCTAAGTATCACCCAATGGTCCCTAATTTTGATCGTTATCATTTGGGCTATGCTTCTCTTTGGAGGCTACAAATTCCTTGACGGGCTGGCCAAATGGATTATGTCTGCTTTGACTCTCGCTACTGTCTTAGCTGTCATTGTTGCAATCATTGAGCATCCAGAATACGGGGCGGATTTTGTTGAAAAAACTCCTTGGCAAATGACTGCTTTACCATTTATCGTCTCTCTTATGGGTTGGATGCCAGCTCCAATTGAAATCTCCGCTATCAATTCCCTCTGGACCGCTGAAAAAGGAAAAACAGTTGACATCTCTATCAAGGATGGTCTCTTTGACTTCAACGTTGGTTTCATCGGGACTGCTATTTTAGCCGTTTTCTTCGTCGCCCTAGGCGCTTTAATCCAATACCCAACTGGGCAGGAAGTCCAAGCAGCTGGAGCAGCCTACATCCAACAATTCGTGGGAATGTACTCTTCTGTTCTTGGGGATTGGTCACGCTTCTTGATTACCTTTATCGCTTTTCTTTGTATATTTGGAACTGTAATCACAGTCATCGACGGCTACTCTCGCGTCAATGCTGAGTCTCTTCGCCTTCTTTTCAAGAAAAAAGAAATCTCACAAAAAGAGCTGAATATTTGGATGACTGCTACTTCTATCATCGGTGGTATCATCATATATTTCTTCCAAGGAAGCGTTGCACCTATGCTAAGATTTGCTATGATTGCATCCTTCTTAACTACTCCATTTTTTGCCCTACTGAACTACCTTCTAGTTACAGGTGAAAATAAAAACCTAGCAAAATGGTTGAAAGCACTCTCTATTCTCGGTCTTATTTTCCTCTTTGGTTTTGCTTTCTTCTTTATCTACGCATTAGTAATTGGTAAAGCCTACTAATAAAATAAAGAGCAGATGGCTCAAAAGTTAAGCTTTTGTCCTCTGTTCTTTTTTGTCTTCTTCCAGCAAACCGTACTAGCTTATGATATACTATCTATATATCGATTCCTAGGAGATAGACAAATGGAAAATATTTTTAAGTACCTAGATGATACGCAGTATGATAGTATCTATGACCGTCCCTTTAATGAACTTGACCTACTTATCCTAACAGAATTAGCCTACCTTTCTTTTGACGGACTCGTCACAAGAGAACTGGAACTAGATAAGAGCAAGCGGCTACAAGACATTGCAGAAAATTACCCTCAAGAGCAATCTATGATGCATACCCGAAATCGTCTTAAACTACTTGAAAAAGCCTCCCAAACTAAACGTTTTAAGAATATTAAACTAATGGGCTTTATAAACGACATCGACTTGGAGATTGAAAAACAATTTGCTGCCTTAGTATACTGTATTCAGTCTAAACCTGCCACCTACGTCCTAGCCTACAGAGGGACCGACGACTCTATTATTGGTTGGAAAGAAGACTTCCATATGACCTATATGGATCGGGTTCCAGCCCAAAAAAATGCCAAGAAATACTTAAAAGAGGTTCTCAGAGAGCTCGATGGAGACTTCATCTTGATTGGGCACTCTAAAGGAGGGAACTTGGCTGCTTATGCTGCTAGTCAAGTTAATCCTCTCTTGCAGGGGCGTATTAAAAAGATCTATAGTTATGATGCCCCTGGACTAAACAAAGCCATCATTGAAAGCGATGGTTATAAGGCAATTGCCAATAAAATTCAACACTACATTCCGCAAGGTTCTATTGTGGGCATGATGTTAGAAATTCCTAAACAGATGGCAATCGTCAAAAGCACTGCCCTAGGAGGTCTAGCTCAACACGATACTTTTTCATGGCAGATTGAGGGAGACAGTTTTGTCCTCCTAGACAGCTTAAATCCAGATAGTCTTCAGACGGATAAAACATTGAAGAATTGGGTAAGAAGTACATCTGATGAAGAATTAAAAGATTTCTTTGATTTGTTCTTCGGACTTGTACTAGATGCCGGTATCACTTCTATTGATGATTTCTCTAAGATCTCAAACGTTAGAAAAGTTTTAGAGATTTTTAAAAACGCCAACGCATTATCGGATGAGGAAAGAGAAATGCTGACACGACTCACTAGTCTTTTAGTAGATATGCGAGTCCAAAGCTGGAAGGACGATATTAGTCTACCTAACCTTTCTGAAATTGGAAAAGATATCCGAGAAAATCTATCACGCTGGAGTAAGCAGCTTCCTTTCGGCCAGTCTGATACTGACAAAACGGAAGACACCACCTCAGATGTTTAAGAGTAACATCGCAAAAGTGCTCTCTATCTTATCTAATATTAGACTTGACCTATCCATCCCAAAAACGAAACAAGTTTGTCCTTGACAGCTTGTTTTTTCTTTGTTAAAATGTAACAAAAAATATTACAACTAATTAGTGATATTTTTAGAAAGGACACAAACTATGAAATCTATCAAAGGAATTGCCCTTATCGCTGTTAGCATACTCTTGACCATCTATGATTGGACTTCATCTGGAATGACCAACTTTATCGTACCCGGTCTGGCCTTGACTACCCTTTCGCTGACCTTTTTACTTGCGACTCGGAACGCCCTATTGGAAAAATGGTTCCATGGCATTGAAAAGATGTACGCTTATCATAAGTTTACAGCTATCTTTTCCGTCGTTCTGCTTGCTCTCCACAATGTTGCCATGGGTGGTAGTCTCTGGGGCTCTCATCTGGCAGCCCAGCTTGGTAATGTTGGTATCTATCTTTTTATAAGTATTGTACTGGTGGCCTATCTTGGCAAGCACATCAAATATGAGGCTTGGCGCTGGATTCACCGCTTTGTTTATTTGGCCTATATCTTTGGTCTCTTCCACGCTTATATGCTAATGGGAGCTCGACTCCTAACGCCGACCTTGCTGGGCTTCGTAGTCGGATTCTACGCGATCATAGGTTTAGCTTCTGGCTTTTACATCATCTTCCTCTATCAAAGTTTGGCCTTTCGCCATCTGGGAAAAATTCTTCAGGTCAAGCGACTGAATCACGATACCGTGGAGTTGAAGATCCAACTCAGTCAAAAGCTAGACTATCAGTACGGTCAGTTTGCCTTCGTCAAGATTTTCCAAGAAGGATTTGAAAAAGTGCCACATCCTTTCTCTATCTCTGGTGGTCATGACAATATCGTCTACTTTACTATTAAGAACTCTGGCGATCACACTAAAAAAATTTATGACAAGATCCAAGAGGGAACCAAGGTCACCATTGACCGAGCTTATGGTCACATGATTCTTGACCAAGGGCAGGAAAAACAAATCTGGATTGCTGGTGGGATTGGCATTACGCCCTTCATTTCCTATATCCGTGAAAATCCTAATCCGAATCGTCCAGTCAGCTTCTACTATGCTTATACTGGAGCAGAAAACGCTGTTTACCTAGACCTACTCAAAGACTACGCGGCTAAGAATCCGCAGTTTAACCTTCATTTGGTTGATAGTAAGTTCTCTGGCTATTTGGACTTCAAGAATTATCCTCTGGGCAACCAAACCACCGTCTTCATGTGCGGACCTGTCAAGATGATGGATAAACTAGCCAGCGAATTTAAAAAGACCAATCCTAAAGCAGATCTAGTCTATGAAGGCTTTAAGTTTAAATAAAGAGTATAAAACATCAGGAGCAACCTTATTGTTGCTCCTGATGTTTTATTGTCTAGTAATGGATGGAGCTGAATCAAGATACAGATTGGGAGGTCTACGACATATTTAGAATATCCAGCAATCTCTAAATAACCTATAACAAGTAAATCCGAAACAATGAAATCCTCATCTTTATTGCTTACAGCTATGCTTTTAATAGCAAAATTATCCAACCCAATATATTTTTATTTTCAAATCAAATACGTTGATACATCCAATGATTCTCTACATTCATAAATATACTAGCTTATCTTGGTAAACAATACATTATAAATAGTGTCTTGGAGTAACTTTTGAAACGATATAACAATCCCCCTCCCAACGATACCTTTACAGATTTTTCACCTACTAATCTAATAAAGCAAGTACTTTTTATCCATTATTCGTTTAAATTTCTGTTATCTCAATGGAATAAGTTTTATAATCAGACATTTCAGGCTCAATAAAAGTTACATTTTCCTTGTAATTAAAAAATACAGATTCTTCTTTTGATGTAGATAAGCCGCCCCATGGTTCAATTGCAATAAACGGCCCTTTATTCGCAGTAGACCACAAAATTAAAAATGGAAAATCTTGGAAATCAATTTTTACTGCTTTATTATGATTTTTAGACTTTAATGTTACCGAACGAGAAACCAGCTTATCCAAAGTAATTGCATCCTTTGAAAATAGATCATAATCTAAAGCTAATACTTTTTCTTTATTTAAAAAAGGCGAACGGCTTTTTATGTCAAGTAATCCCGTCTCGGGATATGATGCTGGAATACTACAATTTTCTTCGTTTTCAAACTCGAGATAATAATCTTCATACCGTTCATTTTCAAATAAGGGACAATTAAAACCCGGGTGCGCGCCTATGAAATAAGGCATATCTTGATTTAATCCTAAGTTCTCAACTAAGTATTCTACTTCAATCTTAGATTTATCTAAAGTATAAAATATACTTAAACGAAAAGGATAAGGATATTGTTTTAACATTTCCGAATTACTTTCAATTGAAAACATAATTTGATTGTCATTTATTATCTTATGCTCAAAATCTTTCTTTCTAACTAAACCATGACGAGGAAGATGGCCTTCTATAACTCCTTCATCTCCCATAATAAAGAGAGGAGCATCATCAGGGACACTACCACAGTTAGGAAACAAGACAGGAGCCTGTCCTCCCCAATATTCAGGATTTCCCTGCCATAAATATTCCACGCCATCCTTATCTTTTATAGAAGATAATTCTCCACCCTTTTCCTTAAATTGAACTTTTAGAAAATCATTTGATAACTCTAGTACCATATTTTTACCTCTCTTTTTACTATTTATCCTTTTCATAGGGTATTATATCTATATCAAAACTAACCAAACTTCTGTCAGATTCCTCAACTAAACTTAGAAACATGTACTCAAAACTATCAATAGTCAACTTAGAATAGCAAATCCCTTCTAAACCTTCTGATACGAACCAATCTCCAATAAAAATAAGTTCCGTTTTTTTAATCCGAGGTGCTTGAGAACATCGTTCAAAATTAATAATATAAACTTTTTTATATAGAGAACCTGATACTGCTTTTAGTAAACTCTTTGTTTTTTTCAAGCATGGCTTCCCTCTTTTCGAAAAGCCGAAAGAGTTCAACTCTAACGGCTTTACTTTCTATTCAATCATTTGTGTTTCAGCCAGTTTCTTATACCAGTGAGCGGATTTCTTCGGATAGCGTTCCTGTGTTTCGAAGTCTACGTAGAATAAGCCGTAGCGTTTTTCATAACCGTTAGACCAAGAAAAGACATCCATCAGAGACCAGATAAAGTAGCCCTTGACATTAGCCCCGTCCGCAATCGCATCGGATAAAACTTCCAGATGCTGCTTAACATAGTCAATCCGAGCATCGTCGTAAACTGTATTGTCCACAAATTCATCTTTATAACCCAGACCATTTTCCGTGATATAGATTTTCTTGTAGTTTGGATAATCTTTCTTAATCCGCATGATCTGATCATAAAGACCTTGCGGATAGATAATCCAATCCCAATCAGTTTTCGGAATATGGGTTGGAGATTCTCTGCGCCCTACACCCTTAATCTGGTACTTGGAGCTTCCCTTTTCGCCTTTTCCGTTATGGATAATTTCTGTTTCACCGTCAAAGTCGCGCATCCAATCACTCATATAGTAGTTGATGCCGAGGAAGTCATTGAGGTCTTTAGCTGCTTCTAAAGCCGCAAAGTCTTCATCTCGTAGATCCAGCTGACCACCATTGACCTTAAGGATATGATTTACTCCTGCTAGAGTTACATCTGAATAGTGCCCCAGATAAGTCGCATCTAGGATAAACTTGTTATGGATAATATCTTCCAACTCTGCTGCTCTGACATCTGCTGGATTTTCTGGATCGTAAGGATATTTTGTAGGAAGTGCATGAACGACACCGATTTCACCCTTGTATCCCTTGTCCTTATAGAGCTTAACGGCACGGGCATGAGAGACCATCATGTTGTGATGAGATTGGAAAACCTTGGCCAAGTCATACTGAATACCTGGGGGGAATTTTCCAACTAAGTACTGACCATCACCAATTGGGCCAATTTCATTGAAAGTTGTCCAATAGCGAACTTCTGGAAATTCTTCAAAACAGAAAGCTGCATAGTCCACAAAGTGCTCAATATTTTCCCGATTGAGGAAATCGCCATTTGAATGAAGAGCCTCTGGTGTATCAAAGTGGTGAAGGGTCACAAAAGGTTCTACATGACGCTTGTGGCATTCTGCGAAAAGATTATGGTAAAATTCCACACCTTTTGGATTGACCTCGCCATAGCCCGTCGGGAAAATCCGTGACCAGGCAATGGAAATCCGAATACCATTGACGCCATACTCTTCAGCCAATTTCAGATCCACAGGGTATTTGTGGTAAAAGTCGCTGGCAGGTTCTGCCGTATACCAGTAGTTATCCTCCAGGTACTTATCCCAAGCAACAGGTCCTTTTCCATCTGTGTGGGTTGCTCCCTCAGCTTGATAGGCCGCTGTTGCACCACCGAAAATAAAATCTTTAGGTAAGCTTTTTGTCATCTTATTTTCCTTTCAATAGTATTTGAGATGAAATCAAGCTTGATGACATGCTTATCAAGTTGCTTCATCTCAAATAAACAGATTTAGTTGTTAAATTGCTCCTGAACGAAGGCCAGCGCTCCTTTGCCATCACGAGTGAGCTTGATGTATTGGCCACCTTCGGTCTTAGCTAGCTTGATACCCAATTTATCAGTTTCCGCCTTCATGTCTTCAAAGTTGGAGGCAACTTGAGGAGCCAGGATAACGAGATCAAACTCAGGCAGCATTTCACGGTGAGCACCGTAGCCACCCGCTGCTGCTTTGACAGGAACATTGTATTCAGCTGCTGCTTTATTCAAAGCGTTGGCCAGTAATCCACTAGTACCACCACCTGCACAGAGCACCAGAACATTGGTTTCTTCGCTAATATTGTTTTGAGCTGGAGCTTCTTCATCCACTCCTGCTTTTTCAAGAATAGCATCCGCTTTAGCAGTGTTAAAGTTAGCTGCTACTTTTTCTTTAAGAGCATCGTTAGCTTTGCCAGAGCGTTCTTCTTCTAGGATTTGTTCGTCATAAACCTTGACAAATGGATAGTAAATAACCACATCTACTACGACAAGAAGAACTGCAAGAACAAAGGACAGAAGTTGGAAGTTGGTACCCAACACGATTCCCAGAGGTCCAGGTGTCACCCAAGGAAGGTTGGCTGAGAAGGAGTTCATGTTTAACGCATCAACAAAGAATTTGAAAATCCATACGTTTGCGATAGGAGCAAAGATAAATGGAATAAAGAAAATCGGATTCAGTACGATTGGAGCACCAAAGAGAATGGGCTCATTGACACCAAAGAAGGTTGGGACAACAGATGCCCGTCCAATTGCACGGTTGCGCTCAGACTTACATATCCACATGAAGAGGAATGGAACAATCAAGGTAGCACCAGTACCACCCATGGTAACGATGAACATTTGAGTACCAGAAGTAATAACCTTATCCGCATGTTGACCAGCTTGTACCAGAGCTAAGTTGGCATCGATATTGGCATAAGTAATAGCAGCAATGGCAGGCTCAACGATAGACGGACCGTGAATTCCCACAAACCAGAAGAAAGCATAAGCACCAAAGATAAGAGTGATTCCCAGATAGCCATCCGCAGCTGAGAAAAGCGGAGCAAGAAGCGTTCCGATGGATTCAGCAACCGTCACTCCCAGACTTGCTTTAACAAGCAGTTCCAAACCATAGAGCAAAACGACTGAGACAGTAAATGGAATCAAGTCTTTAAATACTTGCGAGATATTTGGTGGAACTTCTTCTGGCATACGAATGGTGACATTATTTTTCACACAAACCTTGTAGACATTAACGGTCACAAAGGCAGCGATGAAAGCTGTCAAAAGACCTTTCGTTCCCATGAAGGCAGTCAGGAAGCCACCTTCCTTGGCAGGCTCAGCTGCCATGAGGAGGAAGCCGACCATAGAAGCCAGCATAGTAGACAAGAAGTTAATCTGGTTTGTCGCAGGCAGGTCGCGGTTGACAGAGTCAGTCAGAGCCTTGGCAGTGGTCCCACCCACAAAGAAAGCCAGAATCCCCATCGAATAGCTATAAGGGGTCATTAGGAAAGTTTCAATGTCCTTAGACCAATGGAAGCCCCATGCATTTGGCACATAGGCAATCAAGATAAAGATAGATGAGAAGAGGATGACTGGCATACCAGCGATAAAGCCATCCCGAATAGCGCGGAGATAGATATTCCGAGAAATCTTCTCAAAGAAAGGCTTCCCTTTCTCAATAAGTCCGATGAGTTTGTTCATTATTTTACTCCTCTTTTGTATAGTTCAATCAAATGGTGCATCATGTCTTTGAGCAAGATGGTAGTCATTAGATGGTCTTGGCCGTGCATCATGGTCACACTGTAAGCCAAGTCCTCCCCAGCAGCTTCTTTTGTCAAGAGACTGGTCTGAGCATGGTGAGCTTCAGCAATGCAGCCATTGGCTTCTTCCACCAAGGCATCTGCCTTAGCAAAATCCCCAGCCTCTGCAGCTTTCAATGCTTCCAGGAGCTTGGAGCGAGCGTCACCAGCGTAGGCCACAATTTCAAAACCGAGCAATGTTACTTCTTCTCTATTCATGAGAGATCCTCCTTGTATTCTTATGTAAAATGTTATTATTGTTTTCTATTTATAAAAGACGTTGAATATGCAACACCAGGTAGACCCGTTCGCTGCGGTAGAGATCAATTCCCGTCTTCTGGGCAATGATTTGGTAAATATCACTTCCGACCTGATAGGCTTGAGGGTATGTCATTTGAATCTGACTTTCCATTTCCAGCAGGGAAACATTGTCATCACGGCTTCTGTCCAGATAGTCCAAAAAGTAGTTCAGGTGAATCATAAAACGGTCATAAAAGTTGCTGTTTTCTGCACTTCTTTTAATGCCATTTTTCTTCAGCTCTGCCTCAACAGCAGCCAGAATATCTTTTCGTCTGCCCAAGTGGCTTTGCCCCTCTAGATTGGTCTCCCCTTCAGCATTGATAAAGTGATAAGCAATGCGATTGACCTCGTCGCTAGGGAAATTATCCAACAACCTCTCGCGGTATATCGCTAAGGCTTCCTGAGCAATCTGATAAGGAACAGGGTATTTATCCGAAGCATCCGGCAGGTCACTCTCCTTGTACCGCCCCTGCTGCACAGCCTGATAAGAACAGTAGATGTGATCCGTCAGCGTGACATAGATATACTCCTGGACAGGGTAATCATACTTCTTAGAAAGGGTGTCAATCACATCATAAGTCACTGTGATAAAGTCTAGCGGAACGTCTTTGAGCAAGGCCACAAAGTTTTCTTTAGACTCTTCCGTTCTTAGGCGAAAGATTTTCTCAATCTTACTTTCAAGAACGATATCACCCTTCTTTTTATTAAAAGCTATGCCACTGCCAATCAGAACAACCTCTTCACCATTTTCATGTTTGGCTAGAGCAACATTGTTGTTCATAGGATGTATGATTCGATACATATCTCCTCCTCTTCATTTTCTAGGGTTCTGGCAAAACAAAAAGACCACAAACAAACTAAGGCTATATCTTCCCTCAATTTATTTGTGGTCACGCCTAATCCAGCTTAGTAACGCTCACCCTATTCAATTTCTGACTTCATTATAGCATATCAGTCTCAGAATGTAAACCCTTACTTCATTTATTTTTTAACAAATTTTAGGCTCTTTCTTTCCAAGAGGTAGCTGTTTTTTGAAGAACCTTGTTGAGTTCGTCAATATTTTCAAATCCTGTTGTACGAAGCCACTTGCGAGCTGCTTCTTCACCTTGCTCAATGTAGTCTTTGACACTGCCAGCCCAAGTCGCACGTCCGCAAAGAACTCCGTTGAAGTTTGCACCTGACTCATGAGCGAACACAAGTGTTTCTTGGAAAAGTTTCGCAGATACACCTGCACTCAAGTAAATGTATGGAAGGTTAGTTGCCTCATCTTGTTCCTTGAAGAAGGCAGCTGCTTGTTCTTTAGTATACACCACTTCACCATCGCCAAATCCTTCAACATATTTAACATTGACTGGAACTTCCACTTTCAAGACATCAATATTGAAACGTGGGTCTGAGAAGACTTTCATGGCACCGATAACCTTGTGTGGTTTTACTTTGGCATATTCTGCAGAACCTGCGTCAGCGATTTTTTCATCGTAAGCCAAGATTTCAAGGAAGAATGGAATATCTTCTGCCACACACTCTGAACCCACACGCTCGATATAAGCCTGCTTTTGCTGATTGAGTTCTTCAGAGCTGTCTACATCATAGTAAAGAAGGAATTTCACTGCATCTGCACCTTGTTCTTTAATACGTTTGGCAGACCAAACATCTAAACAGTCAGGCAAGCGTTTGGTGCTTGTTGTGTCGTAGCCAGTTTTCTCATAAGCAAGGAGAAGACCAGCATTGGCATCAAGCGCTTTTGTAGCTGGGAGACCATACTCAGGGTCAAGAAGCATAGATGAAGCGTATTTTGTCAATTCATCTGCTACCAAGACTTTGAGTTCTTCCATTTGAACTACTGTTGGCTCTTCTGTTTGGTATTGAGCCATGAGGCGTTTCAAAGCACCTCGTTGGTCAAAGGCAAGAGCTGAGATAATGCCGTTCTCGTCAGAAAGTTTTTCCATGTACTTGCGTTTTTGTTCTGTTAATACCATTCTTTATACCTCTTTTACTGTGATTTGATTGTATAGGCCGTCGTAATTTTCAACATTGACATGACCGGTCAATTTTTCTTGGGCATTGAGCATGCCCAGAACATTTGCTTTTTTGAGCAGAGAGACAGCATCTGCTTGATGACTCAAAGCTGAAGAAATCCCTGCAACAGTTGAGTCGCCAGAGCCAACTGGATTGACCACTTGGATTTTAGGAATATCTACTTTATAGAAAGTATCCCAGTGCTTAGCGAAAGCTCCATCTGCACCGAGTGATACGATGATCCACTCGATTCCTTCAAATAGCTGTTCTGAAAGGACAGCTTTTAACTCATCCAAATCTTTGGAAATTTCGCGACCCAACAACTGAGAAAGTTCTTCGTTATTAGGTTTGATGGCAGTTGGTTTGACATCAGATTTAAGCACAGCTTCCAGAGCTGCTCCAGAGCAATCCAGCACCACCTTATTGCCAGCTTGATTAGCAATTTCAACCAATTGAATATAATATTCAACTGGTAAACCGGCTGGTAGACTTCCCGAGATACTAACTACCTCAGCTGATTCCATTAATGATTTAAAATGATGTAAAAAACCATTTGCCTCATCCGCTGTAATAGTCGGACCGGCTTCTAGGATTTCTGTTTGCTTACCTTCGTGTAAGATAGCAATACAGTTTCTCGTATCTCCCGAAATGTTATAAAAGCATTGTTTAACATTAGGATGAAGGTTTTGTAATAAGAACTCTCCATTAGTCCCACCAATCAGGCCCGTCGCAGCGACATTGTCTCCAATTTCTGCCAAGACCCTGGTTACGTTGAGACCCTTTCCCCCCGCTGTCTTACTGACTTCTGAGACACGATTAACAGTATCAATTTTCAATTCTTCTAAAGGATAGGAAATATCGATAGAAGGATTCATGGTCACTGTAAGAATCATCTGACTACCTCACTAGTCGTGGTATTCACCACGATCCCATTTTTCAAGAAATTCTGTAAAGAAGTTTGCATCTGCTTGATGAGCATTGTGAGTTTCAACGTGCTCAATTTTCGCAATCAATTTTTTGTTTTCTTCTGATGGTTTGTATTCAGCATTGATGAAAGCTTCAATGATATCGCACATGAGCAATTCACCGGTGATTTTACCACCAAAACCGATAACGTTGGCGTTGAGTTCTTCTTTAGCATAGAGAGCTGAAGTCATATCACGAACCAAGGCAGAACGTACACCTGGAACTTTATTGACAGCGTTGTTGATACCAACACCAGTACCACAGATACATACTCCAAGATCAGCTTGTCCACTAGTTACAGCTTCACCAACTTTTTTACCAAAGATTGGGTAGTGAGTACGAGTATGGTCATAAGTACCAAAGTCAAGGACTTCATAGCCTTTTGATTTCAAAAAATCTGAAACCGCCATTTTTTCATTGGTAACGATATGGTCACATCCAATTGCAATTTTCATTTGACTTCTCCTTTTCTTAGCACATTTTGTTGAGCATGTCGACCCGAATTTGGTGACGTCCGCCGTCGTATTTACCATTGACAAAGCCTTTGGCAATATTCTTAGCCAGGCCTTCACCAACGATTTCAGCTCCCATTGTAATCATGCGAGAGTTGTTATGGCCACGAGTCATATAGGCAGAGCGTTCATCTGAGACTTCTGCCGCAACCATACCTTTGATTTTGGTCGCTACCATGAATGGACCAGCTCCATAAGCATCGATGACAATACCAAGATTTTCCTCTTGCTTATTCACCTCAGCTGCAACTGCAAGGGTCACATCAACAAAATCCTGACCTTCTTTCGTCACATCGACCACTTCAAAGTTTTCTCCGACGAGAAAATCCTTGACCACATCTTTCAGCTTGCTTCCAGCAGCATCTGCTCCAATAATAATTGCCATGAGCATTCTCCTTTGTTTGATTTTTTGCACAGATTATTGTTTATAAAAAACACTATCTGTTTCTTATACTCATACTATACACCATCTTGAGTTTATTGTCAACACTTTCTTGTTTATTTTAATCGTATTTTTTAAAAAACTGATTAAAATAAACAAGAGTTCTCTAAACAAACTTAATGGTTCTTACATATTCAAGAAAAAATAAGGAATAACATCTCTATTTTTACCAATTATCTTTAAATAAGTATAAAAACATCTTAGACCAATTTATTTATTAAAAACTCTATGCATAAACTAAGCTAAAAGAAGTGAAATAAAACAATCTTTTGTCTTCTTGAAGGTCTGATTGCAAATAAAAAATCCCAAATCTGATAAACAGAAATGGGAGGGGGACAAAATATAAGAATAGATTAATAGAGTCCTATTCAAGATTATCATACTAAAACTGCTCATAAAATTCTAGAAGCTAACTAGTCAATTCTATCTAGAAAGAGACCGTCAGCAAGTTCATATTCATTATTTCCTTGATTTTAGGTCTCTTCTCTTTTCAATTTAATCTATTTCTATCTAAGAATAAACAAACTTATTATGTTTTCATTCTTTTCTCAAAAGAACTATTTATTAGTTTTTACCTTGAGCTACATACTCTTCATTACGTTTGATCATTTGTTTTCTGTACCAAGCAAAGATACCGATATAGAATGCAAGGAAGACTACAACACCAAGAATAGCTTTAATATCACCTGTTGTTGCGTTACCAATTGTCCAACCCAAGAGTTTTTCAACTGGACCTTCAAGAGTTGAGTGAGTGATCAATTGAGTAGAAGCTACCCCTTTAGGGAAGGCATCAACACTCTTAGCCAACTCAGTTGCAAATGGAGCAATCAGAGTTCCTGAAAGAAGGAAGAGTGGCAAGAGAAGACTTCCAAAAACAATCATACGGATCAATTTACCACGAGTAACAACCAAGAGAGCTGGAGTTACACCCATCGCAATGATACCAGCAAGTGGCAAGATACCATTTCCAACTTTAGAAAGAAGTACTGCTTCGATCAACATGATTGGTGCAAGTACGTTAGCACAAGCCCAGATTTCAGCACGACCAGCAATGAAAGGCCAGTCAAGACCGATATTGAATTTACGTCCTTGTAGACGTTTTGTAGCAACGTTTGTAATACCTTGTGAAAGTGGTTCAACCGCTGCAATGAACCATGAACCGATCAATGAGAACAATTCCAAGCAGACACCAGCTGTTAAGCCAAGGCTCAACCAAGATTTAATAACCAATTCCCATGTTTTTAAGTCTTCCACGTTTGCTTCTGGATGTGGTGTTCCCATAATTCCGATTACAATACCAAGAAGGAAACCAATAAAGAATTTAGAACCCCAGAAACCAATTTTCTTATTTAGTTTAGCGGCATCAAAGTCATATTTATCAAGTCCAGGGAAGAATTTATCAAAGATCTTATCCAACACCATGATAATAGGGTTCATCATGTAGTTCATGTGAGTAGATGTCATTGGAGATGAACTTGGAGCATTTAGGAGGTCGTCAAAAGTTGGTTTCATCAAGTCAGAGTTGATGATCTTCATGATTCCTACTAGTACGACTGCAAGAGTTGCTACAAAAAGAGAAACACCTTGACTTACTCCGTTTTTATCTGCATACCATTTAATCAAGAGACCTGTGATAGATAGATGCCAAATATCAAAGATATCTACATCGAGTGTATCTGTTTTCTTCATCAATAGCATCACAACATTGACGATCAACATAACCAACAAGAAATACAGAGTCCAAGCAGAACCCCAAGTAATCGTTGCAAGTGGTGCCCAACCTACGTCTGTAATATTAAGCTGAATCCCTGTATTGGTTACAAATTTTTCTAAAGAAGATGAAAAGGCTCCATTCAACATTCCAATAATTGCACCAATACCTGTCAAGGCGATCGCTAATTTAATACCACCTTCAAGGGCTTTGGAGAATTTAACCCCAAACAAGAGGGCTAGGACCGTCAAAATGATTAACATGATGATTGGACCACCCATTGCCAAAATTGGCTTAAAAATATCGTTGGCTAATTTAATAATGCCATCCATAATAAATCCTCCCGATTTATATTAATTTATATATTATTTATAATTTATGAACTCCAGCGCACTCTTTAGACAGCGCTTTCATACACTTTGAAAAATTAACTCAGGCCATGCTCTTTGATGGCTGCTTCAATATTATCAAACACTGGAGCGCTCATTGCTGGAATTCTGAACAAAATTGGACCAGCTTCTACTACTGGAATACCAGGATCAAAACCTAAATCTGTCGCAGCAATTGGTGTGAAAATGTCATAGCCTTTAATCAAATCTTCATTGACATCTTTAACCATCACTGCATCACAGCGAACATCATAACCACGGTTAGATAATTCTTCTTCTACCGCATTCTTAATTTGGTGACTTGAATTAACACCAGCTCCACAGGCTGCTAAAATTTTAATCATTTGAATTGCCTCCATTTTATATATTTATTTGATTATTTTATCCGATTTCTTTTGTTATATAGTCATATAATTCATCTTCATTTGCCAACTTAGATAAATTATCTAAATTTCCATTCTTAGTAAAGAAATCCATCAATTGTGCCAGAATATTCGTCTGGCTAGAACTTGAGTTGTTAATGATAAAGAACAAAAGTGAAACTTCTACTTCTTTATCAGGAGCTATCATATTGTGAAAAGTCACAGCTTGATTTAGGCGTACCACAACAACTTTTTCAGCTAAGTTATGTTCAATATCTGTATGAGGGATTGCTACATTCGGTAAGTCTTTCCCTAGAAACTCCATGTCCAATCCAGTTGGAAATGACTTTTCTCTCTCGATTAATGCTGCCCTATAAGAAGGAGTTACAATCTTTCTTTCTTCAAGAAGATTAGCGACTTGATTAAAAAGATGTTCTTGATTATCTGCTTGTAGGCAGAAGACCAAGTTCTTATCAAACAATTGATTTAGTCCCATAAAACTTCACCCCTTTCTATATTTAATATATCTTTATTTCAATATAAAATCAATCTACTATTTATAACTAAAAACCTACAAATTATGCTAAGACATATATTGATTTTCTCTTTAAAATATAATCTATGATTCTATTTCCAAGAGGTTGCACTGCTCTTTAAAACTTGATTTAATTCTTCAATGTTTTGACGTCCTTCAGTACGAAGCCATTCACGAGCTGCTGCTTCACCGTCTTTGATGTAAGCTTCAACTGACCCAGCCCAAGTCGCACGTCCACAAAGAACTCCGTTGAAGTTTGCACCTGATTCGTGGGCAAAGACAAGTGTTTCTTGGAAGAGTTTAGCCGACACACCAGCACTCAAGTAGATGTAAGGAAGATTTGTTGCTTCATCTTGCGCTTTGAAGAAGGCTGCTGCTTCTTCGCGTGTATGCACGATTTCACCATCGCCAAATCCTTCAACGTATTTGACGTTGACTGGAACTTCCACTTTCAAGACATCGATGTTGAAGCGTGGGTCTGAGAAGACTTTCATAGCACCGATAACCTTGTGTGGTTTTACTTTAGCGTATTCAGCAGAGCCAGCGTCAGCGATTTTTTCATCGTAAGCAAGAATCTCAAGGAAGAAAGGAATATCTTCTGCCACACACTCAGAACCGATGCGTTCGATATAGGCTTGTTTTTGTTGGTTGAGTTCGTCAGAGCTATCTACGTCATAGTAAAGCAAGAATTTGACCGCATCTGCACCTTGTTCTTTGATGCGTTTTGCAGACCAAACATCCAAGCAGTCTGGCAAGCGTTTGGTGCTTGTTGTGTCGTAGCCAGTTTTCTCATAAGCAAGGAGAAGACCAGCATTTGGATCAAGCGCTTTTGTAGCTGGAAGACCATACTCTGGGTCTAGAAGCATAGAAGATGCGTATTTGGTCAATTCATCTGCTACCAAGACTTTGAGTTCTTCCATTTGAGCCACTGTTGGCTCTTCAGTTTGGTATTGACCCATGAGGCGTTTCAAAGCACCACGTTGGTCAAAGGCAAGAGCTGAGATGATCCCATTCTCGTCAGAAAGTTTTTCCATATATTTGCGTTTTTGTTCTGTTAAAGCCATTTTATACCTCTTTTACTAATAGTTGATCATACAGGGCTTGATAGTTGGCCATATTGACATGACCTGTCATTTTTTCTTGAGCATTGAGCATACCAAGGACATTGGCCTTGATGAGGAGTTCTTGATCAGATTCCTTATGAAGAAGACCTGATGAAATACCTGCAACAGTAGAATCTCCAGATCCAACTGGGTTAACTACTTGAATTCTCGGAATATCTACCTTGTAGAAAGTATCACCATGTTTTGCAAAAGCACCATTTGCACCAAGTGAAACGATAATCCACTCAATCCCTGCAAATAAAGGTTCTTGAAGAACTTCTTTTAATTCATCCAAATCTTTTGAAACTTCTTTTCCAAGAAGCTGAGACAATTCTTCGTTATTTGGTTTAATAACTGTTGGTTTGTGTGGTGATTCAAGGACAGCCTGAAGAGCAGCACCTGAGCAATCCAGAACGACTGGTTTTCCTGCGCGATTAGCAAGTTCTACTAAGCTCGAATAGTAGTCAACTGGAAGGCCAGCTGGAAGACTACCTGAAATGGCTACTACTTCCACAGTGTCAAGGAGATTTTTGAAATGAGCCAAGAAATTTTGCCCTTCTTGTTCAAGAACTTCAGGCCCTTTCTCAAGAATTTCTGTTTGGTTGTCTCCGTGTAGAATAGCGATACAGTTACGAGTCTCTCCTTGAATTGAGAAGAAACGTTTCGTTACTTTATCGTCGATATGATCTACTAAAAACTCACCAAGTTTACCACCGACCAAACCAGTAGCAACAACAGAATCACCAAATTCTGAAAGAACTCGTGTAACATTGAGCCCTTTACCACCAGCTGTCTTGGTTACGTCCACCACACGGTTGACAGTGTCAATTTTTAATTCATCCAAAGGATAGGAAATGTCAATGGATGGATTCATTGTGACTGTTAAAATCATGCGTCACCTCTTAGTCGTGGTATTCACCGCGATCCCATTTTTCAAGGAATTCTGTAAAGAAGTTTGCATCTGCTTGATGAGCATTGTGAGTCTCAACGTGCTCAATTTTCGCAATCAATTTTTTGTTTTCTTCTGATGGTTTGTATTCAGCATTGATGAAAGCTTCAATTATATCGCACATGAGCAATTCACCGGTGATTTTACCACCAAAACCAATAACATTGGCGTTGAGTTCTTCTTTAGCATAGAGAGCTGAAGTCATATCACGTACCAAGGCAGAGCGTACACCTGGAACTTTGTTAACAGCGTTGTTGATACCAACACCAGTACCACAGATACAAACACCAAGATCAGCTTGACCGCTAGTTACAGCTTCCCCTACTTTTTTACCAAAGATTGGGTAGTGAGTACGAGTATGGTCATAAGTACCAAAGTCAAGGACTTCGTAGCCTTTTGATTTCAAAAAATCTGAAACCGCCATTTTTTCATTGGTAACGATATGGTCACATCCAATTGCAATTTTCATTTGACTTCTCCTTTTCTTAGCACATTTTGTTGAGCATGTCGACCCGAATTTGGTGACGTCCGCCGTCGTATTTACCATTGACAAAGCCTTTAGCAATATTCTTAGCCAGGCCTTCACCAACGATTTCAGCTCCCATTGTAATCATGCGAGAGTTGTTATGACCGCGAGTCATGTAGGCAGAGCGTTCATCAGAAACTTCCGCTGCAACCATACCTTTGATTTTAGTAGCTACCATGAATGGACCAGCCCCATAAGCATCGATGACAATACCAAGATTCTCCTCTAGTTTATTCACCTCAGCTGCAACTGCAAGGGTCACATCAACAAAATCCTTGCCCTCTTCTGTCACATCGACTACTTCAAAGCTTTCTCCAATGAGAAAGTCCTTAACCACATCTTTTAGCTTATTTCCAGCAGCATCTGCACCAATAATAATTGCCATGAGCATTCTCCTTTGTTAAATATATCAGAAAGAATTTTAGTAAAACGCTTTCTTTTAATATATTAATAATATACTAAATTCATCGTTTTTTGTCAACATTATTTGTTTGTTTTTTTCATACGAATTTCACCGTATGATTAAAATAAACAAAAAGCCCTTTAAAGGGCTTTTGACTAATTGTTTATTTAATTAGATTAAACTAGGAAATTACTTTTGTATAAACTTCCAACTCTCCCTGAACAGCTTCTGAAGTCTGATCCGTGATTAAGGCTGTTATCTCCGATAAGGAGCAGATAGCAGTGAAATCCTCCTTGCCAACTTTAGATGAATCGATAAGAAGATAGCTTTCTTTTGAACGGTCTAAGGCTAGCTTCTGAGTATAAGCTTCCTCAAAGGAAGATGTCATAATTTGACCATCTTTGATGCCATTTCCACTGAAAAACATCTTACTAAAATACATACGATCCATAAGAGCATTGGTCATTTCACCGACAAAAGCTTGAGTAGCATCACGCATTTCTCCACCTAACAGAAAAACTTTAAAGGTATCTGATTTTTTCTTGAGTAGATCGTTAAAAATAGGCAAGCAATTCGTAATCACGCGCAGATGTTGATTTGATATTTCCTCAGCTAGCACTTCGACCGATGTCCCAGGACCTAGAAAGATAGTGTCTCCCTCCTCAATAAGCTGGACAGCTTTCTTGGCAACAGTTCGCTTGGCCTCAATATTTTTAAAAAGCTTTTCTTCATGTGGTAGCTCTCGATATTGTTGCACCTTATTACTCTTCGCCCCACCAAATACTCGCGTAAGCTTTCCTTGGTTTTCTAACTCTATCAAATCACGGCGAACTGTCATATCTGAAACCTTCATGGTCTCCATGATCTCAGCAACCGTTACAGTTCCAGCTCGATCCACAAATTTAAGAATTTCATCTTGTCTTTGATTCTTACCCATACTCCATCCTCTCTAGCTTGGTTTTGTTCATTATAACTCATTTCTCTCATTTTATCCACATATTTCTGTTTATTTCAAACATTTTTTGATTTATTAGCTAAAAAAAACGAGAATAGAGTTGTACTCCCTTCTCGTGTTTGATTCTTCTATTGTCTATAATAATACTGATCAGCAGGAAGATTTCCAATGTTTTGACCCAGTGCCAATCTAGCTTTGCTTGAATCTGAAAGGTCTCCATAAGGATTAGGAAATCCAATTTTTAATAGAGCAATTAGATATACCGTATTCCCAGACCGAACATTTAGGGTAGGAAATTGACTGCTAGAATGAGAATTAGGTGAGAGGAGCTTAGTGTTATTCACTTTTCCACCAACACAAATTAAATCTTCTCTCGTAATTCTATCTCTCAATCAATTTATTCTGTAGTCTGTGTTCCTTCACTATTCTCCTCGCTCGGTTCAAAAAAATCTTTTTGATTGGCAAAAACCATTTCATGGGAAGGATTGCCGTCTGACATGGTAATCGTTATGAGAGGTTGCTTGGCGGTCTTATACTTGAAAATACGGACAGTAATGGTAAAGTCGCTATTGCCGTCTGACTTTCTCATCTTATCAGTCGCTATTAAAGTCTCTCCTTCTGATTTCCATTCTGTCGTAAATTCTGCTGAAACAGCACCATCAGGAGTTTGGTAATTAATCTTCCATTCCTTATCACCACCGTCAATTTTAGCTTTATCACCCGTATTCGCTACATATTCACCTGAAATACTAACTTTTTGCTCTGAGCTGTCAGACTTAGATGTCGAAACTGATGTAGAAGAACTCGCTTGTTTTGGCTGCTCCTTATGACTAAACTTAGACACAAGAAGAAAACAAACTGTCACCGCTAAAGCCAGTGCGACAAAACTATATAGTAAGGTTAAGACTGTTTTTCTGTCCCATTTTTTTATCATCACTCATACCTCCAATAAAAAATCTTACACCTAGTATACCTTAATTCTTCATCTTGGTAAAATGCTAGGATAAAACCGACCTAATCAAAGAAATATCTTCTAGTATAGAGAACTGATTATATCTGGGAAAACTAAAACACTCTAAAAGCACCTTGCAATTTAATGCAAGATGCTTTTAACAGTTGATAGAACTTAATGTTCACTATTTATTAGTATTTTTAAACGTTAGCTTTGCTTCTGGATCGATACTAGTCACGATACTTGTATAGTATTTTTCAGCTGATTCAGTAATCTGCTCCTCATATTGTTTAAGGTATACTTCCTGTTCTTTATTACTGAGAGATTTAGTAACATGTTCTCCGGTATCAATGTTTTCTGTTGCTCCGCTCAACAATTGGCCACTCGAGTCATATAGTTTGTATCGGTCTTTGGGGTTATCTGGGACCTTAACTCCTATAACTTCATATTTAGGGATCGTTAACTCATATTCATGCTCAGCAATTTTCCTAACTTTAACTCCTTCTTTGATTCCAAATTTAGCCGTATAATTAAGGATGATAATTGCCTTTTTAACAGACAATGGAATACTGATGTTAGTACCAGGTATCTTCTTATCTTTCTCAATCGTTTCAACCTTCTGAATCCCAACATCTAAAAAAACACTTTGGTTAACTTTCTCTAAACGAGTTATTTGAGTGTAAACTTGACTACGCTCGGATGAAGCATTCTTTCCCTGAAAATATCCAATAAGATTGAAGGTTTTTGCCACTACAAATAAAGTAGTCAGTATAACTATTACAATCCAAACATAGATTTTTGCACCTAGTACTTTTTTAAAAAGAGTCTTAAACATTCTCATTCTCCTACTTCTTTACAATCAAAAATAAAGTTCCAAAACTAATCAGAGCCAGAAGAACTGATAGATATGGATTAAGCGGAAAGAGAACGACAATTAAAAGCACCACAAAAATAAGTGCTACTGTTTTTGCTATTTTCATAACATTACCCCTAAAACTTTTCAATAGATATTATATATGTATATACACTACTTGTCAAGCGCTTTCTCATATGCAAAAAAATCCCCCAGCAATATTTAGCTGCGGGGAAATTTAAGATAAAATCAAGACACTTCTTTCAAAAATTTTAATCCTTCTATCCAATCAAACTTCCATTTGGTACTTTCTCATCCACTGTAAGAAGAGTCAGTTGGTCGCCGTGTTCGGCTGAGAGAATCATCCCTTGGCTGACATATTTTTTCATCATTTTACGTGGCTTGAGGTTGGCAACGATTTGGACTTTCTTACCGACCAGTTCTTGCTCGTTTGGATAGTATTTCGCAATACCAGAGAGGATTTGACGGTCTTCACCGTCACCAGCATCCAAGCGGAATTGAAGCAGCTTATCTGAGCCTTCAACTTTAGACACTTCTTTGACTTCAGCAACTCTGATTTCTACCTTATCAAAGTCGTCAAACTTGATTTCCTTGCGGTTAAGTTTGAGCTCGACTTCTTCTGGATTCCATTCTTTTTCAACCGCAGGTTTGTTGCCTTCCATTTGTTCTTTGATATAGGCAATTTCTTCTTCCATATCCAGACGTGGGAAGATTGGTGTTCCTTTTTCTACGACTGTCAGACCTGCTGGAAGCTGATCAATTGCTAGATTTTCCAGAGACGTGGCTTGAGGCAAGCCTAATTGACTGAGGACAACCTTGCTCGTTTCCATCATGAAAGGATCAATCATGTGCGCCACAACACGAAGGCTAGCTGCCAAGTGGCTCATAACACTTGCAAGTTGATTGCGGAGGGCTTCATCCTTAGCCAAGACCCAAGGAGCAGTTTCATCAATGTATTTATTGGTACGAGAGATAAGCGTCCAGACTGCTTCTAGGGCGCGTGGGTAGTCAACTGCATCCATGTGTTTGTAGTAGTCAGCGATAGATTCAGTTGCCACCTGAGCCAGGGCTCCATCAAAGTCTGTTACATTTTCTTCATAGGCTGGCACTTGACCGTCAAAGTACTTGTTAATCATAGAAACAGTACGGTTGAGCAAGTTTCCAAGGTCATTGGCTAACTCGTAGTTGATACGACCCACATAGTCCTCAGGAGTGAAGGTTCCATCTGAACCAACAGGGAGACTACGCATGAGGTAGTAACGAAGAGGGTCTAGTCCATAACGTTCTACCAGCATTTCAGGATAGACCACATTTCCTTTAGACTTAGACATCTTACCATCTTTCATGACAAACCAGCCGTGAGCAATCAAACGGTCAGGCAACTTGATATCCAACATCATGAGCAGGATTGGCCAGTAGATAGAGTGGAAGCGCAGAATGTCCTTGCCCACCATGTGGAAGACTGTTCCGTTCCAGAATTTATCGTAGTTAGCATGATCATCCTGACCGTAGCCAAGAGCAGTCGCATAGTTAAGCAAGGCATCAATCCAAACGTAGACAACGTGTTTCGGATTGGATGGTACTGGAACTCCCCAAGTAAAGGTTGTCCGAGATACGGCTAGGTCTTCCAAACCTGGCTCAATGAAGTTACGCAGCATTTCATTAAGACGACCATCAGGAGTGATAAAGTCTGGATGAGTTTTGAAAAATTCTACCAAGCGGTCTTGGTACTTGCTAAGGCGCAGGAAGTAAGACTCTTCTGATACCCACTCCACTTCATGGCCAGACGGTGCAATTCCACCAGTTACTTTCCCATTTTCATCACGGAAGACTTCTGCCAGCTGGCTTTCGGTAAAGAATTCTTCATCAGATACAGAGTACCAGCCTGAATATTCACCCAAGTAGATATCATCTTGAGCTAGGAGACGTTCAAAGACATCAGCTACAACCTTTTCGTGGTAATCATCAGTCGTCCGGATAAATTTATCGTAAGAAATGTCTAACAATTTCCAGAGTTCCTTGACCCCAACTGCCATTCCATCAACATATGCCTGTGATGTAACTCCGGCTTCTTCAGCTTTCTGCTGAATCTTTTGACCGTGCTCATCTAGACCCGTCAAATAGAAAACATCGTAGCCCATGAGACGCTTGTAGCGAGCCAGAACATCACAGGCAATAGTTGTATAAGCAGACCCGATATGGAGTTTACCACTCGGATAGTAGATAGGGGTTGTAATATAAAACGATTGTTTTTCAGTCATTTTTTAATCCTTTCAAGGCTAATGAAACCTTTTTTGATAACACCTCATTATACCATATTTTGCAAGGTTTGAGAAAAGACAGTCACCCACAGTAAATATAATTAAAAAACCAGAAATTATTCTAGGTTTAATAGGTCACAACATTCAAATTCCGACTCTCATACTCCGCGATGAAGGTATTCAAAATATCAGTATAGCCGTCTTTAGACAGCCTTTCCACCAGCCATTCTTCTGTTTTGCCAATAGACTTGATAATATTAATTTGAACAAGATTATTTGGTGATAAGGTGGATTTAGTTTTTTTACGCCTCTTTATTCGACGATGAGTTAGCTGTTTCGTTCCAGACAGACCCGCTTGACTTGCTAGTGCTAGAAGATGCAAGCGAAACCCCATTTTTCTGACTGGTCTGACTCAAAACATAAATATAGAAAATCTTTCTTACTTCCCAAGCTTCTTGAAATCACTTTGCTATAAATCAGTTCTAAATTTTGTTATAATAAACTCAGCAAACTTCTACTAGAAAAGGAAATTTTATGAAACTCATTTCTTGGAATATTGACTCTCTCAACGCTGCATTGACCAGCGACTCTGCCCGCGCTCAGCTCTCTCAAGCCGTCCTTCAGACCTTGCAAGCAGAAAATGCAGATATTATCGCCATTCAGGAAACAAAACTATCTGCGACAGGTCCGACAAAAAAACACTTGGAGATTTTGGCAAATCTTTTCCCAGACTATGAAAACACTTGGCGTTCCTCCCAAGAGCCAGCCCGCAAGGGCTATGCAGGAACCATGTTCCTCTACAAAAAAGAACTAACGCCAACCATAACTTTCCCAGAAATCGGCGCTCCATCAACCATGGATGTCGAAGGTCGCATTATTACGCTGGAATTTGACGACTTCTTCGTTACTCAGGTCTATACACCTAATGCTGGCGATGGCCTCAAACGCTTGGATGACCGTCAAGTCTGGGATGCCAAATACGCTGAATACTTGGCAACACTAGATCAACAAAAACCAGTCCTTGCTACTGGCGACTACAATGTAGCTCACAAGGAAATTGACTTGGCCAATCCAGCCAGCAACCGCCGTTCACCAGGATTTACCGATGAAGAGCGCGCTGGCTTCACCAACCTACTGGCTAAAGGCTTTACCGATACCTTCCGCCACTTGCACGGCGATATCCCTAACCAATACACCTGGTGGGCGCAACGCAGCAAGACTTCTAAAATCAACAACACAGGTTGGAGAATCGACTACTGGCTGACAAGCAACCGAGTGGCAGACAAGGTGACCAAGTCTGACATGATTGACTCCGGTGCGCGCCAAGACCACACACCCATTGTCATGGAGATTGAACTCTAAGGAGAAAACAAATGGACTATCAAGCTGTCATTCCCGAATTTATGGTATCTGACATCGAAAAGTCGCGCCACTTCTACTGCGACTTGCTGGGATTCTCTGTCGAGTACGAACGTCCAGAGGACAAATTTCTCTTCCTCTCACTTGAAGACTGCCAACTTATGCTAGAAGAAGGTAGCGCAGAAGAATTAGCCCAACTGACCTATCCTTTCGGACGTGGCGTCAATATTTCCTTCGGCATTGAAGATGTCCCTCAGCTCCACCAAAAACTGCTGGAAGCTGACTATCCCATCCATCGTCCGCTGACAAAAAGAGAATTTCGAGTGGGAGATAACTTTATCTATCCCCATGAATTTGCGATTTTGGATCCAGATGGTTATTTTTTAAGATTTAGTGAATAAGAAAAGGAGGCTTCTAGCCTCTTTTTCAGTAAGTAAACATGAATTGACAGACCTGTAAATTCAGCGGTAAAAATCTTTTCTAAATCCTATGAAATCAACATGTCAAAGAACTTTGATAGCCAGTTTTTGTATAATTAGGTAGAATAAAATCAGAAAGCGAGGAAATCTTATGCAAGTCGGAAAGCAGATTCAGCACTTTCGTAAAGAGAAAAATTTATCTCAAGATGATTTGGCTGAGATAATCTTTGTCAGCCGTCAATCCATTTCCAACTGGGAACGAGGCGCAACCTACCCTGATATTCAAAACCTGCTTTTACTGAGCAAGGTCTTTGAAGTGTCATTGGACAAACTAGTCAAAGGAGATTTGGAAACCATGAAACAAATTATTCACGACCAAGAATTTATGCGCTATCAAAAAGATGGAGTGGTTTTTACCATTTTACTAATTGGAAGTCCTATAATAATGATTCCTCTAATTCTTTATTTGGATTGGTACGGCATCGCTATTAGTTGCTTGATTTTTGCTATCACTATGTTCTACGCCCTACGCATTGAGAAATTCAAGAAAAAGCATAATCTTCGTACCTATCGCCAGATTGTCGCCTATGATCAAGGACGCAGCCTGAGCGAGATTGAAGAAGCCGAGGAAAGAGGCAAGGCTCCTTACCAAAACATTGTCCTTCCTGTTCTATTTGGCCTTGGAATTGGCGCTATTACTCTACTGATTTCTTGGCTCTTACTTACTTTCTTCCCTATCAAATAAAAGCGAAGTCATCAGACCTCGCTTTTTAAATGTCTTTAAAGTTATAAAGTTGCGGATAGTGTTCGCACTCGGGATTTTTAGGATGGCAGATGGCACGTCCAAAGTAAATCATTGCCTGATGGGCTGGCAGCCAACGTTCCGGTGGAAGGACATCCATAACTCGCTTTTCTACTTCTAGTGGCGTTGCTGACTTTTTAACGATATCATGGTGCTTGCAGATGCGCTCCACATGGGTATCGACAGCAAAAGCTGGAATACCAAAGCCCACACTCATGACAACATTGGCTGTCTTGCGACCAACACCAGCTAGACTTTCCAATTCCGCCCGCGTTTTTGGTACTTGGCCATCAAAGTCGTCTAAAAGCTGCTGGGCACATTTCTTCAAAAACTTGGCTTTGTTGCGATAGAGCCCTAGGCGGGAGATGTATTTGGCGATGTCTGCTTCACCAGCCATAGCCATGTCTTGAGGACTTGGATAGGCCTCAAATAAAGCCGGCGTCGCCTTATTGACCGCAGCATCTGTCGTCTGAGCCGACAGCATGACCGCTACCAAAAGCTCAAAGTGATTGCGGAAATCCAGACTAGGCTTAGCGTCAGGGAAAAGAGCAATAATCTCTTCAATCACATGACGAGCCCGTTTTTTTGATAAAACCATGATTCTTCTTTCTAAGATTGAGATAGATTTATTATATCATGAAAAGCTTTTTAATGTCATTAGGAGCTTCTACTGACACGCTTTCTAACCCAGATTCGATCATACAATCTACTTGAACCACATTCTCTAAAAGAAAAATCATGACATCTTGTATATTCTTTCCTAAATATTTCTCTTTTCAATGCAGATTTCCTGTTGATGGGACTAAAAATATTTTTATCTCAATTTTATCACTGTGCAATATCGGACCAAAAAGAAATTTGGGGTAAATCAGATAAATTTGTCTCTCTGCTTATTGCAATTCCATGAAAATAATCTGTTAAACTTTTAGAATAATAAATTATATCGGAACCAACAATTGAAAATACTGGCGAAATCGGAGTATTACATGACGCAATATACCTATGACCAGAAATAGGAAATAATGTTGGAGAATTTATTAAACGACTTCGTATTTCTCTTTTCATAAGTTCTAAATCGCTAGGAGCTTCTCCCCAATTATCACTCCAATCAACATATTCTATTTCTTCTGCTATATTTTCTTTGATTATTTGTATGTAATTGCTCAGCATTTTAACATTCTGAGGTGAAAAGTCACTCCAATCATACCAGTTTTCAGGAAGTTCCTCCATATTTCCAAAAACTTTTTTAAATTCGTCAGGTAAATAAATTCTATAAGTTTGTTCTATCTTTCTAAACGTTCTATCATTAAATTTTTTTGACATTATATTCTCCTTATTTTATTCTTGTGAAAGTTTGATAGTGATCTTGAGTATACCAAACAGAACCATCCTCACCTATAACAATTATTTCCATCCCGCTTGATACTCCTTATACCTAATTCCAACAGGAAGGAGTTACTTACCATTTAAAGGTTTACTATTCTTCTTCATCATCAATCAAAAAGAAATCATAATCTTTGAAAAAAAGTATAGATGCCAATCTGTAACCAAGACAAACCCGTCAACCAGTTCGAAATAGAGGATCAAATATTCGTCACAAAGAAACCTATATTCTAGGAAACACTATATTAGTTTCACATCATTTAAATTTAGGTTTGAGCCAAAATTCTTGGATATTGCCATGCCCATCAATACCAGCAATAGTATTTCTGAAAAATTCAACATGGTTAAGATCTTCCCTTGAAATTTCAGAACCGATTTTAAGCCAACCTGATTGCTCATCATAATACGTTTCCCAATTGTAAGCATAGTCAATGCGAAAACTATCTCCCCCATTAATATCATTATCTGTAACAACAATAACACCTTTATCAAATTTAGGAGGCACCAAACTTCTTTTTATCCAAGAAAAGTCGTTATGATACCCCAAAAATTGAGTGGATTCCATATTTTCTGAATTAAAACCTAAAAATAAATATATAAAACTAAAAGTAATATCACTAGCTATTGTTGGAGTAGCTATTAATTCCTTTGTATCCGTTTTATATATTAACTTCTCTTGCTGATTATATTCTTTTTTTATTATTTTAAACATATTTTCCTACCTATTAATAAAATCAAGGTGTACAATTTGATTTGTATCTAAATCAACAACTAATTCACATAAATATAATATTTTTTCACTAACCTTCTCTAAAAGATCGATATCGTATTTTAAAAGATAGAAACATTATAATTCTTCCTCATCTTTAATAATATAGACCTCAAAATTCTTGGACTTACCTACCTACATATGTTTTTCAACATCACTTTCCCGGCAAGGGGGGAGATCATCTTACAAAATATCAAATGAAATTGTTTAGAAGCCTTATCCACAGCTTCAACAAACTGGTAAGAAATTCTATGTTAGAAAAAAGAGGCTTTCAATCCATTCGCCTCTTTACCTGTGACTAAATCTTTCCTATTTCTTGATTTCAGTCTGTTTTTTTATTATCTAACACAATTGGATGTTCTCTATTTCATTTTGTCGTTCTATTTGACTACAGATGAATATAATAGCTTTTTTATCAAGCCTTATCTTATCATAACCCCAACTCTTCATACGCCTTTCGGTAGCCAATCTGCAAGATTTGGTTATCTCGAACCAAGAGCGGCCGTTTAATCAGCATGCCGTCTGTCGCTAGTAAATCAGCTGCTTCCTGAGCTTTCATATGTGGAACTTTTTCTTTGAGACCCAGTTCACGGTATTTGAGTCCGCTGGTATTGAAAAAGGCCTTGATCTCAAAATCAGAATTCTGGATCCAGTCTAGGAGTTGGTCCCGGCTAGGTGTATTTTGGACAATATCCACCGCCTCAAAGTCCACTCCTAATTGATTGAGCTCAGCCTTGGCCTTACGGCAGGTAGAGCATTTTGGGTATTCGATAAATTGTAACATGGTTCACCTCTATTTTTTTCTATCAATCTTTGCTGCTTCATGGTTTAAAAGCCAGAGCTTTTTGTCTATACCACCAGCGTAACCTGTCATTTGTCCTTGACTTCCCAAAACGCGATGGCAAGGAATGATAATGGAAAATGGATTCCGACCAACAGCTCCTCCGACCGCTTGAGCAGAAGCAACATCAAGGTCTCTGGCAATTTGCCCATAAGTCACTGTCTTCCCTTTAGGAATCTGACTCAAATAGCTCCAAACGCGCTTTTGAAAATCAGTCCCTGCATCTGCTAAAGTCAAACTTGAGAAATCTACATCCTGACTAGCAAAGTAGGCATCAAGGAGCTGAGCAGTCTGCTCGAGAAAGGGATTGCTTGCTTCAATTACTTGTCCACTTAGACCACGCTCAAAATATTTCTGGCCAACAAACCAAGCACCTCTCAGTCCGCTTTCATCCGCAACCAAAGAAAGAGGACCCAAAGGAGAATGATAGATCATTTTATAATAAGTCAACTTTTCTAGTCCCTTTCTTGTCTTTTAGCTCTCAATCACTTGTCAGATTACTGATGATAAGTGGAGTATAAGTCACTCTTATTTAAACCATATTTTTTGGCAACTTCTTTGATAGCCTTGCTTTTTTGACTGCCGGTTTCAATGAGAAAATCAATTTCAGCCAATAATTCCTCTTCTGACTTCTCAGCTTTCTCCTCACTAGCACCATCTACAATTAGCAAGCATTCGCCCTTGAGTGGCTCATCACCAATGGCTTCCAGTAATTCAGATATCAGTCCCCTCTGGTATTCTTCATAAATCTTCGTCAACTCGCGAACTAAAACCACCTGTCTATCTCCATAGACTTCCAGCATATTTTCCAAAGTCGACTTGACCCGATGGGGGGATTCATAAAATATCTGCGTCTCAGGATAAGCCTTCTTGCTTTCAAAAAAATCTTTTTGCTGACCTTTTTTTCTAGGAAGAAAACCAAAGAAAATGTGGGGTTGAGGAGCCAAACCACTAGCAATCAGTGCAGAAATTCCCGCCGAAGGACCTGGCACTGGTACGACAATGATGTTTTCTGCAATGGCAGCTTTTACCAAGTCGTGACCCGGATCCGAAATACAGGGAAGACCAGCATCTGATACCTGGGCAAGATCATGACCTTCTTTTAAAAGAGCAATGATTTCTGGGATCCTGGCTCTGGAATTATGGTCATGAAAACTAATTAGCTTGGTCGAAATATCGAAATAATCCAACAAGCGACCAGTATTACGTGTATCCTCTGCCGCAATATAATCCACTTTCTCAAGAGTTTCTAACATACGAGTGCTAGCATCCTGCAGGTTACCAATCGGTGTCGCCACCAAATAGAGCTTACCATAGGATGACGTATCTTTAAAACTTCTCTGAATTTGCATAGCTACTCCCTAAACAATAATTCATTACAAAAAGCGCATTCTTCTTCGTCATTATCTCGTCTTTGACCATAGAAGTCTGTGCATATATGAAAACCATCCAAATAAATCCGTTCAAGATTCTCGCGTCCTTGACCGCCACCTTTACTTGGTCCTGTTTTTTCCACTTCTCCGAGTCGTTCTCTTAACTTGTCATTCTCCAAGCGTAGAACTGTATTTTCTTCAATAACACTCTTTAGATTTTTTTTTATTGCTTCTACTTCAGCCAGAGTTAGCATTAGATTTTGTGAAAAATCATCTAAAGCGTCAAATATTTCTCTTTTATCCATATCTATTTTTCTCCTTAGCTACGCTTTGCTGGCTGTATGATCATATATTCCAAAGCATTTTGGAAACTCACATTTGCCCGCCACATTTTTCGAGATTGAAACAATCTATCTAAAGAAGTCCGACCACTTTCTTTCTCTATATGTTGAGAAAATAAAATCTCTAGAATCCTAAAAATCTGATCCTGTTTCTCCTTATCATCAGCCAAACTGCTTAATCTAGCAACCTGTAAAAAGGCCAAATCCTTCTTAGCAAGACAAAGATCAACAAAGCGCTGACAGACTTGTGTTACATCAAAGAAGGATTTGCTAGTCTGCAAGTTTTGAGCTTCCTCTAAAGTCTGGCTATAAGCGGCAAGAAGCTGCGCCTGGTCCTTAAGCAAGCCAGACTCTTCCAATTTCGCTACTAAGTAATCTTCATTTTTGGGGAAATGAAAGACCTGGGTCCGACTTTTAATCGTAGGTAAGATCAAATTTTCATCACTGGTCAGAAGGAAAATATATACCTCACTTTGAGGTTCTTCTATCATTTTTAAGAGAGAATTTGCCGCATTCAGGTGCATTTTTTCTGCCTCACAAATGATAAATACCTGCTCATTACCTTCTACTCCGCTCTGCGAAAAATTCTTGAGTAGCTCTCGTATACGTTCTGTTTTGATGATTTGATTTTGTGGGCGAACCACTGTAACATCTGAAAAATCTTCCTCAGCAATCAGACGACAAGACCGGCATTCACCACATGGCCAAACACCCATCTTATCCTGACAGAAACGGCTCTGGGCTAATTTCTGGGCCAAATCAAAGCTGGCAAAATTTCCTGTAAAAAGATAAGCATGGTTAAGCTTATCTTGCTCTAGAATTCGTTCAAAACGATCAACAATTTTAGGTTGAAGTTCCTTTAGTTCATTCATTTTCATGATTTACTGTTTAAGTGCTGGTTTAGGACAGCTAGGCTATCTTTCACAACTGCTTCTAAAGCCTGGCTGGCATCAATTTTAACTAGACGTTCTGGATCTTTTTCCAAGCTATAGAGGTAACCCTGACGGACTCGTTGATGCATTTCCAGTCCCTCTAAGTCAAGACGGTTGACTTCACGATTCTTATTTTTAGCGATGCGAGCAAGACCTTCTTCGACATCTAAATCGAAATACAAGGTTAGATCTGGCTTAAGACCATCCGTTGCAAATTGATTGAGCCATTCAATATCAGCTACATCTAAACCACGGCCAAAACCTTGATAGGCAACAGAACTATCAATGAAACGATCCATGATAACTAATTTACCAGCTTCTAAGGCAGGAAGCACTTTTTCTATCAAATGCTGTCTACGACTGGCAATATAAAGTAAAAGTTCTGTCTTCCCATCCATCTCTGTATTATTCTGGTCCAATATCACTTCTCGAATAGCCTCTGAAATTGGCACACCACCAGGCTCTCTAGTCGTCACTACTTGATGCCCTTTGGCTTCTAAAATCGGTACCAGAGCTTCTAAAACGCTAGATTTTCCAGCTCCATCCGGACCTTCTAGCGAAACCAACAATCCTCTTTTCATATGTTCCTTTTCTATGCTTATAGAGCAAGGAATACTCCTATAATGCTCTTATCTGCCTGACAGTTCATTTATCTTCCCTATAGTTTTTATGCAAACGTGGGAAACTTACAGATTCCTTACTGCCAGAAAGCAATACTCGTTCTATTTTTTTACAATTCTTTTACTATTTTATCAAAAAAAATCATTAAATTCATTACATAAGTTAGAAACATTTGATACAATATAAAAAGGAAATTTTTTGGAGGAGATTCTTATGCTGAGATTAAAAAACATACTTTGGATTATATTTGGTGCAGGCCTTTTTTCTTTTGGGATCAATTATTTAGCTATTCCCAATCATTTATTTGAGGGTGGAGTCACTGGGGTTACCCTCATTACCTACTATTTATTTAAACTTCCGGTTTCCGTTATGAACCTAGTGATCAACTTCCCTCTCTTCTTCTTTGCTTGGAAGATTCTGGGGAAACAATCTTTCTACTACAGCCTAATTGGAACATTCTCTGTATCAGCTTGGCTGGCCATTTTTGAAAAAATTCCTTTTGTAGTAGATTTAGACGGAGACTTGGTCATTGTGTCTTTGATAGCTGGTATCATCCTCGGAGCCGGACTAGGAATCATTTTCAACGCCGGTGGAACAACCGGAGGTTCCGATATTATTGCTCGTATTTTAAATAAATACACCCATATTTCTATCGGAAAACTCATGTTTGCCGTTGACTTCTTTGTTCTTTTCTTAGTCGTGATTGTCTTTAAAGACTTGCGTCTTGTAACTTATACACTGGTATTTGTCTTTATTGCTTCCCGAGTTATTGACCTTATCGCTGAAGGTGGTTATGCCGGTAAAGGTTTCTTAGTCGTTACTGGAAAATCTGAAGAATTAGCACAGGCTGTTGTTGAAGAACTGGGTCGAGGTGTGACCTTGCTAAATGGTACTGGTTACTACACAAAGCAAGACTACAAAGTCATCTACTGCGTCCTAGCTCGAAATGAAATGCAACAGATGAAGGAAATTATTCATCGAATTGACCCTCACGCCTTTATCACAATTACAGAGGCTCACGAGATTTTGGGAGAAGGTTTCACCTTAGACGAAAACAAACAACCAATCGCTCGTTAAATAATATCCACACAAAAAGGAATCCAAAATTTGGATTCCTTTTTATTTGCTTCCAACGTTAATCCGGTTAATCGCCCGTTGCAGAGCAATCTTAGCCCGACGTTCTTGGTCAATCAAGTGCTTGTCGTGTGCTTCTTCGATTTCTTGCTCAGCCCTGAGTTTAGCTCTCTCAGCCCGGCTGATATCAATATCTCGCTCACGCTCAGCTGAGTCCGCCACAATGGTAATGACATTATCTGCAATTTCAATGATTCCGCCATTGACTGCTATCCAGTCGATATGTTTATCATCATCGACCCGGCGTACCTTGACCTGATCTACTTCTAAAACAGCGATGGTATTGATGTGTCGTGGTAAAATCCCCAACTCTCCATCAATGGTCTTTACGGAAACAAATGCAGCATGGTGGTCATAAACGAGACCGTCCGGAGTAACGATTTGTACTGTCATTTGAGCCATCATTCACCTCTTAGAATCCCATTTTTTCTGCTTTAGCCAGAACATCCTCAATAGAACCAACTCCACGGAAGGCATCTTCTGGTAACTTGTCGTGTTTTCCTTCAAGAATTTCTTTGAAGCCACGAACTGTTTCAGCAACTGGTACATAAGAACCAGGTTGACCTGTAAACTGCTCAGCCACATTAAAGTTTTGTGATAGGAAGAATTGGATCCGACGTGCACGTGCAACCAAAGTCTTTTCTTCATCAGACAATTCATCCATACCTAGGATGGCAATAATATCTTGCAATTCGTGATAGCGTTGTAAGACTCGCTTAACTTCAGCAGCTACCGCGTAGTGCTCTTCTCCGACAATCTCAGGCGCCAAGGCACGAGAGCTTGAAGCGAGTGGATCAACGGCTGGGTAAATCCCCAATTGTACCAACTTACGTTCCAAGTTTGTCGTTGAATCCAAGTGGGCAAAGGCTGTTGCTGGTGCAGGGTCAGTATAGTCATCCGCCGGCACATAGATAGCCTGGATAGAGGTTACAGAACCCTTCTTAGTTGATGTGATACGCTCTTGGAGTTGCCCCATTTCTGTCGCAAGTGTTGGCTGGTAACCAACCGCTGAAGGCATGCGACCCAAAAGGGCAGATACTTCAGAACCAGCTTGAGTAAAGCGAAAGATGTTATCGATAAAGAGAAGCACGTCTTGGCCTTCTACATCACGGAAATATTCGGCAATTGTCAAACCAGTTAGGGCAACACGCATACGTGCTCCTGGTGGTTCATTCATCTGACCAAAGACCATGGCAGTTTTCTCAATAACGCCAGATTCTTTCATTTCCCAGTAAAGGTCGTTCCCTTCACGAGTCCGTTCTCCAACACCAGTAAATACTGAGATACCACCGTGTTCTTGGGCAATGTTGTGAATCAATTCTTGGATCAAGACGGTTTTACCAACTCCGGCACCACCGAAGAGTCCAACCTTCCCACCTTTTAGATAAGGTGCTAGAAGGTCGATAACCTTGATTCCTGTTTCCAGGATTTCAGATGAAGTTGATAACTCATCAAAGGTCGGTGCTTTCTTATGAATTGGTTGACGTTCTGCATCATCCCCAAACGGTGCATCCAAGTCAATAGTGTCTCCAAGAACATTGAAGACCCGACCCAAGGTTTCTTTACCAACCGGTACAGAAATCGGACGACCTGTGTCAAGAACCTCCAAACCACGTGTCAAACCATCTGTTGACTCCATGGCAATAGTCCGAACTACACCGTCACCAAGCTCAAGAGCTACTTCAAGGACGATTTTTGATTTTTTCTCATCATTTTTATAGACTACAAGTGCATTATTTATCTCAGGTAGCCTATCTCCAGCTGCAAACGCAACGTCTACGACTGGCCCGATTACCTGAGTAATTTTGCCTGAGCTCATGTTATTTTCCTCGTTTAATTTCTAATTAATCAGTGGCCTATTCTAGGGCACTAGCACCCGCCACAATTTCAGTAATTTCCTGTGTAATGGCAGCTTGCCGAGCACGGTTGTACTGAATCGTCAAATCACTGATGACTTTTTTAGCATTATCAGTCGCTGTCTGCATGGCTGTCATGCCGGCAGCATTTTCAGCTGTCTTAGCATCAATAATAGCCCCATAAATCATGCTCTCAGCAAACTGAGGCAACAATTGGTCCAAAATAGCTTCACGACTAGATTCTAATTCCAAATTAACGGTATAATCCTCGTCAGCTTCATTTGGATCCAAGTCAATAATCGGTAGCATTTGCTCAATCCGCATCTGACTAGTCAGACTATTGACATGATGGTTGTAACAGACATAAAGCTCATCAAAGAGTTCATTTTGATACATCTCAATGGCCTTACTAATAATCTTACGAACCTCATCAAAGCTTGGTTGATCGGGTAAACCACGCAGTTCATAAACTGGCTGAACCCCTCTAGCTCGACAAAAGTCCGCACCAACACCTCCAATACAGAGAATCTCAAAATCATCTCCCTTTGGATGGTATTCTGCCTTCAGCTCCATCATGGCTTTGAGAATGGTGGCATTGTAGCCACCAACCAAGCCACGGTCAGATGTGATAACAATGTAACCTGTTTTTTTGACTGGTCTACTTGTCAGCATTGGATGGTGTTTAGCATTTTCTGCCTCATGTCCATGAAGCAAATCCGTTAAGAGTTTCCGAACCTTGGAAGCATAAATTTGAAAGTTCTTAGCTGCTTCCTCGGATTTTCCTAACTTAGCCGCTGATACCATTTGCATAGCATTAGTGATTTGACTGGTGTTTTTTGTGGATGCAATTTTATTTTTGATATCGTTCAATGAAACTGCCATCTGACACCTCTATTCTTATTTAAAGCTAGACTGATTGACAAACTCAGTAATAGCGGCATCCAGAACTTCCTCACTCGGAAGATCCTTAGTCGTCCGGATTGTTTCATAAATACCTTCTTGATGTGCATCAAAGTAGGCAAATAATTCTTCCTCAAAGCGAAGAATGTCATCAACCGGAACACTGTCCAAGAAGCCATGAGTCAAAGCATAGAGAATGACTACTTGCTTTTCCACAGGAAGTGGCTTATGAACTGGCTGTTTCAATACTTCTACTGTTCGACGACCACGGTTTAGTTTTGCCTGAGTCGCAGCATCCAAGTCGCTACCAAATTTGGTAAAGGCTTCTAGCTCGCGATAGGAAGCCAAGTCAATCCGCAAGGTTCCGGCTACTTTCTTCATAGCCTTGATCTGAGCTGATCCCCCAACCCGTGATACAGAAGAACCTGCATCAATCGCTGGACGAACACCAGCATTGAAAAGGCTGTCGCTGAGGAAAATTTGTCCGTCAGTGATTGAAATCACGTTGGTAGCGATATAGGCTGAGATATCCCCCGCCTGAGTTTCAATAAATGGCAGAGCTGTGATAGAACCTCCACCTAATTCATCAGAAACCTTAGCTGAACGCTCTAAGAGACGACTGTGAAGATAGAAGACATCCCCTGGGAAGGCTTCACGGCCTGGTGGACGACGAAGAAGGAGGGACAATTCACGATAGGCTACCGCTTGTTTTGACAAATCATCATAGACAATCAAAACATGCTTGCCATTATACATAAACTCTTCCGCCATTGCTACACCAGCATAAGGAGCAAGGTAAAGCAAAGGAGAAGGTTGTGAAGCTGAAGCTGTCACAACAATTGTATAGTCAAGTGCACCATACTGACGAAGAGTTTCTACCTGTGTACGAACTGTTGATTCTTTTTGACCAATGGCCACATAGATACAGATCATATCTTGGCCTTTTTGGTTTAGAATCGCATCGATAGCAATGGTTGTCTTACCAGTCTGACGGTCCCCAATGATCAATTCCCGTTGACCACGACCAATCGGAACCAAGGCATCGATCGCCTTGAGACCAGTCTGTAAAGGTTCAGAAACTGATTTCCGTTGCATAACACCTGGAGCAGGCGTTTCGACTGGTCTTGTTTTATCTGTTGCAATATCACCCAGACCATCTACCGGCCGACCCAAAGGATCCACAACCCGTCCAATCAAGGCTTCCCCTACAGGAACTTCCATGATTTTACCTGTACGGCGGATGGTATCCCCCTCACGAATGTCGGTAAAATCTCCTAAAATAATAATCCCAACATCATTTGATTCTAAGTTTTGCGCCATTCCGTAAGAGCCGTTTTCAAAGACTAAGAGCTCTCCACTCATGGCATTATCCAGCCCATGCGCACGCGCAATTCCGTCACCAACATAGGTTACTACACCTGTCTCAGTAACATCAAAATCCGGCTGGAAATTTTCAATTTGTTGCTTAATTAAAGCGCTGATTTCTTGTGCGTTAATTGCCAAAAGAACACCACTTTCTATTTCAATTTTTCTTTAACTGCTTTCAACTGACGCTTAATGCTTGTGTCAATTATCTTATGATTGGCTGTAATGGCAAAGCCTCCAATCAAGCTCCTATCCAAATTTCCCTTGATGGAACGAACCTTGAGGTTCATCTTCTTCTCAATCACAGGAATAAGCCGAGCTTTCTGCTCTTCTGATAATCCCTCCACTGAATGGATAGTTACCTCAAATTCATTGGTTTCCTTCTCGATTTTCTTCAAGATATCGAGTAAGATTGGATAAAAGAAGTCTTCTCGTCCGTTTGTAATTAGGACTTCAATCAGGTTATTCACCAAGACCGAATCACATGTTTGAAACAAACGAAGAACCTTACTTTTTTCAGCTTGACTGACGCCAATATGCGATAAAAAGTCAGCAAGATGGGTTTCTTCAAAAATCCCCTTAATCTGACTTAGTTCTCTAAATACATCTCTTTGCTGATTTTTTTCAAGCACTATTTGGACAAATGGAGCAGCATACTTTTCAATGATCGCATCGCTTCTCTTGTCCATTAGGCATCTCCTAGCTTGTCGATATAACTGTCAATCAATTGACTTTGAGCTTCCTTGTCTAAGGTTTGGCCAATAATCTTACTAGCCAAATCAATTGACAAATCTGCCACATCACCCTTGATTGATCTTAAAGCTTCTGCCTTTGATTGAGCAATTTCTTGATTTGCCTTTTGCTTCAATCGGCTAACTTCTTCTGTCGTGTCAGCTAAAATACTCGCTTTGTTTTTCTCAGCTGTTTCTTTAGCTGTTTCAACAATAGTAGCAGCTTCTTCACGGCTTCCTGCCAAGGCTTCTTCACGCTTTTGCGCTAAATCTTCTGCCTTTTTGCGAGCAGATTCTGCTCCATCAATATCGTCTGAAATCTTTTGAGCACGCTGGTCTAAAATCCCAATAATATTGCCCCAAGCAAACTTCTTAATGAGAAATACTAAAAGAAGAAAGGAGCCGGCAATCAGGATAAAGTTGCCAATAATTTCACCTACGGTTATATTCATTTTATCTATCCTTTCTTTTTATTCTTCCTCACCATTAATTTTCTTACCAAGATACATAGATGTTAGCATGGTAAAAACATAGGCTTGGATACAGGAAATGAAGATTGAAAAACCAGTCCAAACCATGTTCATAATAAAGGCAATTGGATACCAATACGCTGCTTGATGTGCCCAAGTCAAGAGCAAACCAGCCAATACTTCACCTGCAAAAATGTTTCCATAAATCCGCAAGGCTAGCGAAGCAAAATTGGTAAATTCTTCCAAGATATTCATGGGTGTCATGATACCTGGAGTCACAAAACCTTTTAGATATCCTTTTATTCCTTGACGACGGATTCCCTCAACGTGACAGAATACCGTCACTAAAAGAGAGAAGCCCAAGTCAAAAGCGAGATTGGCGGTCGGCGATGTCCAGAGATTGAAACCATTGGTTGTCTGAACCTTGGCCATTAATCCCAAGTTATTAGCCACCGTTACGAAAAGAAAGAGGGAAAATAGAAAGAGCGAATAATTCTTCATATAATGCTCACCAACATTTCCCTTGGTAAAATCTATAACGAAATCATAGATGTATTCCAGAGCATTCTGCTTTCTTGACGGTTTAATCGTCATTTTTCGACTTGCCCAATAAACAAGTCCAAAAGTTACAAACACCGTTAGCAGAGTCATGGCCAGCAGGGTCAAATCAAAGGTCACAGGACCCACATTGATAGTTGGATTAATACTTTCTTCCAACAGATGACACCCCCTTTTCTAAAGAGAATACTTTCTTATTTGATAACAAAGGACATAGCCAACGTTACAAAGAAAGTACCTTCAACAAAGGCTACTCCCAAGATTAGGAGACTTCTCAATTGACCGATAATTTCTGGCTGACGAGACGCCGCCTTAAATAGATTACTCATAATCATACCTTCAGCAAGCGATACGCCAAAGCAGGCCAAACAAAGTCCTAAATATGTTAAATTCATGATGAATTCTCCTTTTGTGTTTTTAAAATTACTTCCTTAGTTTAGTCCTAAAAAACTGTTTTGTCAAATGTTTTTACACATTGTAAGCGATTTTAATTTATTAGCCTTTTCTTCATTAAATATGGTAAATAAAACAAGCTTTTTTTCGCCATTTCTTTCTTGTTTTTTCTAAAAAATAACTATCAAATAGGACAAAAGTGCTAAAAATGTTCTTCTTTTTTAAATCAATAATAATAAATTGACGACTGCTACTAAGTATTTTTAGTTAAATTAGCGGTAGAAAAATCGAAAGTCCCTTAGGCATTTTATAATAAGAAAAGAATACTTCCCCAGAAAATTCCACAAAGATAGCCGACTAGAACATCCTTTGGATAGTGTACCCCGCCAATCACGCGCACCGTAGCTAAGCCTGCTGAAAGCAAGAGGCAGAGGAGCCCCGGTAGCCAGAAAAAGTAGAGCAAGCACATGGATATCACTGTCGCCGAAAAAACATGGCGGCTGGGCATGGACTTGCCTGATGTATCCTTGGCCAGCAAAGGTTGAATAGCCCATTTTTCGTAAGGACGTGCTTGATTCAGCCGTTTACGAATAGCCGACAACAGAGCAAATCCAATAGCTGGTAGGAGTATAAAAGCAAGCAATCCTTTCCACCCTTTATTTAGATAGGTACTAAGCAGGACTAGTCCATAGACTAAGGGCATGAAAAGTGTCATCGCCCGATTAAAACAAGCAAATCCCTTCACCCACTGAGGACGACTACGAAAGGGAGCCGTTAATTGTTGATAGAAAATTGTGTAGTCTTTCAAAACTTATCACCGTTTTTCAAATAAGTTAAGCTCATATGTTCTTTCTAATTTCGGTTTTAATTTTGGCAGTTTAAAATGAGAGCCCAGTTGAATACCAAAAGAGACTAAGCACAAAGTCTCAATCTCTTAATATTCATAATTGCCAAAGAATACTACTTCTCTAAGTTCCAGATTTCCTTGGCATATTGCTCAATGGTATCATCTGAGGTGAACTTGTCAGATGTAGCGATATTGATCAAGCTCATGCGAGCCCATTTTTCTTTGTCACGATAGAGAGCATCAATCTTCTCTTGAGCTTCTACATAGGCATGGAAATCTTCCAAGAGGAAGTATTCATCATTGTGGGTGATGAGGGCTTCGTAGATTTCAGAGCCTTCTTCACGAACATTTGGAATCGTTCCATTGACAAAGGTATCAACTACCCGACGAATGTCTGGATTGCTCTCATAGACACCGCGTGAGTAATAATCATGGCGAGCATAGTGCTCGTAAACTTGGTCCTTGTCCATTCCGAAGATGACAATGTTGTCGTCCCCGACCTCGTCCTTGATTTCGATATTAGCTCCATCCAGAGTAGCCAAGGTAATGGCACCTGTCATCATGAACTTCATGTTAGAAGTACCAGAAGCTTCCTTGGAAGCCAGAGAAATCTGCTCAGACACATCTGCTGCTGGTATGATGAGCTCAGCCAGGCTGACCCGGTAGTTTTCTAGGAAAACAACCTTGAGTTTGTCTTGCAGGCTTTCATCCTTGTTGACCAGATTGGCCACTTCATTGATCAGTTTGATAACAGACTTGGCAAAGTGGTATCCTGGAGCAGCCTTGGCACCGAAAATAAAGACACGTGGCACCATATCCTTGTCAGGATTGTCCTTGAGATCCCAGTAGAGCTTGATGATATGAAGCAGGTTAAGCAGCTGACGTTTGTAAGCGTGGAGGCGTTTCACCTGCACATCAAAGATAGCTTCTGTAGAAACTTCTACTCCTGTTGATTCCTTGATGAAGTCAGCCAGACGAGCCTTGGCTTCTTGCTTCACTCGGTAGAAATCACCCAGCACTTGCTGATTGTCCTTGAATTCCAAAAGCTTACGCAGCTCATGGATATCACTTCTCCAGCCTTTACCAATTAGCTTATCAATCTCAGCTGATAAAGGCTCATCCGCAATCTGCAACCAGCGACGTTGGATAATTCCATTGGTTTTGTTATTAAATTTCTCTGGATAGATTGTATAAAAATCACGCAGGGTATCTTCTTTAAGCAGTTCTGTGTGAAGCTTAGCAACCCCGTTAATTGAATGACCGCCAATGATCGCCAAATGAGCCATGTGGATTTGATTGTCTTTGACGATCCGAGTATTTTCAATGATTTGCGGAGCAAGGCCACGTCCAGCCATCTCCGTCACATAGCGGTTATCAATTTCCAAGATAATTTGATAGACCCGAGGCAGGACATTCTTAAAGAGTTCAGCATCCCATTTTTCCAAAGCTTCAGATAAAATAGTGTGGTTGGTATAACTCATGGTCTTAACCGTTGCATTCCAAGCATCTGCCCATTCAAGACCATATTCATCCATCAAAAGACGCATAAATTCAGCTGGTGCAACAGCTGGATGGGTATCGTTGATATGGACAGAAACCTTCTCATGAATATCTTTTAAAGACAAACCTTGCTTCAAATAAGAAGTGATAATAGTCTGCAAACCAGCACTGGTCATAAAGTATTCCTGAATCAAACGCAGTTCTTTACCTTCATGACTAGAATCATCTGGATAGAGAATAGCTGTAATATCCTGCACACGGCGACGAGCTTCGATCGTCGGATAGTCTAGCTCATATTCTTCTGGAATCTCAACATCCCAAAGTCGCAGGTTATTGACATTATCATTGCCAAAACCAATCTGAGGTACATCATAAGGCACCGCACGCAAGGTTTTAGAATTCTCATAAACCGGTACAATTCTTCCTTCTTCGTTAGCACGGAGATAAACATTACCGAAAATTTTAACGTCTACAATATCATGATCCTTTCGAGTCTCCCAGACATTCCCCAGTCTTCCAAACCAGTCATCGGGAATTTCAACCTGGTATCCATCTACGATCCGTTGTTTGAAGAGGCCATAGCGATAGCGAATCCCATTTCCAAAACCAGGATAACCCGTCGTAGCAAGAGAATCCATAAAGGCAGCAGCCAAACGACCGAGACCGCCATTTCCTAAGGCCATGTCATGCTCAGCATTTTTTACAGCTGTAAAATCCACGCCCATTTCTGCAAAACCATCTTTGACAGTATCAAGGATCCCAAGATTGAGTAGGTTAGTTTCTAACATACGACCCGGTAAAAACTCAATAGAGAAGTAATATGCTGTTTTTTGGCGGTGTTCGACCAACTTTTTACGGCGTTCCAACCATAGTGGAGTAATATACTTACGGACAGTATTAGCTAGAGCTTGGAAGAGTTCTCTCGGCGTTGCATCAGCTACTTTTATTAATTGTCTTTCATGTAAAATATCCTTAAAATCTCGGATAAATTGCTCTTTTGTCAGTTCCATTGTGGACGATAATCTCCCTTTCTTGATAGCGGGAAACAGTTTTTTAATGTAGAAATACTTTTTTCAATCAAGATGGGAAATACTCGCTTCAGCTACCGGCTAAAAACAAAGCTCCAAAACAGCATGATAATATATAAAAATGTAATTCTCACGGAAATCCTCCCTTGTCCCATGGTCAAGAGAGGATTTGCTTATACTGATTCCAAAGTAAATGTTATAGAAGTGATTGGTACAAATCACTATATGCCAAACTAGCCGTGTCCCAAGAAAAATCTCTTTCCATGGCCTGTTCTTGCATGGATTTCCATGCCTCCTTATCGTGGGTATAGAGGTTAAGAGCTTCTTTAAAAGTCCAGCTCAACCAATAACCAGAAAAATTATTAAAGCTAAATCCAGTTCCTTGACCTGTATAAACATTATAAGGTTCTACTGTATCGCGCAGACCGCCAACTTCATGTACCAAAGGCAAGGTTCCATAACGCATAGCCATCATTTGAGATAGACCACAAGGTTCGAAGCGACTAGGCATCAGGAAAATATCACTGGCAGCATAAATCTCTTGGGCTAATCCCACATCAAAGAGAATGTTAGCCGAAAGCTTGTCTGGATAAGCTTGACCAAACCAAGCAAAGGCTTGTTCAAAAGCTGGATCACCTGTACCCAAAAGGACGATTTGTACATCTTGCTGAAGAAAATTATGCAACTCTTCAACCACTAAGTCAAAACCTTTCTGCCGAGTCAGGCGTGATACAATTCCGACAAGTGGAACATCATCTCTAACAGGCAAGCCTACGCGTTCCTGTAAAGCTCGCTTATTTTCTAGTTTACCAGATAAATCAGATTTGTCAAAGTGATGGGCTAGCAAGGGATCTGTTTCAGGATTATAGATATCTGTGTCAATACCATTAACAATACCCACAAGCTTACCGGATTCCATCCGCAGGATCTGATCCAAATTGCAACCAAATTCTGGAGTCCGAATTTCACCAGCATAGCTTGGAGATACAGTCGTCACTCTGTCTGCGTAGAGAATACCAGCCTTCATCCAGTTGAGACAGTCATTCCAACGCAGAGTTCCATCTGCATAGCGCTCATAGCCCACTCCGAAGAGCTCCCAAAGCATACTGTCAGGGAATTGACCTTGGAACTCCAAGTTGTGGATGGTTAGAACTGTCTTGATATTGTTATAAGCTTGAATCCAACGATATTTCTCTTTCACCAAGAAAGGAATCATCGCAGTATGGTAATCGTGAACGTGGAGGACATCTGGGATGAAATCAATCCGCTCCATCAACTCAACAGCTGCTAGTTGGAAGTAGGCAAAACGTTCCCCATCATCAAAGTCCCCATAAACATGGCCGCGGAAGAAATAATGCTGATTATCAATGAAATAGAAGGACACACCGTTCAAAACCAGGTGCTTAACCCCAACATACTGACGTCGCCATCCAACGCTGACCTCAAAGTAGAAGAGATCCTCTACTTGATCGCCGAATTTAGCATCCGTCATATCATAATAAGGAAGAATAACACCAACTTGGTGACCATGTTTAACAAGTGATTTTGGGAGAGCGCCGATAACGTCCCCCAAACCACCTGTCTTCGAAAATGGTGCTCCTTCTGCTGCTACAAATAAAATCTTCATCGAATTATGTCCTCTGTTACTTTTTGACCTTTTTTAACAACAATTGGATTATCTTCTGTTCCACGTATTACGACGCCTTCTGCAACCTCAACACCCTTGTCAAGGATGGCATATTCAACTGTTGCATTTTCCCCAATTTCAGCTCGAGGAAATAGAATGCTATTTTTTACTTGACTACCAGCTTTGATATTAGTGTTACGTGAGATCACTGAATTAGCAACTTCCCCTTCGACAATACTTCCAGATGCAAATTGGGCGCGAGACACCTTTGAAGAAGGAGCATAATAGGTAGGTTCCTCATTCTTAACCTTGGTATATATTTTTTGATTTGGGCTAAAGAGTGAATAGAATTTTTTGCTTTCTAACATATCGAGGTTAGCCTGATAGTATGTTGCTACAGAGTAGATATTTGCCAAATAGCCAGTATATTCATAGGCAAAAGCACCTTCTTCAACCGCTAAATCACGTAGGACATAGCGAAGCTTTTGAGGGTGTTCTTTCTTAGCCTCTTCCTCCAACTTTTCAATTAACCATGGAGTATCCACTACAAAAATATCCGTAGACATATTGAAGAGTTCTGCATCTTCCCGCTCATCAAAGAGCTTATGACCTCTGACGTGGTCTGTTTCATCAATATTTAAAACAGAGTTTACTTCAGAAATATTTTCTTTATGCAGTTTCTTATAAACAACTGTGATCGGTTGCTGCGTTGTATTGTGTAAGTGGAAAACCTGATTGAGATCTATATTGATCAAAATATCACAGTTGAGAGCAACCGTTTGGTTGGAACCAGAACGTTTAAGATAGGTCAAGAGCTGTTCATAGTATTCTTCGCCCACTGTAGAACTTTCCACACGAGTGTTGTAGATTCCCAAATAATAGTGACTGAGGAGAGTAGATAGCCCCCATTCACGACCTGAACGAATATGGTCAAATACTGAGCTAATGTTGTCCTGTTGGAAGATACCAAAGACGCTACGAATTCCTGCATTAGCCAGACTTGAAAGCGGGAAATCGATCAAACGGTATTTCCCACCAAACGGAAGACTGGCCACTGGACGATGATCTGTCAAAGTAGACATATCGTGGAACCCGACAGTATTTCCTAAAATCGCTGAATATTTATCAATCTTCATCTTTTGGTACCCCCACTTTCTCGTTGTATCCGACAACAAATACTTCCTCTGTGCCATCTATCTCTACACCTTCAGCAATGATGGCTCCTTCTCCGATAATAGCCCGCTTAATCTTAGCACCCTGACCAATAATAGCACCACTCATGATGACAGAGTCCTCAATTACAGCATCCTTTCTAACTTGAGCCCCAGTAGAAAGAATGGAGTGTTTAACAGTCCCATCAACTAAGCAACCATCAACAACCAGAGAATCTTCTACTTTGGCATTTTCACTGAGGAAGTTTGGCGGAGAAATCAAGTTACGAGAATAAATCTTCCAGCGACGGTTACGGCTATCCAAAGCATTTTCTGGATTGATATATTCCATATTAGCTTCCCAGAGAGACTCAACCGTACCAACGTCTTTCCAATAGCCTTCAAAATCATAAGCATAAACACTTTCGCCAGATTCTAAGTAGTTAGGGATAACATTTTTACCGAAATCGGACATATCTACATTGTTCTTTTCAGCTGCCACCAGCATATTGCGCAGGCGTTGCCAATCAAAGATATAAATCCCCATAGAAGCCTTAGTTGACTTAGGATTTTCTGGTTTTTCCTCAAATTCAACAATCCGATTATTAGCATCTGTATTCATGATACCAAAACGGCTGGCTTCTTTGAGAGGTACATCCAAAACAGCTACTGTCAAGCTGGCATTATTGTCCTTGTGAGACTGGAGCATATCATCATAATCCATCTTGTAAATATGGTCTCCAGATAAGATCAAGACATATTCTGGATTGATGCTGTCAATGTAATCAATATTTTGGAATATTGCATGACTAGTTCCTTCAAACCAGCGATTTCCTTCACTAGCAGAATAAGGCTGAAGAATGGACACCCCTGTATTAATGCCGTCTAATCCCCAGCTGGACCCATTTCCAATATGGCTATTCAAAGCCAGAGGCTGGTATTGAGTAATGACACCGACATTGTGAATGCCGGAATTAGCACAGTTAGACAGGGCAAAGTCAATAATACGATAACGTCCACCAAACTGTACCGCTGGTTTTGCAATACTCTGTGTGAGCTTTCCGAGACGAGTTCCTTGCCCGCCGGCAAGAATCAAAGCTAGCATTTCATTCTTCATAGACTACTCCTTGCTAAGGTTCGAGTGCATAAAACATCCTATAGAAAATCTATCCATGTTAGAATACTCCAGAAAGACTATTCTTAGAGACTCCTCATTTCTGTTTGCAAAACTACGATTTTCTCTGATATTTTAATACGAGTTCAATTACAACAAATGAATTTTTCTACTTTTTTTCAGTTTTAGTCGACTTGGTTTTAACCCGACGCTTGATCTTCCAGATGCTGGCTCCAAGAGCTGGGAGTGTAAAGGTCAAGGTCTGTGGATAATCTTTCCAAAGTCCTTCTTGAGACTGAACTGTTTCGTTATGTTCCTTCCAAACACCTCCCCATTCTTCTAATTCAGTGTTCCATACTTCTTCATAAATGGCTGCCACAGGAACACCGATGGTAAAGTTCTTCCGCTCTACCGGCGCCATATTGAATACACAAACTAACATATCTCCTTTTTCCGTCTTACGGATAAAGGAGAGAACACTTTGATCGGTATTATCCGCATCAATGATTTCGATGCCATCATAGCTCAGATCAATCTCCCAAAGCGGACGATTGTCCTTATAGAAGGCATTGAGCGCAGCAGTAAAGCCCTGCATCTTCTTATTCATTTGATCGTCCAGATTAGACCATTCTAGTTGCTCTTCTGACTTCCATTCTAGGAACTGACCAAATTCTGAGCCCATAAAGAGCAGTTTCTTGCCTGGATGGCAGATTTGATAGGTCAGCAAGTTGCGGAGCCCCGCAAATTGATTGTAACGGTCACCCCACATCTTGTGCATGAGACTCTTCTTGCCGTGAACTACTTCATCATGCGAGAATGGCAGGAGGAAGTTTTCAGAGAATACGTACATAAAGCTAAAGGTTACCAGATTAAAATCGTACTTACGATAAATCGGATCTTCCTCGTAGAAACGAAGAATATCATTCATCCAGCCCATATTCCACTTGTAGTCAAATCCTAGACCACCCAGCTCTCTCATACCCGTAATCTTAGTACCTGAGGAACTTTCCTCTGCAATCATCATGACATCCGGATGGGCTAGCTTAATAACCGTATTGAGGCGCTGAAGGAAGTAATAACCTTCATAGTTGCGATTGCCACCATCTTTATTTGGTTGCCAAGGTCCGCTATCATAGTCCAGATAGAGCATATTGCTGACAGCATCAACCCTAATCCCGTCTAGATGATAGAAATCAATCCAGAATTTAATACTGGAAATCAAGAAAGACTGAACTTGATTCTTGCCTAAATCAAAGTTGAGAGCACCCCAACCATAGTTATGGGCCCGATCATGATCCTGATACTCGAAAGTCGGTGTCCCATCATAGTAGGCTAAAGCATCATCATTAATAGTGAAGTGACCTGGTACCCAGTCTACAATGACACCGATATTGTTCAAGTGACATTCTTCAACGAAGTCTTGAAATTGCTCAGGCGTCCCATAGGTATGCTCAAAGGCGAAGTAGCCCATAAGCTGATAGCCCCAGCTAAGCCCCAGTGGGTGAGCCATAAGCGGCATGAATTCCACATGTGTGTAGTTCATCTCCACCAGATAAGGAATCAAGTCTTCTTTTAACTGGGCAAAGCTATAAGGACTACCGTCTTCATTGCGTTTCCACGATCCGGCATGCACTTCATAGATATTGACCGGCCGAGAGAAGAAGCCCCAACGTTTCCGGCGTGCCAACCAAAGACCGTCTTTCCACTTCTTCTCAGGAATAGTTCGGATAACTGCTCCAGTACCCGGACGCTCTTCCAGATAGATAGCCAGCGGATCAATTTTCAAAATTTCCTGACCACTGCTGCGCTTGATATTGTACTTGTAAATATCTCCTTCCTTAGGTAGCTCTGTGAAAACTTCCCAAACGCCCGCTTCATTCCGGACCATAGGAATTTGATTTTCATACCAGTTTGTGAAATCACCAATCAGATGCACACTCTGGGCATTAGGCGCCCAAACGCGGAAAGAGTAGCCGAACTTGCCATCCACTTCCTCTTGGTGCGCTCCCAGATAATGCTGCAAATGAAAGTTTTCGCCAGTTGTAAAGGTTCTTAGTGCTTCGTTTTTATCCATGCAAGCTCTCCTTTTTGTAAGCGTTTTCTATTATTCTATTCTACCTTATTTTCGTTCCTTTTTCAAGTAAATTTCATAAATACTGCCACTTTTTTCCAGAATCCGAACATAATGTTTGCCTCTGTTTTTTCCTGTAGCAATTTCTTATATATTTGTTTTATTTCAGACGAAAGCACTTTTTAAAACGAACTAAGAGTAGCATAATGCTCCAGGTTATGAAAAAGAGCGGTTTCCCGCTCTATTAAAGTAAAACAAATTAGTCAAAGTCTAGATACTCTTTTTCAAGCTCAAGAACTTCTTCCATCGTTGCACATTCAGTCAGTGCACGCTGAGACAGTTCTTCCATCTTCTTCGTATCCAGCTTCTTCATGAGGCTACGAGTCCGTAGGACAGAAGTCGCACTCATAGAGAATTCATCCAAGCCCATACCTACGAGCAATGGCACCGCTGTTTGATCACCAGCCATTTCTCCACACATACCTGCCCACTTGCCTTCAGCATGAGCCGCCTTGATAACATTGTTGATCAAGCGAAGGATAGATGGGTTATAAGGTTGATAGAGGTAAGAGACTTGTTCATTCATCCGGTCAGCTGCCATAGTGTACTGGATCAAGTCGTTGGTACCAATTGAGAAGAAGTCAACTTCCTTGGCAAATTGATCCGCCAACATAGCTGCTGCTGGAATTTCAATCATGATACCCACTTGAATGTTATCCGCTACAGCAACACCTTCAGCTTGCAATTTCGCTTTTTCTTCTTCGTAAACTGCTTTAGCCTTACGGAATTCTGTTAGAAGGGCTACCATTGGGAACATGATACGTAATTGTCCATGTACAGACGCACGTAAGAGAGCGCGGATTTGTGTACGGAACATAGCATTACCAGTTTCAGAGATAGAGATACGCAAAGCACGGAAGCCAAGGAATGGGTTCATTTCATGTGGCATATCGAAGTAAGGGAGTTCCTTATCTCCACCAATATCCATCGTACGAACAACCACTGGTTTTCCATTCATTCCTTCAAGAACAGCTTTGTATGCTTCATACTGCTCATCTTCTGTTGGGAAATCTTGAGAATCCATATAGAGGAACTCAGTACGGTAAAGACCGACAGCTTCTGCACCATTTGCATTTACACCTTCAACGTCTTTTGGTGTACCAATGTTAGCCGCCAACTCGAAGTGTTTGCCATCTGCAGTTACAGTTTCAGCATCCTTAAGCAATTCCCATTCAGCCTTTTGTTTTGCATAAGCTTCACCAGCTGCTTTGAAATCTGAAATTTGATCTTCAGTTGGGTTGATAATCACTTCACCAGTGATACCATTCGCTGCAATGATATCCCCGTCTTTTACCAATTCTGTAATATTATTAGTACCGAGAACTGCTGCAATTTCAAGCGTACGAGCCATAATTGCTGAGTGACTAGTCCGTCCACCGATATTTGTTACAAAAGCCTTAACAAAGTTTTTATCAAGCTGTGCTGTATCAGATGGAGTCAAGTCATGTGCAATGACAACCACTTCCTCATTAATAGAAGCTGGGTTTGGCAATTTTTTACCCAAAAGGTTTGCAAGAACACGTTTTGTAACGTCACGAATATCCGCTGCACGTTCCTGCATGTACGGATTGTCTTCCATACCTTCAAAAATTGTGATAAACATATCCGTTACTTCTTTAAGTCCCGCTTCAGCGTTCACTTTTTTCGTACGGATTGTTTCTTTAATCTGACCAACCATTTCAGGGTCAGAGAGAACCATTAAGTGAGCATCAAATACTTGGGCTGCTTCTTCACCAAGGCTACCTACTGCCTTCTCGCGGATAACAGAAAGCTCGTTCTGTGAAGCTTCAAGAGCTGCATCCAAACGAGCCTCTTCTGCATTCGTATCTTCGACTGAAACAGTCTCAAATGACAAATCCGGTTGGACTAATAGATATGCCTTAGCAACAGCAACACCATCAGATGCCGCAATTCCTTTAAGCATTTCTGTCATATTATGCCAATCCTTCTTTTTCCATTGTTTCTGCAATTGCTGCAAGTGCGTCGTCAGCGTCTGCACCTTCAGCAGAGATAACTACGTCTGCACCTTGACCAACACCAAGGCTCATTACGCCCATGATTGATTTTAAGTTTACTGATTTACCTTTGTATTCAAGAGTGATATCTGAAGCAAATTTACTTGCAGTTTGAACCAACAAAGTTGCTGGACGAGCGTGAATACCTGTTTCTGCCACAATGTGGAAATCTTTAGAAGCCATAATTAGACTCTCCTTTAAATAATTCTTTTTTAGGATATTTTGATAACCCTTACAATTTCTGATTATATCATTTTTTGAAATCTTTTTCAAGAATCAGTATTAGTTTTTTCAAATTTCAACAGCATTTTTCAATCTAAAATCTTATCTGGCACCTTATTTTACAAGATCTATCTAGCGATGTCTCCAGCTAACTTTTTATTTGAGAATCGTTAGAACAATTTTCAAAAATATTAGAAAAGAATTTTATTACCTATGTAAAAACCTTGATAAATCAATCTTTAAGATGCTTTCTCTCTTTTTCCTTCCCTTGCAAAACACCATATCTTGTATTCTACACTGTGTTATAATAAAATATAACACAATATTTAGTCTAATCCATTGACAAGATTTTTTCTTTGAGATATACTAAGAAAGAATTAAATTTTTAATAAACAGGAGTTCCTTTTATGGTAACGATTTACTCAAAAAATAATTGTGTTCAATGCAAAATGACCAAACGATTCTTGGATACAAATCATGTGGAATATAGAGAAATTAATCTTGACGAACAACCAGAATACATCGAGCACGTCAAAAACCTAGGCTTCAATGCTGCTCCGGTTATCCAAACAGCAACTGATGCATTCTCTGGTTTCCAACCAAATAAATTAAAACAACTATCATAAGAATAGCAAGACAAAAAGAAGGAGGAGCTTCTATAGTATATAGGAGCACTTTCTTTTGCAGAAAAAAATATAAAGGAAACGATTATGGGTTTAAAACACTTAGAAGACGTTACTTACTTCCGTCTTAATAATGAAATTAACCGTCCTGTCAACGGTCAAATCATGCTTCATAAAGACCAAGAAGCATTGGAAGCTTTCTTTAAAGAAAACGTTGAGCCGAATACTAAACAATTTTCTTCAATTACAGAAAAAATTAATTATTTAATAGAAGAAAACTATCTAGAAAAAGAATTTATCCAGCTTTATTCTCCTGAGTACATCGAAGAGCTGGCTGCTTTTATCCATGCACAAGATTTCAAGTTTAAATCTTTCATGGCGGCCTACAAATTCTACAACCAGTATGCACTAAAGACAAATGATGGTGAATACTATCTGGAAGGCATGGAAGAGCGTGTTCTCTTTAACGCCCTATACTTTGCCAATGGAGATGAAGCCATTGCTAAGGATATTGCCAATGAAATCATCCACCAACGCTATCAACCAGCTACACCAAGCTTCCTTAATGCAGGTCGAGCTCGTCGCGGTGAATTGGTATCTTGCTTCCTCATCCAAGTAACAGATGATATGAACTCAATCGGTCGCTCTATCAACTCTGCCCTTCAACTATCTCGTATCGGAGGCGGAGTCGGTATTTCCCTCAGCAATCTGCGGGAAGCTGGAGCACCTATCAAGGGTTATGAAGGAGCTGCATCTGGCGTTGTGCCTGTTATGAAACTCTTTGAAGACAGCTTCTCCTACTCTAACCAGCTGGGACAACGTCAGGGAGCTGGGGTTGTCTACCTCAACGTCTTCCACCCAGATATCATTGCCTTCCTTTCTACTAAGAAAGAAAATGCTGACGAAAAAGTTCGGGTTAAAACCCTCTCACTTGGTGTCGTGATTCCGGATAAGTTCTACGAATTAGCTCGTAAAAATGAAGAAATGTACCTCTTCAGCCCATATTCTGTTGAACGCGAATATGGAGTGCCATTTGCCTACCTTGACATTACTGAAAAATACGATGAGTTGGTCGCTAATCCAAATATCACTAAGACCAAGATCAAGGCCCGTGATTTGGAAACAGAAATTTCCAAACTCCAACAAGAATCTGGCTATCCTTATGTCGTAAACATTGATACAGCTAACCGCTCAAATCCGATCGACGGTAAAATCATCATGAGTAACCTTTGCTCTGAAATCCTGCAGGTGCAAGAGCCTAGCCTTTTGAATGATGCGCAAGAGTACCTCCACCTGGGAACAGATGTGTCATGTAACTTAGGCTCTACTAACGTTGTCAACATGATGACATCGCCTGACTTTGGAAAATCCATCCGGACTATGACTCGCGCTCTTACTTTCGTTACTGATAGTTCACACATTACAGCTGTGCCTTCTATCGATCACGGAAATAGCCTAGCTCATACTTTTGGTTTAGGTGCTATGGGGCTACACAGTTATTTAGCTCAGCAGTTGATCGATTACGGATCAGCGGAAGCTGTAGAGTTCACCAGCATCTACTTCATGCTCATGAACTACTGGACTTTGGTTGAGTCTAATAATATCGCTTGCGAGCGTGGCGTGACCTTCCATAACTTTGAAAAATCTGACTATGCTAGCGGAACTTACTTTGACAAGTACCTGACAGGTGAATTTGTACCTAAGTCCGACCGTGTCAAAGAACTCTTCGCAGGAATCTTTATCCCGTCTGCAGAGGATTGGGCTGAGTTGCGCGACAAGGTCAAGGCTGATGGTCTCTACCACCAAAACCGCCTAGCTGTTGCACCAAATGGCTCTATCAGCTATATCAATGATGTTTCTGCTTCAATCCATCCAATTACTCAACGGATCGAAGAACGTCAGGAAAAGAAAATCGGTAAGATCTACTATCCTGCCGCTGGTCTGTCAACTGAGACTATCCCTTACTATACTAGCGCTTATGACATGGACATGCGCAAGGTTATCGATGTCTATGCAGCCGCAACTGAGCACGTAGACCAAGGACTTTCCTTGACTCTCTTTATGCGCAGTGATATTCCTAAAGGTCTCTATGAGTGGAAAAAAGAAAGCAAGCAGACAACCCGCGACCTTTCTATCCTGCGTAACTACGCCTTCAACAAGGGTATCAAATCCATCTACTACGTCCGCACCTTCACTGACGATGGTGGCGAAGTAGGTGCCAACCAATGTGAAAGCTGTGTGATCTAGTTCTTCTAGGAATCAGTCATCTCGTTTTTACTTACTGACTTGATTACTATCATCAGCTAACAACTCAAAAGTCGGTTCGCCGACTTTTTGTTCGATCCCCTTATAAAATTGTGATAAAATAATAATGATTCTTTATCACATCACAACACATAGAAAGAGATTTCAAATGGAAACTTACTACAAAGCCATTAACTGGAACGCTATTGAAGATGTTATCGATAAGTCCACCTGGGAAAAACTGACCGAGCAATTCTGGCTAGATACGCGGATTCCCCTATCCAATGACTTGGATGACTGGAGAAAGCTATCTCACAAGGAAAAGGACTTAGTCGGCAAGGTCTTCGGTGGTCTGACCCTGCTGGATACCCTCCAATCTGAATCTGGTGTAGATGCCCTGCGTAAGGACGTCCGTACAGCCCACGAAGAAGCTGTCTTCAACAACATCCAATTTATGGAGTCCGTTCACGCCAAGTCTTACTCTTCTATCTTTTCTACGCTTAACACCAAGTCAGAAATCGATGAAATCTTTGCTTGGACCAATACAAACCCTTACTTGCAAAAGAAAGCTGAAATCATCAATGAGATATACTTAAATGGTACAGCTTTAGAAAAGAAAGTAGCCAGCGTTTTCTTGGAAACCTTCCTCTTTTACTCTGGTTTCTTCACTCCACTTTACTATCTGGGTAATAATAAACTGGCTAACGTCGCTGAGATTATCAAGCTAATCATCCGTGACGAATCCGTCCACGGAACCTACATCGGCTACAAGTTCCAGCTAGGTTTTAACGAACTGCCAGAAGACGAGCAAGAAAAACTCAAAGAATGGATGTATGACCTACTCTACACCCTCTATGAAAATGAAGAAGGCTATACTGAAACACTTTATGATGAAGTTGGCTGGACAGAGGAAGTCAAGACCTTCCTACGCTACAATGCCAATAAGGCCTTGATGAATCTAGGCCAAGACCCTCTCTTCCCAGATACAGCTGATGATGTAAACCCTATCGTTATGAACGGTATCTCAACTGGTACTTCCAACCATGACTTCTTCTCCCAAGTTGGTAATGGCTACCTACTTGGTGAAGTGGAAGCTATGCAAGATGAAGACTACAATTACGGTTTATAAGATTATGAACCAAATAAAAACATATTTCATACGTTATAACATATGAAATATGGCGATTATAATTACGCTTCATAAAACAAAGAACCCCTCTTTCCTTCGTTGGAAAGAGGGGTTTTGTAATCTAAACTAGCAAGGAGAACAGATAAAGCAAACATCATCTAGCTTTTCTGATTTTCCCAAAATATTTAGTAATAAACATTCAAGTGGGATGGTAAGACACGAATCGTCACTGGCAGTTGGTCTCCCTCATCTCCGTCAACGTTGACGCTGAGTTCTGCTTTTGCATCAGCCAACTCAACTGTGATTTCCTTAAAGGTTAGATACTCGATATTATCACTTTTCTCACCATTGCCCGAAATCAAATCTGGCACAGAAACCAAGGTGTCAAAGAGATTTTTATCCTTAAGATACAAGAGGTGAAGCAAGCCGTCATTGACAGTGGCTTCAGGGAGAATACTCTCGAAACCTCCGATTGAGTTGGTAGAGCCAATCAAGAGTGTACTGCTCTTTATCGTGCGCTCCTCTCCATCAATCTTCAAATGGAATTCGTAAAAACTAGTATCCATCAACTGCTTGAAACCAGAGATAAAGTAGGCAAACTTGCCCCACTTGGTCTTGTCTTCAGAATCTACATTATTGATCGACTCTGGAATGGTTCCAATGGCAACCACATTCATAAAGTACTGGTCATTAATCTTGCCGATATCAAGCGGCTTGACCTTGTTGATATCCAGATTTTGGATGGCTTCTTCAGCGTCTAGAGGAATGCCGAGAGCACGCGCCAAGTCATTGACCGTACCAAGTGGAAAGAAACCAAAGGTCGGACGATAGTCTAGTTCAGCCAGACCACTGATCCCTTCATTGACTGTTCCATCGCCGCCCATGACAAAGACGCTATCATAATGGTCTTCTGCGGCTTGCTTAGCAAAAGCTGTTGCGTCTCCGCCTTTTTCAGTATGCTTGACTACTACCTCATCGAAACATTCTGCCAGCTTTTCTCTCGCCAAGTCTTCATAGGACTTGGCTTTTTCTCCTCCTGAACTAGGGTTGACAATTAATAGGACTTTGGACATAAGGAAACCTCTTTTCGTTTGATAGCTCATTATACCATCCGGAAAACACTTTCACAACTATTTGAAACTGCTAGCTTTCGAAAGTCCAGAAAAGTAGTTTGGTATTTAAACTCTATTCCAAAGAAAACACTTCTACCGTTAGACTTTTCTGCCTAACTTTAGAAGTGCTGTCTTATATTTCGTTATTCTATTGAAAGAAGACAAAGAGAACAAAGGCAAACAAATTATTGGCCATATGCAAAGCAATCGCATACCGTATATCTTTCCTACATAAATAGCCTAAGGCAAAGATAACTCCCATAATAAAATACGTTAGAAATTGACCTGGGGTTGCTGGTCTATGAAGTAGAGAAAATAAAGTAGAGGAGGCAAGAATATAGAGTAACTTTCGTAAGGAGGTCACTTGCTTTGAGAAAAAAAACTTAGCCATAAATCCTCGAGTCAGCAATTCTTCAACAATCGGTGCAAGGAAAACAACAAAAATAAAAGCAAATGCAGGCTGATAGGCAATTAGCATTTCTACATTATTTTGATTTTCCGACGGATTCGTGGGCATTAATTCTTGGAAAATTATAAAAGCAATCAAAAGAATGACCGGTAGCCAAACAGAAGAGATTATCCTTGTTTTTTTTACCTCTAATTTCAAATCATGCTGATACCATTTCCACAAAGGAATAATATATAAAGCCGATAAGAATAAAAGGATCGGTAGGGCAATATATTGAGAGGTTCCCATCATCAGAGATTCTAAGACACTAGAAATGATGCTTGAAAAAATAACAAAATAAGACAATATAACTAATGAATAAAGTCCTAAATGGGCAAGAAATGTTTTGATGTTCTTTGTATTCTTCATATTTCTAATCCTTTCGATAAATATTTAGACCAACTTCGGTATCTTCAACAAGAATTTCTTCCTTCTGACTAATAAGTATATAAGACAAATAAAAATCACCGATACAAGAGGCTGCATGAATACTAGCCAGAGCAATGTAGGAAGGGCTGGATAGCCATTCAAGTTCACAACAGACTGTTAAAAAGAGACTGATCAAAACAAAGGGTGCCAGAGCAATGATCAACATCTTACCCCTGCTATAAAAACTCCCAGGGCTAGTCGCGTAGGCCATACCGTTTCTAAAACCAAATTTGACCTTCGTTTTTTCATCACCAAAGATCTTGAAGAAAAAGCCATGGATCAGCTCATGTACAACCAGCAAGACGAACAAGTATAAAAAGTCTGTAAAGACGAACAGCCCCTCGTCTTCTTCTAGCAATTCAAGTGCTACCCAAGCAAAGAAAAAGAGAAAAGGAAGGATTAATAAAAGAGCTCCTATATTAAGCCAAAGGTTCGTTTTCTTATCCGTTAAAAAGTCAATCTTTCTCAGTAATTTCATAGTCAATTCTTTCTTCTTTTATTTAAAGTACTTTTTAACCATAGGATAGAACATGACATTGATATAAATGAAAATAATGGTCAGTACGATATAAGCTGAAACAACATTCATCGGAGTCAGTAAGCCCACCAACCACATAAGAACATATAGGCTAGGAATGACCCGCTGATTTAGGTTAAAGAGGATCAAAAAGCTCTGTTCATAGTTAGCTTGTAGTTCTCCCTCGTCAAAGGAAAAAGCAAATTTCTTCATTTCTTCAACGGTAGGTGCTATCGATAGTTTATATTTTCGGATTTTCTGTGTCGTCTTGAGCAATACTATTTGGGCAATTACAAGGGCTAGAAGAATAACTCCATCATATAGATTAATCCAAAACACCGCACCAGCTTCTAATAATGGAAAAACATAGTTTACACCAACAAATAAGGTAAATAAAGTCAAGGCGGAGGTGACATTAAATAAGATCGTCACAGATTCTAACGTTTTAAAGGTTTGACGATAAAGTTCATACTCCTTATCTTCATCCTCTTCTTTCTCCATAGACAGATGATACTTATTTGCTTGGTAGATTAAATAAAAGGTTAAAGGATAGAGGATGGTTAAGCATACACGTCCTATGTTTTGTAGTAGTCCTACATTCAAAAAACTTGGCCAAGAGACATGTTCAATGCGAGCAGCAAAGAAGCCGATTGCTCCTCCAATGATTATGGCTAGAATTAAGAAAATTACATTTCTCATTATTCTTTTTTTCGTTGTCATGATTTTCCTTTCCTATCTCTCAATCTAGAGTTTATACTCGACTTACCGCTAGCTTTTCGTTTATGGCTTATTCTTTTATCTAGGATAGCTGCTAGAGTGAGATAAAACACAACAGCCCATTCTAACCTCAGGGGCAATTCTATTTGAAGTAGCCCTGCATCTTTTAAAACATAAGACAAGACATAAACAATAAACAAAGATAAAAGCAAAAGTTGACTATTATTTCTAAGTTGTTTCATTCTTCCTCGATTCTAAAAACGTTCTCGACAGTTTCTCCAAAAATATGAGCAATTTTCAACGCAATGATGATAGAGGGAGTGTACTCGCCTCGTTCCAAGAGACTGATAGTCTGTCTGGATACTTCTGCTCTCCTTGCTAACTCTGTCTGATTGAGGCCATCTCGTGCTCGCAACTCCTTGAGACGATTCTTTAATTTCATGAAATTCCCTCTCAATTCTCCAGCAATTCAACAGACCGAATATCTTCAATGCGCATAAGTTTCGTTTTTTTCTGGCCTTTTTTATCTGTTTTACTAAGCTTAACCCAGTCTTCATCCACATCCACTACAAGCCAATCATTTGTCCCAATCAATTCACTTGTAATCATTGGTTTCTTTCCAATCATCTCTTTTAAAAATCGTGACATTGTTTTCTCTCCTTTTCTATTTCTTTCTAAAGACTTTAGCCGTCCCTGCATCCGTTTTAACTTATTGAAAGAATCAATCCCAAAGATAAAAACCATAAAAGTCATCGGAAACAAGAACCATAAGAATACATTCATAAGCGTCCCTCCATTTCCTGTTCAAAAGTATTGTAACAGATTCTTTCCTTTTTGACAAGTATCTTTGTCAAAAAAATAATAATCCTTGTCAAAAGTACTATTATCATAGACAAAAAAGAATCCAGCTCAAACTGAATCCTTTTCCTTTATTCATCTACTTCTGAAAATACTTCTTTTAAAACAGTAATCCCCTGCTGGATTTCCTCCCTGCTGATGGTCAAAGGCGGCAAGAGACGGATAACATTCTCTCCGGCGGTCAGGATAATCAAGCCTTTCTGACGAGCAGCTTCAACAATCTTTGACAGACTGGAACTTGTTTCAATCCCGATCATCATGCCTAGGCCTCGAACAGCAGAAATCTTTGGATGGTCCTGAAAGGCAAGCTGAAGCTGCTTCATCAAGATGGCACTCTTAGACCTGACTTCTTCCAGAAAGTCCGCCTCTTTCATGATATGCAAGGTCTCCAAGGCAGCTGCCATGGCTAATTTATTGCCACCAAAGGTGGAGCCGTGACTGCCAGGCCCAAGAGCGGAAGCCAATCTGGATTTTCCTAATAGAGCACCTGCAGGTAGGCCATTGGCCAGACCCTTAGCCAGTGTCACAATATCCGGTATAATCCCATAATGCTCAAAGGAATAAAGCTGACCAGTGCGCCCCATACCTGTCTGTACCTCATCAACAATCAGCAAAATCCCCTCTCGTTGGCAAAAATCAGCCAAAACTTTGACAAAGCTTGCTTCTGCTGGACGAACTCCTGATTCTCCTTGGACCAATTCCAACATGACAGCTGCCGTATCCTGATTGACTAAGTCTTCTACGCTGGCCAAATCATTGTAAACCGCATAGCTGAAATGAGGCACCCCATCACCAAATCCTTCCTTGATCTTATCCTGTCCTGTTGCGGCCATAGCGCCAAAGGTACGACCGTGAAAGGATTGCTGAAAAGTGATAATGCCTTGCTTGCCAGTAGCCTTACGAGCTAGCTTAATAGCTGCTTCATTGGCTTCCGCTCCGCTATTACAGAAAAAAGCCAAATAATCATAAAAACCCGCCAACTCTTGAGCCACCTGCTCTTGCAGAGAGCTAAGATAGAGATTGGGACTGTGCCAGATGCGCCCTGCTTGCTGGATCAAAGCCTGCTGGACCTGGGGGTGAAAGCCAAGATTGGTTACGCCAATCCCCGATGAAAAATCCAAATAAGCCTTTTCCTCACTGTCAATCAGATAGGAGCCCTCTGCTTTAACAAACTCAATAGGCGCCCGCTTGTAGTTTTCAAATAAATAAGTCATCATTATCCCTCTGCTATCAAGGTGCCCGTCAAAAGATTATCACCAATCAGAACCTGCCCGACACCGGAAAGCACAGTCTGGACAGCACTCTCAATCTTAGGAATCATGCCGCCCTTAATGACACCTGTCTGAATCTTCTTGGACACCTGACTGGTCAGAAGTTGAGGCAGGACTTTTTTATCCTCTAAAACTCCTTCTATATCTGTCATCAGGATTAGCTTCTCTGCCTGCAAGCTGCTGGCAACTGCCGCAGCCAGATAGTCTGCATTGATATTTAAGAGATCGCCAGTTACATTTTGTCCTAGCGAAGCTAGCACCGGGACCATATCCGCAGCCAGCAACTGCTCTAGATAAGCAGTTTGAATGGCCGTCACCTGACCGACATAGCCATAGAGATCTTTATCGATAAAATCTGCCGAAACTGTCTTTCCCAAATGTGAAACCAGTTGAAGACTTTCAATATCTGAATCGTTCAGTTCTTGTGTCAGTGTCCGGCCAACTTGACCTAGCAAGGCCTGCTGAATGATAGGCAAGTCAGACTTAGCTGTCACCCGCAACCCCTTAACCTTGCGAGTAGGCAGCTGACGCTCTTTCATAAGTTGGTTAATGACCAGACCGCCCCCGTGAACGACCACGATTTTCTTACCAGCTGCTATCCATTCTTTCATCTGCTTGATAAACTTATCAGACAGCTTTTGCGCAGCAACACCGCCAATTTTTATAACAATCACATCTTTCATTGCATTTCTCCTTAGGTTCTATAGAGGGCATTGATTTTCACATAATCATAGGATAGATCGCAGCCCCATGCCTGAGCTTCAGAGTCCCCATCGTGCAGGTCAATGGTCAAGGTCAGCAGCTCTCCAGCCATGGCATCACTCGTCTCCTCAGAGTCAAAAGCCACAGGGCTAGAAGCCTGCATGACTGGAATCCCCTCAATCCAAATATCAATATTATCTACTGAGACATCTGCTCCCGCATAGCCAATAGCTGCTAAGATGCGGCCCCAATTGGGATCTTGACCAAAGATAGCTGTTTTGACCAGGCTAGAGCCAACGACACTCTTGGCAATCATACGGCCGCTCTGTTCATCCTTGGCATGCCGAACATTGACCTCAATCAACTTGGTCGCTCCTTCGCCATCCTTGGCAATTTTCCTAGCCAAGTCAGCCATAAGATAGCGGAGCATCTTAGAAAACTTTTCAAATTCTTCCGTATTTGGCAGAATTTCCTCATTTTGTTGGAAGCCGTTCGCCATGACTAATACCATGTCATTGGTCGATGTATCTCCATCCACCGTGATTTGGTTGAAAGTCGTCTCAACATGCTGGCTGAGAGCCGCTTGCAGGGTTGCGCTAGAAATATTAGCGTCACAAGTGATAAAGGCCAGCATGGTCGCCATATTCGGATGAATCATGCCCGATCCCTTAGCCACTCCTGCCATAGTCACCAGGTCTGAGCCAAACTCTTCTGTGACTACACAGGTCTTAGTACAAGTATCCGTCGTCAAGATAGCCTCAGCAAAATCTTCTGCCTTGCCACTCACCAGAATCTGTGACAGGCCATTTTTCAGAGCATCCATTGGAAGCTGCTCGCCGATGACTCCTGTAGAAGCCAGACCTACCAAGTCGGGCTCAATCTTCAGCTTTTGAGCAGTCAATCGCTGCATCTCATAGGCAGCATCTAGTCCCTGCTGGCCTGTGCAGGAATTAGCAATACCAGAATTAACCACTATTGCCTGCAATTTCTGACTCTTTTGGATTGAGGCTTTGGTCACTAGAAGTGGAGCAGCAATGACCTTATTCGTCGTATAAACTCCTGCCACACTGGCCGGCACTTCTGATACAATCCAGCCAAAATCCAACTTCTTTTTCTTAAAGCCAGCGTGTAAACCATCAGCCGAAAAGCCTAGCGGACTGGCAATCGTTCCATCAATAATCTTCATATCTAACCCTTTCTCATCTAGACATAGAACGGTTGACTGAGCAGACCATCTGTTTCAGGGAAGACCAGCATCAGATTCATATTTTGAACTGCCTGACCAGCAGCCCCTTTGATCAGGTTATCCAGCACAGCCACTACAGTTAAAATATTTGTCACAGGATTATAGTCAAAACCAATATCTGCATAATTAGTACCAACAACTTGGTGCAGACTCGGCAGAGCTGCTTGAATACGGACAAAAGGCTTGTCCTGATAGCATTCCTGATAAATAGCAGCCAGTTCTTCCCGAGTCAAAGGTTCTTTCAACTTGCTGTAAACCGTCGCTACAATGCCACGATTGACAGGAATGAGAGAAGTTGAAAACTGAATCTGCTGTAATCTCTCATCAAAACGCTGCAATTGCTGTACAATCTCAGGAATATGCTGATGCTGATTCAGCTTGTAAGTCACATAGTTGTCGTGCACTTGAACAAAATGGCTGGATGCAGCTGGATTTTTCCCAGCCCCTGTCAAACCGCTCTTGGCATCGACAATAATGGATTCCAGCTCAATAGCTTGAGCCTGTAGCAAGGGAATCAAGGCCAACTCTGTAGCCGTCGCATAACAGCCGGGATTGGCAATAAATCGCTCCCCCCTGACATCTGTAAACTCAGATAGACCATAAATAAACTTTTTTTGAACATGGTCTTCAGCTGGCTCTTTCTGATACCATTTTTTATAAATATTCCCTGGCAAACGATGATCGCCAGATAGGTCAATAACTGGAAATCCCGCTTCTACAAAATCTTTTGACAAATCTTTAGCCACTCCGCTTGACGTTGCAAAGAAAACAAGATCTGCTCGTCGCATTATTTCCTGACTGTCGAAATCTTCTATTTTCAAGTCGCAAATCCCCTTCAAATGAGGATAAAGCTCTGACACTGGAGCCTCCATACCCTGACTGGCATGAAGGGAAACGACCTCCACCTGCGGATGTTGCAGTAAAATACGGAGGAGTTCCATTCCTGAGTAACCAGTAATTCCTACAATCGAAATTCGCATATTTTTAAAACACCTCCGTATAAATATGCGTTTTATTTTACGTATATTTCTTCACTTTGTCAAGCATTTTTTGTATTTTTATACAAAAAACTTCGAAAATAACATTATTTTTTGAAAAAAACATTCATACTTTCTTTCCTAAAAGCAGAATATCTTCTTCTCATACTGAGAAGTGATGAAGCTGAGAGCACGGAAAAAGACCTATCCAAGTGGATAGATCTTTTTTTCTTACAATTTATCTGCTACTGCATCCAAGAGTTCTTGGATTTTCGCTTGGTTGCTTCCTCCTGCCATGGCCATGTCTGGTTTACCACCACCACGTCCATCGACGATTGGAGCCAATTCTTTAACCAAGTTACCCGCGTGAATGTCTTTGGTCTTGCTTGCTACAAGGACATTAACTTTGTCACCGATAGCTGCAACTAGGACAAGTACGTCAGAGTAGTCTTTTTGTTTCCAGTTATCCGCAAATGTACGAAGAGCACCTGCATCTGATACAGAAACTTGACTAGCAATATACCGGTGGCCCTTGACTTCCTTCACATCTTTGAAGACATCGCCTGCTGCTGCAGCTGCAGCTTTTTCTTTCAACTCTGCATTTTCTTTTTGCAATTGACGGAGTTGCTCTTGAAGTCCTTCGACTTTGTGAGGTACTTCCTTGAGTTGAGGTGCTTTCAAGGTAGCTGCTACTGCTTTCAGAGCGTCTTCTTGCTCACGGTAAGCTTCAAAGGCTTCCTTACCAGTTACCGCTAAGATACGGCGAGTACCTGAACCAATCCCTTCTTCTTTGACAATCTTGAAGAGACCAATCTCAGAAGTGTTGCCAACATGGGTACCACCACAGAGTTCCACTGAGTAGTCGCCGATGGTCACAACGCGGACTTCCTTACCATACTTCTCACCAAAGAGGGCCATAGCTCCCATTTCTTTAGCAGTGTCAATATCTGTCTCAACAGTTTCCACTGCAATTGCTTCCCAAATTTTCTCATTGACCTGCTGTTCAATAGCACGCAATTCTTCAGGAGTTACGGCTTGGAAGTGCGTAAAGTCAAAGCGAAGGAATTCTACTTCGTTCAGAGAACCTGCTTGAGTCGCATGGTGACCAAGGATATTGTGAAGAGCTGCATGAAGCAGGTGAGTCGCTGTGTGATTCTTCATCACACGAAGACGACGGTCAGTATCAATCGCTAAAGTGTATTCTTGGTTCAAAGCAAGTGGTGCAAGAACTTCAACAGTATGAAGCGCTTGTCCATTTGGTGCTTTTTGAACATCTATCACAGTAGCAACAAGGTTTCCTGTAGCATCCAAGATTTGACCGTGGTCAGCTACTTGTCCACCCATTTCAGCGTAGAATGGTGTCTCTGCAAAGATAAGAGAGGCAGTTCCCTCTGAAACAGCTTCAACTTCAGCGTTTTCAGCTACGATAGCCACCAACTTAGAAGGCAATTGGCTAGCATTGTAGTTGAAGACACTTTCTACAGTGATGTTTTGAAGGGTTTCATTTTGCATACCCATTGAGCCACCTTTAACAGCTGACGCACGCGCACGTTCTTGCTGCTCTTTCATGGCTGCTTCAAAACCTTCTCGGTCTACAGTCATACCAGCTTCTTCAGCGATTTCTTCTGTCAATTCCACTGGGAATCCGTAAGTGTCGTAGAGTTTGAAGACATCTGAACCTGCAATCACTGATTGACCTTTTTCTTTCAAGTCTGCTACGATACCTTGGGCAAAGTGTTGACCTGAGTGAAGGGTACGGGCAAATGATTCTTCTTCGCTCTTCACGATTTTCTCGATAAAGTCACGTTTTTCAAGAACTTCTGGGTAGTAGCTTTCCATGATTTTTCCAACTGTTGGAACGAGTTTGTAAAGGAAAGGCTCATTGATGCCCAATTTTTGACCGTGCATAGACGCGCGACGGAGGAGACGACGAAGGACATAGCCACGGCCTTCATTTCCTGGAAGAGCTCCATCTCCAATAGCAAATGAAAGGGAACGAATATGGTCAGCGATAACCTTGAAGCTCATGTTGTCGCCATCTTGGTCGTAGACCTTACCTGACAACTTCTCAACTTCACGAATGATAGGCATGAAGAGGTCTGTTTCAAAGTTTGTCTTAGCCCCTTGGATAACGGCCACCAAACGCTCCAAACCAGCGCCCGTATCAATGTTCTTATGTGGCAATTCCTTGTATTCGCTACGAGGAACAGCAGGGTCTGCGTTAAATTGTGACAAAACGATGTTCCAGATTTCAATGTAACGGTCGTTTTCGATATCTTCTGCAAGGAGACGAATACCGATATTTTCTGGGTCAAATGCTTCTCCGCGGTCAAAGAAAATCTCAGTATCAGGTCCAGAAGGTCCCGCACCGATTTCCCAGAAGTTGTCCTCGATTGGGATCAAGTGACTTGGATCCACTCCTACTTCAATCCAGCGATTGTAAGAATCTTTATCGTCTGGATAGTAGGTCATGTAGAGCTTGTCTTTGGGGAAGTCAAACCACTCTGGGCTTGTCAAAAGCTCATAAGCCCAAGTGATGGCTTCGTCACGGAAGTAATCCCCGATAGAGAAGTTCCCCAACATCTCAAACATGGTGTGGTGACGAGCAGTCTTCCCCACGTTTTCAATGTCGTTGGTACGGATAGCTTTTTGCGCATTGGTAATCCGTGGATTTTCAGGCTTGATAGTTCCGTCAAAATATTTCTTAAGAGTTGCCACACCTGAGTTGATCCACAAAAGAGTTGGGTCATTTACAGGAACCAAGCTGACTGATGGTTCTACAGAGTGGCCTTTGCTTGCCCAAAAGTCTAACCACATTTGACGAATTTGAGCACTTGACATTTGTTTCATTTATTTTTCTCCTTAAATCTTTTCAATATTTTTCCTATGATGATGAACTTTCCAGCATCTCGACGTAGTCAATAGCCACACAGAGGGAAATGACTAGATCTGCATAAGAGTCCTCAAGGACAGTTACAGTGTAAGTCGAGGTCAAATGGAAAATCTCTTTCTTAATCTCAGCGACAAGTTGATCACGGTCATCCAACAATTTGAAATTTAAATCCCAGATGTTGCCTTCAATTCGAAGCCCTAGTCTATCAAACTCATACTTATCACGCAAGAAGGTCAACTTCTTCCGAATGAAGAAATTCGAACCGTCACGTAGCTGAATATTAAAGCGAGGAAGCAAGGTGAAAATTTCTTTACTGATTTCACTGACTTGCTCTCCATGGGCGTCATAGATGGTAAAGGTCTTAGGAATTTTGAAAAAAGATCCCTCCACCTGATAGTTTATTACTCCTCTATCATCTTTGATATCGAAGCGTTCGCCTCCAAAACGAAACTTTTGTTTCACAAGAAATGTCTTCATAAACACCTCCAAAAAATCAAAAGACAAGTCCATATCACGAAGGGCGAAAAACCGCGGTACCACCTTCATTCAATGAACTTGTCATTCTCATTTCATATTCAATTTTGCAGGATGAGTAGCATGATTTTTCGTCTCAGATGGCTTGCAGCACCGCCAATTCTCTGAACTAAGAACTTGAAAAATCAATTCTCACCATTTCATTATACTTGCTTATGCCTTCTTCGTCAACTTATTTTGATGAAGAAGATGAAGTATTCGTTTGGGTGTATTGAGAAAAGAGATTTTGGAAAGCAGCATCTTTAACTTTGATGTTTGCATCTTTCAATTCTTTTGCTACAACACTTTGGATGAAGCTTGTATTGTTTTGCTTAGCAGTTAAGATAACTTGCTTCAATTTGTCTTTATAATCTTCCCACTTAGAAGACTTCTCTGTCTTGCTGACCAACTTAACGATATAATAGCTTGCTTGTCCTTGATTGCTACGAACAGTTACAAGATCTGAAACTGCATTAGCTTCTAAACCAAAAGCTGCTTTTTTCACAGCATCTGGCACATTAGTAGCTGCAGAGTCAAACTTGATTTCGCCACCTTTATCTTTGGTATCGCCATCGGTTGAATTGTCTTTAGCCAACTGTGCAAAATCAGCTCCTTCAGCTTTAGCAGCTGCCAACACTTCCTTAGCCTTATCTTCACTATCTACCTTGATAATTTGCGCAGTTACTTCTGGTGTATAAGCTTCATATGCAGCTTTATAATTTTCATCAGTAAGTTCTTTTTCTGCAGCTTTTTTAACGGCGTACTCTACAAGCTTATTGGTTCTAATTTGTTCACGATAAGCATCTTCTGTCAAACCTGCTTGAGCCAAGACACGAGCAAAATTATCTCCATAAGCCTTTGAACTCTTTTCATAAGCTTCTTCGACTTCTTTATCAGTCACTTTCTTGCCGTATTGTTTTTCAAATACTTCTTTAATCGTTAAATTCAACAAAACTTGCTGAGCAGAAGGGTTGCTTTTCACTTTATCATAAAACTCAGATACTGTAATAGTATCACCCTTCATAGTAATAATGTCCTTGTCAGAACCTGATGTTTTTCCACAAGCAGCTAAGACAGCTACTGACAAAAGGGTTACTGCCCCAGCGACAATTTTTTTCTTCATTTTAATGAAAACTCCTTTGTAAAATTGTTAGACTTGAAACAATTCATTCCATTGTCTCTATTCTTGATTGAGTTACTGCGTTCTTTATTCTTTAAAAATGAAGTGCACAGCTTGGTTTACTCACTTTTCCTATTGTACCACAAATTAAATTTGATGGCTTAAATTTTTCTAAAAATTAGATAAAATCCTATAAATCTACAGCTTATTTTGATTTTCTAAGCATCAGAAGGCCATCTCCTAACGGTAACAGACTCGCAGTCAGATCAGGACTGTCCAAAGTTGCATCAAAAAGACTATGTAAACCTCGGTAAATAGCCCGTTGGCCGCGTTTAATTTCTTCAAAAGGCTTAGCAACATCTCCGCCTTGGAAGACGTCATCAATAAGGACTAGGCCACCAGGGTTGAGGCGTTTGAGGACCTGAGGCAGAAAGACCACATACTTGGACTTGGCAGAGTCCATAAAGACAAGATCGTAGGAATCCTCTAGTGTCTCAAGCAGATCCATCGCATCACCTTCCAGCAGAGTGATTTGCTGGCGGCTGTCATACTTAGCAAAATTAGCCTTAGCCAACTCAATCATCTCTGGATTGCGATCAATAGTCGTAATCTGAGCTTGAGGTGCATGCTCCGCCATCAAAAGGGCCGAAAAACCAATAGCAGTCCCAATTTCTAAAATCTTCTCAGGCTGCAGGCTTTCAAGTAGCAGGCGGAAGTAAGCCACTGTCTCATGGGGAATCACGGGTACATTTTCGGCTTTAGCAAAATCCTCCAGCTCCTTGAGTCCACCAGTGACCGGCTGGAGACGCCGTCTCATAAAGTCTACAATTTCTTCTTTGACCACTGGCCGGCGCATATTGGGATTAGAGTTTTGGTTATAAGTCTCGACCATCTTATGCTAATCCCAACTTTTCTACCAAAGCTTCAAATTCATCCAAGCGGCGTTCGAAGACTGCAAAGGCAGCATTTAGATAGTCTTCTTTTTCCATATCCACACCTGCTTTTTTGATGACATTGAGAGGATAGTCAGAGTTCCCAGCTTTGAGATAGTCCAGATATTTGTCCTTGTCTTCTTGGCTACCATGGACAATCTTTTCAGCCAAGGCCGAGGCAGCTGCAAATCCTGTAGAGTATTGGAAAACATAATAATTATAGTAGAAGTGAGGAATCCGTGCCCATTCGAACTGAATCTGCAGATTGTCTTCTTTTTTCAAGCCGTAGTATTTCTCGTTTAAGTCTGCATATAGCTCATTGAGAAACTCGCTAGTCAACACTTGTCCTTCTTGGTCAGCCTTGTGGATAGCATGCTCGAACTCAGCAAACTGAGTTTGACGGAAGACCGTTCCTCTAAAGCCATCCAAAAAGTGATTAAGAATCGCAAATCGGGTTGCATCGTCTTCTACTTCTTCCAAGAGCTTCTCTGTCAGGATATTTTCATTGGTCGTTGAAGCAATCTCAGCTAGGAAGATAGAATAGTCTCCGTAAACATAAGGCTGGGTCTCACGAGTATAACTGGAGTGCATACTGTGGCCTGTCTCATGCACCAAAGTAAAGAGATTATCTAGTGTATCCTGCCAGTTAAGCAACATAAAGGCATTGGTATCATAAGAGCCACCCGAGTATGCTCCTGAGCGCTTACCTTGATTTTCATAAACATCAATCCAGCGCTCTGAGAAGGCTGTCTTCACTCGACTCAAATAATCCTCACCCAAAATTGCCAAGACTTCCTCAGACTTAGCCAAGGCTTCCTCATAAGTGAATTTGTAGTCTGTCTCTGATAGTGGTGTATAAACATCGTACATCTTCAAATCAGAAATACCCAAAATCTTTGCTCGCAAGGCAATATAACGTTGTAACAGAGGAAGGTGTTTATCTACAGCAGAAACCAAGCTATCATAGACACTTTCCGGGATAAAGTTAGCCGATAAAGCCGCCTCACGGGCAGATGAGAACTTGCGGACTTTAGCGTTGTAATTTTGAACCTTAACATTTGTCTGCAAGGTCTTAGCATAAGTATGCTGATACTGCTCATAAACACTATAAAGAGCTTCATAAGCTTCCTTACGAACTTCTCGATTTTTAGACTCTACTAGAGAAATATAGTTCCCATGTGTCAACTGGACTTCTTCGCCCTTTTCATTGTGAACTACTGGAAAGACGATATCCGCATTGTCCAAAATAGCAAAGGTTTCACTGGCAGCACCAAAGATTTCTCCAGCACCAGCCAACAACTCCTCTTCACGCTGGGTCAGGATGTGTTCCTTCTTCTGCAAAAGCTTATCAAAATAATGTTGATAAGTTTGTAGTTCAGGTTTTTCAGCCAAAAAAGCTTGGTATTGGTCTTCTGTAATTTCCATGAATTCTGGCTCATAGAAAGCAAAAGTTTGGCCAAACTCACTGTAAATAGTCATTCCTTTAGCTTGGTATTCCTGATATTTTGCCACACGAGTATCCTGGTCATTCTTCATGTGAGCATAAGAATAAAGTTTCTCAATACGGCGCATCAAGTCTAATTGAATTTCCGTTGTTGTCAAAAGACTTTCTGCCGAATCCAGCAGATGTCCTGCTAGATTACTTGCATTTTTTAATTCTTCAGAAACCTGTGCAAGTTCAGTCTCAAAGGCTTCATCTGTAGGGAAAATCGTACTTAAATCCCATGTATATTTTTCTTCAATTTCATTTCTTTGTTTAGCCATAAAAAATCCTCCATTCCTTTTATTTTATCACAAATTCCTTGTTTATATAAAACTCAAGTTTGAAAATGGCTGTATATTTCAATTGATAAAGCATATTAAAAAATCTTTGGACCCGTTTCCCTACGATGTAGGACTCGGATCCAAAGAGGTCGTTTTTCTTATCACTAAATTATTTATCATACGTCATATTATTCTCCTCTCAATTTCTTTGCGAGTTCACCAGAGATTACATAACCTGAATGCTCTAGCTTTCCATCAGGCTCTTCCATCAATGTTGTGGTAATTGTTAATTCCGGGTCATCGTTTATTATAAGATCGACTATTAAGCCACCCATAGGATTATATTTAAGATTTTTTTCATTTATTGTATATTTTTTTATTATCCCCTTTTCTGTCAATGCTTTAGGGTCTTCCTGTCTTAGTAATTCTGCTATTGCTCTCCGACCCTTCTTCCCCTCCACAATCTGAAGCATTTCTTCTTTTTCTGAACCACTGCTTACCACACTACAACTTCCTAAAATCATGCCTGAACTGACAGTTAGAATACTCAGAATGATGACAATCATTTTCTTCATGACGACCCCTTTCGTTTCTTATATTTTATGACTAAACCTATTTTATTTAAAATAGAAAATTGGATTTTTGTTAGCACTATCATAGATTTGAGAAACAGTTGTAGTGTAATTCTTCGTCACTCAATGTTCATATAAAACTATTTTCCTCTTTTATCATATTTCAGTATTGCTACATGACCAATCTCTTTATCAGCAAAACTTTTATTTTGTGTCGCATTTATTTGTTCCATAAATTAGTTTGGTAAACTTGGGCGACCACACTGTCCCATCTCTGTGAAAGTTTCCATTTTCGTCTTCTGTTACAACATATCCTATTGTTACTTCTTTGTCACCATTAATAATTAAATCGAACATTAATCCACCCATTGGGTTATGAGCCAATGAATTTTTATCAATTTTATAGCTTTTAATTTTTCCTTCAGGTGTTAAAGCCTGAGAATCTAACATTTTCAGCCCTTTCTCAATTACACTCTTCATTTTTTTACTTTCCACAATCTGAAGCATTTCTTCTTTTTCTGACCGACTGTTTACCACACTACAAGCTCCTAAAATCATGCCTGAACTGAGCGTTATGATACTAAAAAAGATGACAATTATTTTCTTCATGATGGCTCCTTTTACTTCTGATACCTTTTGAGGCAAAGACTTAATATAAAGTCTAACGTCTTAATCCATTTGGTAGTAAGTTTATTATATTATACACGATTTTGATAGATTCTAGAATAACAAGCAAAAATAGACAATTGGGCTACACCAATTTTCAGCAAGACCAATCTAAATTTGCGTAAAAGGCTGGTGGGTAGACAATCTGGTACTTTTTATCTGGAGAATGTTGATAATAGCGCTGAAAGTTTTCATAATAAGCAGATAGGTCTTGGGAAATCTGACACAAGGGCTGGTCTGAACGAATCGGGCGCACTTGCGGATAAAATTCTTCTTTAGACATGGTTAAAAGATTTTTTTCTTTTTGATAATAGCTGGCCTGTATTTTCATCCACTTGGGATTTCGATAATAGAGTTGCTGTCGGATATAATGGCAAATATCAGGATCTGACTTCACTAAGAAACTACTCATTTCCTGCTTGCTAAAAGGCAAGCGTAAGATATCTAACAATTTCCCTTTTTCAAAAGGAAATTCTTTTTCTTTATACTGGAGTCCCCCATGAAGGTCTTCATGAATCAAATACTTCAGCCTTAGTGTCTTTCTTTCCTCGTCCAATTCCCAGATATGAAAACCCATGTTTTGACTGAAATATAGGAATTGCTTCTGCAAGGGTGTCAGAGTTTGCCTGAGCCAGAGTTTCTTTCCCAGGAGCCAGAGGACTTGATAGCCAGCTTGTCGATATCTATGACTCCGCTCCCAAAGTCTATCTTGAGAAAGACTGCTACACTGAACTTCTAAAGCAAGACGCTCATCAACTAAGACATCCGCTACCTGCTGCAAGTCTCGCAAAAACACTTCGACATCTACTCTTGTCGTTTGATTGGCCCAGCGAAAAAGGGCGGCCTTAAGGTTCAGATGCTCTTTGCTTTCATTTTCAACACTATAATGACAGTCTGATAAACGAATATGTGCAAAATGAGGCTGCATGATTTTCCCCTTTTTCAAACGGACAGGACCTCCGCAGCCTGGGCAAAAATAATCTCCTTTTGAAACGGATGACTCCTTTAATAAATGAAGGACTTTCCCGTCCTTATCACGTAATAAATGAAGGACTTTCCCGTCCTTATCACGCGCTGAAAACATGAACTCCTCCTAAAACATTTACCTTCTTTATTCGTAAAAGAAAAGAGAAACTCGTTATCAAGTTTCTCTTTTTCTATATCTAACTGCGCTTATTAAAGACTTGCTCCTTGTTCTTCTTTAAGAAGCTTCTTGTCATAAGCACGTATGAATGGATAGTAGACTAAGAAGGCTGCTAGGGCACAGACAAGAGCTACTATTACCGCTTTTAAGTCTCCTGTTCCCAAGAAGGCTCCTATTCCGACAGGAGTTGGCCAAGGAACTTGAGCAAAGACTGCCTTGATCAAGTTTAGCTCCATTGCTAAATAGTAGATGGTCGCTGAGGTCATTGGCGCCAAAATAAATGGTACAGCTAGTGTAGGGTTGTAGATGATAGGAATACCAAAAATAAGAGGTTCGTTGATGTTAAAAATACCAGGAACAATTGAAGCCTTACCAATAGCGCTTAATTGCTCAGATTTGGCACGAGTAGCAAGCCAGATACATAGACCTAGAGTCGCACCAGAACCACCTGCAATAACAAACATATTAGAAAACTCGCCGGCTACAATGAAACGGGTTCCCTCTGATGCATTACTTGCCATATTTGCAAGGGCAATTGGACTAACAAAGGCAAAGATAATGTTTGCACCGTGAATCCCAACAATCCATAGCAATTGGGTCAAGAAATAGATGATCATCAAACCAATCCATGAATTGGTTAAGTGAGTTACAAAGCTAAAAGAAATCGCAATCACTTTGAAGATGTCTGTCCCCATCATCACAAGAGCTCCGTTGATGAAGAGAACTGTAAAGGCAACTACAAAACCAGGAATCAAAGCAGAAAAACCACGAGACACACCTTCTGGAACAGCTTCAGGCATCTTGATGACCCAGTTTTTCTTGAGACAGAGACGGTAGAGCTGAACGGTTACCACCGCCATGATAATGGCTGTGAAAATACCTGTTGTGCCAAAACGAGTCACTCCATTACTAATTGCCCAACCATCAGCAATAACAGCACCTTTTTTGAGACTAGTCACTGCTGTCATAGCACCTTTTTCAAAGACAATTTGAGGAATGGTCATGATGAAAGCAAAGAGAGACAACATTGCTCCGTTGAGCGGATTCATGTTTAGACCTTCTTCTTCGGCATAAATTTTTGTCAATTCATAGCCCATAGCTAGAACGAAATAAAGTGATAAGACACCCATTGTTGCATAATTGGCAATCATGTAGAGCGATTGGAACTTATCAAATGAAGCCGCAAAAATATCTGCAACGATTGGCCAGAATGAGAAGGATTGTGGCAGCACACTAAATACTAAAAACATTGAGCCAACAATGGTAAATGGTACTGCCCCCATACCTGCAGCTGTGATTGCCCGCACTATTTTGTACTGAGCAATTTTTCCCATTGGTCCCATGAAATATTTCTCTAAGAAACCAAATAGTCCTCCTTGTTGTTCCATAACGAAACCTCCTTATATTTTTACATTATTTTTTCTAATTGCTGAAGTCTTAACAAAGCTCGATCTCGACCTTCCAAAATTAATCTTATTCTATGAAGACTAAAAAGACTAACCAACAGACCTAACCCCAGTACGAAAGCAATAATCAACTTGCTATTTAGCTTAGCAGTGAAGATAGGGAAGATGATTGAGATTTGATCAGTGCATAATACAAGAGCGATCAATAGAATTTGAACGATTGATTGTAAATTGAAAAACAATCTTGTTTTAGTCAAATAAACTTCTTTTGTGCCATACATTTTAAACTGCTCAGCTATTGCTAGTATAGAAGAAATCAGTAAAATGATAGGAATAACTGCGTATAAAGTCCAGTTAAATAGCTGGACAAGCAACCAGTACAAATTTCCAAAAAACATGGCTGCTAAAGAATATCTCAGCATCAAATAACGGTTGAAATAAGTCGATTTCAGGCTATTTTCTTTCCGTTTTTGCTCTTGTGTTTGCATGTTTCGCTCCCCTTCATCCAGTTTGTCTTATTGTTCAATCTTTCGATATAGATTCAGCATCTCAAGAGCCACTTCCCGAAGCGTCATAGTTGTCATAAGGTGGTCTTGAGCATGAACCATAATGATTTCCATCTTCATCTCAATTCCACTTGCATAATCCTGCAGTAACTTTGTCTGAGCTCGATGGGCTTCTACTAATTCTGTATTAGCTAGCTCTAATTTTTCCTCTGCTTCAGCATAATGACCCTCACGCATTTCCGAAAATGCTTCATGGACAGTCGCTCTAGCATTGCCACTATTCAAAATAATTTCAAAAGCGGCCACTTGTAGCTCTTCTTGATTCATAAAAAGCCTCCTTACGTTATCGAATTCTGAGAAATAGTTTTTTAAAGTCTGTGAAAGTTTGACAGTTGATCATCTGTTTTTGTAGCTCTTCTTGCTCAAGCAAGAGGACAATTTTGGAAGTCAAATCAGCCAATTCTTCGTTACCAAAAATGGAAGGTGAAGGCAGAAATACCAATTTTATCTTTGGATACTCTGGAGACCAGACTACTCCTTCAGGTATGAGCGCAACTCCAATCTTATGGCCATTTGCATAAGCTTTGATTGGATGGGGAACAGCAACAGTGTCAGAAAAAACAATCGAACTCATCATTTCCCTTTGCACAATCAAGTCCTTCATTTTAGGTACAAATTGTTCATCTTCACCCTGGGACATTCTTTGCAAAAGGCTATCTATTACTTGACCTTTACTGACATCATGAAGTACAGCAAAACATTCAGGTGAGAAATATCCATCGAATATTCTCTCTTGATCTGAGTTAACTACATCAGTTTCTTGTCCTAACCCGTATTTTTTTATCGGTTTTAAAAGAGAAATTTTATGTCTGATTTCCCTAATTTCATCTGAATTAAGAAAAATACTGACAGTAAAAACCGGAATATTAAAGACCAGGTTTGATAAATCTATAGAAGATATGATAAAATCAATATTTTTTAGACGTTCATCATTTATTTCATAGTAACCAATCACATCAACAATACGAACTAGATTGCCCAACTCATTATCGATTCGATGTTTAAGCATTTGGGCTGAACCATAGCCAGTTGCGCAGATGACTAGTATATTAAACTTTTGTTTTTCTTTCAGGCGCTCCAAAGAAGTCATAAAATGTAGAGCTACATAAGCCACTTCATCGTCAGACAATTTTTCGTTAGCAAATATCGGCATAGCCGATAAAATATTGCCCGTCATTTCTAAGATTCCCGCATACTGATTTTGGATTTCTGCCAAAAGAGGATTATCCATTTTGACATGATTTTTCAGCCGAACAAATAGGGTAGACAAATGAGCAACCAAATCTTCTATCAATTGAAAATCATTCTTAAAAGGGTATTTATGAGTAAAATTATTTTGCTCGAGAACCGATAATAATTGTTTTCTGATTTGCTGAGCGACATCCTCATTCTCACACTTGTTCATTTGAACATTTCCCTTTGAAACCAAGTGTAGAGTTATATAATCCACTTCTTCTTTTGGAAATTCGAGGCCAGTTGAATGATAGACGCGTTTTAAGATCTTCTCTGCAATTTTGCCTTCTTCCCTATATTCATCCATTGACCAACTATCTAATTGCTTAATCTGAAAGCCTTCTCCAATTCTTTTGAGAGAAAGAGCTATGTGAATGACTAAGTTTTGAATGACAAAATCAGAGAGTTTTAACCGACCTTCCCGACATTCATCAAGGACGATAATCGTTAATTCTTCAAGACTAATTGGTCTACCAGAAACCTCTATCTTGATATAATTATGAAGAATTTGGAAAAATTTGTCATGAAAGAAAAAATCAATAATAAACCGTCTAATATTACGCTCATCTCCTGTGACATAGACACCACGATTAGGCTTACTTTCGATTTGTAAGTCATACTTGGATAAATCATGTCGAATCTTTTTAAAATCAGAAGACAAGGTAGAACGACTAACATATAATTCGTCAGCCAAATCATCACAATAAATGGATTCCTGCTCAAAGAGGAGCTTATTTAGGATATAATTATAGCGATCATCGATACCTTCAATAGCCTCTGTTGACGCTTCTCCCAATACTTCTTTTTGAAGAAATTTTTGGTATACGTCTTTATTATCAATAACGAATCGATAGCCATGCCCCTGCTTGGCAATAATTTTCCAGCCTGTTTGACTAGTAGGCATCCCGACTAAACTTTTGAGGTAGTTTCTAACAGTTCTATCCGAACAGGTTAAGTGTGTTGCCAATTCCATACTAGTTATGTATTGGTCAGCATTATCCATCAAATACTGTAGAATTATTTTTTCTTTTTGATGCAAAACACTTATCCTCCTTCCTTACAAAATCAGTTGTCACTACCTCTAGTTTACCACTTAAATATTTTCTTTAATCAAGTTAGCCATTTTTTCGATCCCCATAGGAATTGGGATATAGGCTTGAGGAGGAATTTGAACGATTGGTTTTCCTACTTTAGCGGCAGCATCTTCAAACTGTTTATAGTACATTTTAGTTTGCGGGCTAATTAAATAAAGATCAAAGTTTGCATCTGCAATAGCTTTACCACCTTCAGTCGCGCTAATGGCATCTACTTCAACATCTTCTCCTTTTGCTTTCAAAAACTCTGTTGTTTTCTTTGCCATTAGTGATGAAGACATCCCTGCTGCACAGATAATTAATGCTTTTGCCATGATTATTCTCCTTTTTAAAATTTTTATTTGTTAACTCAATTATATATGAAAACGCTATCAATCTCCATTTAACCTTTTTCCGTATCGAAACGGAAATGGTTTCTAAACAGCTACTTATATCTTATTTTATAGACTAAAATTATTCCTGAAAGAATAAAAGAAACACTATTAGCTAAAATGAGCGGTAAATCCTGAATGACTAGACAATGTGCTAACCATAAGGCGATTCCTAGAACTTGCATCAGATACATACCAAGCGCTATAGATTCAGTATCCTTGCTTTTGATGACCTTAATGACCTGAGGCAAAAAGGCGAAGGTTGTTAAAACTGCTGCAATACTTCCAATTATGTTTTTCTCCTAATTTTTCTAAAAAAAGAGGCGGAAAACAGCACACTTGCCATCTCCTCCTCTGTATTTTATAGTAATCTCATGCTTAACTATAGATTAGCCCCATTTGATGCAATAACTTCCTTATACCAGTTAAAGGACTTCTTCGGTGAACGTTCATAAGTTCCCTTGCCATTGTCATCCTTGTCGACATAAATAAATCCATAGCGTTTGCGCATTTCACCCGTACCTGCTGATACTAGGTCAATACAGCCCCAAGGCGTGTAGCCCATGAGATCCACACCATCTTCTACTACGGCCTTTTTCATCTCGCGGATATGAGCCCCCAGATAGTCAATCCGGTAATCATCATGAACCATACCGTCCTCTTCCACCTGATCAATGGCACCAAAGCCATTTTCCACAATGAAAAGCGGTAGGTGATAGTGATCGGTAAACCAGTTGAGAGCATAGCGTAAACCTTCTGGGTCAATCTGCCATTCCCATTCAGAAGCCTTGACGAAGTTATTTTTAACCAAGTCTTCAGTCTCTATATAGTCGAAGTAAGGATTATTTTCCCGATGGGAGTCAATAGCAAAGGACATGTAGTAGCTAAAGCCAATATAGTCAACAGTTCCCGCCAGCAAGTCTTCCTGATCCTGCTCGCTGAAGTCTACCTTAATTCCCTTTCTTTCCCAGTATTTGAGAATATGCTCAGGATATCGACCAAAGACATGCACATCTGTAAAGTAATAACGCTTCTGCATAGCTTTCATAGCCATGAGAATATCCTTCGGATTGCAAGTAGCCGGATAAATAGGACACATGGCAATCATACAACCAATTTGGAAGTCAGGATTTATTTCGTGACCAACCTTAACTGCTCGTGCTGAAGCCACTAATTCATAGTGAGCTGCCTGATACATGATTGCTTCGCGATCATCGCCTTCCTTGTAGACAATCCCAGAGTTGGTGAAGGGAGCAAAATCCTCCTGATAATTAGCTTGGTTATTGATTTCATTGAAAGTCATCCAGTATTTGACTTTATCCTTATAACGCTTAAAAACAACTTCTGCAAAACGAACAAAGAAGTCAATCACCTGACGATTTTTCCAACCACCATACTCGGTTACTAGATGATAAGGCATTTCAAAGTGAGACAAAGTGATAACAGGCTCAATACCATATTTGAGACATTCATCAAAAAGGTCGTCATAAAATTGCAGGCCAGCTTCATTGGGTTCCGTTTCATCCCCCTTAGGGAAAATCCGCGTCCAGGCAATGGAAGTCCGGAAACACTTAAAGCCCATCTCTGCAAAAAGAGCAATATCTCCCTTGTAACGATGATAAAAATCAATGGCCTCATGGTTAGGATAGTACTTGCCTTCTAGGACGCCCGGCGTGATTTCTCGGGGAACTCCATGACGAGCCGCGGTCATAACATCAGCCACGCTGATTCCCTTCCCACCTTCTTTCCAGCCGCCTTCTAATTGGTGAGCAGCTACAGCTCCACCCCAGAGAAATCCATCTTTAAATGTTGACATTTTGCATTTCCTCCTAGTTTTTACTAATTCCATTATAGGAAAAGAAAGCGCTATTTTGAATAGCAAGATTTTCCATATCGAAACGGAAAAAGGCTTTTATTTTATCCTTTAAAAAATAGAACAAAAATTTGACAGCGTTTTCAGGAAGTGTTATAATGCTCTCAACATAAATAGACTAAAGGAAAGGTGGTTTAAATTTATGTCTTTCTTAACATTTTTATTTAGCTTTTTAGGTATGGTCATTCTGATACCTGCTATTTGTTATGGCTTTTTTAAGCTATCTATTCTCTTAAAAAGCAATATACTATCGCGGGGGAATGCCTACTATACTCTGATTCGATTTGAGCATTTGGACAGCATTCCTCCCTTACTAGACAATCCAAACTTCCTTAAAACAGGTAAATGGGAATATTTCCCTGAAGCTAATTACTTCAAAGGATTCTCAAAACTCTCAGACAGAGAGCTTCAAAACTGGATAGAAAAGGAATATCATCTGAATCCTGGTCAAGTGCTTGTAACTGTACCAGAAACAATGAAAGTTGCTTCTGCCGCAATCAGATTCTAAATCTTAAGAATAGAAAAAGGAGACTAGGATAAACCCTAGCTCCTTTTTTATGAAAACAACTTCTGGTCTTCTTTTTCGGGTACCTTTAAAAACCAAGCTAAAGCTATTACCAAGACCATTAATCCTGCTAGAAAGAAACTCATCATCTCATATCCCGCTGCATCAATAACAGCCCCAGCAAAATGTTGAATAAAAATGGAGCCAAGGCTTCTAACAGTCTGTACTAGGGCAATAGCAGTCACTAAGTACTTGGAGTCTACAATGGCTGAAACAATCTTTAAGGTGACCATAATGAGAAGCATACCTGAAACATGTTTAGAAGCCAAGGTCAAAATGATTTTCGAGGCTAGTCCCAGATTGAGTCCATAAATTGTGTATTGGACTAACATAATCAGTAAAGGACACAATAAGAGCTTTTTAGCAGATAATTTATCCATAAAAAGATAAGAATAAAAGATCAATGGTGACTCACAGATAACAGAAATTGATACAACTGTTGAGGCCATTCCAACACTCAGACCACTATGCTGCAACATGGCAGGAATATAAGTATGACCTGCATTTCCAACTCCTGAATAAAGAGCAACAATCAGTAAATAGTAGAGATAGGTTTTATTGGTCAAAATCTGACTGATATAAGAGTCTTTCTTAGTTTTTGGAACTTCATCTGATTTGGGAGATTCAGAGCGGATTTTAATGGAAAGGACACCGACAATTGTAATGATCATTGCTCCGATGAAAGCAATAAAAATAGCCATAGGAGAAACATATTGGTAGAGTACACCAGCCAGTTGAGAACCTAAAGCATAGCCAATCGTTCCCCAGATTCGAATTTTTCCATAAGTATAGGGACTTCGTGCAGCAAGTACATCCATAACTGGATTGACACCATTAATCAACATAACCACCAAACTGTATCCAATAGTTAAGCCTAACAAATCTCTAACTTGCATAAAATAGATTGCAATAAAGATAATGGCTCCAAAGCTAAACAGGGTCACCTTCTTGATACTCAAGCGGTCATTCAAAATTCCCATAACCGGTTGAGCCAGCATCGAAGCGAAAAAAGCGACCGATACAACCACAGATGTCTGACCAGCTGAAAAGCCCAACCCCAACATATAAACTGAAATCAAGCTTGAAAACAAGGCAAAGGATAAAAAATAAAAAGTATAAACCAGGACATAAGCAAGATAGCTATTATAAAACTTTTTAAACATCATTCTTCTCATTCTTTTTAATTCTTACATTTATAGAAAAACCATTGAAGGGTATTTCTAACATTACAAAAGGGCTGGGAAACCCCAGCCACTAGATATTATCGCCCATTTCGACGCGAATAATTCTGAGAATCATCTTCCAGGTTATCACGTCCAGCAAGAGGTCGATTCCGTTTTTTTCTTCGACCAGACTCAAGAAAAATAATCACAAAAAGTACCAAGACTGGAACTAATAAAAGCAATTTGGGATCTAATATAAGTCCAGATTTTGCCTTATTTGAAGAATTTGCCCCTTGATCATTTTTAGAATCCATAACTGGTGAGTCTCCATCGTCAGCCAGTTCGACTTTCATTCCATCACTAATTAATGTAGACAGGGTTAAAAGTCCATTATCAACTTCCAAAACGCCATCCTTCACAACTAGCTTTGGATTCGTTCCTTTTTTGACAGTCCCATAAAAATCTTTTTCAAGTTTATAGGTTTTTCCATCAATTTTGTGCTCTCCTGCAGTCAGGAGTTTCTTATATTCGTAATCTGCGTAGGCTTTTTCAATCAAAGCATTTCCAAATGGATGACGATAGTACTCACCATCCTGATCAGACCAATCTCCGACCCCCATAATCACACTGATAATACGTTGTTCACCACGTTTGACAGTTGCAATATAGTTGAAGGCTCCTCTAGGACTGGAACCTGTTTTTAAGCCATCTACTCCTTCCAGTCCATACTTGGCTCCCGGAACTGAGTAATTGTAAGTCTCAAAGGTTTCTTCATAAGGTGTTCCTTTTTTGACAGTAACTACTGGCTTATTTGTGTATTTGAGAATACCAGGATATTTCTTAACAAAATTATAAGCAAGGATAGCTAGATCGCGAGCCGTTGTCTGGTTAGCTGCATTATTATCATATCGTTGAGGAGTGTAGAAGCCTTTAAAGGATGAAGCCGCAGCTCCACTCGCATTGTACCAATGTGTATTGGTCATGCCAAGTTCTTTAGCCTTACTATTCATTTGGTCCAAAAAAGCGTCTGGATCATTATTAGATAAGTAATTCGCAATCATAACCGTCGTTGCATTAGAAGAAGGAACGACTGTCATAGTTATCAGCTCAGATATTGTATAATCTACACCCGCTACAATTTTGTTATTGGAAATTTCATAAATTCCAGCAATATTCTGGTCTGTCTGGCTAGCTTTGATGATGGTATCTTCTGAAAGCTTTCCTTGCCCCATAGCCTCAAACAAAAGATAAAGTGTCATCAATTTACTCATGCTCGCTGGATCTCGAACTTCATCAATGTTATCCTGCCAAAGGACATCTCCCGTGTTCCCATCTATAATCAGTGAAGATCTGGGACGATTGATATCTTTTACATCTGGATAGGCTTTCCGAGTAATATCCATCAGCTCATCTGAACTAACTGTAGCTGCCCCAAATAATAATGTTACCAAGCAAACAAGTGTTATCCATTTCTTCTTCACCAGAAGCCTCCTAATTTTTCATCGTTACTAATTAGTATATCATATTTCCCAAACAAAATAGAAAATATTTTAGAAAATACATCTGAAAAGTAGATATATTTTTTCAAAAAAATCCCACCTGATAAACAGGCAGGAATTTTTAGTTATCTAATAGGCTAAGTGCTTCTGCATCTGCAATAATCGTAACATCCTCATGGCCCTGGAGTACACTGGCCGGCAACTCCTCAGTAACAGGTCCTGCTACTGTTCCAGCAATTGCCTGAGCTTTTCCTTTCCCATAAGCAAACAAGACAATTGACTTGGCAGCCATAATATTTGCAATCCCCATAGAAATTGCCTGGGTCGGAACTTGGTCAATTGTTTCAAAGAAACGAGCATTTGCTTCGATTGTAGACGGAGTTAAATCAACCAGGTGGGTTTGACTATCAAAACTTGTTCCTGGCTCATTAAAACCGATGTGACCATTAGTTCCAATTCCTAAGATTTGGAAATCTACTGGATTCTCCGCTAAAATTCTGTTGTAATCTGCTGTCTCTTCTTCAGCATCCTCAGCTCTTCCATTTGGTAAAAAACTCTTTTTAAAAGGTTTATGAGAAAAAAGGTTTTCATTCATAAAGTAATGGTAAGATTGGGGATCATCAGCCTCTAAGCCAACATACTCATCCAGATTTACACTGACTAAATCAGAGAGATCAATATCGCTTTCAATTAATTCCTTATAGAAACTAAGCGGACTACTACCAGTAGCTAAACCAAGTGTTTTAGCGCCTTCTGCTAACTTTCTTCTTAAGATTTCTACTGCTACTTTCCCGCCTTCATTTTGGTCAGCTACTTGAATAATTTTCATCAGAATCCTCCTGAACTTTTCTCTAATATTATTATATGGTATAGACCAATTTTTGTCAAGATAGAAATTTTCATATTTTAAATTTTGCCAGCAAAGAAAGATAAAATCGTGATATAATATAAGAATGTTACTGTATTTATTACTTTTATTTTTACTGGGTGTTGTCTTTCTCGTACTCAGCCTATTTTTTAGAGCCATCAAAACATTAAGAATGATAGCTCTTTGTATTGGAATTTTACTAACTAGCCTTCCAATTTTATGTTGTGCTTACTTTTTATGGATTATATGGACTGTTTAAGGAGAAATAATGAACACTGCCGATTTTGACTTTCACTTACCAGAGGAGCTTATTGCCCAAACTCCTCTTGAAAAACGCGATGCCTCCCGTTTATTGATTGTAGACCGATCAAGCGGAGAATTTTCTGACCAGCATTTTGACTCAATTATTGATCAACTCCAGCCTGGCGACGCCCTTGTCATGAATAACACTCGGGTCCTGCCTGCTCGTCTCTACGGTGAGAAACCTGGAACTGGTGGTCACGTTGAACTCTTACTTTTAAAGAATACTGAAGGAGATCAATGGGAGGTCTTAGCAAAACCAGCTAAACGTTTGAAAGTTGGTGCTCAAGTTTCCTTTGGGGATGGTCGACTGACAGCTACGGTTGTGGATGAACTAGAACACGGGGGACGAATTGTCCGCTTTGACTATCAAGGGATTTTCTTAGAAGTGCTAGAGAGCTTGGGTGAAATGCCCCTGCCTCCTTATATTCATGAAAAATTAGCAGATCGCGAACGCTACCAAACTGTCTATGCTAAAGAAAATGGCTCCGCTGCTGCCCCAACAGCTGGACTTCATTTTACCAAAGAACTGCTTGCACAAATTGAAGCCAAGGGAGTTAAGTTGGTTTATCTGACCCTTCACGTCGGACTTGGCACCTTCCGACCAGTTTCTGTTGACAATCTAGAAGAACACGAAATGCATTCTGAGTTTTATACTTTGTCTGAAGAAGCCGCCTCTACTCTCCGCGAGGTTAAGGCAAATGGTCACCGTATTATCGCTGTCGGAACAACTTCAATCCGAACTCTAGAAACCATCGGAAATAAGTTCCAAGGCGACATTCAAGCTGATTCTGGGTGGACCAATATTTTTATCAAACCAGGCTACCAGTGGCAAATTGTTGATGCCTTTTCGACCAATTTCCACTTACCTAAATCAACTTTAGTTATGCTAGTCTCAGCCTTTGCCGGACGAGACCTAACCTTAAAGGCTTACGAACACGCTATTGCTGAGCGCTACCGCTTCTTCAGCTTTGGAGACGCTATGTTTATCAAATAGTAGGTAATTTTATGAATAAAATAGAAAGTAGACATCGTTTAATTCGTTCCCTGATTATGGAGAAAAAAGTCCATACTCAACAAGAACTTCAGGAACTCCTTGAAGCCAACGGTGTTATTGTTACCCAATCAACCTTGTCTCGTGATATGAAGGCCCTCAACCTGGTCAAGGTCACTGAAAACAATATTTCTTACTATGTTATAAATAGTATTGCTCCTTCTCGCTGGGAGAAGCGCCTGCGTTTTTATATGGAAGACGCCCTCATCATGCTACGGCCCGTTCAGAATCAAGTTGTCATGAAAACTCTCCCCGGACTAGCCCAGTCTTTTGGAGCAATTCTGGATGCACTGGAATTACCTCAAATTGTTGCAACTGTCTGTGGAGATGATGTTTGTTTGATCATTTGTGAAGACAATCCATCTGCCATTGAATGTTTTGATAAGCTTAAAGAATTTGCCCCACCATTTTTCTTTAGTAAATAAGCAAAAGGAGTTGAAATTTTCAACTCCTTTTATTTTATTCTCCAGCCAAACGGAAGATCGTTTCCGCATAGATATCCATTGCCCGGTAAAGGTCATCTAGTTTAGCTCGTTCATTAGCCTGATGTTCCGTCTGCTCTGCTCCTGGGAATAAGGCCCCAAAGGCTACACAGTTTGGCATGGTACGAGCAAAGGTTGCTCCTCCTGATGACATAGCTGGACTATCGTCACCAGTTTTTTCTTGATAAATACTCATCAAAGTACTTACCAACTTGCTATCTTTTGGTACATATAAAGGCGCTAGATAATCAAACTCCTCATAAACCAAGCGATAATCAGATGCCTTGTCTGTTAATGTTTGAACTAATTTTTCTTTGTCTGCTAAAACAGGAATTCGAATATCAATTCGGATTTCTGATTTTTCGGAACTGACTGTCAATCCGGCAATATTAAAAGATAAACTTCCGGATGGTTCATCTGAAACGGGACCAAATAAGTGGGCTCCTGTTGCATCTTCTCCTACCGCTTCGGCAATAAAAGCTAAAGCAGGATGTGGAGCAAGAACTTGGAGTACCTTAGCCAGTCGAACAATTGCATTGACTCCCTCAGCAGCATCTTTAGCATGTTTTGGAACACCAAGAACTGTCACCTGATTAGCCGATACTTCGTAATCAAAGCCTGTCGCTCTTAGACCCGCAATTACTTTCTCTAAGAAAGGACCCTGGTAACTAGCTTTAGCTGGTACAACATTAAAAGCATCCCCAGCTTCAAGTTTGATAAAATCGGACCCTGGTCCATGCAACTTGACCTGTAAAAGTCCCTTTTCAGCATAGGTCAATGGAAAGGATGAATCAGGAGCGAAACCAAGAGTCGCCCTTTCTTCCAATTCATTGTATCTACCCATGCAACGCCAGAGTGTCTCCTCATCTGTTCCGAAAATGAAACGCACCCGTTTTTTGAAGCGAACTCCACTATCCAGCAATGCTTTAACTGCATACAAAGCTGCCATTGATGGTCCTTTATCATCTTGAACACCGCGTCCAAAGAGATAGCCATCTTTTTCAGTTGCCTCAAACGGTGGTGTTTGCCAATCTGCTTCTTCACCTGATGGAACAACATCCAAATGACAGAGAACGGCCAGGAGTTCTTCTCCCTGACCGATTTCTGCATATCCATAATAACCTTTAGGATCGAGATAGGTTGTAAAGCCTATTCCTCGACATATTTCTAAAGTTTTTTCTAGGACATCTTGAATAGCTTGTCCAAAAGGTGTTCCATTTTCATTTTCATTAAGAACAGATGGGTAGGAAATAAGAGTTTTCAAAGATTCGAGAAATTCTTTTTTTACTTGTTCTGTTAGATAATTTTTCATGGAAGCACCTCACATCTCTTAACCAATAGCTGGAATGAAGGTACCCAAGAGAAGCAACAAAATGCTGACAACGATAATGGCTACAATCAATTTACCAATGAATTTCCACCAAGTACCAAGGCTGATACGGCCAAGAGCAAGAGCTCCCATAACGATACCTGAAGTTGGTGCTACCAAGTTAAGAACACCTGAAGCTGATTGATAAGCAGTGATAATCAAGCTTCCTTTCACATTGACAAACTCTCCTAAAGGTGCCATGATACCCATTGTTGCGCTGGCAAGACCAGATGAAGATGGGATTAAGAATGACATTGGCAAGTAGAAAATGTAAGTCAAGATAATGAATAGTTGAGATGACAGACCTTTAAGTCCTTGTTCACCCCAGTGAAGGATAGTTGCAGTAATCATACCATCGTTCATGATAACTTGGATACCACGCGCGATCGCTACGATAAGGGCAACACTGAGCAAGTCAGCAGCACCATTCATGAAGGCTGAGATAATCTTGTCTTCTTTAAGACCATAAACGATACCAATCAAGATACCCATAAAGGCAAAGAGCATTGCGCCTTCTGGGAAGTACCAAGTACCTAAAGCCCCAGTTGAAGAACCAATAATTTTACCAATTACAGGAAGACCTGTTAACCAAGAATTAAAGTTTTCAAAAAGATTGATATGAAGGTCTGTCCAAGGGATAAAGCTGGCAACCATGATAACAAATGTTGCAATGAAGAGATATAAAACATGTTTTTGTTTCTTACTCAAGACAGAAGGTGCATCATCGTTATCCGTTACATTGAAGTGTTTCAAATCTTCTTCTCTTTGGCTATATACCAAAGATTTGGTAGGATCTTTTTGAATCTTATCCGCATAACGATAAACAAAGTAAGTGCTCATTGCAACCATTACAAACCAGAAGATAAGGCGTAGCACAATACCATCTGCTGTCGGCACGCCTGCTGTATCCGAAGCGATAACTGTTGCAAATGGATTTAGAGTGGATGCCAAACATCCAATTTGAGATCCAAGTAAGATAATGGCTACGGCGGTAATACTATCAAAACCAACCGCCATCATTACAGGAACAAGAAGTGGGTAGAAAGCCATAGTTTCTTCACCCATACCATAAGTTGTACCACCAAGGGCAAACAGAGGCATAAGGATGACAATCAACATTTTTTCACGGCCTTTGTACTTCTTCACGATAGAAGCAATCCCTACATCTAAGGTTCCAGTTTCATTAACAACACCAAGGAAACCACCTACCATCAGGATAAAGAAGGAAACGTCAATCGCTGCCTTTGTAGGTTCGTGTCCAAGCATCGCACGAATCGGTGCCATGAGAACATCCCAAATCCCTTGAGGGTTAGAAGCAACCTCTTTATATGTTCCAGCAATCAGGTTTCCTTCTTTGTTGACATCATACTGACCAGCCGGAATAATCCAAGTTAGTGCTGCCATAACAGCAATGATAATAATCAACACGGTATAGGAAGAAGGCATCCTAAACCCTTTTTTTGTTTCTTCACTCATTGTTTTCTCCTCCTAAAATCTAACAAAGTGCAAAAAACCAAGCTCTCTCCTTGAATAAATATCCAAGAAAATGTTTATTTATCACCTATATTTTATCATATTGACATGGAAAATACCAGTGTTTTTTAGAGCAAAACTTTTAAACTAGTCTATAGTTCAAAACTTATTTCAGTCTTTTTGAATAATTGTTCCGCTTTCAGATTCAATCAAAGCACCCAGATTTTCTAGTGAAGTAATAACCGCTTTACCCTCTGGACGACCGTTAACGAAGGCAATAGCTGCTTCAACTTTTGGAAGCATACTTCCTGGAGCAAATTGATCTTGTTTGATATATTCTTCCAACTGAGCAACATTCACATGTTCTAATTTTTCTTGATCAGGTTTATTGTAATTTACAAAGACATAGTCTACTCCTGTCAACACGATGAAGAGATCAGCTTCCACTAACTCAGCCAAACGTTGAGAAGCAAAGTCTTTATCAATAACAGCTTCAACTCCTGAAAGATGACCGTTGTCTTCCTTAATGACAGGAATACCGCCACCACCAGCAGCTACCACCACTTGGCCATCATTTAAAAGAGTACGAATTGTGTCAATTTCTTTAATGTCAACCGGTTTTGGTGAAGCAACGACCTTACGCCAACCACGTCCAGCATCTTCTTTGAAAGTTGCACCGCTCTTTTCAGCTTCTGCTTTTGCTTCTTCTTCTAAATAGAAAGGACCGATTGGTTTGCTGAGGTTAACAAAAGCTGGGTCGTTCTTATCTACAACCACTTGTGTCACTACTGAAGCAACGTTTTTGTCAATTCCTTCATCCAAGAGAGCATTTTGCAAAGCATTTTGCAACCAGAAGCCGATGCTTCCTTCTGTCATGGCTACGAGAGAGTCGAGTGGAAAAGCAGGATTCTTTTCAGAGTCTGCTGCCAAATGTTGCAACAAAAGATTTCCTACTTGAGGACCATTCCCGTGAGTAATGATGAGGTCATCTCCATTTTTAATCAGTTTCACCAAATGCTTGGCAGTCTCCACCAAGGCTTCCTGCTGTGCTTTTGCTGATGGATCAGATGAAAGGATGGCATTTCCTCCCAAGGCTACAACGATTTTACGATTTGCCATATAATTCTCCTTCAACGCAAGGTAAATGCGTTTTAATTTTGATTATAATAATGTCCTCCAGTTTGTTTTTCAATTTAGAAAGACAAACTGTTTGACTATTAAAAATGAGGGCGGACTAAAGCTATTAGTCGCAGCCCTCATAGCTGTTGGTATTACAGTTTAATTGTTTCTAAGGTTATACTTTTGGAATGTAAAGATTACCTAAGGTTGCAGCCATAACTGCTTTAATTGTATGCATACGGTTTTCAGCTTGGTCGAAATGACGAGCATATTTACTGCGGAATACTTCGTCAGTTACTTCCATTTCTTCTACGCCAAATTTTTCAGCAACATCCTTACCATAAACAGTATTTGTGTCGTGGAAAGCAGGCAAGCAGTGCAAGAAGATCAAGTCTTCGTTATCAGCTTTCTTAACCAAATCCATGTTTACTTGGTATGGTTTCAAAAGAGCAACACGTTCTGCAAATTTATCTTCTTCACCCATTGATACCCAAACGTCAGTGTAAAGTACATCAGCACCTTTCACAGCTTCGTCAGCATCTTCAGTGATTAAGATGTGAGCGCCACTTTCTTTCGCAAATCCTTCTGCCAATTCAACAATTTCTTGTTCTGGGAAGAGTTCTTTTGGAGAGAAGATGTGAACGTTAACACCAAGAATTGCACCAGTCACTAGTAAGCTGTTAGCAACGTTGTTACGTCCGTCACCACAGTATACCAATGTCAAGCCTTCTAGGCGACCAAAGTTTTCTTGAACTGTCAGGTAGTCAGCTAACATTTGAGTTGGGTGCCATTCGTCAGTCAGACCATTCCAAACTGGAACACCTGAGAATTCTGCCAATTCTTCTACCATACGTTGGCTGAAACCACGGAATTCAATACCATCAAACATACGGCCCAAAACTTTAGCTGTATCTTCAGTTGATTCTTTTTTACCAAGCTGAATATCATTAGCACCAAGATATTCTGGGTGTGCGCCAAGGTCGATAGCTGCTGTAGTAAAGGCTGCACGCGTACGAGTAGATGTTTTTTCAAACAAGAGAGCAATATTTTTACCAGCAAGGTAACGGTGCTCAATGTTACGTTTTTTCAAATCTTTCAAGTGAGCTGAAAGACCAATAAGGTATTCTAACTCTGCACGGGTAAAGTCTTTTTCTGCAAGGAAGCTACGTCCTTGGAATACTGAATTTGTCATTCTTTTATTTCCTCTTTCTATCTATTAGAATTTCTTAAGATATTGAACGTTTAGATTTCTTCACGTTCGAATGGCATTGACATACAACGAGGTCCACCACGACCGCGAACCAATTCACTTCCGCGAATCTTAATCAAACGTAAGCCGTATTCTTCTAGTTTCTTATTAGTAACTGTATTGCGGTCATATACAACAACAACACCTGGAGCGATTGTAAGTGTGTTTGAACCATCGTTCCATTGTTCACGTGCTGCAGCAACAACGTTGCCATCTCCACATGGAATCAATGATACTTTTTCAACACCAAGGTTTTCAGCAAGAAGTTCTGCTAAATCTCCTTTTTCTTCAACGATCTTCAATTGTTCGTTTTCATAAGTTACTGTGAAGACGCGAAGATTGCCTTGGATTTCTGGGTGAATAGTAAATTTATCGTAGTCTACCATTGTGAAGACTGTATCCAAGTGCATGAATTTACGGTTGTTAGCAAATTCGAAAGCCAATACTTTCTTGAAGCCAACGTTTTTCTTGAAGATGTTAACCAACAATTTTTCAATTGATGCAGCATCAGTACGTTGTGAGATACCAACTGCCAATACATCTTTAGAAAGAACCAACTCATCTCCACCTTCGATACGAGTATCTTCTTCACGATTGTAAACAAGTTCAACATTTCCACCGTAAACTGGGTGGTATTTGAAGATATATTTACCATACAAAGTTTCGCGGTTACGTGTATCTGCGTACATGTGGTTGAGTGATACTGCATTACCGATTGTAGCAAATGGGTCACGTGTGAAGTAAAGGTTTGGCATTGGATCGATAGCGAATGGATAGTCTGATTCTACCAAGTCAGTCAAGCCTTTTGCTTCTTCTGGAATTTCTGGCAATTCAGCTTTTTGTACACCAGCCATCGTTTTTTCAACCAACTCTTGGTTATCTTTAATACCTTGAAGCAACTCACGAATAGCCACTTTAGTTTGGCGTCCGCGGATATTTGCTTCATCAAGATATTCTTCGATGAATTGGTTGCGAATTTCTGGTGAAGTCAAAGACTCAGCAGCCAGTTTTTCTAGATATAGCACTTCGATACCTTCATTGCGAAGCGCTTGAGCAAAGTTGTCGTGTTCTTTTTGTGCATCTTCCAAAAATGGAATATCATCAAAGAGAAGACGTTCGAGATAGTCTGGCATCAAGTTTTCCAACTCTTTACCAGGTCTATGTAACATAACTTTTTTCAGTTTTCCAATTTCTGAGAAAACATGAATTGGATGTGTAGACATCTACTTTCCTCCTTATTCTTTGCGGTTTAGGTTTTCCTAAGCCCGTTTACATATATTATTCTAGCATTTTTTGAAAACACTTACACAAAAAAACTGACACTCTAAATGCCAAATTTTTATCACTTTTAGATTTTTTTTTAATATTTTTATGTTTTGAAGCGTTTTCTTTGCATATTTTGTATCTTTTATGATTTTTGCGAATATTTATTTTTTTATAAAATCTTTGTTTATACAAAAAAAGAAAGTCGGTCCAGTAGACTAACTTTCTTTGAAATATTTCATAAAATATTCTCTATCTGTAAAAACTAGCTGCTTGTGCTCATAGCTAATACGACCTTCTTCTCTTAACTTTTTGAGGACCTGATTAACTGTTTCACGGGTTGTTGCTCCTAGCTTAGCCAACTCCTTCATACTAATTGGAAATGGCAAAACATCCCCTGTTTTGCATAAATCCATACATAAGATCGAAAGGGACTGAACAACTCTGTCTGTTGCACTGACCGCAACAACATTTCGCAAGCGTAATTCTTGAAACTCCAAGATTCTGGATAGTTTCTGCGTAATAAACAACAGCTGATTCACATTTTTCTTAGAAAAATCTTCAAACAATTTCATAGGAATACTAAAATATTCCACCTGTGTCACAGCACTTGCAGTATAATGATAGCGCTCATCAAAGAAGATGCCACCATAAGGGAAAACATTCCCCTTTTTTATATAATCAGTATAAGAAAAAGTATCGGTAGCATCATACTGTTCTATTCGAGCATATCCTTGATAGAGAAGAAAAAGGCGATCACGCCGATCTCCAGAAAAAAAGATAATTTGACCTTTAGAAACCTTATGAAATTGAATTTCAATGGCTAATTTATCAAAAGACTCTACTGGAAAATTCTCAAATGCAGGATGCTGGCGGATAAACTGATAATGTTCCTTATTAATCATAATAACCCTTTTTTATTTGATAATGACAGTATATCATAAATACGCTTACAAATAAAGATATATCTATGTATTCAGCTTACAAATAGAAGATGGCAATTATAAACAATAAAAATCCGATTCCTACAAAAAGATAAGCCAGTTTTCTATTCAGGGGTTGTCTGTTTTCTTGTACTTTTTTTGGCAAGTAATTGCCTACAATTATGAAAACCAAAGCAACCACCATGGCTGCTATTTTACGGATATCAAATTCCTCATTTAACCCCCGATAAATGGTAGCTAGATATAGCGAAACAAAGGAAAAAGGGATTATCCAGCGAATAAGGTGCTTAAAGGTTCTATTCAAGATATCTTTGGCAATGGTTGTCCAGTAAATCATAACTTCTAGCAGCATCATGACAATTGGAAAAGCCGAAACTACTAAAAACTTAGGTAAAAAAGCATTTCCTTTTCCAGATAAGTCAAAATGAATAGCCAGGTTTTCTGGTAATGTTTGATAGACCCATACGGCATATAAAACTGGCAAGAGCGTGACGCCAAGTGCCCAACCTAATTCTTGTAAACTATTTTTTTTCATTTCCATTTCCTCCTCCGAGAGATTGGAACCAAACTAAAATTTCCTCAAAAACTGTGATATCTAAACTATAATAAATAAAGTTTTTCTTTTTTTCTTCTAATAATAAGCCTGCCTTTTTCAGCTGCGATAAATGGTAGGACACTGTGGCAGGAGTTAGCTCAAAAGCTTGAGCTATTTCTCCCGCCGACTTAGGGCCCTGTTTAAGCATTTCTAAAATATTTCTCCGGACTGGATCCGCTAAAGCTTTAAGTGTTTGATTGATTCCCATGATAAGAACCTTCTTTCAGATAACTCTTCATTATTTTCTTGGTCAGATAAGCTAGACCAACTACTTCAATAAAGAATATGGCCTCAACAACTAGAGGTGAAAGCAACTGAATCTGTCCCAGTGCAGGAGCTAGATCAATCAAAGCATGGAATCCTAGAGCAGCTAGAAAATAAATCGGGGCCTTTTCTTTGACTGACTTCCAAGCCCAAAAGCTTAGTAAGACTTGACAGATCACTGCCACGATGCGTTCAAAAACCAAAAGATAGATGCTTCCAGCACTCAGAGACTTAATATAGTCAATCGTTGCTTGAGGAACTTTCGTCACTAACTGCGCATTTCCCTGAGTCACTGCTTGAGCTATAATCCAAAAGTTTAAGAGACTCACAATTCCAACAAACAGAGCCTCAATACCGCCATGCCCCAAGCCATAAGCCAAACCATCGCTAACTGTCATTGGGCGCTTCTTTTGTAACAAGTAAAAGACGATCCATCGGGCTGTTTCTTCAAAAATAGCTGCCACAGCAACACCATAAAGGACATATAGCCAAGGATTTCCCGTCTGCAAAGCTATGCTTCCATCAGCCTGAGGCTGTAAAACAATCCAGTGCAAGATTTTTTCAAGAACTTGGCTTGATAAATAAAAACCAACTCCTCCTAAAAAAAAGACTACTAGAGAAATGTGCTTGCTCTTTTTGAAATAAATAACAGGAACTAAGACTGCCACTAGAATAAGCAACATAGAAATCATAATATGTGTAGTAATCATAGTCATTCTCCCAAAGTATTTCGATTGTTTTCTAAATAGAATTATACACCTCTATCTTTTAAACGTCAAGGATATTTCGATATTTTTCTAAATAGGTTCCGTTATCAGTTTTACTTATACTATTTAAAGTATCATTCATTATAAGAAAAATATGCTCAGATCTGTATCTAAGCATACTTTTAAAATTTTATCATTCATTGTCAATCAATTCTTATTAACCCGATGCCATTCATTGATAACATAGGCTAGTTGGCCCACCTGCTCAATTCCAAGTCCGCTGATTTCATCACTAGATTCAGTACTGCCTCCTAAGTAAGCCGTATAGAGAGCTACAATATAGGGTTTCTCCTCCATAACTAAAGCATCAACGTTTAGCGCTTCACGAACATAACCTGGCTTTTGATAAATAGTAATATCGCGTAGATAGCGCTTATAATATTCACCAGGGAAGGATTCGCCAATATAGTAAAGAATATCCTTATATTTCTCTTGATTTTTAGAAAGATATTCTAGTACTTGGATATAATAATCCGTTGTGGTCTTATTATTTTCACGACTAATAGTTTTCAGATCGCCCTTGGACTGACCGTAGCGGCTGAACATCTCATAGGCCTTGTCCATCCCACCTAGGCGCTCGGCTAAAGCGTAGGCTGGTGTATTTTCAGAATAAACCAAGGAATACTCTTGCATATCAGGAATCGACATGGCACCATTAAAAGCTGCAACATAATTATCATGTTCTCCTTGATACTCAAAGTGAGTTTGGGTAATATCAAAGCGCTCTTCCATTGATAATTTCCCCTCTGCCACCTCATCTACTACCAACATATTGAGTGGTAGTTTGTAAGTTGAGCCGGCTGTCATAGGCTGAGTATCATTCATGGCAAATGTTTGACCTGTCGTCAGGTCTTTATAAGAAAAGGCAATCTGCGATTGTTCAATTCCCGCTTCAGCTAAATAAGCCTGAATGACCTGAGTCAAATCCAAATTTGCATAGTCATAACGTAAACCTAAAGCATCCATAGTCGGCCCATCCGCCTCCATGACTTTTTGCTTTTCTTCAGGACTTTTTTGAACAGGCTTGGTTTCTTCTGGTTTTTCTATAGTCGCTTCTTTGTCTTTTTGACTCTGATGACTAGCAGAGCTTGTAGATTCAGCATTAATCCGACTTTGTTTCTCATAGGCCATCTTCCACTCAATAGCAAAGAAGATAAATAAACAGATCAAGCAGAGGCTGGAAATGACAGCAACGGCAATTGTTATATATTTTTTAGTCAAATTTTTTCTCCTAATTTTTAGTATTATAAAAAAATATGAGAAAAATAACAAGTCTAAAGGGCAAAATAGTAACTAAAAAAGCGAATCTACACGATTCACTCCTAATTTATATTATTTAGCTGCTGCATAAAGTTCGTTAACTTTATTCCAGTTGATCACTGAGAAGAAAGCTTTGATGTAATCAGGACGAACATTACGGTATTTAACATAATAAGCATGTTCCCAAACATCCAAGCCCAAGATTGGAGTTTTACCTTCTGAGATTGGAGTATCTTGATTCGCAGTTGAAACCACTTCTAATTTGCCTTCTTTATTGACAACCAACCAAGCCCAGCCTGACCCAAAACGAGTTGTTGCTGCAGTTGTGAAAGCTGCTTGGAAATCTTCAAAGGATCCAAAAGTAGCATCAATGTCAGCCGCTAATTCTGCAGAAGGTGCTGTCTCTTCTGCTGTCATCAATTCCCAGAAAAGAGCGTGGTTAAGGTGTCCACCACCATTGTTGATAACTGCTTGACGGATATCAGCTGGAATAGACTCGACATCAGCCAATAATTTTTCTAAATCTTCGCCAATTTCAGGGTGTTTTGCAAGTGCTGCATTGACATTTGTTACATAAGTATTATGGTGTTTGTCATGGTGCAAGTGCATAGTTTCTTCATCGATATATGGCTCCAATGCATCATAAGCGTAAGGAAGATCAGGTAAAATAATTGCCATTTGCAAAACCTCTTTTTCTTTATTTATTATGAAAATGATAACGCAATCATGTTTTTTTTTCAACTATTTTGCTTACAGATTTCCAGTTGCAATCCTAAGCAATGCAAGATCAAATAGATAATCCTTTTCGTAAAGTCCAGATTTAATCTGATAATCTGTTTCAATCAAGCAAGCCATCGTTTTTTTCAAAAAGGATAGATCCAAGGAACGGGCATCCTTTAAGGCAAACTTGACTTGATAAGGATTGACCTTTCGCCCCAGATAATCAGATAAGTCCGATACAATCTGGCTTTCAGCTCGGCTCTTTTCAGCTAATAACTTAACCTGGGTAAAAATACGGAACTGCCCTAACATGATGGCAATCAGTTTGATTTCATCTTCTCCTTGTAGCCTTAGATCACTAACAAGACTTCGAGCTTCATCAACCCTTTGCTTTAGGATTAACTGAGTCAAGTCAAAAATATTGTCCTGCAAGGTCTTTGGAATAGCTTCTGTAACATCTTCAAGCTCAATTTGACCATCTGGCTTATATCCCTTTAAAAAAGATAAATTCTTACTAATTTCGCTAAATTGAAAGCCCGATTTAATCAAGAGTTGATCAAACACAGTCGGAGCAAACTGAAGATTCTTTGCTTGAGCTACTTTACTAAAATAGGACCTTAAATCCTGTTCTTTCGGCTCTGATGCTTCAAAAATCTCTGCATCTCGTTTTAAAAGCTTAACAATTCTACGTTTGCTGTCTAACTTTCCTTCTGCAAAGATAATTAGCTTGGTTGTCTCAACTGGATGTTCCAAATACGTCTCAAAAGACTTCAATTCATCATCTGACAAATTTCGCTTTTTAGCAGTTGTGATATCTATAAAATGATCTAGAATAATAATTTTTTCATCTGAGAAAAAGGGAAGACTCACCAAGTCTAATTCCACTTGCTGGTACTCCACTTCCTTCATGTCAAACAGCGCATAATTCAAGTCAGCTGCATTAAATTCAATTTGCTTCAACAACTGTTCTTTCAGCAATTCGAACTGTCCCAAATCATCTCCTGTTAACACAGTAAGGGGAGGTAGATTGGATAGATTTATTTTTTTGATGGCTTCAATTGCTAACAAGAAATCCTTCTCCTAGTTTGTCTTATTTTGGTTCTCTATATTATACCACACAGCTTAAGATAATGCCTGTCCAATCTCATTCCTAAGTGGCTAGCGAACTGTTTCTATCTTCCAAGAACTCCATCCTTTAAATCGAATAGCACCCTGCTCATCTGTCCGTAAAATCTTGGTCTGGATTTTTTCAAATCTTTCTAAAGTTTCCTGATGCGGATGCTGGTAGCGATTGTTTTTACCAGCTGAAATCAAGGCCAACTTAGGCTTAATATGCTCTAGAAATTCTGGACTAGAAGATCCTTTAGAACCATGATGCCCAGCTTTGAGCACATCTACTCTTAAATCTGGATAGGCTGTCACCATCTGACCTTCACCTGGAGCTTCTAAATCTCCTGTGAAAAGAAACTTGGTCCGGAAAAATTCACCATACAAGACAATTGAATCATCATTACCTCCATCTCCTTGAGTAAGCGGGTAGAGCACTTCAAGAGCCGAATCAAAAATAGGAAGCCGATCTCCCACCTCGACTACATGAACTTTAGCTTTCATCTTCTTTAACTTGCCTACAAAATCAGACTGAGTCATACTTCCTTTGGAAACATAAATTTCTCGGATAGAAAAATGCTTGGCTAAGTCCAACATATCTCCCATATGGTCTGTATCTGTGTGAGTCAGGACTAATTGATCCAAGTGATCCACTCCTCGACTTTTTAAATAAGGGATTAAGGTCGTTTCCGCATTGCTTTTTCTCACGCGCTCTTGCCAAGCCTCTTTTTTACCAATCTCCACCCGTCCTCCTGTATCAATTACAATGGTTCGGCCTCTGATATCTCTCAGAAATATACTATCTCCTTGTCCAATATCAACCACTGTGATTTCATTTTGCAAGGGATATTTACTTAGGAAAAATAGCAAGATTGCTAACAGACTCAGACCAGCCTTAATCTTTTTTTGTTTTCTAAAATCATAGAGTAAGGCTAAAGCTAGTAGAAGAAGAATAAGCAAAGTCAGATTGGGCTGACCTAAAACTATTGGCCTTGTTGACAGACCAGCTACCCAACGTATAACTATTTCCAGCCATTGGAAAAAGATATTAACTTGAGTGATGGCAAACAAAGGCGAAAGGACAAAAATTAGACTCAAGAGAGGCAACATAAATACATCAAAAACGATTGAAAAAAGGAAGGTCAAGAGGATAGACCAAGGCTGGAATTCTGCAAAATAATAGATAAGAATTGGTAAAATACCTAGCGAGATGCTTAAACTCTCTAGCACTGCTTTGCGAAAACCACTAGAATCTTTAAAGTCCAACATCGTGATGATAAAGGCATAAGCGCAAGATAGGACTCCGCCTGTTGTCAGGAGAAAGCTTGGCATAAGAAGCATTAAGACCAGCATGGTCATCGCAAAATTATCCAAGCGCCTCACTCCAAATTGAGACAACAACTTTTGCACTAAACTTCTCACTACTGACACAGAAAATCCGGTCAAACCAGCATAAATAAAGGACAAAGGGAATTGCAACCAATCTACTGTTTCCATTCTTAAGCCAATGCGTAGAAGAATTTTTCGAAAGACATCCATAAAAAAGCCAACTTGCATTCCTGATAAAGCAAAAAGATGGATAATTCCTAAACTTGAGTACAAGTCATTCATCTCTGCAAAATCAATATCTAAATCACCAAACAAGAGTCCTGTCATGTAGTGACTCATCGGGCTTGGAAAAGTAGACTTAATGAAAACCAAGGCCTTCCTACGCCAAACAGACAGCCAATCAAATGGATTAGCAGACTGACTAGAACGACTAGAGATAATCCCACTGACCTTAACCGTCCGATAGATTCCCTGACTTTTTAAATAAGCCTGATAGTCAAAGCCAGAGAAATTGCGCTGTCCTTCTGCTAGATTGAACTCCGCTTCTATCTCTAAAGTGACCAAGTCAGTTAGTTTTTGAAAAGTTTTTTTCTCTCTTGGACTTGCTAATTTGTAGTAGAGCTGATAGAGTCTGCCAGCTATTCTACCACGGAATGACAGGGAATCTCCATTTACTTTAATTGTATCTGGTAAAACTAAGACTTGTCTTGCTGGAGCTGGTTGAGACTGAAAGGTTCGCTCCGTCAACTCGCGTCTAGCATAAAAAAAGATAGCAAAACAGGCTAGGATAGCCAAAGTTGGCAACCATTTCTTTCTTGGATAATGCCAGATTAGGCGAGCTATAAGCAGAAAAACTCCCAGATAAGCGAGCTTTTCCCCACTATAAATAGCGAAGTAAAGCCAAACCAAAAGAAAGCACAAATAGATTGGTGAAAGGGGAAGTTTTTTAATCCACTGTGACATATTCTTTTAATTTTTCCAGAGTTTTGGCCCCAATACCTGATACATTTTTTAGATCATCTACAGACTTAAATCTACCATTGGCTTCTCGGTAAGCAATAATATCCTGAGCTCGTTTTTGTCCGATGCCTGAAATAGTTTGAAAGTCTGCTTCTGTTGCTGTATTTAGATTGACCAGCGCGGATTTCGCCTGGCCCGTTCCTGATGTTGCACTTGCAGGGGCACTCGTCGTAACATCTACAGCATTTTCTCCGACCTTGGCTACATATACTACCGCCTCGTCGCTCAGTTTCTGAGCCTGATTGACGGATTTTAAGTCAGCTTCGTCAGTTAAACCACCTGCCTTTTCTAAAGCATCATGAACCCGACTATTAGACTGCAACTGATAGACACCAGGCTTTTTTACCGCACCCTTGACATCAACTGTAACCAACTGATCTTCTGTCTCGGCTTGACTGATCTCATTACTCTTGTTACTTTTTTCATTCATATATGAACTAGAGGAAGAAGTTTGCTCTGTCAATTGCTGAACATCTGTCCCCCCTTGGTCTCTTCCCTGTAGTAAAATAAAGCCTGCTGCAATCACCCCCAATAGACCAAGACCTAGAGCAATTTTATATTGCTTTGCTTTTTCTATCAAATCTTCTATCATCATTTCTCCTTTAGTAAAATTAAGTATTACCTATTTATTCGTAAAAGAAGAAAAAAAGCCAAGTAAACTTGACTTTTGATAATTTTAGGATATTTCTTAATTTCTTTTACTGATTCTATAAATCCAAGCATGAATGGTTGGAGCCTGTTTATGTAGAAAAAGCAGATTACCTAAGAGAGCTAGCATGACTAGAATGCTGAGCAGAATCAGTAAAACCCAAGAAACTGAATTCTGAGATAAATAGACCGCTAAAATCACTAACAAGATTGGAAAGGTTAGAACTGCAGTCAGTCCACCTGGAAGCAAAGAGCGAAATTTTATAACCTGACTAATGTGGCCCAATAAATGCAAGGTATGACAGATAGTAATTGCTAAGGCTAACTCAGAAAATCGGCAGAGAATTGCTACTAAGAGCAGGAGGAAAGCTAAAATAAATTCCTCAGCAATCATCAAGGCTAAGCTCTCGGCCGAAGGATAACTTGACTTTCCTGCAATGAACATTTCCTTCTGATAAGCAGGGTGGTCTTGATTCTGTTTGATCCAAGGTTTGACAAGTATAATTTCATCAAACTCATGAATCATAAAAAGCGATAGGACGATAAAAGACAATAAGGCTAGTGACATAGCTTCTCCTTTCTCCTAAAAGAAAATGACAACTAATCCTATTTTTTATGTTTATCCGGATCCCAGACGAAGCTAGCTAGGAAGCTAAAAAGAATAGTTAAGAGACCAATGATAGCTGCTGGAACAAAGGCCAACAAGCGCAATACACGCCATAAGATGTTTGGCGCTTTAGCTTTTTGATAAGGAGCAACCTCTGCATCTAGTCGATCAAACTCTGCTTGAATCCGTCTTGCCACTTCTTCAATCCCTGCGTCATCCATCCGCTTAATATCAGAAATATCAATTGGATTACCAAAATTCATATCCACCCGTTGACCAGAAGCTAATCCCTTAAGAGACATAGGACCAGCGTAAATGGCTGGCATAATCCGAACCTTGGCCATCTTGGCAATAACAGCAACACCACCCTTAACATCCGTTGAATGACGACTGCCACTTGGAAACATGATCAAGGAACGATTGCTCTTTTTCAGCATGTTGACAGGGTATTTGATAGCTGAAGGTCCTGGATTTTCACGATCAATAGGGAAGGCACCACACATCCGAATCCACCAGCCGAAAATACGATTTTTAAACAACTCTTTTTTAGCCATAAAGATAAATTGCTTAGGCTTGGTAGCAAAAGCCATATAAACAGGATCCCACCAGGTCCTGTGTGGTGCGACTAAAATATAATTTTCATCCTTAGAAGGAATTTTATCCAAATTGTGATAATGGGCGTTTCCATTTAAAGCCCATAGAATAAACATTACTAATCCTCTTAAATAGGTATAAAACATAATCACAAACCTTTCTATGCATTCACTTTTCCATTATACCTCAACCTTCTATCAACTGCAATGTTTTTCATTTTTGCTTGGAGGCAGATTCCATTAGAAATTTTCCCTAAAAAATGATATGATAGCGACATGGAAAATATGAAAAACGTTACTGGTTTAACATCTGACCAGGTGTCTGAAAAAATCCAACAAGGCCTAACTAACGATTTTACGGCTAAGACCAGCTCCAGCACTTGGGATATTATTAAACGCAATGTGTTTACACTATTTAACGCTCTAAACTTTGTTATTGCTCTTGCGCTGGCTTTTGTTCAAGCCTGGAGCAATATGGTATTCTTTGCAGTCATATCATTCAATGCCTTAACTGGTATTATGACTGAACTTCGGGCAAAACGAATGATTGACAAGCTGAATCTTATGACTAGAGAAAAGATTAGCGTGATTCGAAATGGCCAGCAAGAAAAGATAGATCCTGAAGAAATCGTTTTAGAGGACGTGATTCAGTTGTCAGCTGGAGAACAGGTTCCCAGTGATGCTATTGTACTAGATGGCTTTGCAGAAGCTAATGAAGCCATGCTTACTGGTGAAAGTGATCTCGTACTCAAAGAAATTGGCGATCAATTGCTGTCTGGTAGTTTTTTAGCCAGCGGACAGGTCTTAGCCCAGGTATCTCAAGTAGGGGCTAATAACTACGCTGCTAAACTGATGCTAGAAGCCAAAACTCTTAAGCCACTTAACTCTCGCATCTTGGATTCATTGAATAAAATCGCTGCTTTTACTGGAAAAATCATCATTCCCTGTGGTTTAGCGCTCTTCTTTGAAGCCTTACTTATCAAACAGCTTCCTGTCAAAGACTCTGTTATCAATTCATCAACAGCCCTGTTGGGTATGCTTCCAAAAGGAATTGCCCTGTTGACTATCACTTCGCTCTTAACAGCTGTTATTAAACTGGGGATGCGCAAGGTCCTGGTCCAAGAAATGTACTCTGTCGAAACTCTAGCGCACGTAGATACTTTATGCTTGGATAAAACAGGAACTATTACTGAAGGTAAGATGAAGGTTGAGCAAGTTTATCCCTTGTCAGAATCTATTTCAGCAGAGACCATCTCAGATATTTTAGCAAGCTATATGGCCAACAGCGAGGATAAAAATCCTACTGCGCAAGCTATTCGTAAACGATTCCCTTCAGCCCTAACAAAATACCAAACATCAAATATCATCCCCTTCTCCAGTGATCGAAAATGGGGAGCCATGGAAATGGAACCCTTTGGGACTATCTTCCTGGGGGCGCCAGAAATCTTGCTTCATCAGCAAAACCTAAAACCAGTTCAAGAAGCCCAAGAACGTGGTTCTCGTGTTCTGGCTCTGGCTTCTAGTACTGATAAACTTAACCACCAGCACATGACGCTTCCCCAACAGATTGAAGTTCTGGCTGTCTTAGAAATTACAGATCCTATCCGGCAAGGGGCTGCTGATACACTCGAATACTTGCGATCCCAAGACGTTAATCTGAAAATCATCTCTGGTGATAATCCAATTACTGTTTCAAATATTGCCGCCAAGGCAGGCTTTGAGAACTATCAAAACTATCTTGACTGTTCGACTGTCTCAGATACTGACTTGATTGCTACAGCTGAAGAAACGGCTATCTTTGGCCGTGTGTCTCCTCACCAGAAAAAACTCATTATTCAGACTTTGAAAAAAGCAGGCCATACAACAGCCATGACTGGTGACGGGGTAAACGACATTCTAGCCCTGCGCGAAGCAGACTGCTCAATTGTTATGGCTGAAGGAGATCCTGCGACACGGCAGATTGCTAATCTCGTTCTTCTCAACTCAGACTTTAATGATGTCCCCGAAATTCTCTTTGAAGGTCGGCGCGTGGTAAATAACATTGCCCGTATCGCTCCTATTTTCTTGGTGAAGACCATCTACTCCTTTATCTTGACCATGATTTGTATCGCCAGCATTTTGTTAGGAAATAAAGAATGGCTTCTAGTCTTTCCTTTCATTCCAGTGCAAATCACCCTCTTTGACCAATTTGTTGAAGGATTTCCTCCTTTCGTACTTACCTTTGAGCGCAATATCCGTCCGGTAGAGCCTAAGTTTCTAAAAAAGGCAATTTTCAAAGCCCTACCAAGCGGACTCATGGTTGTCTTCAGTGTACTCTTTGTCCGAATTTTTGGTACTTATAATGGCTGGAGTTCTCTTGATATGTCTACAGTATCTTACTACTTACTAGGAACCATTGGTTTTCTTTCTGTTGCTCGTGCCTGCATTCCACTCAATCTTTGGAGAATTCTTCTCATCATCTGGTCTATTGGAGGATTTTTCGGAACAGCCTACCTCCTTCGTTCCTTTATCGAAATTGGAACCTTGACCAGTCAAACTACCCCTATCTTCCTTATCCTGGCCTTGGTCTTCAGCCTTATTTTTATCTTGGTCAATTACCTCCAAGAAAAAAATGAACGGCCTTCTAATGGCCAATTCAGCAATTGAAGATAGAATTACAAAATATTCATTAAAGTTCTAACATTTTTCTAGTTAGAACTTTTTTCTATTCAAGATTGAATTCGTCCTTTGACTCGTGCTATAATAACACTATGGAAAAAGCAGTATTAAAAGAAGGAGAACGGCTGGATCAGCTCTTTTCTACTGACGTTAAAATCATTCAAAACCGAGAGGTCTTCAGCTATTCTGTTGATAGTGTTCTGCTCTCTCGCTTTCCAAAATTACCCAAGAGTGGCTTGATTGTAGACCTCTGTGCCGGCAATGGTGCTGTCGGCTTATTTGCCAGTGCCCACACTCAGGCTAAGATTATTGCAGTTGAGATTCAGGAACGGCTGGCAGATATGGCGCAACGCTCCATCCAGCTCAATCAACTTGACCAGCAAATGCAAGTCATTCACGATGATTTAAAAAATCTCCCTCACTATATTCCTTGTAGTAAGGTGGATATGATCTTTTGTAACCCCCCCTATTTCAAGGTTGACAAACATTCCAATCTCAATGAAAGCGAGCACTATCTTCTGGCCCGACATGAGATTTCAACTAATCTTGAAGAAATCTGTACTGTCGCCCAACGAGTTCTCAAGTCAAATGGGCGCCTTGCTATGGTTCACAGACCCGACCGCTTCTTAGATATCTTAGATACTATGAAAGCTCACAACCTAGCACCAAAAAGAATCCAATTTGTCTATCCCAAGATAGGTAAAGGAGCCAATATGCTTTTGATTGAAGCTATTAAAGATGGCTCAAGGGACGGCTTAAAGATACTACCACCTCTCATTCTGCACGAGGAAGACGGTAGCTATACTCCAGAAATATATGAGATCTACCATGGAAACTAAAGCCTATATGTATGTCTTGGAGTGCACTGATGGTACTCTCTACACCGGTTATAGCACGGACGTGCAAAAGCGTTTGGCTGTCCACAATGCAGGAAAAGGTGCAAAGTATACTCGTGCCAGACTGCCTGTTAAACTGCTTTATCAGGAAGAATACCCTGACAAATCTTCTGCCATGTCAGCAGAAGCTCTCTTCAAACAGAAAACTCGTCAAGAAAAATTGGCTTATATTGAAACACAAAAAAATGCCCAACACTAGTTTGGCATTTTTGTTTTTATAAAACTTTTGTATAAGATTGATACTTATCTTTCATTCTCTGAGAAATATTGTCATCCGTTACAATAGCATTTACATCATCTAAGCGATAAAAAGTGTAGAAAGAATAACTGTCAAATTTGCTATTATCAGCGACAATATATTTTTCAATCGCATTGTTAAGGATAATAGCATCCGCATTTCCTTCTTCTTCATTAGCTGTTGTAATATTGTGACCATCAATTCCATTAGCCCCAATAAAAGCCTTAGAAACCTTGATTTCTTTGAGTAAATTAACGGCAAATTGTCCTACAAAAGTTTGCGTTTTAACCCGATAACGACCACCAATCAAAAGGATATCATAGTGAGGATTATCCTTTAACTTTTCAAAGATTGGCAAGGAATTGGTAACAATATTAACAGTCTTATCATCAAGGAAATCTCCAATCAAAGCTGTTGTAGTACCTGAACCGATAAAAATTGTATCTCCTGAAGAAATGAGATCTGCACATTTTTTAGCAATCACTTCTTTTTCTTCCGTGTTGATCATGATTTTTTCAGTATGGGGAACTTCCACTAAGCCATCTCTAACTTTTTTATGTGCCCCTCCATGAACCCGAATTAAAAAACCTTGCTTCTCAAGATCAATTAAATCGCGACGAATGGTCATATCCGTTACATCCAAAAGATCCTTTAATTTCCTAACTGATACCAAACCCGCCCGGTCAAGCTCCTGCAGAATAATTCTATGTCTACCTTCCTTCATTTACCTGCTCCTTTTGTTTATTGTTAAAATGAGATGGCAGCGCCTAATCTTCAACATTATTGGTTAACCCGTATTCAATGTAATGCCTATCTTAATATGAGTAGGATTTCTACGCCTATTATACTACACTTTTTGAAAAAAATACACATAAAAATATGAAATTTAGTTATTTTTGTTAAAAAATGTTTTACTTTGTTAAACTTGAGCTTGTCTTTTACTACAAAAAACAAAAACTCTTTACAAGGGTATCTCACAATTCTAGAACAGAAAAAGACCACTAGTTTTAACTAGCAGTCTTTCAATTGTTTATTTATCACCCTTATTACGGATAACAAAGCCGGTTTTCTTTTCACTAGAAGTATTGCGTGGTTTCTTGTGGTCCTTGCGGTAGCGATTTTCTTTGTCAAAACGCTCTTCTTTACGACCTTTCTTAAATTGGTCGCGACGGCCACCTCGGTCACGGCGATTGTCATTGTTGCGACGGTTGCCATTTCCGCCACGACTTGCCTTGCCTTTTCCGCCAAAGCCGCCGCCAGACGGTTTAAATGGCAATGGTTTTTCACGGGCAATTTCTACTTCAGGAAGAGCATCTGGATCCTGCACCGTCAAGCTGAGGATATACATAGCCAGCTCTTCTGGGCTGAATTCTGCTGCCAGCTTGCGAGCATCCTTGCCAAATTTCTCAAAGTTAGAACGGATGCTTTCGTCAGCAAAATCACGTTCAATCTTCTTAAGAGCAACTTTTTTCTTAGCTTGGAAAGCTTCCTCTGCAGTCGCAGGCTTAAGGCCTTTCATACGCTTCTTGGTCAGATTTTCGATGATCTGCAGATAGCCCATTTCATTTGGCGCTACGAAAGTGATAGACTGACCTGACTTACCAGCACGACCAGTCCGACCAATCCGGTGAACATAGCTTTCTGGATCCTGTGGAATGTCGTAGTTGTAGACATGTGTCACACCAGAAATGTCCAATCCACGTGCAGCTACATCTGTCGCCACCAAGACATCCAGATTGCCGTTTTTAAAGTCGCGCAGAACGCGGAGGCGCTTGCCTTGGTCCAAATCACCATGGATACCCTCTGCTCGGAAACCGCGGATTTTCAGGCCACGAGTCAGCTCATCCACCCGGCGCTTGGTCCGACCAAAGACGATTGACAGCTCAGGCTGCTCCACATCCATCAGGCGAGTCATAGTATCAAATTTTTCATTTTCTTTGACACGGATATAATACTGGTCTACTAGCTCAGTCGTCAACTCTTTAGCAGCAATCTTGACATGCTCAGGCTCCTTCATAAACTTGACACCGATACGCTTGATAGCATCCGGCATGGTCGCTGAAAAGAGTAAGGTCTGACGTTCTTCTGGCACACGAGAAATGATCGACTCAATATCTTCCAAAAAGCCCATGTTAAGCATTTCATCCGCTTCGTCCAAGATTAAGGTTTCAATCTGATTCAGCTTAAGCGCCTTACGTTTGATCAAGTCCAAGAGACGGCCAGGTGTTCCTACGACGATATGAGCACCTGATTTGAGGGCCTTGATTTGCTTTTCGATGCTGGAGCCACCGTAGACTGAACGCACCTTGACCCCCTTGCTGCGGCCAAAACGGAAAAGCTCTTCCTGACTCTGCACGGCCAATTCGCGGGTTGGAGCGATAACCAACGCTTGCACAGCAGGATTATCTGTATCAATCTTCTCCAAAGTTGGAAAGCCAAAGGCTGCTGTCTTTCCTGTCCCTGTCTGTGCCTGACCAATAACATCCTTACCTGCCATAGCAAGTGGAATCGTCTGCTCTTGAATAGGGCTTGCTTCTACAAAGCCAGCTTTTTCAATCTCTGCTAATAATTCAGTAGATAAATGTAATTCATTAAATTTCAATGTTCTTCTTCTTTCTAAAGGCGGTGCGAAGCCACCTTATAAGGCTTTTGATACTCAATTATCGAAACATACCAAGTGCTTTTCTCTTGCTAAATCTCGATTTTCTGAGAGTATTCGCTCTTCTCTTCATAAATATGGTCTCTCAAGTCCAGGCACTAAAAAAGCGCCGACTCGGTCGCTAGTTCCCACTGAATAGAAAAACTGTAAGTTTTGCAACCTATCCAGTATACCATAAATAAGGTTAAAAAGATAGAACTTGACTGTAAAATATTTTATTAGAGATTTCTTTTGTAAAAAATAGAAACTTGAAAATCATTTTCAAAAGCATTATAATCTACAAAGAAGAAAGGAGACAGGTATGAATAAATTTTTACGAGTGATTTTCATTTTACTAATCTTAGCTATGCTGGGCGCGGCTATGATCCAGATATTCCAGCCCCAGCTCTTGGGCAATGAGTCCATCTATGGTCTAGCTCCCTACTGGCAGCGGGAAATTGGTTTCTGGAATCTGGCTATTCTTCCTTTAGTCATTGCTGTAAACATGAAGTATGATTGGTTCTATCTGCGTATGACCCTACTAGCACTGATTCTGGGTGGGCTGGGCTTTGGCACCAACCATCTGCTAGGCTATCTGGAAAAGGCGAATCAAGCGAATCTACTGGGCTGGATTGAAAATTATCTGCTAGTCTTCTGCTGGATCATCGGCTGGGGACTGGAATATCGAAAAAGACAAAAAAGTGATGAAGAGACTGTCTAGATAGGCAGATTCTTCATCCTTTTTTCATTATAGACACTTTTCTATATTAGCTACCAGCTCCTCAGCAAATTGACTAGTAGTTTGAGCTGCTACTCCTTCCAGCTGACTGGCAAAATCGCCTGTCACTTTTTGCTCAAAGAGAGCCTTCTCAATAGCCTTAGTCAGGAGTTGAGAGACCTCCGGCCAACCAATGTAATCAAAGAGCATGGCCCCCGATAAAAGAAGAGAACAGGGATTAGCCCTATTTTGACCCGCTATATCTGGCGCCGTCCCGTGAGTCGCTTCAAAAATAGCATGACCAGTCTCGTAATTAATATTAGCCCCTGGAGCGATACCAATCCCGCCCACCTGAGCAGCCAAGGCATCGCTAGCATAGTCACCATTTAAATTGGTCAAGGCAACAACATCAAATTTCTCGGGATAGAGCAAAATCTGTTGCAGAAAATTATCTGCAATGACATCCTGAATAACTAGTTTTCCAGAAGCCAGCTCGTCCGCATACTCTCTTTGAGCTAGTTCATAGCCCCATTTCCGAAAACCACCTTCTGTAAATTTCTGGATATTGCCCTTGTGAACCAGAGTGACACGCCTCAGTCCGTTAGCTAGTGCATAGTCAATAGCCGCCCGTATCAGCCGCTCACTGCCCTGCTTAGAAATAGTCTTGATCCCAATAGCAGAGCTTTCTGGGAAGCGAATCTTGCCAACCTGCATATCCTCCTGCAGGAAATCGATAACTTTTTTGACGGCATCCGTTCCACTCTCCCACTCGATCCCTGCATAGATGTCTTCTGTATTTTCCCGAAAAATCGTGATATCTGTCTTCTCTGGGTGCTTGAGCGGACTGGGAACTCCCTTGAAATAACGAACCGGTCGCAGGCAGGCGTAAAGGTCCAATTCCTGTCTCAGGGCGACATTCAGCGAACGAATCCCTTCTCCAACTGGAGTTTCTAACGGGCCCTTAATAGCCACTAGATGGCTCCTAATCGTTGTCAGCGTTTCATCCGGTAGCCAGTCACCTGTCTGGTCTGCTGCTTTTTTCCCAGCCAAAACTTCCTTCCAAACAACCTTTCTCTGACTTCCATAAGCCTTTTCCACTGCCTTATCAAAGACCAGCCGGGCATTCCTCCAGATATCACCCCCAATCCCATCACCTTGGATGTAAGGAATAATCGGAGTATCCGGTACCAGCAATCGCCCTTTCTCAAACAAAATCTTATCTGCCATTTTATCTCCTTCCAATGGGAAGATACTCCAAACCTTGAGCACCAATATAGTTAGAACGTGGCCGAATCAGTTTATTGTTCTTGCGCTGTTCCTGAATATGGGCAATCCAGCCAGCCACCCGACTCATGGCAAAAATCAGGGTATAGATACTGCTGTCAATGCCCAACACATGGTAAACCGTAGCCGAATAAAAATCGACATTCGGTATCAGATGCTTGGTATGCTTCATATAGGCTTCAATTTCCACTGAAAGCTGATACCAAACCTCATCCTTGGTCCCCTGTGTCAAATCCTTAGCCATTTGACGCAGGTATTTTTCACGTGGATCTTGGGTCTTGTAAACTCGGTGACCAAAGCCCATAATCTTCTCATGAGAGGCCAGTTTGCGGTCTAGATAGGCCTGGCAATTCCCTTCCTCTCTGATCTCTTTCAGCATATCAAAGACACATTCATTAGCACCGCCATGAAGGGAACCCTTGAGCGCTCCAACAGCTGCTGTCACGCAGGAATAAATATCGGTCAAAGTCGAGGCGCAAACACGAGCCGCAAAGGTTGAAGCATTGAGTTCATGATCGGCATGGAGCACCAAGGCACAGTTAAAGGCTTTGACTTCAAGCTCGCTAGCCTCTTCTCCCTTGAGCATATAGAGGAAATTAGCCGCAAAGCCCAAATCCTCCCGCGGCTCTACCGGAGTCTGACCTGACCTCAGTCTGGCAAAAGCCGCAATAATAGTCGGCATCTTTGCCATAAGCTGGATACTCTGCTCATAGGTCGCTTCTAGAGAAGTTTCCTCAGCATGGACATTATAAACCCCCAAAAGACTGACCGTTGAGCGCAAGACGCTCATGGGATGAAGGTGCTTACGGGACTGGATAAGGATGCACTGCTCCACCGCATCGCTAATGGCATAATTAGTTCGCAGATCTTCTTCAAAATGCTTGAGCTCAATCTGAGTCGGCAAATGCAAATGCCACAGCAGATAAATCACCTCTTCAAAACTTGCATGGTGCTCTACTAATTCAGAAATATTGTAGCCTGCATAAGACAAGGAATCATCCACAATCTGGCTAATCCTGGTATCACAGGCAATGGTATCTTTCAAACCGTCCGTCTGACTCATGCTCACACCTCCTCTAATTTCTTTCTAACGACCATTGGCAAAATCCCCCCATTTTCATAGTAACGAATATCCGCCTCTGCATCAAAACGCAGCCGAGCTTGAAAAGCTATTTCTTCAGCACCCTTTCGAGCTATCACATCAACTAACTGCCCAACTTGAGGATTCTGTGGCAGATTGATGTCGAAAGTCTCCTTGCCTATTAAGCCTAGGCTATCCGCATCTTCGCCCTCTAGATACTGCAAAGGAAGAATCCCCATCATGACCAGATTGGACCGGTGGATCCGCTCAAAACTCTCTGCCAACACCACCTTGACGCCCAAAAGATTAGCTCCCTTGGCTGCCCAATCTCGACTGGACCCCATACCGTAGTCTTTACCAGCTAGGACAATGGTATCAATTTGCTCTTCCTTGTAGCGCATGGCCGCCTCATAAATGGATAGTAGCTCTCCTTTATAATCTGTGTAACCACCAATCTTTCCATCTGCCAGTTCATTTTTAATCCGAATATTGGCAAAAGTCCCCCGCATCATGACCTCATGATTGCCCCGACGGCTACCATAGGAATTAAACTCTTGGTAATCCACTCCGTGCTCCAGTAAATAGGAAGCCGCTGGGCTGTTTCTGGCAATATTTCCTGCTGGGGAGATATGGTCTGTCGTCACCGTATCCCCAAATTTTGCCAGCACTGCAAGATTTTTCAGTGGCTGAATGGCTAAATCATCAGCTAAACCATCAAAGTAAGGTGGATTTTGAATATAGGTCGAAGCCTGATTCCACTGATAATTTTGAGAAGAGGCTGTCGGAATCTGATTCCATTTTTCATTGTCATCAAACACATGGGCATATTCTTTTTCAAAAAGCTGGCGCGTCACATATTTTTGAACATAGTCTGCAACCAAGTCGTGCTCCGGCATCAAATCCATCAAATAAACCGGCTGCCCTTTTTGATCATAACCTAGTGGCTCGCTGGTCAGATCGACATTGGTATTTCCAGCCAGAGCATAGGCGACCACCAAGGGCGGACTAGCTAGGAAATTGGCCTTGACCAGTGGATTGATCCGCCCTTCAAAATTCCGATTTCCTGAAAGAACAGCACTAGCCAGCAAGTCAGTATCCGTAATCGCCTGAGCCACTTCCGGTCGGAGATTTCCTGAATTTCCAATACAAGTAGTGCAGCCATAGCCGACTACATTGAAACCAAGCTGATCCAGATAGGTCTGAAGACCACTCTTCTTGAGATAGCCTGTGACCACCTTGCTGCCAGGAGCCAAAGAAGTCTTGACAGTCTTTGAGACCCGTAAACCTTTTTCTACTGCTTTCTTGGCCAAAAGCCCTGCCGCCATCAGGACATAGGGATTGGATGTATTGGTACAGCTAGTGATAGCAGCGATAGCCACATGACCGGTCTTAATTGTCTCCTCATGGTCAGAAAACTGAACCACTGCAGACTTTTCCAGCTCGCTCTCATCTAATCCAAAGCCTCGGACCCCCGCTTCTCTGACTAGACTAGCTTGAAACTCTTCTTTAGCAGCTGTTAATTCAATCAAATCTTGAGGTCGTTTAGGTCCTGAGATACTCGGCACAATGCTGGACAAATCAATTTCGACTACTTTGGTATAAATTGGCTCAACCTTTTCATCATAGAAGAGGTAATTTTTTTGAGCGTAGAGACGGGTCAGCTCAATATGATCTTCTGACCGATTGGTCAGACGCATGTAATTGAGCGTTTCCTCATCTATCGGAAAATAACCACAGGTAGCTCCGTATTCCGGCGCCATATTAGCCACTGTCGCCCTGTCGGCCAAACTTAGATTTGATAAACCAGGTCCAAAGAACTCGACAAATTTACCAACAACATTTTCCTGCCGCAAAATTTGCGTGACCTTTAAAGCCAAATCTGTCGCTGTCGCAATCTTAGGCAGCTTTCCCAAGAGACGAACACCAATCACCTCGGGAACTGGGAAATAAGAAGCCTCACCTAACATGGCAGCCTCAGCCTCAATCCCACCGACACCCCAGCCCAGAACACCAATACCATTGATCATAGTCGTATGACTGTCCGTCCCAAACATACTATCTGGATAGAGTTGCCCATCCTTTTCAATGATGACATCACTGAGAAATTCGATATTGACCTGATGGATTATCCCAGTAGCAGGGGGAACCGCTCGGTAATTATCAAATGATTTTTCTGCCCACTTGAGAAATTCGTAGCGCTCATTGTTACGGACAAACTCTTGATTCATATTGGCCTCTAGAGCTGTGTCACAGCCATAAAAGTCCACCTGAACACTGTGGTCAATGACTAAATCAACCGGAATTTCTGGATTAATCTGATCGGCCTGACCTCCCTGGCCAACAATCGCATCGCGCATACTAGCCAAATCCACCACGACAGGAACACCCGTAAAATCCTGGAGAATAACTCGACTAGGCTTAAAAGGAACTTCTCCGCTTGGTGATTTAGCTTGATAATGCATCAAAGAATAAATGTTATCTTTAGTTACATCAATTCCGTCTTCTTTACGAAGGACACTTTCGAATAATATGCGAATAGAATAAGGAAGTTTTTTTATATCTCCTCCTAGTAAAGCCGAGGCTTTCTTCAGATCTATATATCGGTATACATTGCCTTTGTAATTTAAATCGCTTAGGTATTCTGCCATATTTCTACCCCTCACTTATTTTAAATTGTTTTATATTATACTTTATTATGTAATTTTATGCAATAAGATTTCTTGACAATACGTTATGTTTTCTAACATAAAAATACAGTTTTTTAAATAAAGACAAACTGTACCAATTATTTTCTTTAGCAATCAAGAAAAAAACAAGCACCATCTCGGTGCTTGTTATAGAAAAATAATTTGATTTCAGAAATTTACTTCTTATTGGCCAACCATTTTAGCAGCTTGGTCAGAAGTCCCCAAATGACTAGACTAATGATAACAATATAAATCCAGGCATTTTTATCATTAGACAATGGCAAAGGAACATTCATACCAAAGAAACCAGTGATAACTGCAAGTACTGCTAGAAGGACCGAAATAATAGTCAGGACAGTCAAATTGTCATTCAGATTGTTGTTCAGGATATTATTGTAGGAGCCTGAGAGCTGACTGAGAACTTGAGCAATCAGATCAGTCATCGAAACGAGCTGACGAGCCTCAATCATGGCATCCTCAAACTGTTCAGTTTCTAAGTCGTCAAAACGGCGGTAAATACCATGGCTTTTGATATGTTCTAGAAGCATGCGGTTCTGCTTAGCCGCAGCAACTAAATAGACCATTGAGGTTTCCAAGTCTGACAGGGCAAATAAGTGCTTTTTGGTAGTTGTCTGGCGCAGAAGAGTATTAATTTCGTCCTTACGCTTGTCCATCCGCTCAACGACTGGATAGTAAGAATTGGAGATCAACTCTAGACTCGCAAAGAGAAATTTATAGACCGATACTGGCTCATGACGCTCAGTATAGGCCTTCATCATATCAACAACATAGGCATTGTCCTGGTTACTGATAGTAATGAGCCTCCCCTCCTGAGCCACAAAGGTCATCGGAATCGTCTCATAATGTTCCTTATCTGTCGCAAGATTGAGGACATTGTAGATAAAGACAACTGTTCCATTCTCACGATTATAGTCCATATGGGCCCGTTCGTTCTTATCGAGTGCATACTCGATAGTTTCTTTGTCAATTTCATAATCTTGATAGATCTGCGCAGTCTGCTTAACATCATCAGAATCAATATTAATCCAGACATCCTGACCTTTTAGTTTTCTTTCCAGAAACATGAAACTCCTTTCTTAACATCTAGAATGATTTTCTAAGAACCCATGCCTAACTCCCTAAACTGTTCTTGCATTCAAATATGCTATGTCAAAACAAAAAACCAGTCAAAACAACTTCCTTGCTCAGTACGATTGATAAAGTGGCCAGTTTGTCTATCTTATCTATTACGATATAAATTGTTACGAATTAAAATTCCCCTAAAAAATTGATTAGTGAAGCGTCTAGTCAGAGTCCAGTAGAATTTGGTGCTAGTCATTTTTATTTTGCTCTCTAATCGAAAGAACAGTTGCCATTACTATAATAATTATTTTACAAGCATAAGATATATTTTGATTACCACCTACTGCTAATTGTGAGAAAACATTTATTACCGAATGTGTCATAACACATATCCACAAACTGTTTGTCTTTATAAATAATGCGGATAAAATAAAGCAATTAGTCAACAATCCAAGCAAAAATCCAAATACCTGTACCTGTGGCAATGTGCCTTCAATATAGAAATAAGAAAAATGCCATATTCCCCATGGAACAAAAGTAAATAAAGTTGAACTAATATAACTATGGCGTTCCATCATAATTGGTTGAAAAACATATCTCCATCCAACTTCTTCAATTCCACCAAAAAGGATTGCTTTAAGAAATAAGATAATAGGAATATACCACGTATTAAACGCTAATTCCCCATCAAATGCAACATAGCAAAAATCCAAAAACAAGAACACAATAACGAATAAGTAACTGCTTCTGTTTTGCTTTATAGTGAAAAAATCCTTGAATATTTTCTTCGTACTGTACTTTTTATATTTAACTGCAATAATAGTTCCCCATAGAGCAGATGAAACGCCACCTATGCCAATAGCAAGTATTCCCATTGGCGTCCTATAATCTACCACCATACTTAAATGACGCAATACAAAAACTATAATAGATATCAGCCATATTTGACCTAGGGTCCCTAATAAATAAAGGAAGATCGCTTTTTTTCGACTCATAACTTTCTCCTAAATTTTAATTTACCCATTTCTATCTTTTAACTGATTTAGTTGCAATATAAGTTTTAATATTCAGTTCATAAAGCCTACCAGAGCCATTCGTATCTTCATATACATCAAGTAAAGTGAACCCTGCCTTCAACTGTCCACCTATCTGCTCTGTTATATTGTAAGAAAATTGCATTCCTGCATTTCCTTTAATCATATACTCTTTAGCTGCCTTGTCTTTTAATGAATTAAAAGGCATTTTCCATATAATTTCTTTTCCCTCATTATCCACAATATAGTTGACTTTATTAATTATATTCCTTCTATTAATTACAACATGAAATCAAACAAATAGAGTCAAATTACTCGACAAAATTAGTAAGATAGCTAGACAATCACCATAGCGATTGCCATCAACTGACTAGCAACTTTTGATTCAGATTCAGTCAATGAATCAGTCTAAATCAGGCAAACAATGCGTTACGACACGGAGTTTGGCAAATCGATTTTATTTGCCAAACGCAGTTAGTAAGGTACTTAGCCATGGTCCCATAGGACATGGCGTAGATTGCTTAGATTACTATATAGCCAAGCAATCTTAGTACGCTACATCTTCTCTTCCAATTTGACATCCGGATACTTGTCCGCAAACCAGCGCAGGGCAAAGTCGTTTTCAAAGAGGAAGACTGGCTGGTCAAAGCGGTCTTTGGCTAGGATGTTTCGACTAGATGACATACGCTCGTCCAGGTCATCTGGAGAAATCCAGCGAACAGTCTTTTTACCCATCGGGGTCATGACTACCTCAGCATTGTACTCACCTTCCATCCGGTGCTTAAAGACTTCAAATTGCAATTGACCGACAGCACCTAGCATATACTCACCTGTCTGGTAATTGGTATAAAGCTGAATTGCTCCTTCTTGCACCAATTGCTCAATCCCCTTGTGGAAGGATTTTTGCTTCATGACGTTCTTAGCAGAAACTTTCATAAAAATCTCTGGTGTAAAGGTTGGCAGTGGTTCAAATTCAAACTTGTTTTTTCCAACCGTCAAGGTGTCTCCAACCTGATAAGTACCGGTATCGTAAACCCCGATAATATCACCTGCCACGGCATTAGTGACATTTTCACGGCTTTCAGCCATAAACTGGGTGACATTTGAAAGTTTGGCTCCCTTACCAGTGCGAGGCAGATTGACACTCATACCGCGCTCAAATTCACCAGATACGATCCGAACAAAGGCGATACGGTCACGGTGACGAGGGTCCATGTTGGCTTGGATTTTAAAGACAAATCCTGAGAAGTCCTTGTCATAAGGATCCACAATTTCTCCGTCTGTCTTCTTGTGTCCATGTGGTTCTGGAGCAAATTTCAAGAAAGTCTCAAGGAAGGTCTGCACCCCAAAGTTTGTCAGGGCTGACCCAAAGAAGACTGGTGTTAATTCTCCAGCAAGAATAGCTTCTTCTGAAAACTCATTTCCGGCTTCATTTAGAAGTTCAATATCCTCTTTCACTTGCTCGTAGAAAGGATTGCTACCAAAAAGCTTATCCCCATCTTCTAGACTAGCAAAACGCTCATCACCTTTATAAAGTTCCAAGTGTTGGTTATAGAGGTCATACAAGCCCTCAAAAGCTTTTCCCATCCCGATTGGCCAGTTCATAGGGTAGCTCGCAATGCCCAAGACTTCTTCCAGTTCTTGCAAGAGGTCCAGTGGCTCACGTCCATCACGGTCCAGCTTGTTCATAAAGGTAAAGACTGGAATGCCCCGGTGTTTGACAACCTCGAACAATTTCTTGGTTTGAGCCTCAATACCCTTGGCAGAGTCCACTACCATTACCGCAGCATCCACCGCCATCAAGGTACGATAGGTATCTTCTGAGAAGTCCTCGTGCCCTGGTGTGTCGAGGATGTTGACGCGTTTTCCGTCATAGTCAAACTGCATAACGGATGAAGTAACCGAAATCCCACGTTGTTTCTCGATATCCATCCAGTCAGACTTGGCAAAAGTCCCTGTTTTCTTCCCTTTTACAGTACCAGCCTCACGAATCTCTCCCCCAAAATAGAGCAACTGCTCAGTGATGGTTGTCTTACCTGCGTCCGGGTGGGAGATGATGGCAAAGGTACGGCGTTTCTTGATTTCTTCTTGTAAATTCATTTTCTTCTCTTTCTCTCATTTTAGGATAATGGTGAATGTTCATTTTTCTTCTATTTTACATCGGAATAGCCCAATCCTTTCAACCTACCTATTATAGCGGATTTAAGCCTTTTTTTCAATTATCTAGAAAAGATAAAAAAATCGCCCTTTCGAGCGATTCTATCCATTTTGTCAATAAAATTTCCTTTAAAACCTGACAATGAAACTACTAAAGAGGAAAATTGCAAAGAGTAAGATTAAACCCAGTAAATAGAGCAGGCGTTTTTTCTGGTTTCCAGTTCTTCTTTTTCTTCGATTGTCATGATAAAACAGCTTTGTTCCGTTTTTAGAGATAGAGGATAAAATCTTCTATCTTCATTTCACTCTTTTCATGCCTAAAATCTATTTTTTTGACATTGACTTACATCATGGACAAATCATGTAAAAAAATTTTCTCATTCCGTGATTTTATCTTAAACTATATTTACAGCAGTAGATAATGTAAAGAGAGGGAACCTTTCCGATTCCCCCTCAATGATATTTATTATTAAACCAAGTTTTAAATCGCGTTTTTATCCAATCCCATTTTACGTTGAACAAACTTAACAATTTCTACAATGATAATCATAGAGAAGCTACCCAAGAGAACAACCGCCCATTGTGATAAGTCAAGCTTGGTTACATGGAAGATGCTTTCTAATGGATCGATAACAATCGTTGCTGCTAGTAAAATGAAGGATACCAAGATTGACCAGTTAAAGGTTTTAGATTTGAATGGACCAACTGTCAAAATAGACTGGTAAACAGATTTCACATTATAAGCATGGAAGAGCTGAATCAATCCAAGAGTTGCAAAGGCCATTGTAAGCGCATCTGCGTGAATAGCTGTATGATCTCCCGCATGAACTGGATTCGCAATGGCATAACCATAAACAGACAGAACCAATGCTCCTTGTAAGACACCTTGATAAATGATAGAACTCAAGACACCACCTGAGGAGAAGCTAGACTTACGTCCACGTGGTTTATGAGTCATGACACCGGGTTCAGCTGGCTCAACACCAAGAGCGATAGCTGGGAAGGTATCCGTTACTAGGTTAATCCAAAGCAAGTGAACTGGCTGCAAAACATCCCATCCAAATAAGGTGGCTAGGAAGATGGTTAAAACTTCAGCAGTATTAGCTGAAAGGAGGTATTGGATAGTCTTTTGAATATTAGAGAAGACCTTACGTCCTTCCTCTACGGCAACGATAATAGTAGCAAAGTTATCGTCAGCTAGGATCATGTCAGAAGCACCCTTAGATACCTCTGTACCGGTAATCCCCATACCGATACCAATATCCGCTGTCTTCAGAGCAGGAGCGTCGTTGACACCATCACCTGTCATAGCAACAACCTTACCTTGATTTTGCCAAGCTTTGACGATACGAACCTTGTGTTCTGGAGATACACGTGCATAAACAGAGTATTGGCCAACTACTTTTTCAAATTCTTCATCTGAAAGTTCGTTGAGCTCAGCACCTGTCAATACATGGTCTTCAGAATCATTTTCATCAATAATTCCCAAACGTTTGGCAATAGCTTCTGCTGTGTCTTGGTGGTCACCAGTGATCATGATTGGACGGATTCCCGCTTCTTTAGCGACACGAACCGCTTCTGCTGCCTCTGGACGCTCAGGGTCAATCATCCCAATCAAACCAGTGAAAATCAAATTGTTTTCAAGTACTTCAGAAGTTAAGTTTTCTGGAATACTGTCAATAATCTTGTAGGCACCAGCCAGCACACGCAAAGCTTGGTGAGCCATTTCTGAGTTGTTAGACTTAATCAGATGCGAAGTTGCATCATCAATCGCTGCAACATCTCCAGCCTTATCACGGGTAACACAGCGTTTCAAGAGTTGATCTGGAGCACCCTTTACTGCCACAAGGAATTTCCCATCTGGCAATGGATGGACAGTAGACATGAGCTTACGATCCGAATCAAATGGCAGCTCAGCTACACGAGGGTATTTCTCTAAGAAGGCCTTCACATCATAGCCCTTGTCCAGAGCATATTGGATAAAAGCTGTTTCTGTTGGGTCACCAATTAGCTTCCCTTCCTGGTCAATCTTGGTATCATTGGCCAAAACAACTGAACGAAGAAGAGGCATATCCAAGCCCAGTTCAATCTCATCAGCTGAGTCATGTAGAACTGCATCGTAGAAGACTTTTTCAACCGTCATCTTATTCATAGTAAGAGTACCAGTCTTATCAGAAGCAATAATTTCTGTTGAACCAAGTGTTTCTACTGCTGGTAGCTTACGTACAATCGAATTTCGCTTAGCTAGAACTTGAGTACCGAGGGCAAGAACGATAGTTACGATAGCAGGCAGACCTTCTGGAATGGCAGCAACAGCAAGCGCAACAGACGTCATCAACTCACCCAGCGGATCTTTTCCTTGTATAAAGACACCAACTACAAAGGTAACTGCTGCAATCACCAAGATAGCGTAAGTCAAAACTTTAGAAAGGTTATTCAGATTTTGTTTGAGTGGGGTATCAGTCTCATCGGCATTTTGTAGCATACCAGCAATATGACCCACTTCAGTATACATACCAGTATTTACGACCACACCAATCCCACGTCCATAAGTGACATTAGAGTTTTGGAAGGCCATATTAACACGATCACCGATACCAGCATCTTCAGCAAGTTCTACAGACAAGTCTTTTTCAACAGGAACAGATTCACCTGTCAGAGCAGCTTCCTCGATTTTAAGAGAGTTGACTTCAAAGAGACGTAAATCCGCAGGAACAACATCTCCAGCTTCTAAAATGACAATATCACCAGGGACCAGTTCTTTTGAATCCACTTCGGCTACATGACCATCACGAAGAACACGCGCTGCTGGACTAGACATAGATTTGAGGGCTTCAATAGCTTCCTCAGCCTTACCTTCTTGGTAGACACCAAAGGCAGCGTTGATGATAACAACGGCCAGGATAATGATGGCATCTGCAATGTCTTCTCCACCAGATGTAACAACTGAAAGAACAGCAGCTACTAGCAAGATAATAATCATCAAATCCTTGAACTGCTCGATAAATTTCACGAGGAGGGATTTCTTTTCACCCTCATCCAATTCATTGCGACCATATTCAGATAAGCGTTTTGCTGCTTCACTGCTGGTCAATCCCTCTTTAGACGTTTCCATCTCTTGCAAGACTAAGTCTTGATCCTGAGTATAGAAAGCTTGACGTTTCTGTTCTTTAGACAAATTGTCTCCTCCTTTTTATAGGGTCTCTTTAAAATAGAAAAAGAGACCTGTTTATTAAACAAGTCTCGCTATTTCATACAAGGCCGGAAATTGCTTTCGTATTGACGACCATGTAACGGTTATTCCGTTAGCTACTCCCTTGAGTTGTTTATCATTGTATCAAAATTTCTCTTTTTTCGCAAGAAAATCTTCTAGCTTCTTTGAAAATATTTCATATTTTTTACAACCAAGAAATTTCCATCTGGTAATCAGCAAATAATCGTTCTCCATCAGGTGTTTTAAGCTGGTAATCCAGAAAAATGATTTGCTTATCTATATCCAGATGATATCGTTGAGTATCCGTCATCAAGGTCTGTATCCCCATAGGAGTAGGCACCCCAACCAAGGCTCTGTCATCTTTGATGAACCGCATCAGAGTTTTAGGATTAGAAAAGCGGGTCATGGTCAATTCCGTATCATGAAATTTAAGCACCACTTTCTCGTCTTCCTCGTTTTTAAACAGTAAGTAATGATAAGATCCTTTTTGAGTCCATTCTGCATCATAAATTTGATCAATTAATTCTGTCTGACCATCTAATTGAATCTGGTTTTTCATCCGAATCTTCATAAGTTTTATCTCTCAATCTAGTCTTTTTCCTTTCTATTTTAACAAATTTTATCGGTTTTTTCTTCTTCTACTCTCTACAAAGCCATTTGTGTTATAATAGAAGCATGATTGAAAAAGTATTTCGTGATCCAGTTCACACCTATATCCATGTGGACCACCAAGTTATCTACGACCTAATTAATACTAAAGAATTTCAACGACTACGCCGCATCAAGCAACTGGGAACATCTGGTTACACTTTCCATGGTGGTGAGCATAGCCGTTTTTCGCATTGTCTGGGGGCCTATGAAATCGCTCGACGGATTACCAAAATCTTTGATGAGAAATATCTTCAAACCTGGGACAATCACGAGTCTCTTTTGGTAATGGTCACCGCCCTCCTGCACGATGTAGGACACGGAGCATACTCTCATAGTTTTGAGCGTTTATTTGATACCGATCATGAAGAAATCACACGGCAGATTATCACAAGTCCTGAAACCGAGATTAATCGGGTTTTGACTCAGGTTTCACCAGATTTTCCTGAAAAAGTAGCCAGTGTCATCAACCACACCTATCCAAACAAGCAAGTGGTCCAGCTGATTTCCAGTCAGATTGATGTGGACCGGATGGACTATCTCTTACGGGACTCCTTTTATACCGGCGCTTCTTATGGTCAATTTGACTTGACAAGAATTTTACGGGTCATACGACCTGTTGAAAACGGAATTGCCTTCCAACGTAATGGTATGCATGCTGTAGAGGATTATGTGGTCAGTCGTTATCAGATGTACATGCAAGTTTATTTCCACCCAGCTAGTCGAGCCATGGAAGTTTTGTTGCAAAACTTACTAAAAAGAGCAAAATTCCTTTACGAAGATCAGAAGGATTTCTTCAAATTGACTTCGCCAAATTTACTACCTTTCTTTGAAAAAAGATTTAGTTTGCAAGACTATTTAGCTTTGGACGATGGAGTCATGAACACCTACTTCCAAAGCTGGATGACCAGTCCTGACACCATCTTATCTGACCTTGCTCAGCGATATGTCAACCGAAAAGTTTTCAAATCTATGATTTTTTCTGAGGAAAATGAAAAACATCTGGATGTCCTACGGCAACTCGTCAAACAAGTTGGTTTTGAACCTGATTATTACACCGCTATTCACCGTAATTTTGACCTTCCTTATGATTTTTATCGTCCAGACGTTGAAAAGCCACGTACTCAGATTGAAATCATTCAAAAAGACGGTAGCTTAGCTGAACTGTCTAGCCTTTCCCCAATTGTCCAATCCCTAACGGGTACACGTCAAGGGGACAACCGTTTCTATTTTCCTAAAGAAATGTTGACAGATGCTGGTTTGTTCAATGAAAAAAGCCAAGCTTTTCTAAGCTATATGAAAAACGATACTTTTATTTACGGAGAATAAGATGTCCATTAAACTAGTCGCCATCGATATTGATGGCACCTTATTAAACAGCAAAAAAGAAATCACTCCAGAAGTCTTCAGTGCTATCCAGGATGCCAAGGCTGCTGGTGTCAAAATAGTCATTGCAACTGGACGTCCTATTGCCGGTGTTCAAAAACTCCTCGAAGAGCTAGAGCTTAATCAGCCAGATAACTATGTCGTTACCTTCAACGGCGGGCTGGTGCAGGATACTGTTACAGGTCAAGAATTAATCAAAGAAACACTGACCTATGACGACTATCTGGATATCGAACTGCTCGGGCGAAAATTAGGTGTTCACATGCATGCCATCACCAAGGACGGCATTTATACAGCCAATCGCAACATCGGCAAGTACACTGTTTACGAGTCCAATCTGGTCAGCATGCCTATCTTCTACCGTACACCTGAAGAAATGGCTGATAAAGAAATCGTTAAGTGCATGTATATTGATGAACCGGAAATTCTAGATGCGGCCATTGCCAAGTTGCCACCGGAATTAGCTGAAAAATATACACTGGTTAAGTCAGCTCCTTTCTATCTGGAAATTGTCAAAAAGACTGTCAATAAAGGAGCTGCTATCCTTCATCTGGCTGAAAAACTTGGCTTAAACAAAGGGCAAACTATGGCAATCGGCGATGAAGAAAACGACCGCGCCATGCTAGAAGCTGTCGGCTCTCCTGTTGTCATGGAAAACGGCAAGGAAGAACTCAAGAAAATCGCCAAATACATCACCAAATCGAACGACGAATCCGGCGTAGCATACGCCATTAGAGAGTGGGTTTTAAAATAATGTTTAGTTACAAAATTGGAATTTCAGCTCAAGAACACGACGATTTTGTCACGGCTCATCCCCAGGCCAATCTCCTGCAGAGTTCAGCCTGGGCTCAGATCAAAGATAACTGGGCTAATGAGCGCTTGGGCTTCTATAAAGACGACCACTTGGTTGCTGCAGCCAGTGTCCTGATTAAGCCACTGCCTTTGGGAATGACCATGCTTTATATCCCTCGCGGTCCCATCATGGACTATAGTGACAAGGAGCTACTGACCTTTGTTTTGGCATCTCTTAAGAAATTTGCCAAGGAGAAAAAAGCGCTCTTTGTCAAGTTTGACCCTAGCCTCTTTCTGGCAGAAAGCAAGATGGGAGGCGAATTACAAGACAAGACAGAGACGGCTAAGCTGATTCAAGAGCTGCAGCAAGCTGGAGCCGTCTGGGTCGGACGGACTGAGTCTCTGGACGAAACCATCCAGCCTCGCTTGCAGGCCAATATCCATAAAGAAGATTTCAGCGAGGATTTGCTTTCAAAGAGTACTCGGCAGGCTATTCGCACAGCCCGTAACAAAGGCATCCAAATCCAATTTGGTGGAGCTGAATTACTGGAAGATTTTTCAGGCCTGATGAAGAAAACGGAAAATAGAAAAAATATCCACCTGCGTGGCAAAGACTATTATCAAAAACTCTTGGATACTTATCCTGACAACTCCTACATCACCTTGTCCAGCATTGATCTAAAGGCACGATTGGAAGACTTGCAGGCTCAGCTGACTAAGACACTCAAGGAAGCAGAGAAATTTACTGAGAAAACCAAACCCGGCAAGATTGAGAATAACCAGCAAGAGCAGAAACGCCTCCAGGAAGAGATTGACTTCCTACAGGACAAAATCAGCCAAGGTGCTACTGTCGTTCCCCTGTCTGGCACTCTGGTCTTGGAATACGGCAAAACCTCTGAAAATATCTATGCTGGAATGGACGAGCAATACCGTCGTTATCAGCCTGCCATCATCACTTGGTACGAAACAGCCAAACATGCTTTTGAGCGCGGAGCAGATTGGCAAAATATGGGTGGAATCGAAAACGATCTTAAGGGCGGTCTCTACAGCTTTAAATCCAAGTTCAATCCGACCATTGAGGAATTCGCTGGTGAGTTCAACCTGCCAACTAATCCTCTTTACCACCTCTCCAATCTGGCCTACACTCTCAGAAAGAAACTGCGCAGCAAGCATTAACAGAAAGGAAGCCTATGACCTTTAAACTTCTCAGTCAAGAAGAATTCATCCAGCATACCTCAGCTAGCTCCCAACGCTCCTTTATGCAGACCGTGGAAATGGCAGAGCTGCTGAGCAAGCGTGGCTTCAGTACCCAGTATGTCGGCTACACTGACCCACAAGGGAAGGTAGTGGTGTCAGCTGTCCTCTACAGCATGCCTATGACTGGCGGCCTTCATATGGAAATCAACTGCGGTCCTGTCTCTACCAATGCTCAATACCTGACCCCCTTCTATCAAGCTTTGCAAGCCTATGCTAAAAAAGAAGGTGCCCTAGAGCTCATCATCAAGCCCTACGAGACTTATCAGACCTTTGACAGCAGTGGCCAGCCCACATCTGATGAAAAGGTCGAGCTTATCCAGCAACTGACTGATTTGGGCTTTGACTTTGACGGCCTGCAGACAGGCTATCCAGGCGGGGAGCCTGATTGGCATTATGTCAAAGATTTAGCTGCTCTGACGGAGAAAGACTTGCTCAAATCCTTCAGTAAAAATGGTAAGGCGACAGTCAAAAAGGCGAATACCTTTGGTATCAAGCTAACAAGGCTGGAACGTGACCAACTCAGCATTTTCAAAGACATCACAGCTGCCACTTCTGACCGGCGGGAATATGATGACAAGCCACTAGACTACTATCAAGATTTTTATGATAGCTTTGGACAGCAGGCTGACTTCATGACAGCTAGTCTCAACTTCAAGGACTATCTTCAGAACTTACAAAAAGACCAAGAGAAACTGGGCCAGAAAATCCAGAAACTACAGGCTGACTTGGAAAACAATCCTCAATCTGAAAAGAAGCAAAACCAGCTGCGAGAGCTTTCCAGCCAGTTTGATAGCTTTGAAACCCGCAAAGCAGAGGCTCAAGATCTGATTGATAAGTACGGCGACCAAGACCAAGTTCTGGCTGCCAGCCTCTTTATCTATACTCCTCAGGAAGCAACCTATCTCTTCAGCGGCTCCTATCCTGAGTTTAACAAATTCTACGCCCCTGCCCTGCTGCAGGAATACGTTATGACTGAGAGCATCAAGAGAGGCATTCCATTTTATAATTTCCTCGGCATTATGGGAATTTTCGATGGTTCTGACGGTGTTCTGCGCTTCAAACAAAACTTCAACGGCTTCATAGTTCGAAAAATGGGAACTTTCCGTTATTATCCTAATCCTCTTAAATTTAAAATCATTCAGCTCATAAAGAAAATTTTAAGACGTTAAGATGCGTAAATCTAAAATATACAAAAGGACCGGGAACATGATTCCCAGTCCTTTTGTATATTTTATAAGGCTTTCGCTTCTGTATGAACGATGCTATCCACATGAATCTGATTGTCTTCAAATTTTTTCTTGAGCGCTTCTAAATCCACCTTGCCATCAATTTGAACTTCAATGACAACTTTACCATCTTTTCTCGGTATATTAACGGTATTTGAAATGTTCAGGTTTTCTTCCACCAATAAGCGAACAATATGTTCCAAAACACCGACTTCATCTTCAGTAACAAAGCGCGCTCGAACTCCTTCTTCTCCGTAACCAGATACTTCTAAAAAGGCTTTAAAGATATCTCGATCCGTTATCACACCATAAACTTGCTCATTGTCCACGACTGGAAGAATGCCGACTTTATTTTTCAACATCAGGTAAATCGCATCTTCTAGACTGGCATATTGGGATACCGTGATGACCTTTCGAATCATGACATCCTTAATCTTTGTTTTGTTGAGGAGGTAGTTCATCTCATAAATGGATAGACTAGTTGCTTTAGATGGGCTAGCTTCAGCAATTGTCCCTTCTGTCACAAGACCAACCAATTTATCATTTTCAATAACTGGCAATCTGTGCAAACCTTGCTCTCGCATAATATCTGCTGCGTGAGCAACCGTCGTATCAGGACTAATATAAACGACTTTGCGTGTCATAAAATCTTTTACTGCCATAAGAGTCTCTCCTCTATTTTTCTTTCTTTTATTATACTGTTTTTTTTTCGTAATTTCAAACGCTTTCATCATTTTTCTTACTTTTTCAAAATTAAGAAAAATCCAGCTATTGGCAAAATTGGAAGAACCTCAATAAAAAACTACTGGAGAATTACTCAAGTTTCTAAAAATTATCTGGCTTAAGCTTAAGACTCATTCCATTCAAAATCACATTTTTAAATATAAATAATCTTATAACCAACCTATCCATTCTAATATATAAGAGTATTCTTCAAAACTTTGTGATTTCTCCTGCTTATTCAAATTAAATTAATAAAAAGCAGAATATGAAAGATATACAGTCAATTCTATCCTAACAACCAAGATCTTCAACCTGAAACAATCCACCGGAAATTCTTACGAAAACTTGGTTTTCTTTATCTGCAACTTAAAAAGGTCCATTGGACCTTTTTAACCACCTAGATATGCTTTGCGGACTTCGTCTGAAGCGAGGAGTTCTTGTCCAGTGCCAGAAAGAACAATCTTACCAGTCTCAAGAACGTAGCCACGATTTGCAATCGAAAGTGCTTTATTGGCATTTTGCTCAATAAGGAGAACTGTTGTCCCTTGTTTTTGAATATCTTGAATGATATCAAAAATTTCTTGAATGAAAATAGGTGCCAATCCCATAGAAGGCTCATCCAAAAGAAGTAGTTTAGGAGTAGACATCAAGGCTCGTCCCATCGCTAACATCTGCTGCTCACCACCAGAGAGAGTTGCAGCATCTTGATTTTTACGCTCTTCCAAGCGCGGGAAACGAGAAAAGACCTTCTTCAAGTTAGCTTGATTTTCTTCTCGGTTTGTTTTTAGGAAGGCTCCCATTTCTAGATTCTCCATAACTGTCAAACCTGGAAAGACATGACGGCCTTCTGGAACCTGAGAAAGACCAGCTGCTACGATTTTCTGAGCTGGGACTTTCTGGATTTCGTTTCCTAAAAATTCAATTTTACCAGCACTCGGACGAACCAAGCCAGAAATCGTCCGAAGGATGGTTGTTTTACCAGCACCATTAGCACCAATCAAAGAAACAACCTCTCCTTCATTGACTTCAAAGCTGACATCACGGACAGCCTGAATCATGCCATAGTGAACGGATAAATTCTCAACTTTTAACATAGTCATCAGGCTTCACCTCCTAGATATGCTTCAATAACTCGTTCGTTGCTCTTGATTTCATCAGGTGTACCATGAGCAATCAAACGACCATATTCCAATACATAGATTCGTTCAGTAACTTCCATAACCAAGCTCATATCATGCTCAATCAACATAATGGTAATGTTGAATTCGTTTTTGATACGGCGGATTAGCTCGGTCAATTCTGCCGTTTCTTGTGGGTTCATACCAGCAGCGGGCTCATCCAAAAAGAGAATCTTTGGCTCCGTTGCCAAAGCCCGAACGATTTCCAAGCGACGTTGTTGACCATAAGCTAAGTTCTTAGCCAAAGTCTCAGCTTCCTTATCCAAGTCAAAAATCTTCAGCAAATCCAAAGCCTTATTTTTTAAGTCTTCTTCATTTTTATAGAAAGCTGGTAGGCGGAAGAAGGAGGCAAAAGTATGCGGCTTGTGGTGATTCCCAAAAGCAATCAAGACATTATCTAAAACAGTTAAATCTTTAAAGAGACGGATGTTTTGGAATGTACGTCCAAGTCCGAGCGATGCAATTTTATATGGAGCTTTGCCATTTAGCAAGTGACCATCTAAAGTCACCGTCCCTTCACTTGGCTCGTATACCCCTGTCAATAAATTAAAGAGTGTTGTTTTACCAGCACCATTCGGACCGATAAGTCCAACTAATTCACCTTCATTAAGCTCTAAAGTCACATCACCAACAGCTGTCAGACCACCAAAATGTTTCGTTAAATTTTTTACATCAAGAAGTGCCATTATTCTTTGACCTCCTTATCTTTTTTTAAAAAGCGCGACAATTGCAGCTCCCAAGTACCTAGAAGTCCACCTGGACGGAAGATCATAACTAAGATAAGAGCGAGTGAATAGATAATCATTCGAATGCTTGAGAACTCTTGCAAGAGCATGTTCAAGACACCTAACACAATTGCTGCGATAATTGTTCCAGTCATAGATCCTAAACCACCAAATACTACAATGATTAGGACATTAATTGTATTGGTAAAAGAGTAATCCTTAGGCACAACTGCTCCGATAAAACCAGCCTTCAAAGCACCTGCAATTGATGCAGTTATCGCCCCAAAGACAAAGGCAACGACTTTAGCCTTAGTTGTGTTAACACCTACAGACTCTGCCGCAATCTCATCTTCACGGACAGACAAGGTTTTACGACCTAGAGGACTCCGCAAGAAGTTCAATGTGAACAAAGTCGTAATAACAACAAAGAAATAAACCATCTGCCAGCTAGTAAAGCCAGGAATACTTAGAATACCAGCAGCACCATTAGTAACTTCTCCACCATTTACAATCAAGATACGAATAATTTCAGATACTCCAAGAGTTGCAATGGCCAAGTAATCTCCTTTTAGTCGAAGCGTAGGAATCCCAACTCCCAAGGCAACAAGTCCTGCAATGAATGCCCCTAGTATCATAGCAGCAAAAAAGGCAGGATAGGTTGGAGATTTTGTTCCGATGATTGCAACCGCATAGGCACCAATAGCCATGAAACCAGCATGGCCTAGAGAAAACTGCCCTGAGAATCCAACAATTAGGTTGAGACCAACAGCTAGAATAATGTTAATACCGATTTCTTCTAAGATTTGCAAATGGAAGGCGTTCAGTATTCCACCACCAGCTAAAACCGTAATTAAGAGGTAGCCAGCAAGAATCAAAGCAAGCCAGAGAACATTTACTTTTAGATTTTGCTTCATATCTTACACCTTCTCTTTCACGTTTTTCCCAAGGATTCCCGCAGGACGAATTAACAAAATAATAATCAAAATACCATAGACAATCGCATCACGGAAGTCTGACATACCAAAAGCTGTTGCAAAGGTTTCTAAAAGACCAATAACAAAACCACCCAAGGCAGCCCCTGGAATAATTCCGATACCACCCAAAACAGCAGCAACAAAGGACTTAATACCTGGAGTCATCCCCATTAAAGGTTCTAATGAGTTATAGTAAAGAGCGATAAGGACACCTGCTGCTCCTGCTAGTGCAGAACCCAATGCAAAGGTGAAACTAATGGTCCTGTTGACATTAATCCCCATTAATTGAGCAGCATCACTATCTACCGAAACTGCCCTCATGGCTTTCCCCATCTTGGTCTTTTGTACAATAAATTGCAAAGCCAACATCAAGAAAATAGAAATCCCTAAAATCATCAACTGAATATTTGAGACTGTAATAGGTCCTAAGTTAAAACGAACAGTTGGAATTACCTGAGGGAATGGTAAGGTACTTGCACCAACAAAATAAACCATGAGATATTCCAAAAGGAAGGAAACCCCAATTGCTGTAATTAAGGCAGCAATACGAGTCGAATTTCGTAATGGGCGATAAGCCAGAAATTCAATGACAACCCCTAAAATAGCTGTTCCAATCATAGCCACAATTAGAGCTAAAAAGAAATTTAATTTCAATGAATTGATGAGGAAATACCCCATAAAAGCACCCATCATATAAATATCACCATGGGCAAAATTGATGAGCTTAATAATACCATAGACCATGGTGTAACCTAAGGCTAGCAGTGCATAGACACTTCCTAGAATTAAACCATTGACAAGCTGTTGGAGCATAAGACACCACACTTTCTAATATAATAAAATCGGGCAAGAGACAAACTCAATCCTAGAAATTGAATTCATCACCTCACCCGCAGAAAGGAACTGTATTCTGATTTAAATACAATTCCTTTTCCTTCTTTTGTAAGATTCTAGAAATTCAGTTGAATTGCTTAGTTTGGTTTTACTGTTTCCACAGTATCAACTTTACCATCTTTCAAGCCAATCATCAAGGCTGACTTAACTGGGTTATGATTTTTATCCATCGTGATAGAACCAGTCACCCCTTCGAAGTCTTTCAACTTAGCAAGGTTTTCTTTGATATCAACTGAGTTTTTCGCACCCTTAGAAGCTTCTGCTACCATATAAACAGAGTCATAAGCAAGAGCAGAGAACATTGATGGTTCTTCATTATACTTCGCTTTATATGCTTCCAAGAATTTCTTGGCTTTAGCTGTCATATCTCCGCTAGTTGAGTAGCCAGATACGTAGTAAACATTAGTTGCAGCTGCTGGAGTTGCTTGTGAGATAAATTCTTCACTGTTAAATCCATCTCCACCAACAATTGGTTTGTCAATTCCGATACCACGAGCTTGGTTTACGATTTTACCAGCTTCAGTGTAGTAACCTGGAACAACTAGGGCATCAAAGTCTTTACCTTTGAATTTAGTTAAAGCTGCTTGGAAGTCAGTATCTTTTGACGCAAATGTTTCAGTTGCAACGATTTCTCCCTTGTACTCTTCTTGGAAAGCCTTGGCAATTCCTTTTGCATAGTCACTTGAGTTATCGTAGTAAAGAACAACTTTTTTAGCTTTCAAATTGTCTGTGACATATTTGCTAAGAATTTTTCCTTGGAAACTATCGATGAAAGTTGCACGGAACAAGTAGTCTTGACCTTTTGTCAAATCATCCTGAGTACCACTTGGAGTAACCAAAGGAACAGAAGCTTTGGCAGCATTTGTAATCGCTGCACCAGTACCACCTGAAGTCGCAGGGCCAATGATGGCATTTACCTTAGCCTGGGTCACCAAGTTTGTAGAAACTGTAGAAGCTTCACTCAACTCAGATTTATTATCCTTATCTGTAACTTCAATTTGTTTGCCGTCTACTCCACCAGCTTTATTGATTTCATCAACAGCTAACTTAGCAGCTTTTTGTTCAGCAGTTCCATAGGAAGCAACGTCACCAGTTTCTTCGAAGTTGAAACCAATTTTAAGTGTCTTGCCAATCTCAGTTCCTGAAGCAGAGCCAGAATTTCCTGTTGTAGAAACCTCTCCACAGGCTGCTAGCAATGCAACACTTGCAAGACTAACCAAAGTTAATGCAAATTTTTTCTTCATCAAAATGTTCTCCTTTATGAGTATTCAAAACTATATAGTAAGAATATACCGAATTATCAGAAAATTGTCAATATAAAAACGAACGCTTTTTAAATGATAACGTTTTCCTCTTGACGATATAGACTACCAACGAAGTTTTTGTCCAATTCCTGAATATGACAGGCACGAACTTTTTTTACAAATTTTTCCTGTCCCAGCTTCTTCTGCAAGTCTTCCGCCTGAGTTTTTGGTACATAAAGCTGAAGATACCGACGTTTTTTAGAATGGTAAACTATATCTCCAAAAGCAGCAACTTTTTTTACGTCACGATTATAATAAAGATAAACAATTATTCCAACTCGTTCTTCTTTTTGATACATAAACGATCCTTCCCAAACTAGAACTACTTACTGATTATATCAAAAAAGCCCCTTAGGGGCAATTTGATTTTATATGATTAACTCAAATTATTGTTAGCCATGATCTCATCAATGAATCCATAAGCAAGAGTTTCTTCAGCACTCATCCAATAATCACGTTCTGCATCAGCATGGATTTGCTCAACTGTTTTACCAGAATTATCAGCAAGAATTTGCTCTAAAGTTTTCCGAGTCTTCAGCAAATGTTCTGCAGCAATAGCCATATCCGTTTGCTGAGTACCACCACCAGTACCTCCCATTGGCTGGTGAATCATGTATTCAGCATTTGGAAGCATGAAACGTTTGCCTTTGGCACCGCTTGATGCGATGATGGTTCCCATGCTCGCCGCCATACCCATAACGATTGTTTGGACATCAGATTTAATAAAGTTCATGGTGTCAACAATAGCCAATCCTGCTGAGACTGAACCACCTGGTGTATTAACATAAAGGTAGATATCCTTGGTGCTATCTTGTGCATCCAAGAAAAGAAGCTGAGCAATGACTGAATTAGCCATGTTGTCCTCGACCGGTCCAGTCAACATAATAATACGATCTTTTAATAGACGTGAGTAAATATCATAAGAACGTTCCCCACGGCTTGTTTGTTCAATAACTACAGGAATCATAGTTTTCTCACTTTCTGTTAGTTGGATTTTCTATCAAATAGGAAATAGAATATTCAAAGGATGAATCCATTATAACTCTTTGGTCAATAAAGGTCAAATTTTTGAATCGATTAGGAAGTATATTGACCTTGAGAATCCTATTCTTCAAAACAACTCTACTTTCCTATTCTTAGATTTCGGATCCGCCTTCAGCAAAACATTATTTTGTTCCGAACAAGCGGTCTCCAGCATCTCCCAATCCTGGTACGATATAACCATGGTCATTTAGATGGTCATCCAAGGCAGCCGTGAAAATATCGACATCTGGGTGTGCTTCCTGCAAGGCCTTTACTCCTTCTGGTGCAGAAACTAAACATACAAATGTAATGTGGCTAGCACCACGTTTTTTGAGAGAATCCACAGCCAAGATCGCAGAACCACCTGTAGCTAGCATCGGATCGACAACGAAAATCTGGCGTTGGTCAATATCTTCTGGTAACTTCACTAAGTATTCAACTGGTTTCAAAGTCTCTTCATCACGGTACATTCCGATATGGCCGACCTTAGCTGCTGGAACCAAGCTTAGAAGTCCATCGACCATGCCAATACCCGCACGAAGAATAGGAACAATTGCTAATTTTTTCCCTGCAATCTGCTTTTGAATGGTTTTCGTAATCGGTGTTTCAATTTCTACATCTTCAAGTGGTAAATCGCGCAAGACCTCATATCCCATGAGCATTGCGATTTCATCAACTAATTCACGAAAAGCTTTGGTAGAGGTATCTGTACGACGCAAGATAGACAATTTATGCTGAATTAGTGGATGAGCGATAACTTCAAGTTTTCCCATGATTGGATTTCCTTCTTTCAATTTATTCTTCTTATTATATCAAAAAAAGAGTGAAAAGGCTTGCCATAAGCAAACCTTTTCAGAGATTTTCTTGGTTCTAAAGCCATTCCTTATAACGCTTGATATACAAGTGTTTAACAAAGGTTACACTAACCATGTAAAGCACAATAATCAATAGGAGGAAAAGGAAATATGCTCCATTGAGCGGAGCTGTTTTGAGAACAGACGCAAAAAGGCTGTATGGCAAGGAAGTAACAAAGAGAACAGCCGCCATGGTGGTAACAATGACAGACAAAGCAGGACGACTTTGCACAAAAGGCAGCTTAGGGGAGCGTAACATATAAATAACCATAGTCTGGGTCCACATAGACTCAATAAACCACCCTGTTTGGAAAAGAGTGATAAAGGTTGCCGCTTGCTCAGTACCAGCTTGATAACTACTTCCTGTTATCATAGGAACAATGATAAAGTAAAGGGCCAAGTAAGTCAAAACATCAAAAATGGATGAGATAGGCCCAATCCAAGCCATAAAGCGGGTAATAGAGTTAGCAGACCAAATCCGTGGTTTCTTAAGAAATTCACTGTCAACGTTATCGAAAGGCAAAGCTATACAGGACAGATCATAAACCAGATTAAGAACAATCAGATGAACTGGTGCCATAGGCAGAAAAGGTAAAAAGATGCTGGCAAAGAGGAGAGAAAAGATATTCCCAAAATTGGAACTGACCGTCATCTTAATGTACTTAGTCATGTTGGCATAGACCTTGCGTCCCTCTACCAACCCTTTCTCCAGAACCATGAGGTCCTTATCCAGCAGAATGACATCTGCCGTTTCCTTGGCTATATCGACAGCTGTATCAACAGAAATCCCAACATCTGCTACTTTCATCGAAGGAGCATCATTGATGCCATCGCCCATGTAGCCAACCTTGTGTCCATTGGCTTTGAGTTGAAGGATGATCCGGGCTTTTTGGTCAGGAGAGAGCTTGGCAAAGACCGTTGTATTCTCTACCGCTTGGCTCAATTCCTCATCTGATAAAGCATCTACCTCTACGCCTAGCAAGATATTTTCTACATCAAGGCCAACCTTTTCACAGACTGCCTGAGTAACCTTTTCATTATCGCCGGTCAAAATCTTAGTGGCAACACCGTACTCAGCCAAGGTTTCAATAGCTGGAGCCGCAGATGACTTAGGCGGATCCAGAAAGGCCAGGTAGCCCGTCAAAATCATATCAGACTCATCCTTGACCTCATAGTCATAATCTTCTTCTAGGTCTGACTTGTAGCTAACACCAAGCACGCGCAATCCTTGCTCATTGAGTTGAGCCACTTCCGCAAGGATTTCCTGACGAATTTCCTCAGTCAGTTCCGTAATCCGATTCTTGTATTCCACATAACTAGAGATCGCCAGCATTTCCTCCAAGGCACCCTTGGTCACCATGCTGATAACATCTTCATCATCCTTGACAATGACACTCATGCGACGGCGTTCAAAGTCAAAGGGCAGTTCATCAATTTTCTTAAAGGTTTGGTCTAAGTCACGAACAAGCTCATGCTTTTCTGCTTCTTTCTCTGTCCGATTGATAATGGCCCGATCCATGAGATTTTTAAGGCCCGTTTGGTAATAGGAATTGAGAAAAGCGCGACGAAGCACTGCCAAATCTAAATCACCATGAATATCCAGAGGGTATTCCAAGACAATCTCGTCTTGGGTCAGTGTACCCGTCTTATCCGTACAGAGGATATCAATAGCTCCTAGATCTTGAATAGCATTCAATTTTTTGATCACGACCTTTTCCTGAGCCATGATAATAGAACCTTTAGCCAAGCTCGCTGTGATAATCATCGGTAGCATTTCTGGAGTCAAGCCAACCCCAACGCTGAGAGCAAATACCCCTGCTTCCAACCAGTCTCCATCTGTCAGACCATTGATGAAGAAAACCACTGGCACCATGACGAGCATCAGGCGAATCAAAAGCCAAGAAATGCTATTCATATCACGCTCAAAAGAGGTTGGCTCATCGTAGGTGTTAAGCGTCTGTTCAATGGCTCCCATCATGGTCTCGTCACCAACCACCAGCACCAGAGCTGTTGCTCTTCCGGAAATAACGTTGGTTCCCATGAAAGCCAGCGACTCTGTTTCTAAAAGGCTATCAAGATTTTGCCCATCTGCCTTAGACAAACATACCTTTTCTACTGCATCGCTCTCCCCTGTCAGGCCAGACTGCTGAACGAAAAAATCTCGCGATTCCAGCAACAAGACATCTGCAGGTATCATGTCTCCAGCACTAAGCTTGATGATATCTCCTACAACCAGCTCATCAATGGGAAGTTCTTGTTCTACTCCTTCTCTGATGACTGTAGCCGTGTTGACAATCAGCCGAGATAGATTACTAGCAGCTCGGTCACTCCGCAATTCCTGAATAAAACGAATACCTCCAGAAATCAAGACCAGAACGACAATGATGATGGAAGTTGTCGGATCTTCCTCTCCGGGCTTAGCCAGCCAGACATTGGTCACTAAGGACACCAGAGCAATTACTAGTAATATAACCGTAAAGGGGTTGATAATAGATTCGTAAATTTTCTTTAGAATAGAGTCTTCCTGACCCTTTGTGATGATATTTTCCCCATAGAGGTCACGATTTTCTTCGATCTGCTCTTCTGTCAGGCCACGAAAGGCGGTCTTGTAGAAGGCCAAGGTTTCTTGCACAGGAAGCTGCAAAGCAGCAACTAATCTTTCTTTTACTGTTTTCATTGGTTTCTCCTTTATGTATGAATAATCAAGTTCATACACAGAGACCAATCACTTTATAAGGACCGAACGACACAAATCAGCGATTGGCTGTGTATGTGCGGTTCCGGATGATCGTCAATTTGCATCGCGTGTCTCCTTTCTTTTGCTTAAGTAGCAGGCAATCAACTATTTGTATACTTGAAAAATTTTCAACAAAAAGAATACCCCGCCAATTCTCGGCAGGGTTGTTTGCATGTCAGGTTATTCGCCTCATTGTTTTAAACACAGATAAAGCAAGTATTTACCGTTCAAGCTTTAACTCCATAAGGCAATGAAATGAGCATAGTCTTGACCTTGGCGATCAGGACTGTTGACCAACGAGTAGTGTCTCCACTGCTTTGCGGTAGTCATCCGTATCCTTATGGTAGCCTCACCTACCGATTTTCCATTCTTACTATACTCCTCTTTGAAAGGATTGTCAATAAAGAAATCACTAATTTAAAAATTTTTTGCAAACCTATGCTAAAACCGACTACTTAGGCAAAACAGCTCCAATACGTTTACAAATTTCTACAACCATATCCTTTGGTGCTGCTGCATTCAGTCGAGCATGGCTCTTTCCTTCTTGACCAAAGTCGCTTCCCCTATTCAGGACAACCTTAGCCTCTTCTCGCAGCAACTGGAAGAGTTGATCATCCGTCAGACCATAATCTGAAAAGTCCAACCAAATTAGATAGGTTCCTTGTGGCTTCATAACCCTCAAGCATGGTGCCTCTTTGGCAAAATAATCAACCACAAAATCGATATTTTCCTCCAAGACTGTCTTAAGTTCTGTCAACCAGGATTTACCATAACGGTAAGCAGCTTCTGTTGCTACAAAACCAAGGCCTGAAATTTCATGTTGGTTGTTAGCCAGTTGGCGCTTTTTAAACTGATGGCGCAGGCTAGGATTCTCAATCACAGCATAGGAATTTTTAGTTCCAGCAATATTAAAGGTCTTAGTTGCACTGGATAAAATCAGGCTAAAGTCCTTAAAGTCAGGAGAAACAGTATTGAAAGACTGATGTTCATGGCCAAACAGCGTCAAGTCTTGGTGGATTTCATCTGAGACCACGAGGACGCCGTACTTTTGACAGAGGCGACCAATTTTTTCTAACACTTCCCGTTCCCAAACTCGCCCTCCGGGATTATGAGGATTACAGAGAACATAAATCTTGACTTCATTATCTACTATATCCCGCTCCAGTTGTTCAAAATCAATCTGAAAGAGGCTATCTTGCTCTATCAAAGAGTTGGTAATCAGTCGACGATTATTGAGCTTGATAGAGCGAGCAAAAGGTGGGTAAACAGGAGTGTTGATTAGAACGGCATCACCTTCCTTAGTAAAGGCTTGGATAGCCGTTGAAATAGCAGGGACAACTCCTTCGATAAATACCAAGGCATCCCTATCAAAAGCGTAGCCATGCTCATCCCGTTCCCAATCTAGCACAGCCTTAATCAACTCCTCACTAGCATAGGTATAGCCATAGACTAAGTGATCTGCGTAATCATGAACAGCCTGTTGAATTTCAGGCAGGACTTCAAAATCCATATCTGCAATCCAGGCGGGAAGAACATTCCTATCCTCTTCAGCTTCTTTCCATTTATAGGTATGATGGCCAAAACGATTAGGGGCTGTTTCAAAATTATATTTTCCCATACTAGTCCTCCAAGGCAGCTCGTAAATCAGCCACTAAATCTCGGCTGTCCTCAATCCCAATTGACAGGCGTAGCAAATCATCTGTCAATCCATAGGAATGACGTACTTCAGCTGGAATATCTGCGTGGGTTTGGGTCGTAGGATAGGTAATCAAGCTCTCCACTCCACCCAAACTTTCCGCAAAAGTGAAGACTTTAAGACTATTTAGAAGATGAGGGATCTTTTCTTCATCTCCAATCTTGAAGGAGATCATACCACCCTTACCTGGATAGAGAACCTCTTTTACTGCAGGAGATTTCTTCAGAAAAGCAACCACTTCCTGGGCATTCTGAGTAGATCGCTCCATGCGGAGAGCTAGTGTCTTGAGACCACGCAAAAGTAGATAACTGTCAAATGGAGAAAGGACTGCACCAGTTGTGTTCAAATTATAGAAAAGCTTATCATAGATATCCGCGTCATTGGTCATAACGGCTCCAGCCAAGACATCATTGTGCCCGCCTAGATACTTGGTCGCAGAGTGCAGGACAATATCAACACCATCTTCCAGCGGTCTTTGGTAAATGGGACTGTAAAAAGTATTGTCTACTATTACTCTTGCACCTCTTGCATGAGCCACTTGAGAAATGCGAGCAATGTCAAACTCCACCATAAGAGGATTGGTTGGTGTCTCGATATAGATAATATCTATATCTTCTGTCAGATTGTACAGAAGCTCTTCTTCCGTATTGGCATAGGTAAAGGTGAATCGGCCTTCTGCTTCAGCTTGGGCAAACCAGCGGAAAGAGCCACCATAGAGATCTCGAACAGCCAAAACTTTACTTCCGACTGGAAAAGCACTAAAGGCCAGCACAATAGCCGACATACCAGAACTAGTTGCTAGAGCATAATCAGCACTTTCGATAGCAGCTAGAGTCTCCTCAAGGCTAACACGTGTTGGATTCTTGGTCCGAGTGTAGTCATAACCAGTTGATTGACCAAACTCAGGGTGCTGGTAGGTCGTTGAAAAATGCAGGGGTGTTGTTAAGGCACCAGTTGTTGCATCCGTTTTGACCCCAGCTTGGGCCAGTATGGTATTCAAGTTTAATGCTTGACTCATTTCTTATTCCTCACAATCTCGTAAATCTTATTCTATTGTAACATCTTGCGAAAGTTCTGCGCTTTGTTCTTTTCAAGAGCTAGATATAGTCTGAAACTATATAAAAACCCCGACCTTCAAATAGCCGGGGCAAATACTTATGAATTAACATTTAAGAAATATGGAATTTCCTTCTCAAACTGCTTGCTTTGGCCTCTCCTACGAAGCGATCAAGCAAACGAACACGCAAGGCCAAGCCACCATAAACTGCAATACCAACTCCACCAATTAGAACCAAATAAATCATACTTGAGACACGTCCAGCTGGATGGAAAAAGAAACCAAGAAGCAAATCAGCTAATGCAATGACAACTATCATTAAAAGCGTTAAAATACAAGTCAGTAAACTACGTTTGATCAAGTTTTGAGGATTGAGTCCTGTGATATCACGAATTTCACGATACATAAAGACGATTGGAACAATCAGACCAATTGTCGTTGAGAGCAGAGGCCCGTAAGCTCTGAATAGCCAAATCAGAGGAATTTGTAAAATCAACTTTACCACAACACCGTATAAGAAATAAACAATGGCCTTACGGTTTTGGAAGAGGGCTTGGATCATGGGAGCTAGCACTGTATAAAAGCTCAAAATAATTGTCTGTATAAGAGCAAATACAAAAAGTCCCAAAGCAAGTTTATCTGGCTGACCATAAAAGACCGTATAGAGAGGCCGAGCAACCAGAACGGCACCAATCGTTGCAGGTAAGATAAACAAAAGCAACATGGTTAGGTTGTCCTGAATCAAACGAGCAGCAGCCTTAAAATCTCCCTTGACATAATTCTCTGTCAGAAGCGGAATCCCAACCCCACCAATAGAAGTCGCTACAGCAATCAAAATCATAGTTATTTTATTGGGATTAGCCGAGAAGTAACTAAACATGACTAAGAGCTGGGTATTAGTGTAATCCGTAAACCAACTCATTACATGGATGAAGGTCATCTGGTCAATAATTTGGAAGAGCTGGATAGCCGATCCAGTGATAATAAAAGGAATGGCTTCACGAATTGTATCCCAAAGCAATGCTCTGGTATCAATACTGCTTCCGCTTGGTGATTTTTTGAAGATTGCTTGGAGCATATTTTCCTTAGAAAGGAAATAAGCCAAAACTCCTACACTGGCAATCATCCCAATAAAAGCTGCAAATGTTGACTGGGTGACAGCAGAAACATAATTTTTTGATCCGAAATTCATGATAAAGAAGGTCGCAAGAAGCATCCAAATAATCCGAATCAACTGCTCTGCCACTTGACTGATTGCATAAGGTTTTAAATTGTTAAAGCCTTGGAAAAATCCTCGGATAACACTCATAGAAGGGAAAATCAGCACCGCCCATGAGAGACTTTGCATGATTGGAATCAAATCTTTCCCGCCACCAGATAAACTAGCAAAGAGAGGAGATAGAAGATACATGATTACTCCAAAAACAGCACCAAGAAATAACATGAACTTGAGAAATTCTCTGATTAGGGTAAAACTATGCTCCCTTTGATCAATCGTATTGTATTTAGCCACTTGCTTGGCTACAGCAACTGGAATTCCAGCTGTTGAAATCAGCAAAAACCAAGCGTAAATGTTGTAGCCCATAGTGAAAAGACCATTAGCCTCCGCACCATGCTTGCCCATCCAAATATACCAAGGAATAATATAAATAGCCCCCAAAAGACGGCTAATAAAGTTTCCAGCAGTCAGCCAGGCAGTTCCTCGCAGCATCTGCTGTTGCTGACTTGTCGTTTCTTGACTCATACGATCAAACCTCATCTTATCATTTAATAGCTTTTATCTTATTATAAACTTTTCCTTTCCTCTTGTAAAACCCAGCCATTAAGTTTACAATAAGATTATGATAAAAATTGAAACAATAATAGATATTTTAAAAAAAGATCATAATTTTCGTGAAATCATCAAAGACGGCCACTACTTCTTTCATGATAGTGGACTGACTTTTGACAAAATCAGCTATGATAGCCGTAATGTGACAGATACGACCCTCTTCTTTGTTAAAGGCGAAAACTTCAAAAAAGAATTCCTAGAAGGTGCTGTAGAGTCTGGTCTGAAATTTTATATCAGTGAGAGCGATTTTGAAGTAGGAATCCCTGTACTTGTTGTTAATGATATCAAGCAGGCTATGAGCTTGATTGCCATGGAGTTTTATGGTAATCCGCAAGACAAGCTTAAAATTTTAGCCTTTACAGGAACCAAGGGAAAAACAACGTCTGCTTACTTTGCCTACCAAATCCTATCGCAAAGTCACCAACCAGCCCTCCTATCCACCATGAATACCACCTTAGATGGCAAGAACTTCTTCAAGTCCAGCCTAACAACGCCAGAGAGCTTAGATTTATTTGAAATGATGGCCCAGGCTGTAGCTAATGACCGCACTCATCTGATTATGGAAGTTTCCAGTCAAGCCTATCTAAAAAAACGTGTTTATGGTTTAACTTTCGATGCCAGTGTTTTTCTCAATATCAGTCCTGATCATATCGGGCCAATTGAACATCCCACTTTTGAAGACTACTTCTACAACAAACGGCTCTTGATGGAAAATAGCAGAGCAGTGGTTGTCAACAGTGGCATGGATCATTTCCAAATCGTGAAAGAGCAAGTCTCTTCAATAGAACATGATTTCTATGGAGAAAATTCTAGCAACACCATCATAGATTCTCAAGCCTTTAGCTTTGAAACAAGTGGCAAGCTAGCCGGAAAATACAACATTCAGCTTATCGGGCGTTTCAATCAAGAAAATGCTCTAGCTGCGGGCCTCGCCTGTCTTAGACTAGGTGCTAGCTTAACAGACATTCAAAAGGGAATTGCTCTTACTCGAGTTCCGGGGCGAATGGAAGTACTGACCCAAAAAAATGGTGCTAAAGTCTTTGTTGATTACGCTCATAATGGAGACAGTTTAACCAAACTGCTCAGTGTAGTCCAGGAACATCAAAAAGGCCAGACCGTTCTTGTTCTAGGAGCAACTGGAAACAAAGGAGAAAGTAGACGAAAGGATTTTGGAATCTTACTCAATAAACACCCAGAGATTCAAGTCATCCTGACTGCTGACGACCCTAATCGCGAAGATCCTGTAGCCATTGCCAAAGAAATCGCTAGTTATATATCCCACGATGTCACCATTATCGCTGATCGTGCAGAAGCAATAAAGGCAGCAATGAGTCTTACTAGGCAAGAAGGAGATGCTGTTATTTTAGCTGGTAAAGGAGCCGATGCTTACCAGATTGTCCATGATCAAAAAGTAGCCTATCCAGGTGACTATCAAATCGCAGAAAAATATCTATAAAAATAAAAAGAGAGTTAACATTTAACTCTCTTTTTGGTTACAATTATTTATTCAAGCTAGGGTTAATACCTTAAACTGCGTCTTCGACAGCACCTTTGGTAGCTCCTGCAACTTCTTTTGTTTTGGCAACTGTCTTTTCTAAAAGACTGTCAGCTTCTATCTAGTTTTTCTAAAACTTTTCCTTGCTTTTCTTTTTAAGCTGAAAAATCTCTCATTTTCAAAGCTCAAACGTTCTGATTCTTTTAAAACATCAGTTCAAACGAAAACTCAACTTTTCCTTGTCAAAGCTAGCCTCTAGCTCGTATTTGCCAGTTTCGTTTTGCCGAATATAGCCCAAAATCACTAGGCTATCGACAAAAATGTCCCGCCTCTTCTGCATGAGTTCATCCTTGCGGACATACTTGAGAAGAAAGGTCGTCATATACTTGAGTGCATACTCTGGATTGACATCGCCCAAGACAGCATAGAGGGGCTTTTGTGCTTCAGAAAGAGGATATTGATGCTGCATTTTATAAAAATAATTAGCCAAGGTCAGCTTATCCCGCTGAAAATCTGTCTCTTCCAGCAAAACCGCAGCATTGGTCTGATTGGAAAGCTGGGTCTCAAAGCGTAGCTCCAACAGTTCTTGATAGAGGGGACTGTCATCACGGATAAAGACTTCCTGATCCAAACACAAGTCCTCCAAACTTTCCACAAGAGGCAACGACAGGTCATATCGCTTGTTCTCCCGCCGGATGTAGCCAGCTTTGATATAGTCCTCTATTGAGCGGTCAATATTAGCCACGCCCTCAAACGCTCGCTTAATCTCCCGCAGAATCACTGCCTCATGCCGATCCAAATAATCAATCAGTTTCTGAAAAAAAGGCTGGCGCGTCAAACGGCTGGGATTGATGATTTTAATCATGGAGTTCTCCTTTATAGATAAGTTTTCTTGACTGAGCCAACTGGCTAGGGTTCGTCCCAGGCTGATCTACAGGAACCGCCAAGCCCAAATCCCGATAATATTCCTTCCAAAAATCAGAAATCAGATTTTCCTCATCGCCAAACTGCATGGGAATCGTATCAAAAATCGGCAAAATCTCTGCAATATACTCCGAACAGTAAAAACCATCAGCCTGAGGATAAAAGCCGAAATTGTAAGGCTTTCCTAGATGTAATTTGGCCCTTTTAAAGACAGCTTCTACTTCAATAGCTGGATAGCAATACACGTCATAAATATCCTTATCCTGCAAAAAATCAGACAAGTCTTGATTGACAACACCCTTCTCATGGGTTGCATGATAAATCTCACCATTAAAAAAGATGGCCACGTGGCTATATGAACCAGTTGCTGCTCGAATGGCTTCAGCAATTTCTGAAGATCCGACTGTAAAAATCAAATCTCCATTTTGTAAATCTTGAATCTTCATTTCTCTCGCCTATCAAAAAAGGAGTCAAAACTCCTTTTAGGTATGAGGGGAATAGCCCCCATTTAGTAATTTATTTCGTCATTTGAGCTCTTTAAGCATTAAAACTTTCTGTCAGCTGAGGTACCACTTGTTTCTTACGAGAAACAGCGCCTGCAAGGAAAGCATGGTTGTTTTCAAGAACAAAGTTGAAGGCTGCTTCGACCTTGTCCATATTGCTTCCGATAGCCAAAATTTCTGAGTTTGAGTTGATGATGTCTGTAATCATCAAGACGAAGTCAGAGTAGCCATTGTCAGCGATTGCTTTTTCAATAGCCGCTTCGATTTCTGCTTGACGCTCCAAAACTTCTGCAATGTCAACAGTATTGACCTGTGCTACACGGACATTGTTTCCATTCAACTCAAATGTTTTCGCATCGATGTCGATCAATTCTTCTGCAGACTTGCTAGCCAAGTTTGTACCTGCCTTAAGCATAGCCAAACCGTACTCTTCCAAGTTGACACCAGCCAGCTCAGCCAATTCTGGTGCAATGACCTTGTCAGTCGGATGAGTCGTTGGCGACTTGAGCAAGAGAGTATCAGAAATCAAACCAGACAGCATCAATCCTGCAATTTCTTTTGGAACTGCTACGCCATGTTCTTTGAACATACGATAAACAATAGATGAAGCAGAACCAACTGGCTCCAAACGCATGTAAAGTGGACTAGCTGTTTCAAAGTTAGCAACACGGTGGTGGTCCACCACGCCATAAACTTCAACTTCAGCGATATCAGCCACAGACTGCTGGAATTCATTGTGGTCTGTCAAGATTACTTGCTCAGCTCCCTCTGCTTTAGCAGAAGTAATCACGCGCGGTGCCGCCACGCCAAAGTAATCCAAAACAAAGGCAGTTTCTTCATTAGGCTCTCCCAATGCAACAGCTTCTGTATCCAAGCCATAAGCTTCGCGAGCCAAGTAAGCAAATGCGTAAGATGAACCGATAGCATCTGAATCAGGATTTTGGTGACCGAAAACTAAAATTTTAGACATGATAAACCTCTTTTTTATATAAACTTTATTGCATTTATTTTACCACAATTACAAGCATTTCACAAAAACAGAAGAAGATTTTTTGAAAAAAGGACTGGTCAACTCACCAGTCCTTTTATTGATACTCAAAACAGATCAGCTATTATGTACCCGGTTCATATACTCTGTATAGGACTCTGTCTGCATGAGCTCCTTGGCATTCTTGACCCGATCAGCTGTCGGAGGCTTAACCCCTTCCAGCTTGTAAGGAATGCCCAGCTCCCGCCATTTGAATTCTCCCATGGTATGATAAGGTAGAATTTCAAACTTATCAACGTTCTTCAGTGTCTTAACAAACTTACCTAGCTCAATCAGGTCATCATCACGGTCGGTCAATCCTGGTACCAAGACATGACGGATCCAGACTGGTTTTCCAATATCAGACAAATACTTGGCACAGGCCAAAATATTTTTGTTGGTCTGGCTGGTCACGATTCTGTGCTGTTCTTCATTAATTTCCTTGATATCCAAAAGGACAAGGTCGGTGACCGCCATAAGTTTGTCAAATTTTTTCAGATAGCGTGGTGTATTTCTGAAGGGAAGGGCACATGTATCCAAGGTACAGTGGATACCCAGCTCCTTAGCCTTGGTAAAGAAGGCAATCAAAAAATCAATCTGCAACAAAGCCTCTCCACCACTGACAGTGATGCCACCTTTGTTACCCCAGAAGCCCTTATAACGGAGAGCTTCTTGCAAGACATCATCCACTGTCCGCAGCTGAGATTTGTTGGTCTCCATTTCCCATGTATCCGGATTATGGCAATACTGACAGCGCATATGACAACCTTGTAAAAAGACAATGAAACGAATGCCAGGTCCATCTACAGCACCAAAACTCTCGGTAGAGTGGACCATGCCCGTCACCTTTCCATAATCAATAGTTTCTTCATTTTTCTCTTCAACCATAACACAACCTCTTCACTCTGAAAACGTTTTATAACTATTTTTATTATAACACGATTAATGATAAAAATGACTTCATTTGCCTATTTTTTAGAAAACAAACTGTTTTTCAGTTTCATTTTCATTGTCTTACAACAGATAAGCTTCAACTTTTTTTCTCATCTCTGATACAAGAAATTAATCTTTTCAGGCTCTAGACTTAATTTTTTTATTTCAAATAGCAAACTCACTTTCAACCCTCCTTCTCCCCCTCTCTATTCCAATAAAAAAGAGGGTTTCCCCTCTTTATATTTTCTTCTTAACTATGTTTTTTCTTCCAAACCAAACCAAGGAGAACAATCGTTGCAAGTCCTGCTACAAAGATAAATTTGCTGTCTGACGAACCTGTATTTGGAAGTTCTTTCTTGCTGTCCTTGCTTGATGGAGTTTTTGATTTAGGATTTTTCGGTGGTTGGTAACTGTTGGTAAAGCTATCTTTTCCTCCTTCATAAGAAACTGTTGAAAGAAGATTGCCATTCTCATTCGTTACAGTAATCGTTACTTTAATTTCACTGTTGTCATAAGCAACGCCTTGTGCATCACCCTTTACTTCGCGAATTGTATACGTGTATGTTCCAGTTTTAGTAAAGGCAAGAGTCTTGAAATCTACACTTCCATCTGCCTTATTTTTAACTGTTTCAATTACCTTACCTTTAGCATCTCTTAGTTCAAATGAGAACTCGCCATCTTTCAAGTCACGACCTGTTAAGAATTTCTTAACTTTTAATTGAGCTGTTGTTGAACCTGGGACATAAGTATTGGTAAACTGTTTTTTGTTATCGTCATAGCTAACTTTTGCCACCAACTTGCCTTGATTATCCGCTTTTACTTTAATTTTAGCAGTTATTACAGATGAGTCATATACGACCCCACTGATATTGCCAGATTTTTCTCTGATTGTGTAAGTATAAGTTCCAGCTTTTGTAAAAGTTAAAGGTGAGAATTTAATGGAGCCATCAGCCGCATTATTAACAGTCTCAATTTCAGCTCCATTCTTATCATACAAGGTGAAAAAGAACTCGCCACCATTTAGATCACGACCAATCATGACTTTTTGAACCATCAGCTGAGCAGATGCAGAAGATTGTTTTCTATCAACAATTGTTTTTGAAGCCATTTTAAGAGTGCTATCAAAGTCGTCCGGACTTACTTTAACATCATCCGCCAACTCATATCCAGCAGGGGCTTCCGTCTCTCTAATTGTATAGTCATCTTTCAAGAGATTGCTGACTTCTGCAATACCTTGGTCGTTTGTCACTACTTGAGCAACTACTTGACCAGAACGATCACGAATAATATCAAATTTAGCACCTGGCAAAGCTGAACCATCATCTGATACTTTTTTAATTTGAATTTTATAAGTGTATCCTTCTGCCTCGCCATGACCTAGGTAATAAGTATAAGTTGAATTACGACTGTCTTCAACTCCGTTTGTCGTTGTCAAAGTAGCTGCATTTAAAAAGTTTTCGCCATCTGAAGGTGCATATGGCAGTTGAACCGAGTAATTAATCCGAATTCCTTCATTAGCCGAAAGATCTGGTAATTGAACAGAAAAATTATCATCAGTAAAGTTTACAGTAGTTTGGCCTGTAATGTCTACAGCGTTATCTAAAACCCAATCGCCATCGCGGAAGGCCCAAACTCCCTTATAAACTCGGAAAGTATCTTGTTTATAAGTAGCACCTGGGATTTTTAAAACGTCTGCTATTTTTACACCAGACATAGCTTTTCCGCTTCTGTTGACTGAAATCGAATAGCGTCCAATTGTTGGCTCAGCTACATCCTGCCAACCAACTTTGTTTAAGTCTTCTTTTTTAGCTTGACCAATTCCGGTGAAGTTAATCTTACCTGCTGGGAAGAGTTTTCCTCCGACGGTAATATCAATTGGTACTTCTTTTTCTTTCTTAATCACATTATGATCTGCACGAACATAAAAATAAAAGGTTCCTTTTACATCCGAATGTGTTTCAACATAAGGTTCATAAGTAATCGTTACTACCTTTGTTTGCTGATCTACAACTGCCTTGGCAACAACATTTCCATCTTGGTCTTTTATGTCAAAGCTACCAGTACTTGCTAAAGTAACAACATCCGGTAGTTGAACATCCGTTGTGTCTCCTGCCTTTATTTCATTATTGTGTAATTTAAACTCCACATTAATACGAAATTCTTGCCACTGATCAACATTAGAAGAAGTGAGCTCGTTTCCCTTGCTATCCGTCAGATACATCCGAGTAATGACATCTCCATGTTCTGTAGCAAAGACCTTGTTTCCTTGAGTAACAAATAGACTGAATAGTAGAGTTAGGGGAAGAAAAATCATCATCAAGATTTTTTTATTCATTTTATCATCTCCTTTTCCAAAAAAATATACAACAACAGGATCGTTTTATAACAAAACTATCACTTCATTATAAAATAATTTCCTTGGATTTTCAAGCATTTTCTAAATTGCTTTCACAAAGAGCTCTTTTGCTAGGCACCTATCTTCAAACAAACTCAAAATAAAAAGCTATATCAATCTTATGGCAAACTGGATCATTTTATTGATCCACTGATTACCATAAGAAGATATAGCGAGTCTATCTTAAGCATCCGATACTTCAGCTCAAGAGGCAGATCATAGTTGATATGATGAACTACTACTGTCACTTTATTTTCAACCCAAAATACTTATTCTGCTAAGAATAGATGAGGGTCGAAGATGTTTAGAGCTTACTCTAGGTTAGATGACTTTTTTGATTTTCTAGATAATGGATAAGCAAAGATTAAGACTAAGAAACCAAAGGCTACCCAATGCCCTCTTTGTTCACCTGTAGCAGGCAAACTCTTTTTGTTTTCACCTGAATGCTTATCTGTTGTTTTTTTGTCTTTTTGATTTGTTTCTTCTTGGTCAGCTTGCTTGGCTTGACTTGTCTCAGATGAAGAAGCTTGGCTTGAACTTTCTCCCTTATCTCGACTAGATGAATCTGTTTGGCTGTCGCTAGTGCTTGGAGCAGTATGATTCGAGCCCTGGTTGGACGAGCTAGATGAAGAAGATGTATCTGGCTGGTTAGTCTGATTTGAAAAGTCTAACTGCACCACTACTGGATCATGGTCTGAAGCTCTGCCATGCTCTTCCATGAAAGAAGCATTGATATGGACAGGGGCAAAAATCGCTTTGCCAGCCAGGTTCTTAGATATGAAAATATTATCTAAGCTTTGGTTGCTTCCGCGGTAGAAGTAAGAGTAGCGGTCAGCCGCATCATGTTCCTGCATGAGGTTAATGAGTTCATTTCCTGCAATAGCTTTAGCGGTTTCAGAGAATTCAAAGTCATTGAAATCCCCAGTCAGAACAAACTTAAGATTTGGATTCTGTCTTAACCCTTCTTGAACAAAATTATTTAAGATTTTAGCCTCTTCGATCCGAGCAGCTTGAGTATGTTGGACAGCCGGCTGGCTTGAGCCATATACAGCATCATCCCCTAGCTTGGATTTTAAGTGGTTGGCAATAACGACAACATGTTGTCCCTTAAATTCAAATTCAGCTGCTAAAGATTTACGAACCTTAGTAAAAGCAGGATTAGTTGGATCAATTCGGGCTGGATTCTTAAGCAAGTGGCCACCTGAGAAGCTAGCTGCTTCGTCACTCTTACCAGCTTCTTTTTCAACTAATTTTACACGATCTGGGTTATAAAGGAAGGCTACACGGATATTAGAACCAGGTTTACCACCATCTTGGCCATCAAGAGGTGCAACTTCAGTATATTTGTAGTTTTTACCTCCCAATTCCTTGATTCGAGCTGCTAATTTTTCACCACTCTTCACACCGCTGGTCGTTCCATCATTGACGCTACCGTTATCATCTTGAACCTCGATGAGCGTGATGATATCTGGACTATGGATTTCATTGATAAAGGAATTAGCGATTTTGGTCACCTTTTCGTCAGGTGTTTCACCTTTTTGTGTATTCGCAGAGAAATTTTCAATATTATAAGATGCTATTGTTAGCTTATCTTCACTAGGATAGAGAGGAGAAATCTGTCTTTGCAGACCACCGTCTACCAAATCAGGCAATTGTGTCGGATCTAGTTTATAAATTTTACCACGATAGGTAACCACTCCAACTACGTCACCATTGAAATAGTCCTTGGCCTTGGCAATAAATTTATTTCCAACGTAGACAGGGATGGTCGCTGTATTTTGGGCGTTCGGACGTAGATTGACACCACCGATATTATTTAAGGGAAGAGCCTGGTAACCTTCAGGTAAAACATAAATATCTCCCCGATACTGTGGCCCTAAGATATGTGGTTTTTTAACTGTCGTTAACATGCCTTCTAAACTTTCCCAATAGTCCAAAGCTTCATTTTCTGGCTGATAATTATTCACATCATTATCTACTGTATCCTGAGGCATCTTATCTACAATATTAACAGGAATCGGTAGGTCAGCCTTACCATCCTTAGTAACTGTTGAAGCCTCCAACATCGTGACGGTCAAACTGCCACTTGGCTTGTTAAAAGTTTGTCCTTGACGAATGCTGAGCTCTTCCATGTAGCCTTCTTTTACTCGACCTTCAAGAGTTAATTTATCCCCAACGTCAACTTGCTCTTTAGAGACGACATAAATCGCATCTGAAGTCTTACTATTCCCGTCAGGTGCCACATCTTGAACGTAAAATCCATAGCGATCTGTCTTTGTAACAACAACATTTGAAACTCGGACATCTTTATCCTGATAAGGAGATACTTGCGATTCACCTTGAATCGTTCCTAGATTGGCAACAGTCTCTGCAGTGCTTGATACGGCTTGTGCAGCAACTGTCTCTTCTTTTTTATCTGCTTCTTCAGCAGACGTAGCTCTTGAATCTCCTGAAGAATTTGTATTTTCTGCAGAACTACTAGCTATTGACTCACTGACTGCTGAACTTTCTGCAACAGTTACTGGAGCTGAACTCGAAGAATTTTCCGTCTCTTCAGCTCCGACTGGAACAGCCAAGGAAAGCAAAGGCAGAAAAGCACTTAATACTGCTGCTGAATAAAAAAGACGCTTTTGATAAGCATGTTTCTTCATAAAGTTCTCCTTTTCCAAATGAAACTTAATTACTATACTGTTTATATTATATAGAAAAAACAATATTTTCGCAAACGCTTTCCTTAATTCTTATTTTCTTTCGTTCCTACCTATCAGTTTTTGTTAAATCAGTTAATATTTAAAAACAGCGAAGAAAACTGATATCTGGAATTCAGCTTTCCTCACTGCAAAATAGTATTTTTAATTAACAAGAATAGCTAGAGTTTCATAAGGTTGTAAAGTCAGAATATGATCAATCTGAGTTCTACCATAGTTGGACAGAAGGACCTGGCCATTTTGATAATCCGGTAAGATATCCACTGTAATTGGATCCTTATAAAAGTTGTTCAGGACTAATAGTTTTTGTCCTTGCCGCTCCCGCTCAAAGGCATAGACCTGGGGACTGTCCTCATAGGCTGGCTGATAGCTTCCTTCTGCAATGATCGGCAGTTCCTTACGCAGGGCAATCAATTTCTGATAAAAGCTAAAGATCGGTCCCTTGATTTCATTTTCCACATTGATGATAGGATAGGATTTGCCAGCTTTTAGCCATGGTGTGCCAGTTGTAAAACCTGCATTGGCTGAATCATCCCACTGCATAGGCGTCCGAGAATTATCACGAGATTTAGCCTTGATAATCCTGAAGGCTGCTTCTGGCGATTGCCCTTCAGCAAGCAGAGTCTGATAAGCATTGAGAGACTCGACATCCACATAATCTTCCATGGAGTCGTAGTCAGGGTCCACCATGCCAATCTCCTCACCCATGTAGATATAAGGCGTCCCGCGCGACAGATGAATACTGGCTGCCAACATGGTTGCCCCTTCATTTCGGAAATTCTCTACATCGACAAAGCGGTTAAGAGCTCGCGGCTGATCATGGTTGTTCCAAAAGAGGGCTGACCAGCCATCATGGTCGCTCATTTCCTTGCCCCAAGTATGGAAGAGACGTTTTAACTCTTCAAAGTCAAAAGCCTTAAGAGTCCATTTCTGTCCAGATTCATAGTCCACCTTGAGATGGTGGAAGTTAAAGGCCATAGACAGTTCCTGCCGGTCTGGTGCAGTGTAAAGGATGCAATTTTCAATCGTCGTTGCGCTCATCTCACCAACCGTCATAACGGACTCGTCCTGACCAAAGGTTGCTTCGTTCATCATACGCAGATAGTCATGGACGATTGGCTTATCGGTATAGGCTGGCTTCCCATCTTGCTCTGGGCAGTCCTCCAATACCTCGTCCTTACCAATCAAGTTGATCACATCAAAGCGGAAGCCTTTGACGCCCTTGTCCCGCCAAAAATTCACCACTTTAAAGAGCTCTTGACGAACATTGGGATTGCGCCAATTGAGATCCGCTTGGGTGATATCAAAAAGGTGCAGATAGTATTTGCCCGTATCGCCAAATGGCGCCCAGGCACTGCCACCAAACTTGGACAGCCAGTCCGTCGGCTCATCCCGCAGGATAAAGAAGTCCTGATAGTAGGAATCCCCCGCCAAAGCCTTCTGAAACCAATCATGCTCAATTGAGCAGTGGTTAAGAACCATGTCCAGCATAAAGTCAATACCATGCTGCTGGCCGACCTTGACCATCTCTTCAAAATCTGCCATATCTCCAAAGATAGGGTCAACAGCAGTATAGTCAGAAATATCATAACCATTGTCCCGCTGCGGACTCGGATAGAAAGGATTGAGCCAGATCATGTCCACTCCCAGCTCTTTCAGATAGGGAAGTTTTTCAATAATCCCGCGAAAATCTCCTACTCCGTTCCCCGTCGTGTCTTTAAAAGATTTTGGATAAATTTGGTAGACTACCTTTGTTTTATCTAATGCCATGTTTTTCCTTCTTTTGAATATAAAAGAGGTGGGATGAATATTTCATTCCTTGAAAGGAATAGAATTTCTCATCCCACCCTCAAGAGTCTGGAAGCCCCGTCTCATAAGAGAACTCCAACTTCCATCATGTAATTCTTAAATTTTTGTTGCTGTCATCAGGGCGTCCCCAACTGCTATCTGGCGTGGCAAACTGCCCAATGCATCCGCTTGGTATTGATCTTGATTGGTAATGATGACTGGAATTTCTGTCACATAACCTGCATCTTTAATGAGATCAATGTCAAAACTGATTAATTTATCGCCAGCTTTTACTCGATCTCCTTGACTGACATGAGCTGTGAAACCTTTACCTTCAAGATTCACCGTATCCATACCGATGTGCATAAGCATTTCTACACCCTGATCAGACACGACACCTACAGCATGTTTGGTTGGAAATAGAACTGACACAACGCCGTCTACTGGGGCAAGCAACTCTCCTTGGCTCGGTTCAATCAGGACACCTTGCCCCATAACCCCTTGAGCAAAGACAGGATCTGTTGCTTGATTAAGTTCTTTCACTTGACCAGATAAGGGACTTGCAATTTCAACTAAGTCAGCTAAAGGCGCAGATTTTTTGCTTCTGTCAGGTCTTCAGCTTGTGGCGCTTTAACTGCTTCATCTTCTACTTTGGTAAAGAGTCCCAAGCGACGGAAGAGCATGGTCAGTACAAATGGAACAGCGATTGCAACTAGCATAATCGCAGCAAAAGCTAACATATATTTAGGTTGGATTGACAAGATACCTGGAAGCCCACCGACTCCGATAGCATTTGCCTTCACATTAAAGCTTACAGACAAAAGACCTGCAATGGAGGAACCCATCATTCCTGCTACAAAAGGATAGATATATTTTACGTTGACCCCAAATAGAGCTGGCTCAGTTACGCCAAGATATGCAGAAATCGTAGCTGGAAGGGCAATTTGCGCTTCTTTTTCATTATGACGATTCATCCAATAATAGGCAAAAACAGCTGACCCTTGTGCAATATTTGACAGAGCAATCATTGGCCAAAGTCCAGTACCACCTGCATCTGCCACTAACTGCGAATCAATCGCATTGGTCATGTGATGCAAACCTGTAATAACAAAAGGCGCATAGAGAGCTCCAAAGACAGCCCCAAAGAGCCATTTAACAGGACCAGTTAGACCTGCAAGAACGATCGTAGATAGCCATTGACCTAAAGTCCAACCAATTGGCCCCAAAACTGTGTGAGCCAAGATAATCGCTGGCAAGAGAGATAGGAAAGGCACGAAAATCATGGAAACAACTTCTGGAATCCGTTTTCTCCAAAAGATTTCCAAATAAGACAAGGAAAGCCCTGCTAGTAAAGCTGGAATAACCTGAGCTTGGTAGCCTATCCGTTGCACTGTAAAGAATCCAAAATCCCAAACCCAATTTTTAGCAATTTCTGATTGGGGTGTTCCTGCTACTAAATAAGCGTTCAAAAGCTGAGGAGACACCAAACAGATTCCTAAAACAATCCCAAGAATCTGGCTAGTCCCCATCTTACGACTTACGGACCAAACAATTCCAACTGGTAGGAATTGGAAAATCGCCTCACCTGGCAGCCAAAGGAAGTGGTTTACTCCAGCCCAGAACTTTGATACATCCACAATCGTTTTATAAATCGGCTCTCCATCTTTAGTAAACTGAAGTACACCATCAACGACTTTTTGACCAAAAGCTTGAATTTGCACACCTTCTAGGATATTACGGAAGCCAAGAATCAAACCACCAACGATAATCGCTGGAATAATTGGCGTAAAAATCTCAGCTAGCATGGTCATGACGCGCTGAACCGCATTTTGATTGATCTTAGCAGCAGCCTTAGCTGCTTCTTTTGAAACACCTTCAATTCCAGAGACAGCTGTAAAATCATTATAGAATATTGGCACATCATTTCCAATAATAACCTGGAATTGCCCTGCATTCGTAAAGGTCCCTTTGACAGCTCCAATTTCTTCAATAGCTTTTACATCAGCTTTTTTCTCATCAATAAGTACAAAACGCATCCGAGTGGCACAGTGGGTTACTGCAGACACATTTTCCTTACCACCAATGGCGTCCAATAAGACTTTCGCCTCTTTTTCAAATTTGCCCATTTGATTATTGGCTGGAAAACCAGCACTCTCCTTATATTTATTTGTTAGTTTCCTAACTGCTTTCTAACACCAATTGTAAACGATACCAAAGTTGTATGCAAGATGTCCGTTGATTTTCCCCTTATTTTTTGCTAAAATTTCAGCAGTTGTATGATAAAAACAAAACAAGTAGGTCAATTATGAAGAAATACCAACAATTATTCAAACTAATCGAGCAAGATATCCTGAGCGAGAAATACCCCGTTGGTGAATTTTTGCCAAGCGAGAATGAATTAACTCAGATTTATAAAGTCAGCCGTGATACTGTCCGAAAAGCTCTGGAGCAACTTCAAAAAGAAGGATTAATCCAAAAATTTAAGGGACAAGGATCCAAAATCGTCAAACAGGAACACATCAATTTTCCAATCTCCAATCTGACTAGCTACCAGGAACTCGTCCTACAAAATAAACTAGACTCTAAAACCAATGTCATCAGCCTAGAAAAGATAACCGTAGATAAAAAACTTGCTAAGCTAACTGGTTTTCCGGAATATCGCTTGGTTTGGCGAATTGTTCGACAAAGAGTTGTTGATCAGGTTGCTTCCGTCCTTGATATTGATTATTTGGATAAAGAGCTTGTTCCTACGATGACGAGAGAAATTGCAGAGCATTCTATCTATCATTTCATTGAAAACAATCTTGGACTTAGCATCGACTATGCAAAAAAGGAAATCACCATTGATCATGCAACCAGTCGGGATAAAATTTTGCTCGATATTGAGAGAGAAAGCCATGTCGTTTCCGTCAAATCTCAGGTTTATTTGGCGAACGGACAACAATTTCAGTTCACAGACAGCAGACACAAACTCGATAAATTTCGCTTTGTTGATTTTGCTAAAAGGCACGGTTAAGAAAAAGAGCTGGAAGTTTTAAACTTCCAGCTCTTTCAGATTTATTTATTTAATTTAGGAGATTTAGATGAAAAAATTTTTTTAAAATATTTTATTTGCTGCTTTTGCTTTTGTATTTACTACTTATGTTTCTTGAGTGGGGAAAAGTGAAAAGTTTGGGGAACTATGATTATTTATTGTCATTGGACTGTCCTCTTTTCTTTTAAGATGAATATAGTATAACCAGCAAAGCTTAAGGAAGACTTATAGATTTCTTGAAAAAAGCTTAAATATTGATACTGTTTGCGAAAGTGCACTTGTTTGTTTTTCCGTTTGGTTTTGCAGTTTCTTCCATTTTAACAATCAAAAACAGACCTTCTTTATCGAAAGTCTGTTTGATTTACACATAGGCAACTATTTAGTAACTTCTTCATCTGCTTCTACTTGTTCAGAAATTTCTACTTTAACCTTGGTGACACGGCCATTTTTAACCTTGTCATTGGTTAAAATCAGTTTCTTATTCTGACTTTCCACCTCAAAGCTGATGCGTTCTTTTGGATCTGGAATAGTTCCTACACCAGTCAAGTAGTAACCCGCGATCGTATCCACATCGTCACTTTCAATTTCAACTTCAAAGTATTCATTAAAGTCATTGAGGGTCATAGTTCCTATGACAATGTAGGTATTCTCACCAATTTCATGAACTTCAATCTCAGCCTTGTCAGTCTCATCATCGATCTCACCAACAATCTCCTCCAAGAGGTCCTCAAGCGTGACCAGACCAGCCATACCGCCATACTCATCCAAGAGAATCGCCATTTGATTTTGCGTGTTACGTAACTCCTTGAGCAAATCATCGACAAACATAGTCTCCGGTACAAAGAGTGGCTCCTGCAGGATCTTGCGCAGAACGATATTGTCAAAACCATTGATGAATCCTTCATTAAGCAGTCGCTTGGTATGAATCAGGCCGATGACATTGTCCTTATCCCCATCATAGACAGGAATCCGCGAGAAACTCTGCTTGAGAATGCTTTCGATGATTTCCTTGGTATCATCCTGAATGTCTACCATAAAGGCATCAGTACGTGGCACCATTAGTTCACGCGCCATTAGCTCATCCAGCGAGAAAATCCCCTGTAGCATCTCAATCTCATCCGCATCCAAAGTCTCCTCACTCTTGGTCAGCATATACTCAATCTCATCTCGAGTCATCTTTTCGTCCGCATCATCAAACTTCATCGGCGTAATGCGACTTAACAGATTAGTTGAGGCCGACAAAAGCCAGACAAAGGGACTAACGAGCTTGCCCAAAAAGATGATAAAAGGAGCTGCTCGAACAGCCAAATCATCTTTCAGATTGAGTGCGATCCGCTTAGGATAAAGCTCACCAAATACAATAGAAACATAGGTCAAAAGGGCCAAAGCTAGAAAAGACGCTATGGCATGCGCTGTTTTAGAATTGCCCATCAAACTTGAAAATACACGACCGAGAGTATCAGCAAAGCTGGCCCCTGATAAGATATTGATGAGGGTAATACCTACCTGAATAGTAGATAAAAAGTTATTGGGATTTTCTAAAACATGTAATAGACGAATGTACTTTTTATCACCTTCCTCTGCCTTCTGCTCAACACGCGCCCGATTGAGTGACACCATGGCCATCTCTGCCGCGGAAAAGAAAGCATTTAAAAAGGTTAAAACGACTAATAATAAAAACTGTAACAAAAGGGTCTGACTGCTGGGGTCTTCCATGAGTTTCCTCTCCAAAAAAGTATAATCAACCCTGATTATAACATATTTTTGAGTTTCGTGCACACGTATTTTATGGAAGCTTGTGTTCTGATTAGGATTCTAGATCTTGTAAAACCTTTTCCAGTCTTGAAATAGCTCCAACTGGTAGGGCAGTCTGAGGATACTTTTGGTTAAAGGCCAACAAGAAGTTTAGCCGAATCTGCATTCTTTCTCGAATCAATTTCTTGTAAGCTTTATCAAAATTAGGAAGGGGATATCCCTCGTATTCGAGATAATCAAAACCTACTATCGGGCCAAAGGGTTTGAAATCTGCTGTCCCATCCACTACCTGCTCAATGACATCTAAAGATATTTCCTTTGAGACAGTCTTCCCCATATAAGATCCAGTATTGATAATATAACAGGATACTCCCGACTCAAATAAGCGACAGAATTTTCGGTAGTCTTCTACCAAAGGATAGACACGAAAAGGATTTGCATAAGGTTCAATCACCAACTCATCATGTAAACCTAGAACATTTTCTGCATTGGAGCGTTTGGTCATCAAGGTACAACCCATCGTGGAGGCCATCAAAGGATCGTGAATTCTGACTAGAGGTGGTAGAGAGTCATCTTTCATAATCCAGAAAATAGCATTGATAGCTTCGTCAATTCGATCCACTCGATTTGGAGTCGAAAAGCGAGACTTGACCGTTCGACCATTTCCATTACGGATATCTTCAGTAACTAACACCTTTCTCCCATTTTCGTCTAAGGTCACTCCGCAGTTTTGCACAGTGATAAAGAAATCTTGTTCCCTATGTCCAGTCGGATAGTCACTCGTCTTATCAAAATAGGATGGTTCTAAAGCAATAGAAGATCCGTCCTTGATAGAGATAATAAAAGCATCATCATGGAGAACCTTGATGTCATATTTTTGACCATGTTTGGCGTGCGTAAGAGTGGATTTTCCAGAACCAGATAGACCAAAAAATGAAGCAACAAAATCTTTCTTATCATTATTTTGCTTAAATATTTTCAGACCACCGTGACAAGCTACGTAGCCATTTCTAGCAGCAGTTGCCCAGGCCAAAGTCAGAGTGGCTTTTTTCAATTCTCCAAAATAATTCAAACCTAAAATAACTGCACAGTTGTGATTAGTATCAAAGTAAACAAGACCATCTGGATATTCTGGATGCTTCCACTTGGGATCAAAAAAGACAAAGATATCATTTTCCTCATATTTTTTTGAAATTCTCAGACGGTTCTTAAATTCTTCATCTAAAATTTGGAAATTTAGTAGCCATGAATAGAGATTGTTTATTTCTTCTTTAGGAACCATGAGGTGGGCACAGACCATAAAGTCTTCATCCAGCCCAACAACAGCATCCGCTTTGTAAAAATCTCTATGATGAGCTTGGTAAATAGCACTACGAACTAGAAAAAGTAAAGTTTCATCTTCTTGACTATCTCTACCATAAATCCTTCTAGCCTTTGCCGTTCGTCCAACGACCGCTCCGGAATTCGTCAGTAAAACCCGTGCATAAGAAGGAAGACCCAACTCCTTTGTATGAATCACAGGCATATCTAAGACCACTGTTCCAGCTGCTGCTGAAGCTAACTGGTAGGCTTCTTCTACCGTTTTGATAGACTGAACCTGATTCTCATAAAAGGCTGTTTCCACGATAGTCTTCAGAGGGGAAAAGTAAGAAGAATTTTTCCTTATTTCTTGTGGGGAAAATTTACGACGTGTTACCATGACCATACCTCCTTTATCCTATTACTACCATTTTAGCATAAATATACTATTTTGTGTTATAAAAATTCAAATAAAAAGTAGGAGAAAGATTCCTTTCTCCTATTTTTTTATAATCCCAAATTCTTCATTCTTCTTAATCTCCTGAGCTTCTTTATGATTGTCATAAAGGTTAGCTAGGAATTTTACAATTTCTTTGATGATGGAATAGGTCGGAATAGCTACAATCATTCCGATAATACCATAGATGTTACTAGACAAGAGCAAGAGAACCATGATAGTAATCGGATGGACTTTCATAACCCCTCCTACAATCCGAGGGTAGAGGATATTTCCATCAATCTGCTGAACAATCAGCATATAAATAACTGCTATCAGCATTCTCTTTGGATCTGTAAAGGCATGACTGATGATCATTGGGATCAAACCAATACTTGGTCCAACATAAGGAATCAAATTAGCCAAGCTAGAGAAGATAGCAAATACTAAAGCATATTTAATTCCAATAGTACTATAACCGATATAGGCCAGGCAACCGATAATCACTGCATCAATAGAAATTCCGCTGATATATCGTGAAACTGTTGCATTTAGATTCTTCAGCAAGGAAGAAATGTTGAGTTTGTCTCGCTTTAAAATACTGCGTTCCAGCATTGGCAGAAGCTTATGACCATCCAGTAAGAAATAAACAAGGAAAATTGGAGTCATAATGATGATAAAGATAGTATTGATTACAGCCGATACCACACTGCCCAGGCTGTTCGTTACCCCGTTTAGAATATTTCGCAGAATATCAATATAAGATAGATTCAGTTGTTGCAGGGTAGATTGGATATTAAGATTTTTGAATACAGGATTTTGAGCTAAGTCATTGACCCAGCTATAGACATAGCTATAAAGATTTTGGCTCGAATTAATCAAGCTAGTCAGCTGAGTGACTAAGATAGGTAGGAGGTAGATAACTGCTAAAACAATAGACCCAAATAAAATTGTCAATGTCAGCAGGACACCTAAGACGCGATTTAATTTCAGGTATTTTTCCAAAAAGACCACTAAAGGGTTGGCAATATAATATAAAAAACCTGCTATTAAAAAAGGTATTAAGATGGTATTTACAACACTGATCACTGGAGTAATCAAGTCTCCCATCATTCTCCACAGGAAAAAGACAAGCGTTGCTAGTAAAACTTCCACTGTCCAAAAAAATAACTTACTCTTATAAAACATTCTTTTCCTCCTATCAGCTATTTTACCATAAATTTTGTTATAATAGAGGGGATTTAATGAAAGAAAGAATAAAAATGGAAAAGATTATCAAGCTGAAAAATGTAAGCTTGGCAAAACAAGGCCAAACCATCTTAAAAAATCTCAACTGGCAGGTAAACAAGGGAGAGCATTGGGCCATACTCGGTCTTAACGGATCAGGAAAGTCAACTCTCTTACGACTACTCATGGCCGAGCATTGGAAGACCCAAGGAAAGGTGACAGTCCTAGGGACGGAATTTGGTGCTGGTGATATCCCTCAGTTGCGAACTAAGATTGGAGTAGTTGGTTCCTTCATTGCGGAACGCCTGCCCAGTCATCTCATTGCCGAAGAAATAGTTTTAACAGGTAAGTATAAAAGTAGCATTCTCTATGCTGCTTATGGACAAACCGAACTAAACCAGGCTAGGGAAATGCTGACCTCTATTGGCGGGCAAGACTTAATTGGCCGGAGCTACATCAGTCTGTCTCAAGGTGAAAAGCAGCTCTTGTTGATTGCCCGTAGTCTCATGGAAGAGCCAGAACTACTTATCTTAGATGAAGCAACCAGTGGATTGGATCTCTTTGCTCGCGAGCGCCTGCTAAATCAGATCAAAAAGATTACACAGATGAGTCAAGCACCAACTATCCTCTATGTAACTCACCATGTAGAGGAAATTACATCTGCTATAGACCATGTCCTACTTCTAAAAGAAGGTGAAATTATAGCCCAAGGCCCAAAAGAAGATATCCTCCAAAAAGATGTCATGGACCGCTTTTATCCTCAGCCAGTCGAGCTGATTGAATTGGGAGAAGGTCGTTATTTCATCAAAGCAGAAGGCAACTCCTTATGAGGCAACTTTTTAACATTATTTTCAATCTGGGCTATTTCCTGATTCTGATCATGACTGCGATTGCCTTGCTTTTCCTGTCTGGGCAGATTCTGCTGTCCCACACATACATCCCTTTGAGAATTGCTGAAGGAGTCCAATTCGTCAGTAATCCTTGGTATTTCTACCCTATCCTCCTGCTCTTTCTCTTCTGTCTCTTTTTAATCCGCCCCCTGCTAGAAAAGGTTCAGACCAAGCATCTTTTTTGGATCCTATCCCTCATCTTTATAGCAACTGCGATTTTTCTGATAACGGCCTACGATGGCCGCATCCGAGCTGACGCTAAGCACGTTTTCAATGCAGCGCTAGCCTTTAATCGAGGGGATTACAGCTCACTGACAACCGTCGGAAGCTACATGTACCGCAATCCCCATCAGCTAGGGCTGATGACTCTGGAGCGACTTTATGCTTTTATTTCTCCGACTACTCAGTTTGCCTTTAGCATGAATGTCGTCTGGACTTTACTCAGCCATTTCTTGATTTACAAGATCTCTGCCCTCCTCAATGCCAGAGAAATAATCCAGAAATACACGATTCTGCTGACATTTCTCTTTCTACCACAGCTCTTTTTCGTTCTCTTTGTCTACGGCACCATTCCTGGGCTCTTCTTTTGTCTGCTCAGTCTCTATGCTTTTATCAAGCTGGATCAGAAAGGAAACCTACTCTATGCTTTGCTGGGAGCTACCAGCATCAGTCTGGCCTGCCTCTTGCGCAACAACTACATCATCTTTGCTATCATGCTGATTGGAGTCTACTTCCTGTCCATCTTTTATAAATGGTCTTGGAAAAAACCGCTAGCTATCGTCCTGATTTTAGCTGGCATCTTCCTTTCAAACAAGGGTCTGACGGCCTACTATGAACAGCTGATTGGCGGAAAGATCGGTGTCGGCACCCCAAAAATCGCCTACATCACTATGGGCCTGCGGGATGATCCTAATCGGCAGAGTCTGGGAGGTTGGTACGATGCCTACAATACCAAGATTCTTAAGCGCAACAAGTACAATGAAAGTTTGGCTACAGAAATGGCCACTCGGGATTTGAAAAATATTTTGATTCACTTCAGCAAGGATCCTGCATATGCGCTGAAATTCTTCTACGAGAAGGTCAAGTCAACCTGGACTGAACCGACTTTTCAGTCTATTTGGACTGGGCCTCAGATTGAGCGCCAGCAATACATGAAACCAACCGTTCTGCGCAGCATTTATGAGGAAAGAAAAGGTTATCAGATTGTCAATTTCCTGCTCTTGACCCTGCTAGCCAGCATCTATCTGCTCTCCTGTTTCTTTATCCTGCATAAATTTTTTGTCACTGAGAAAAAGCTGACTCCTTTTGACCTCTATCCCTTCATCTTTCTCTTGGGGGGTGGTCTCTTCCACTTCTTCTGGGAAACCAAGAGTCAGTACGTCTATATCTATGTCCTGCTCCTCATCCCTTCCGCCGCTCAATCCTTAGTCGACCTGAGCGATTGGTGGAAGAACAAAGGAAAAGGGAAAGCAATAGACCAGCTTGAGAAAGGCCTATAAAACTTGATAACTTGGGCAGAACTTTGCCATAATTTTATAAGAGTAATGAGTGAAACAAAGTTGAATTTGTAATTAAAATTTTTTGTATTTTACGAAGGGAGAATAGTGATTTATGTTTTCCATATTAGGTGCAGTATTATTTGGAGTTATAGCAATTATGACAGTTCTTGTTGCTTGCGGACTGCCTTTGGGCGAATATACTATGGGTGGACAACATAAAATCTTACCTAAGAAATTTAGACTTGCGGCAGTCATTTCGATAGCTATCCAAATTTTTGCCATGATCATTATTTTGCAAGCCGGAGGTTTGCTCCCCTTGTGGCTGCCTTTTAAGGTGACTAAATATATTTGTTTCTTCTTTGCCGCTTACCTATCTTTGAATACGATTATGAACATGATTTCAAAAAGTAAGAAAGAAAAATATGTTATGACTCCTCTTTCAATTATAGTTGCAATATGTTTTTGGATAACAGCATTTCAGATGTAGTATGTGAAATGAGGATCGTCTTCAGTGCATCAAATTAGAGTTTAGCAATAACATCTCTATACATGATTACCAATGAGATTATTGTGCTATCCTGAATGCTGGAGTCGCAAAGACGATGAAACATAAGAATTTGTCTAATCAAATAGAAGAATTTTTAAAGCAGTAAATCACAAAGGTTTACTGTTTTTTTGGTCATTTTCCAAATAAAATCGTCAGTAAATTAAAAAGGTACTTGACCAAACGCTTCCTGAGGCGTTTAGCCAAGCACTCATCTCAATTTCTCAATCATAACCAAGAAAGGCGGATTGTTAATCTGATTGATGGTCTTGTAGAGGGTAACGGTGAAGTCCTGCTGAGGCAGCTGACTGACGAAGTCTAGCACCGCATCTTTTTCAACTTCGCCACCTTCATGCCCATAGTAAATCATGATGGCTGCTCGGCCACCTTTTTCCAAGCCTCGGCAGACCTTTTCCAAAGCTTCCAGCGTCGTATCAGGTCGGGTAATGACAGACTTGTCCGCCGAAGGCAGGTAGCCAAGATTAAAAATAGCAGCCTTGAAATGGTCCGTGTATTGGTCCAAAGTCTCATGGCCAGCCAAGATTAGCTGGGCATTGTACAAGCCAGCTTCTGACAAGCGCTGGCGGGTCTTTTCCAAGGCCTGCTCCTGAATGTCAAAAGCATAGACTTTCTTGGCCAACTGAGCTAGAAAGAGGGTGTCATATCCGTTGCCCATAGTGGCATCCACCACGATATCTTCCTTGGTCACCACTTCTGCCAAAAAGGCATGAGCCATCTGTAAGGGTCTTAACATACGAATCTCTGCTCCTTTGCTTTACAGCCTTGCTTGCTGCCACGACGACGCATTTCTGCCTCGATGGCATTGAGAACTTCCCATTTATTGAGGCTCCACATAGGGCCAATCAACATATCCCTTGGAGCATCGCCTGTGATTCGGTGGATGACGATATGCTCGGGGATAATCTCCAACTGGTCGCAGATAATGGAGACATACTCCTCCTGACTGAGCAGCTGCAGCCGCCCTTCATGATAATCCCGCTGCATACGGGTATTAGTCATTAAGTGGAGTAGGTGAAGCTTAATTCCCTGGATGTCATTATCCGTCACACAGCGGCGGACATTCTCCAGCATCATCTCATGGGTCTCACCCGGCAAACCATTGATCAAGTGAGAGACAATCTCCGCCTTGGGAGCTAGCTTACGGACTCGCTGGACCGTCTCCACATAAAGCTCATAAGAATGGGCACGATTGATGAGGTCTGAGGTCTCCTCATAGGTAGTCTGAAGGCCCAGCTCTACAGTCACATGCATACGGTCGGACAGATCAGCCAAGTAGGCGATGGTCTCGTCAGGTAAGCAGTCAGGCCGAGTGCCGATATTAAGTCCAACAACGCCTGGCTCATTAATGGCTTGCTCATAGCGCTCGCGGATTACTTCAAGCTTTTCATGAGTATTGGTGAAGTTCTGGAAATAGACCAGATACTTGCGAACATCTGGCCACTTGCGATGCATGAAGTCAATTTCCTTATAAAACTGCTCGCGAATGGGGGCATCTGGTGCCACAATGGCATCGCCAGAGCCCGAAACGGTACAAAAAGTACAGCCTCCATGCGCTACCGTACCATCTCGATTGGGACAGTCAAAGCCTGCATCAATAGGCACCTTAAAAGTCTTTTCTCCAAAAAGTTTACGATAATAATCATTCAAAGAATTGTAAGATTTCATACCTTTCATTCTACCACAAAAAAGAGTTTAGAAACAAAAATTCCCTCCTTCACAAGGAAAGAAGGAAATCACCGTTCCCACAAATAAACTTTCAAATCCACACAGCCATTAGCCTTCAGGTCCACTCCCTCCGCCCAGAGCAAGTGTGTCTGGTCTTCCCAGCCGGGTGCGAGGCGCCCTGCTGCATTGACTACCCGATGGCAAGGATGTGTACCGCCATAAAGTTCCGATTGACTGAGAATCTTTCCCACCAAGCGGGCATTTTTTGGCCGACCAATCAAACGAGCAATTTGGCCATAGGTCGCCACGCGCCCAGAGGGAATACTATCTACTAATGCTAAAACAGCATCAACGAGTTCTTGATCTAAAAGAGACATTCTGACCTCCTAATCTTGTTTGCTCCTATCTTAAAGAAAGGGATTTTCTTTGTCAAGACAAAAAGGCCAGCTTGGCTGGCCTTTCTTATCTAGACTTATTTCTGCTTTCCCTTGAAACGCCACTGAAAGCGTAATTTATCATAAAAGGGAAATTCGATATTGAGAATGGCAAAGCCCATCAAGGCTCCTCCGATTACATCTGTCGGATAGTGCACGCCCAGATAGACTCTGGAGGCCATAACAGTGAAAATATAGAGTAGGAGCAAAGCTTGTACCAAGCGCTTAATATGCTGGTTCTGAACCCGTTGCTGAACAATGATAATCAAGGTCCCAAGCACAATGGCTGTCGCCATAGAATGTCCGCTCGGGAAAGAATAACCTCCCTCTTCAACTAAATGTGTGATAGAAGGCCTGCTTCTTTGGTAAACAAATTTGATCAACTTGATTAAAATTCCATGTAAGACCAGATTTCCTGCTAGTAAAGCAGCTTCTAATTTCCATTTTTTATACAGGAAAAATAGGACAAGGGCAGAAACCCAGATGATAATATCCAATGGATCAATCACACTGGTTACAAGTTTAAAAAAAGTTGTCAAAGCTACAGGTAAATCTCCACGCAACCAGGTCTGAATCGGGGTATCAAAATGAGTCAGCTGGTCAGGATAAAATTTGACCATATAACCGAGTATAACGAAAAGTAAAAGGGCAAAAGTGCCCTTTGTTAGATAAGATTGTTTATTTTTCATAGCGTTTTAGAACAGGCTGTAAAAGTGTGTAAATTAGCCAAAAGACAACAGCCCAGATCACTCCTTCTAATAGATTAAAAGGGACAATCATAGTCAGCAGATACTTGGACATACCATATGTTTTATTAATATCAAAATTAGCAAATCTCGCAAAGAGTGGAACTGCATAAATGACATTTAAAACGATCATAGTGACGGTTAGACCAAGCGTTGCCACCAGAGAGGCCTTCACATAGTCAGACAAGCTCTTCCTCTTTTTCCATAAGAGTGCAAAAGCAGAAACAAAAACAGTTACCGCCAATATATTCATGGGGAGACCGATAAGAGTGCCTATACCATGATTATTCAAAGCTAGCTTTAAGGCCGAGCGAATTAAGAGTACAGCCATTGAGCTTTTGAAATCCAAGACCACCAAAGCCAGTAAAATCGGAATAATTGAAAAATCCAACTTTAAGAACTCGGTTATCAAAGGAATCTCATAAAGCATGAGTAGAAATGAAAGTGCAGATAAAACTGCTACAATCGCCAATTTACGAGTATTTGTCATCACAGGTTCCTCCAATTTATAAAAATTAGAGAAGCTGGAAAGGCTACCGAAAAAAGCTTGTCAGCTAATGATTATTTAGTATAAGGCTCAGCCCTTAAATAAAGATTAAATGGCAAAATAAATTCAATGCCCTTCGTCTTCTCCCATCCAGACTATACTGTCGGTTGTGGAATCTCACCACATCAGCTTGCGCTCGCGGACTTGATTTGGCATTGAGAAAAAAACATTTCCAATCCAAAAATTACCGCCGGTCGGGAATTACACCCTGCCCTGAAGACTCTTTTATGATACCAAAAAGAACCTGCAATAGCAAGTTCCTTGTTTGGTGTAATACAAATTATTTCAGCTTATCCGCTTCATACTCATGTACCAGTTCAAGGCCAATAAAATTCTGCTGACGCAGGGCCTCGTAGATAATCATACAAACTGTATTTGAAACATTAAGGCTTCTGACATGCTGATCGTTCATTGGAATACGCAGAGCTTTTTCTGGGTGCTGACGCATGAATTCTTCTGGCAGGCCTTTGTCTTCACGGCCAAACATAAAATAATGTTTGCCCTCCTTGGAAAAATCCTCTTCAGAATAGACCTTTTCAGCAAACTTTGAAACCAAGTAAAGCTGGCCATCCATTTTTCCCATAAAGTCTTCCAAACTCTCATAATAACTAATATCCAGCTTATCCCAATAATCCAGACCAGCTCGCTTCATCTTACGGTCATCAATAGGGAAGCCCATAGGCTTAATAATATGCAAGGGAGCATTTGTTGCTGCACAAGTCCGAGCTATATTCCCAGTATTTTGTGGGATTTGAGGTTCAAATAGTACAATGTGATTTTCTAGCATCTTTCTCTTTTCCTAGTCGTCATTTGTATAAAAAAATAGCCACACTGCCCGGAGTCAAGCTCAGCAAACAGCGTGGTTAAAGCTTCATTAACTTACATCACAACAGGTTTGAGGTAAATCAATGATAGCACTTTTCTAGTATATCATTTTCCTTTGACATGTCAACTTAAAGAGCTTGAAAATGAACGATTTTTTTATTTTTTCCAAATTATATAAAAAGAGAGCTTTAATTTTTCGAACAAATGGAGGAAGAACTAGAAAAAATCCTCTCTTATTCCAGGCAAAACCACTACATTGAAGCAAAGAGATGAAATTTTTTGCAAAATAGAGTATGATAGATACATATCTCGGAGGTATAAGATGAAGATTATTCTTGTTGGTGGTGGTAAAGTTGGAAGCGCCCTTTGCCGCTCGCTTGTTGCTGAGAATCATGATGTGGTTCTTATCGAGCAGGATGAGGCTGTTCTCAACCACTTGACCAAACGTTACGATATTATTGGTATTCTAGGAAATGGAGCCAACTTTAAAGTTTTAGAGCAAGCAAATATTGAATCTTGCGATATTTTTATCTCTATGACTGAACACGACGAAGTCAATATGGTTTCCGCAGTTTTAGCAAAGAAAATGGGAGCTAAAGAAACTGTTGTCCGCGTCCGCAATCCTGAATATTCCAATCCTTTCTTTAAGGAAAAAAATATTCTTGGCTTCTCTTTAGTTGTCAATCCTGAACAATTGGCTGCACGCTCGATTGCCAATATTATTGACTTCCCTAATGCCCTATCTTTTGAGCATTTTGCCAATGGACGGGTTGCTCTGATGGAATTCAAGGTAAAGGAAAATAGTCCCTTGTGTCAGACAACTATTTCTGACTTCCGGAAACAATATGGAAATGTCATTATCTGTGCTATTGAACGGAATAATGAACTGACTATTCCTGATGGAGATGTCAGCATCCAGGCAAACGATAAGATATTCATGACCGGAAATCGCTCAGAAATTATGGCTTTCCACCATTACATCCGCCCTCGCGTTATCAAGAGCCTGCTGATTATCGGAGCAGGTAAGATCGCCTACTATCTTTTAAACATTCTGAAAGATAGTAAAATTGATCTTAAAGTCTTAGAAATTAATCGTCAAAGAGCTGAATGGTTCAGTCAGGAATTTCCTGATATTTACGTTGTTCATGGTGACGGTACTGCCAAAGATATTCTTTTAGAAGAAAGTGCGCCAAATTATGATGCTGTTGCTACTCTTACAGGTGTCGATGAAGAAAATATTATTGCGTCTATGTTCCTAAACAGCATCGGTGTTCAAAAAAATATTACAAAAATCAATCGAACTAGTCTGCTAGAAATTATTGATAGTCAAGATTTTGCTAGTATCGTTACACCAAAAGGAATTGCTGTAGATACCATTATGCACTTTATCCGCGGTCGCTACAATGCACAATTCTCTAGCTTAGAAGCCTTGCACCATGTTGCTAACGGTCGCATTGAAACTCTGCAATTCCAGATTAAAGAAGAGAATAAGATGACAAATCGACCTTTGTCTCAGCTGAAACTGAAAAAAGGAGTTCTTTTGGCAGCTATCATTCGTCAAGGAAAAGCCATCTTCCCAACTGGTGACGATCAAATTAAGGCTGGAGACAAAATTCTTGTCACAACCTTATTGCAAAACATCACCAAAATTTATGACTTGTTAGAGGAGTAATCAGATGAATAAATCCATGATTCGTTATCTTCTCTCTAAGTTGTTACTGATTGAAGCCTGCCTGCTTTTAGTGCCAGTTGTCATCGCTATTATCTATCAGGAGCCAGCTAAAGTATTTCTATCTTTAGGCTGTACAATCGGTATTTTATTAATTTTAGGTGGAGTTGGTATTTTCTTTAAACCCAAAGACGCTCACATCTACGCTAAGGAAGGCGTCTTGATTGTTGCTCTCTGTTGGATTCTTTGGTCCTTCTTCGGTGCCCTACCTTTTGTCTTTTCTGGACAAATTCCAAATATTATTGATGCTTTCTTTGAAGTCAGCTCAGGATTTACTACAACTGGTGCCACTATTCTCAACGATGTTGGTGTCCTCTCCCACTCTCTGCTTTTCTGGCGTAGTTTTACCCACTTAATTGGTGGTATGGGAGTGTTAGTCTTTGCCTTAGCTATTATGGATAATGCCAAGAACGGTCACTTGGAAGTCATGAAGGCTGAAGTTCCAGGTCCTGTCTTTGGCAAGGTCGTCTCCAAACTTAAAGACACTGCCCAAATTCTCTACATCATATACTTGGCCCTCTTTGCCATCTTTACTCTTCTTTATTTCCTAGCAGGAATGCCATTATTTGATAGTTTCATTATTGGTATGGGAACAGCTGGTACAGGTGGTTTCACCGTTTATAATGACGGTATTGCCCACTATAACAGTCCACTGATTACCTATCTGGTTAGCTTTGGAGTCTTGACTTTTGGGGTCAACTTTAACCTTTACTATTTCTTCCTGATCAGAAAATTCAAGGCTTTCTTTGCGGATGAAGAGCTAAAAGGGTATTTGACAATCGTCGGGGTTTCTACTCTCCTCATCACCTTCAATATTCTCCATATTTTCCACGGAAATATTGCTGACAGCTTGGAAATGTCATTCTTCCAAGTCTCCAATACCATCACTACAACAGGTTTTGGTTTTGGAAACACTGTTGATTGGCCTCTCTTTTCACAGTTTATCATCTTACTTTTAATGTGTATCGGAGGCTCAGCAGGTTCTACCGCCGGAGGATTTAAAGTCATTCGTTGTATGATTTTGGCAAGGATTGCAAAAAATCAGATTCTATCAACCCTTTCTCCAAATCGAGTATTGACTTTGCATGTCAACGGAAATGTACTAGATAAAGATACCCAGCATAAGGTCTTAAAGTACATGGTTGTCTATATGATGATCATTGCAGCACTTATTTTTATCGTTAGCTTTGATAATAACAATTTTATGACCGTTGTCAGTGGAGTACTAAGCTGTTTTAATAACATTGGACCGATGATCGGAACAACTGAGAGTTTTTCTATTTTCAGTCCCCTTTCTAAATTCCTCTTATCCTTGGCTATGATTGCTGGACGACTGGAAATCTATCCAATGCTCCTGCTCTTCCTACCCAAAACTTGGTCTAGAAGATAGGACACATTCAGGGAATACCTGTCTATCAAAAAAGTCTTACTAAATAATGTTAGCTCTCTCATTTCTGTAGTGGTTCAACAACTATAAGCATGAGAGAGCTTTTTAATTACAAAGAATAGGCCTGGTAAAACTATAATAAAAACAAATTCTCCATCATCAAAAAGTTACCTAGAGGACCTAGACGAAGCTCTTACTCAAGAAAGATTTCCCAACTTCGTCTATAAAAAACAGAGAGACTAGAGCCCTATGCCCAGCCTCTCTGTTTGACTTGTTTTTTTGCATAATGAAGGCTCACTATTTTCTCTAGTGTTTAAAAGCACTAGAGAAAATAGTGAGCCTTTCGATTAGAGATAAAGAACTATACGTATCTAGTGAGACTGTTTTCTTGTATCGTTTCTTTTCAGGCTAAAATGGTCCGGTACGGGATCTTCTCCCGGCTGAGACCAAGGATGGCAACGAAAAATCCGCGCCAAACCCATCAGGACACCTTTGGCTCCATGCTTCTGGATAGCCTCAATCATATAATTAGAGCAGGTGGGCCGAAAACGACAGGAAGGTGGAAATGCAGGTGAAATAAAACGTTGGTAAAAGCGAACTGGAGCGATTAAAAGCTTTTTAATCATTTTCCAGCCTTTGTAATAGCCAAATTATGAAGCTGGCTTATTTCTTTCTTATTGAGGCGTCTTGATTCACCTGGTCGAAGTCCTGTCAAATCCAAATGTCCGAAGCGAGTCCGAGACAGCTTGTCTACCTCTAAGCCGACCGCTTGGAACATCTTCTTCACTTGATGATTCCGTCCCTCATGGATAGTCAACTGAACGACAGATCGATTTTTGACAGGATCGACTTTTATGATTTCATAAACTGCCGGTTTGGTCCTTTTACCATCAATTTCTACACCACGAGTCAATGGGCGAAGATTTTCTTTGTTGGCGATTCCTTTTACACGAGCAACATAAACCTTGTCAATTTCATTACGCGGGTGAATCATCTCGTCTGTAAAATCGCCATCATTCGTCAGGATAAGAAGTCCAGAAGTATCCCAGTCTAGACGACCAACAGGATAAATCCGTTCTTTGACTTGAGGCAACAAGTCTACCACCGTTTTACGTCCCTTGTCATCTGTCACACTAGAAATGACGCCACGAGGCTTATTCAAAAGGTAATAGACCTTTTCCTCATTATAGATAGGCTGCCCTTCTACTTCGACTTTGTCACCTGTTTTAACCAAGGTCGCCAGTTCTCGAACCACCTGACCATTAATCGTCACAAGGCCTTGCTTAATCAGCTCTTCTGCTTTCCGGCGACTAGCCACTCCTGCATGGGCAATATATTTATTAATTCTCATCTTTCATCCTTTCACAAGATACACAGTTCAGCCATTTTATTCTAACTCTGATTCGGTCGCTTGACCAAATAATTGGCTTTCTTCTGCTATCAATTCAGTATCTGTCACGACTGGTAATTCTTCCAAATGGTTGATCCCCATGTAATCTAAGAAATATTCTGTTGTCACATAAAGATTAGGTCGACCAAGAACCTCCTTTTTACCATCTTCTCGAACCAGCTCAAATGCTAATAACTTGGCAAGTGCCCCGCTAGAATTAACCCCACGGATATCATCAATCTCTACCCGAGTGATTGGTTGTTTATAAGCAATAATTGACAGAGTTTCTAAAGCAGCACGCGAAAGGCTCTGATTAATCGGCGATTTAGAATAAGCACGCAGGAGTTCTGCAAAAGCTTGTTTGGTAACTAATTTATAAGTGTTAGACGTTTCAAGTAAAGCCAGGCTACAATCAGCATCAGCTTCGTACTTAGCTGCCAATTTTTCTAAACTTTGGCTAACTCCCGTAGGAGGAATGGACAAAATTTCAGCAATCTGCCGAACTTTCAAGCCGTCTTCCCCTGCCACAAAAAGAAGCGCTTCTATTTCTGATAACTTACTCATGTTTACTTCCTAATTAGATAGATACTTCCAAAATTTTCTTCTTGGAGCAATTGAATCTCCTGTACTTTCACTAATTCCAAGGTTGCCAAAAAGAGTGTGATAACCTCATTCATGTCTTTGGTCTCAGTAAATAACTCCTGTAAGGCCAACTTTTTACGACTCTTACAACGTTCCAAGACCACATCCATCATATCTTCAATCTTGTATTCGTCTTTGACAATGGTAGTATGACTATGACGAAATTCTTCTCTTTTTTTAGCTAATAAGCCAGAAAAGGCCAAAAACAAATCAATGGCTGAGCGGTCATGCACCAACTCAGCATCTTCATAGACTAATTCAATCTTAGGTTTAGAATAATATAGAGCCCGCTCTTCGTGCTGCTCCGCCATTTTCTCACCAAGAAGTTTAAATTTACGATACTCCTCGATTTGACTCAACAGGTCATGTTCTAAATCTTCCTCTAAGTCAATATCATCCGCTACTTTAGGTAGAAGTTTGCGGCTTTTAATAAGCATAAGCTGGCTAGCCATGACCATATATTCCCCAGCCACCTCCAGACGCATGGCCTGCAAGGTCGCAACATAGGCTAAATATTGTTCAATAACCTCTGTAATTGGAACATCATAAATATCCATCTGGTACTTGGAAACTAAATGGAGTAGCAAATCCAGGGGTCCCTCAAAATCTTTAATTTTTATATCCATTATCTATATTTTTCTAATGTGGTAATACTTTTCAACCCTAGGTCACGAGCGATATCATGCAGGCTTCGCTTATCTTTCAACTGTCGCAAAATATATTGTTCTCTCAAACTCTGAGCAGACAAACCTGCCTGCCCTTTTTCTGATAAAAATGCCTCTAGTTGACGAAAGGCCCACTGTCTAGAATAAGGTTTTCCTTTTTTTTCAAATAAATAGGTCCCTGAAGCCATCCTACTTAATTCTTCTGTCAGTTTGGAAGAAAGTTGGACAATCCTCTTTTGCCCCGCTTTCTCAACACTTAAAATCTGAAAATCCAACTGGATATCTGCGACTTTTATAGGCAAAATTTCACTCGGTAATAGACCATTTTCTAAAATCAGAAGGGCAATTAAACGTCCCTGAGGCACTTGACTCTCCTGCCAAAAAAAAGATAAATCAAGAAGCGAACCTTGTGAAGAGCTTTCTTTCTGATCCTTTGGGATTCTTAATTTGTAGTAATGATCTATATATTTCTGATCATAAAGAAAATACAAAAATTGGTTAACTGCCGATAATTTCCGTTTTTGCACAGAAAGCTTTAAAGACTGCAAAGAAGATTGATAGAGTCGCAGACTGGTATCATTTATTGTTCCAACTTGCTCAAGGAATTGTTCCAAATCGTATGTATAAGCAAGTCTGGAATTTTTAGATAACTGTTTTTGCTGTATAAACTGGTCGATTGCTTCTTTCATTTAGCTTTCATCTCATATTGACTTGAAAAATCATGCAAGAGGGCATTAACTGCTTTGAGAATTGACTTTCTCGTGATAATTCCATGAAAATGCTGATCTTCTCCTACCACAGGCAAGAAGGACTCATCTATCAATTTATGCAAAACTTCAGAAATTGTGTAATTCACTCCTACAGTTAAACCATCTTTCCTAGTCATGTGAACGATGTCCATCGCCATAAATTCTTCTTCTGGAAGATCATGCTGCATCCGATAAGCCATAATATCCGTCAGAGAAATGGTTCCGACAAACTTCTTTTCATCCGTCACAACTGGAATCCGAGAGTAGGTCATCTGACTCAACAACAAAATGGCGTGATCAACATTGTGACTGTCTACTAACACTGCTAAATTTGCAGCAGGTGTCAGAAAAGCACCCTCTTGTTTCACAAGATAATCTTCAAATGCCTGGGCTATCATCTAGCAAACTCCTTTGACAAACTTGGGTATAGTTGATGCTGACGAGTGAAATAATCCACTCTGAAACGATCTTCCTCAATTTCGACCTTAGCATAAAGACGCTCCGTAATCAAACCGCGTGGCTGACTGATAGACCCTGGATTTAAAAATAGAGTCTTCCCTTCCATCCAAGCATCCGGAATATGTAGGTGGCCATAAAGACAAATGTCCGCATTTTCTTCTTGGGCCCACAAATCTAGCTTTTGAAAAGAAAAGTTGATTTGGAATAAATGACCGTGAGCTTGAGCTATACGAGTCCCATTCAAATCTGTCACTAGTCGATCCGGATAGCCATCATAAAAGTCCATATTGCCAGCAACAACGTGAATCCCCTCCCAAACAGGGTCATCGCTTGGCAATTCAGAGTCACCATTATGGAAAATGCCGTCTACCTTACCTAAGTAATAATTTTTTATCTCCTCAACAATTGCTCGATCACCGTGAGAGTCGCTCATTACAATGATTGTTTGCTTTGCCATGCTGGAAATACCTCCATTAACTTTTTCACCGCCTGAGCGCGATGAGATTGCTCATTCTTCTCCTCTACTGTCAGCTCAGCTGATGTCTTGCCTGTTTCACCAACCAAAAAGAGAGGATCATAACCAAAGCCGTTTTCTCCCTTTGGTTCAAAATTGATATAACCAGGCCAATCAGCCTCGACTACTAAACTTTCTTTTTCGGGACTAGCCACGACCAGTGTTGTATGAAAATGAGCTGCACGATCCTTTAATTCAAAGACCATTGCTAACTCATGCAAAAGCTTGATATTATTCTCCGTATCGGTTGCACCTACTCCAGCAAAGCGAGCGGACCAGACTCCAGGAAGTCCTCCAAGAATATCAACTTGTAAACCCGAATCATCAGCTAAAACCATTTTCCCAGTTAGCTGGCTAATGGTTTCTGCCTTGAGCCGAGCATTTTCTTCAAAGGTCATTCCTGTTTCAGCCACTTCTGGCAAGTCGGGGTAGTCATTGAGATTTTCTACCTTGTAGCCTATTTTTTCAAATAACTTTCGAAACTCTTTCGTTTTGCCTTCATTTCGAGTAGCAATTAAAAGAGTATCCTTGACTTCTTTAGCTCCCAAAAATTCAGTCAATGAAACTCCGCCTCGAGGTATATAAACATACAAAAGTTGACCCGACTCCACTACAAGTATAGCCCCCTGGCGCTGGATCAGTTCTAGCTTTCTTTTAGCCTCTTCATTGATAAGGTTTACTAAAAAGACCAATAAGCGATATGCGGAATGGTAGCGTAAAATCGCCACCTCAATTGGGAAAGTATGTCCATCCTTATTCAGAGCCACTTGCAAATCTTCTAATATTTTGCCAGCTTCAGCTGATACCTGCGAAAAATTGCTAAAAGATTCCGTTTCGCTCCACTTAGTGATATACCAGTCTTGGTCATCCTTATATTCGTATATTTTTTCACTCATAAATCTATATGCTCCACGCTTACCTTCTGTCCTAGCCAATGTTCAGCAATCTCAGCAAAACTCTTAGCACTAGCTGTTGTATAAAAACGATGCTGCAAAGTCTGTTCTTCTCGACTACGATTAATTTCAAAGTAGTTTAAAAGAACAGAGATATCCCTTACACACTCTGCCCCACTGTCAATCAGTTTAACATCCGGTCCCATCACATTTTGAATAATAGATCTCAGGAGAGGATAATGTGTACAACCCAGAACAAGCGTGTCCACCTTCCCTGCTAACGGAAGCAAGGTCTCATAGACAACTTTTTTTGTAACACTGGACGTTAGCTCATTTGACTCAACTAGAGGAACAAACTTAGGACAAGCCAAGCTACTAACCTCCATCTCAGGTGACAAAGCTTCAATTTTCTTGCGATAGATATCTGAAGTGACTGTCATTGGTGTCCCAATCACTCCAATCTTTCCTGAATGAGTTGACTTTATTGCTGCAGAAGCCCCAGGTAGAATTACTCCTAAAACTGGAATATCTAGTTTTTCTTTAATCTCTTCCCAGACAACAGCTGTCGCTGTATTACAAGCAATAACTATCATTTTCACATCTTTAGTCAAAAGAAAATTGACCAGTTGCCAGGTATAGTCTCTGATTTGCTCAGCTGGTCTTGGTCCATAAGGAGCACGAGCAGAATCCCCGATATAAATGACTTCTTCGTGGGGAAGTTGTCGCATCAATTCACGTACAACCGTCAAGCCGCCCACTCCGGAATCTAGAAAACCAATCGGTCGATTATCCATAAAATCTTCTTTCTAAATAAGGGATTGGGCCTACAGCCCAAATCCCCTTTTGATATTTAATAATCAAATGATTATTTTTTCTTTTTGCTGTTAGCTAAAGCTGATTTTTGTTGGTTGATAATTTGGCGATAAACTTGTTGGACTTTTGCCTCACTTGGACGCTGTCCACTTGCTCCAAGCAAAGTACGAACTGCTTCCACATTCAAACGCGGATTTTCAGCAAATTCTTTTTCGACTTGCTTACGAAGGATATACATTCCTGCAAATACACCACCTGCAAAAGCAAGAATAATCAGCAAAATTGCTAAAAATAAACTCATAAAATAAATCTCCTATTTCCTTTTTTGCGTTGCTTTCATTATACCAAATCTTCTTTATTTTTCAAAGTCAAATCCATAGAGAGTCGCAAAATAATCTTCTGGTCTTTCTGCCCGACGAATCATACGAACATTTCCGTCTTCTTCCAAGAGTATTTCGCTGGAACGAAGTTTGGCATTGTATTGATACCCCATTGAAAAGCCATGGGCACCTGTATCGTGAATTACGAGTGTATCACCGATTTGGCTGATAGGCAGCGGACGATTAATGGCAAATTTATCATTATTCTCGCAGAGACTACCGACAACATCCACAATCTCCGTCTCACCCTCAGGTCGATCCATATTGGTAATGTGGTGATAAGAACCGTACATAGCTGGACGCAACAGATTAACCGCAGAGGCATCCACTCCCAGATAGGTTCGATAGGTCTGCTTCTTATGCGTGACCTTGGTAACAAGAAGACCAAAAGGTGCCAACATAAAGCGACCCAGCTCTGTATAAATCTTGACCTGTCCTAGGCCAGCAGGTCTCAGAATAGCTTCATAGGCCTGACGAACTCCTTGACCAATGACCGCAATGTCATTTTCCTCGCCATCAGGCTGGTAATTGATACCAACACCACCAGAGAGATTGATAAAGTCCAGCTCAACTCCTGTTTCAGCAACTACTTCTACAGCCAACTCAAAAAGCTGACGGGCCAGTTCAGGATAGTAATCATTGCTTACTGTATTAGAGGCCAAGAGCGCATGGATCCCAAACTTCTCAGCTCCCAACTCCTTGAGTTCTTTGAAAGCCTGAATCAGCTGGTCCTTAGTCATACCAAACTTGGCTTCTTCTGGATTATCCATGATGCTGGTTCCCAGCTCAAAGACACCGCCAGGATTGTAACGACAGGAAATGACCTTTGGAATACCAGCGACTTTCTTCAGAAAAGCCACATCTTCATAGGCATCCAGATTGATAGTCGCTCCTAGGTCACGCGCAAACTGAAATTCCTCAGCTGGTGTGTTATTGGACGAAAACATGATATCCTGTCCAGCAAAGCCTAACTTTTGGCTCATGAGCAACTCAACATAGCTGGCACAGTCCACCCCACAGCCTTCTTCTTTGAGGATTTTTAAAATAGCTGGATTTGGGGTAGCCTTGACAGCAAAATACTCTTTAAAACCTGGATTCCAAGAAAAGGCCTCATGCAGGGCACGCGCTCTTTCCCGAATTCCCTTCTCATCATAAAGATGGAAAGGGGTTGGAAACTGAGCCGTAATCTCATCTAACTTTTCACGACTAATAAAAGGAGTTTTCATAATATGCCACACTTTCATTGTAATTCACTCTATTATACCATAAGTATCTCATAAGCTTTCCACCCCAGTACATCTCCTTCATATCTATCATTTTCTATCACCTTCATTCATATATTAACCGATCTTTTTCGAACTAGTCTTTTATTTTTATATTTTTCTACTATTTAAATATTAAAAAATGTACTTGTAGCAATATTTTAGAGTACTTTTATTCCTTGAATGAATTTGATTCATTTTGGCGCCTCCCCCTTGTTTTTTTTCTGAAAACGTTTTATAATAAGATAGTCTTAAACTTTTCTTAAAGTTTGGTCAAACATTTTAATAAGGGGGAATGTCAATAATGAGTATTGGAATCATTATTGCAAGCCATGGTGAATTTGCTGCTGGCATTCATCAATCAGGTTCTATGATTTTTGGCGAACAAGAAAAAGTACAAGTTGTTACTTTTATGCCAAATGAAGGCCCTGATGATTTGTATGCTAAATTCAATAACGCTGTGGCACAGTTTGATGCGGACGATGAAGTCTTAGTCTTGGCTGACCTTTGGAGTGGTTCTCCATTCAACCAAGCTAGCCGTGTAATGGGTGAAAATCCAGATCGCAAGTTCGCTATTATTACAGGTTTGAATCTGCCAATGTTGATTCAAGCATATACAGAAAGAATGATGGATGCTAACGCTGGTGTTGATGCCGTCGTAGCTAATATCATCAAAGAAGCTAAAGAAGGTGTGAAAGCTCTGCCTGAAGAATTGAATCCAGCAGAAGAAGTTGCAAGCGCTCCTGTAGCTACAACTGCTCAAGCTGCTATTCCAGAAGGTACTGTTATCGGTGATGGCAAGCTCAAAATCAATCTAGCGCGTATCGATACACGTTTGCTTCATGGACAAGTCGCAACCGCTTGGACACCAGATTCAAAAGCAGACCGTATTATCGTAGCTTCTGACTCAGTAGCTAAGGATGAACTCCGCAAAGAGTTAATCAAACAAGCTGCACCAGGTAATGTGAAAGCAAACGTTGTGCCTATCGACAAACTGATTGCTGTTTCAAAAGACCCACGTTTTGGTAATACTCATGCTTTGATCCTGTTTGAAACTCCTCAAGATGCTCTTCGTGCTATTGAAGGCGGTGTGCCAATCAAGACTCTCAATGTAGGTTCTATGGCTCACTCAACAGGTAAAACAATGGTTAACAACGTACTATCAATGGACAAGGACGATGTCGCTACTTACGAAAAGCTTCGTGACCTTGGCGTTGAATTTGACGTTCGTAAAGTACCAAATGACTCTAAGAAAGACTTGTTTGACTTAATTACAAAAGCAAACGTTCAATAATACATTAATTGAATAAAATTTGGACAGATAGTTTAGCAAAACTGTACCTCTCAGTTCTTTCTAGGTTTTGCCTGACTATTTTACGTCCTCATATCTCATGAAAGGATAATTATAAATCATGTCTATTATTTCTATGGTTTTAGTGGTCTTTGTTGCCTTCCTTGCTGGTCTTGAAGGTATCTTGGACCAATTCCAATTCCACCAACCAATTGTTGCATGTACTTTGATTGGTTTGGTAACAGGTAACTTAACTGCCGGTGTTATTCTGGGTGGTTCACTTCAGCTAATCGCTCTTGGTTGGGCGAATATCGGTGCTGCCGTAGCTCCAGATGCTGCTCTTGCATCAGTAGCTGCTGCTATCATCATGGTTCTTGGTGGAGATTTTTCAAAAACTGGAATCGGTGTAGCACAAACTGTTGCTATTCCTCTTGCTGTTGCTGGTCTTTTCCTCACTATGATCGTTCGTACACTTTCAGTTGGTTTGGTCCATGCTGCTGATGCTGCCGCTAAAAAAGGTGACATCAAAGGAGTTGAACGCGCTCACTTTATCGCCCTTCTTATGCAAGGTCTTCGTATCGCCATCCCAGCCGCTCTTCTTTTGATGGTTCCTACCCAATCTGTTCAAGCAGCTCTTAACGCTATGCCTGACTGGTTGAAAGACGGTATGTCTATCGGTGGTGGTATGGTTGTTGCCGTTGGTTACGCAATGGTTATCAACATGATGGCAACCCGCGAAGTATGGCCATTCTTTGCGATTGGTTTTGTCTTAGCAGCTGTTTCAGATATCACTTTGATTGGTTTTGGTGCAATTGGTGTTGCTTTGGCTCTTATCTACTTGAACCTATCTAAAAAAGGTGGAAACGGTGGCGGTGCTGTCGCTTCATCTAACGATCCAATCGGCGATATTTTAGAGGACTACTAAGAAAGGAGAAACGAATCATGACTGAAAAACTGCAATTAACAAAATCAGATCGTCAAAAAGTTTGGTGGCGTTCTACTTTCTTACAAGGTTCTTGGAACTATGAACGGATGCAAAACTTGGGTTGGGCTTATTCACTAATCCCAGCAATTAAAAGATTGTATACTAAAAAAGAAGACCAGGCTGCAGCCCTTGAGCGCCACTTGGAATTCTTCAACACTCACCCATATGTAGCTGCTCCAATCATGGGGGTTACTCTTGCTCTTGAAGAAGAACGCGCTAACGGTGTTGAAATCTCGATGATGCTGCTATCCAAGGGGTTAAAATCGGTATGATGGGACCTCTCGCTGGTATCGGAGATCCAGTCTTCTGGTTCACTGTTCGTCCTATCCTTGGAGCTCTTGGTGCTTCTCTTGCCTTGACAGGGAATATCCTTGGCCCGCTTCTTTTCTTCGTTCTTTGGAATGCAATTCGTATGGCCTTCTTGTGGTACACTCAAGAATTGGGTTACAAGGCAGGTTCTGAGATTACAAAAGACATGTCAGGTGGTATCCTTCAAGACATTACCAAAGGAGCTTCAATCCTTGGTATGTTCATCCTTGCTGTCTTAGTGCAACGTTGGGTAAACATTAAATTTGCTTTTGATGTTTCTAAAGTTCAACTAGATGAAAAAGCTTATATCCACTGGGATAAATTGTCTGACGGCTACAAAGGTATTCAAGAAGCTTTTGCTCAAGTAGGTCAAGGCTTATCTCAAACACCTGAAAAGGTTACAAGTTTCCAACAAAACTTGGATATGCTGATTCCTGGACTTTCTGGATTGTTGCTTACACTCCTTTGCATGTACTTATTGAAGAAGAAAGTGTCTCCAATCGTCATCATCCTTGCACTCTTTGCAGTCGGTATTGTTGCTCACTACTTCAAGATTATGTAATCAAAAAGAAGGTTTCGGCCTTCTTTTTCTTGTGGTATAATAGAAAGAGATTTACTTTAAAGGAGCAATTATGGCGCAATCACAAAACAAAACAATCGATTATCAAACAACAGGGGTGTCCTACCTTGGTGCATTTGGTGGTAAAGTAGGGAAATTTCTTATCGGTGATCAGGCGCTAGAGTTCTATGCTGATGCTAACGTAGAGGACTACATTCAGCTTCCTTGGGCCAATATCACAGCTATTGGCGCTAATGTCTCAGGCAAGAGCATCAGTCGACATTTTGAAGTCTTTACAGATCAAGGAAAATTCCTCTTTGCTTCCAAAGACTCTGGTAAAATTCTCAAAATCGCAAGAGAGTATGTTGGAGATGATAAGGTCGTTAGACTTCCTACTTTGATACAAACAATTGGCAAATTTTTTAAAAACCTATTTGCAAAAAAATAGATTTTCTAGTATAATCTAGGAAACGGATAAGTACTATTGGACACTTTTCAGAAAGTCTGCGGCGGCTGTGAGCAGATAAGGAGAAAATAGGAAATTCTACCGTTAGTTTAAAAATAAATAATTAAGCAAGTGCACTTTTGTGAAGTTGGATGGAACCGCGGCCCTGCCGCTCCAACAGTCTCATAAAGTGCTTTTATTTTTTGGAGGTACCTATGTTAGATTTAAAACGTATCCGCACTGACTTTGATACTGTCGCTGAAAAATTAGCTACGCGAGGTGTTGACGCTGCTACCCTTAACCAAATGAAAACCATTGACAAAGAACGCCGGGATTTATTGGTAAAGGTCGAAGAACTCAAAGCAGAGCGCAATACTGTTTCTGCTGAAATTGCTCAAGCTAAACGCAACAAAGAAAATGCAGATGACAAGATTGCTGCCATGCAAAAACTTTCTGCTGAGGTCAAGAACTTAGACGCAACCTTGGCAGAGCTAGACGCTAAGTTGACTGAGTTCACTACCACTCTGCCTAACATCCCGCATGAAAGTGTTCCTGTCGGAGCAGATGAGGACGAAAACGTCGAAGTCCGTCGCTGGGGTACACCCCGCCAATTTGACTTTGAAGCTAAAGCTCACTGGGATTTGGGTGAAGATTTGGACATCCTGGACTGGGAACGTGGTGCAAAAGTTACTGGTGCTCGCTTCCTCTTCTATAAGGGCTTAGGAGCTCGATTAGAGCGTGCTATCTACAACTTCATGCTGGATGAGCATGGCAAAGAAGGCTACACAGAAGTCATCACTCCTTATATGGTCAACCACGATTCTATGTTTGGCACTGGACAATATCCTAAGTTTAAAGAGGATACGTTTGAACTAAGCGATACCAACTTCGTTCTGATTCCGACTGCTGAAGTTCCACTGACTAACTATTATCGAGACGAGATTCTTGACGGCAAAGAATTGCCAATCTACTTCACAGCTATGAGCCCATCATTCCGCTCTGAAGCCGGCTCTGCTGGTCGTGACACGCGCGGTCTGATTCGTCTGCACCAATTCCACAAGGTTGAAATGGTGAAATTTGCCAAGCCAGAAGAATCTTATGAAGAGCTAGAAAAGATGACTGCCAACGCAGAAAATATCCTGCAAAAGCTGAACCTGCCTTACCGCGTTGTAGCACTCTGTACTGGAGATATGGGCTTCTCAGCCGCTAAGACCTACGACTTGGAAGTTTGGATTCCGGCTCAGAACACCTACCGTGAAATCTCTAGTTGCTCTAACACAGAAGATTTCCAAGCTCGTCGAGCTCAAATTCGCTACCGTGACGAAGCAGATGGCAAGGTCAAACTCCTTCATACTCTCAACGGTTCTGGACTGGCTGTCGGACGTACAGTAGCAGCTATCTTAGAAAATTATCAAAACGAAGATGGCTCTGTGACTATACCAGAGGTTCTGCGTCCGTACATGGGTGGATTAGAAGTCATCGCACAAAAATAAAAGCAGATTCTCCTGATACTTTGCCTATATCACTAGGTCTAAGTACAGACTTATTTTACTAAAATAAAAAAATCCGAGATCAACTCAGAGAAAATCAAAAACAGATTTTCAAAGAGTATCATCTTGGATTTTTTCTTATCTTTCTGGCCAGCAATGACTCTGTATCGTAAAAATAAACATATATGACATCTCAACAGCCAGAAAGGATATATAGCAACTTAACTGCTTCCACAAAATATATCTAGCTCGCATAGGAAATAAGTAAAAGGTAGCCTACTAAACTTGAAACAAGGAGTAAAAATCATTAATAATAATAGCTTATGTCGATCCTGTCAATTGTTTTGAGATGACAAGGCTACGTTAGTGTCAGAAATAAGCAAATCATCAAGACTATTCAAGAAACCAGAGCACCGTTAATTGCTTACAAAGTGACTCTTTTGCATCATCGTCTTAATGTCCATTCTACCAATAAATCAGCCACTGATTTGCCATCATTTCTATGAAGCTTCTAAAATATGCCGCAGCTGGACTGCACTCGGTGAGACAATGGGAAGAAAAGCTCCTTCGTTCCAACGTCGGATAAACCCAGAAGTCGAATTACTCAAGTATCCTCTGCCTCCACTAGCCTGCAGCTCCAAGAACAGACTTTGAGCCACTACATCAACTATATCAATTCGCAGCTGGAAGAGCTCCTTAGGGCGCTCAACAAAATAACCAGGCTGGAGAAGACCTCTATAGAGCTGTTCCTGGATTTCAGTCAGAGCAGCTACTTGTTCCTCCCACTCCTCTCTCAAAATAGAGCGAACTGACAGATTGGCTTCGACCTCTGCCAAAGACTTCTCCGCTAGACCAAGAGCCAGACCAAACTGGTAACCTAGAAAAGCTGGGCGATTTTCTGCCAAAAAGTCCTGGGCATCTTGTGCAAGAATCCATTCCTCTTGCAAAGGCACATGGTTAAAGGTCAGAGCAGCTGTGTTTCCCCCTTGCAAAGACACAAACTCTAAATCCGCTGAACGGGAAAAATTCTCTGCATCAGACGGAACAGCCAGAACCAGTGGCTGGTGACTCCCGTCTTCGAAACCGGCAACAAATATGCTGAGGAAGCGATCCGCGCGAGCATTGGTTACCCAAGGCAGACGCCCCTTGAGATAAAGCTGCCCGTCTTCTTCTACAATAGAGACATTTAACTCCTCCAGATCCGATAGGAATTTAACAGCATTGGACAGGGCTGTCGCACCTGCATATTCCCCTGACAGAAGCCCTTCCAAATAGTGGTCTCTAAAGTAGGGATTAGCAGACTTTAAGACGTTATCAATAAAGGTTCTTTGCCCCCAAGAGATAAAGGAAGCGGTCAAGGAATGGTGAGCCAGCTCCTTGAGCACCTCAATCACATCCGTATCATTGCCACCTCGGCCTCCCAGCTCTTCTGGAACGCCAACCCGAAAGGCTCCTTCAGCAGCGATACGCTCAATCAATTGATTGCCTGCTGCACAGGATTCTTTGTCAATTTGGTCAGCGTGGTCATCCAACCAGTTGATAAACTCTTTTGAAAAAAATGTCATTTGCCACCTCCTCAAAGACTAGGCATAAGGTTGCAATTCTGGATTAATTGGCGTGTTGGCCAGATTATTGGCATAATTGCAAAGGGTCGCAAGGCTGACACCTAGAACTACATCCAGAGCATTCTCATGTGTATAGCCCGCTTCTAGGAAGTCTTCCAAAGCCTCGTCTCCGACCCGTCCCTTGGTATTGATGACAGCAATGGTAAATTTAGCAAGTGTATCTAACTTCGGATCTGTATCAATCGGAGTACGATTGCGCAGAGCCTCCAAAAGATCATCATTCATTTGAATCTGCTTGATTGAAAAAGCTGTATGACCCGCTACACAGAAAGCACAGCCATTGGTAACTGCAGCCGTAATCTGTACTACTTCACGCTCAGTCGGTGTCAGGCTGTTACGGCGATTGATGGCTCCAACCGTCCGATATGTTTCCAAGGCCGTTGGCGCATTTGCCAAAAGACCAATAAGATTGGGAAGGTAGCCCCCGTTATCTTTTTGAACGGTTTCTAAAACTTCCTTCACTTCAGCAGGAGCAGATTCAATTGTATGGATAGTAAATTCTGACATAAATGACCTCTTTTCTTTTAATTAGCAACTATCTTAACATAGGTTCTACGGCTTGTATAATATATATTTTATATAAGTCCTATAAAGAGAATATAATGCAGTAATTCAAACTAAAATTTTTTACCTAGATTTACCATGATCAGACACAATTTTAAACCAAAAAAGAAGCCTCCTAGCTTCTTTTTTAATTTTTTCACCTCTATGGTTACTAAGACACTTTTTCATTAGCAATTCTTATAGAAGATTATTCTTTATCGCTCTCAACTGCTTCGTCAGAAACAACGGCATCTAAGCTTTTCTCTTCCACTGTTGGTTCAGACTGAACCTGTTTTTCAACTGTTTCTTCTGTTACTAGCTTTGTGGGCTCTTCTTTATTTTCATCTGCTTCTACTTTTTTAGATTCTTCAGCTGAAGCAGGTGTTTCTGTATCTTTTGGCTGATCGGTTTCTTTTTTGATTTCATTTACAGCAGTTTTTACTGTTGCAGAAGTTACACGGCCAACAGTTTGAGCAAATTCCTTACTTACATTGGCTGCATCTGTCAAGGTTTCTTTTGAAATCTTTCCTCCTGAGAAAGCCATTAATCCTAAAACAAATGTTGCAATTGAAGCAATTGAAGTCAAGTACAAACCTATACCGACTGAAATACCATAACCACCATAACCAAAATTAGCACTCATATCGCCTAAGCGAAACAGGGCATAAATAGAAATAGCTGTCTCAATAACTCCCAAAGCCACAACTCCCAGAGCAAAGTTTTTAATCAAAGGCCGAGTGCGATCTTTAAGAATAGCTAAGACAATAGCTCCGATGGCTAAAATTATAATAATCTTCCCATCCCCTTCAATTCCTGAAACACTTAAACCACCAAATCCACCTAGGTTTACAGTCCCCCAAGGCAAAACACTTCCAATTATTACTGCTACTGACGCAATGATAATGTACAAACGATTTTTTTCCATTTGACTTCTCCTTCTCTAAGCACAAGCTATCTGATTTAAGGTAAAAAAGATAGATTGTAGACTAACAATTTATAAAAAGAGACCAAGACAAGAATATCTTGGTCTTCAAAAAAGCTTCTTAATATTTTCTAAAACGCTGATAACGTTGGTCGACCAATTCTTCCACGCTCCATGAAGAAAGTTGTTCTAATTCAACTAAAAGTTCTTGTTTGATAGAAGCAATCAAATCCTGATTGCTTAAACCTGTTTCCTCAATTACCTTATCAACAATCTCCATTTGCAAAAGTTCGTGGGATGTTATTTTCATTAACTCAGCAGCTTCCATGGCTCTACTGCCATCCTTCCACAAGATAGAAGCAAAGCCTTCTGGACTCAAAACTGCATAAATTGAATTCTCTAACATCCAAACTCGATTAGCCACTCCTAGAGCCAAGGCCCCTCCAGAACCACCTTCACCAATAATAATGGCAATAATCGGTACTTTTAGATCACTCATCTCCATCAGGTTTCGAGCAATAGCTTCACCTTGCCCACGCTCTTCTGCTCCAACACCTGGATAAGCTCCAGCAGTATTGATAAAAGTAACGATTGGGCGACCAAATTTTTCTGCCTGCTTCATTAGGCGCAAAGCTTTACGATACCCTTCAGGATGAGGCTGACCGAAATTCCGTTTTAGATTATCTTGAAGATTCTTCCCTTTTTGAATTCCAATAACAGTCACTGGACGGCCGTCTAGGCTACCGATGCCTCCAATCACAGCTCCATCATCTCGAAAAGAACGATCTCCATGCAATTGAATGAAATCATCAAAAATTGCCTTGGCATAATCAAGAGCCGTCAGCCGAGTCTGATCTCTCGCTTCTCTTACAATCCGAGTAATCTTTGTCATTGCTGCCCTCCATGAAATTCCAACAATTTAGCAATCTTATCTCTTAATTTTGCTCGTTTCACAATAGCATCTACAAAACCATGTTCCATGAGAAATTCTGCCTTTTGAAAACCATCTGGTAAATTTTCACGAACAGTGGATTCAATAACTCGACGACCAGCGAATCCAACAAGACTTTGAGGTTCCGCTAAAATAATGTCACCTTCCATTGCAAATGACGCTGTTACCCCACCAGTAGTAGGGTCTGTTAAAATCGTCAGATAAAACAAACCTGCTTTAGAATGTCTTTGTACCGCCGCTGAAATTTTGGCCATCTGCATGAGACTGATAATCCCTTCCTGCATACGTGCCCCTCCAGAAGCTGTAAACAAGACTACTGGTAAGCGAAGTTCCGTTGCATATTCAAACAAGCGTGTAATTTTTTCTCCAACTACACTTCCCATGGAGGCCATGATAAAGTTTGAGTCCATTATTCCCAAAGCTGTTTTATGTCCTTTGATGGAGGCAGTTCCTGTTAACACAGCTTCATCCAAGCCAGTTTTTTCACGCATTTGGGCCAATTTGTCCTTATAATTAGGAAAATTCAATGGATCTTTCGTTTCAATGCCTGTAAATAATTCTTCAAAGGTATCTTCATCTACAGTTAAAGCAAGTCGCTCAAGTGCTGTAATACGGAAAGTATAACCACAATTAGGACAAACACGATCGCTACCTAAATCTTTTTGGTAAATGGTATGCTTACAACCAGGACATTTCGAAAAGAGCTCATCCGGTACCTCTGGTTTTTGTTGAGGCAGTTCCCTATATGAACGATTAGGATTAATCCGGATATATTTATCCTTTTTGGAGAATAAAGCCATCATTTACTCCTTTATTACTACAGTTTCCCTTTACAAAAGCTTAGCTTCCTTCGCTTTATGAAAGGTTTTATTTATCTTCTTTTAATCTTTCTTGGTAAGCAGGGAGAAATTTCTCCATTAAAAAGGCTGTATCATAATCCCCTGCAATAACCTGAGAGTCTGAAATCAAGTCTAACTGAAACTCACTGTTGGTTAATACACCATCGATTTCCAATTCATAAAGAGCTCGTTGCATCTTCATCAAAGCGTCAAAACGATTTTCCCCATGAACAATGATTTTAGCAATCATACTGTCATAGTATGGAGGAATGGTGTAACCTGGATAAACAGCTGAGTCCACACGAAGACCGACCCCACCACTAGGCAAATAGAGGTTTGAAATCTTACCTGGACTTGGGGCAAAATTAAAGGCTGGATTTTCAGCATTGATCCGGCACTCGATAGCATGACCGTGAATTTCAATATCATCCTGCGAGAAAGAAAGTTCTTGGCCATCAGCAATGCGAATCTGTTCCTTAACAATATCTACGCCAGTAACAAATTCTGTTACAGGGTGTTCTACTTGAACACGAGTGTTCATTTCCATAAAGTAGAATTCACCTTTATTTTCATCATAGAGAAACTCAATTGTTCCAGCATTTTCATAGCCGACTGACTGAGCAGCTCGTACAGCTGCATCTCCAATCTTTTGACGGAGAGTCTTACCGATAGCCACTGATGGAGCTTCTTCTAAGACCTTTTGGTTATTACGCTGGAGCGAGCAGTCACGCTCTCCCAGATGGACGACATGTCCATGCTGGTCGGCCAAAATCTGCACTTCAATATGACGAGCGGGATAAATAACACGCTCCATATACATAGCGCCATTCCCAAAGGCAGCCTTAGCCTCGCTAGAAGCAGACTCAAAAGCCGCTACCAAATCTTCAGCCTTTTCAACCTTACGGATTCCCTTTCCGCCACCTCCAGCAGAAGCCTTAAGCATAACAGGGTAGCCAATTTTTTCAGCAACTTCTAAAGCCTCTTCAGCAGTAAAAACTTCTCCGTCAGATCCAGGAATAACTGGAACATTAGCCTTAATCATTTGAGCACGAGCATTAATCTTATCGCCCATCATATCCATGATTGCCCCAGAAGGACCGATGAATTTCACACCAACTTCCTCACACATGGTTGCGAACTTAGAATTTTCACTCAAAAATCCAAAACCAGGATGAATAGCTTCAGCTTCTGTCAGAACAGCCGCTGAAAGCACAGCATTCATATTGAGATAAGAATCAGTTGACTTAGCAGGGCCAATACAAATAGCTTCATCTGCCAATAAGGTATGAAGGGCTTCTTTATCAGCTGTTGAATAAACTGCCACTGTCGCAATCCCTAATTCACGAGCCGCACGAATAATTCTGACCGCAATTTCCCCACGGTTAGCAATCAATATTTTACGAAACATGGTGAAATCTCCCTTTTCTATTGGCCAATAGCAAATGTCAAGGTGCCACTAGCTGCGAGTTTGCCATCTACTTCTGCTTTAGCTTCAACAACCGCAATGGTACCACGACGTTTCACAAATTTAGCAGTCATGATAAGCTGATCACCTGGAACAACTTGTTTTTTGAATTTGACCTTATCCATACCAGCATAAAAAACAAGCTTACCTTTGTTTTCTTCTTTAGACAATTCCAGTACACCCGCAGTCTGAGCCAAAGCTTCCATAATCAAAACACCCGGCATGACTGGATATTGAGGAAAATGACCGTTAAAGAATGGTTCATTAATTGTCACATTTTTCAAAGCAACAATCTCATCTTCGCTAACTTCTAATACACGATCCACCAACAACATTGGATAACGATGAGGAAGTGCCTCTTTTATTGCATTGATATCGATCATTTAATGCGTACCAGACCTTTCCCAAATTCAACCATTTCTTCATTTTGAACTAAAATTTCAGTGACAACACCATCTTTAGGAGCAGGCACTTCATTCATCACTTTCATGGCCTCAATAATCATCAAGGTTTGTCCTTTTTTCACTTGGTCACCTACGTTCACAAAAGCAGGTTTATCTGGTCCGGCTGCTAAATAGGCTACTCCAACCAAAGGACTTTCCACAACATCACCTTCAGCCGCGATTGGTGCCGGTGCTGCTTCAGCAGGCACTTCTTGCTGTTCAACAACTACTTCAACCTGAGGAGCTGGAGCAATTGGAGCTACTGGTGTGGCTGTAGGAAGAGGACTTGCGTTAACCTCTTGAGTTGCAATTTTTCCTTCGTTCTTACTGAATGTCAGTTCATCTTGTTGATTTTTATACGAAAATTCCCGCAAACTTGATTGGTCAAACTGTGCCATCAAGTCTTTAATTTCATTGATATTCATAAGTTATTATGCCTCCCAACGTTTAAAGGCAAGAACAGCATTATGGCCACCAAAACCAAATGTATTGGAAATAGCATAAGGAATTTCCTGTTCTTTTCCTTGGCCAAAAATGACATTGGCTTCAATGTAATCAGACAATTCTTGAGTTCCTGCAGTCTTCGGTACAAAGCTATGACGCATTGCTTCGATAGTCGCAATAGCTTCCACTGCTCCTGCAGCACCTAACAAATGCCCTGTAAAGGACTTAGTTGAAGAAACGGCTACTTCTTTACCTAATACAGATACAATCGCACCACTCTCTCCTTTTTCATTGGCAGGAGTAGAAGTTCCATGAGCATTAACATATGCCACATCTTCAGGTTTAATTTCAGCTTCTTCTAATGCTAGTTTAATAGCTTTAATCGCACCAAGTCCTTCCGGATGAGGAGACGTCATATGGTGAGCATCACATGTGTTTCCATACCCTACTACTTCAGCAAGGATTGTTGCACCACGTTTTTCAGCATGTTCTAAGCTTTCCAGCACTAACATACCGGAACCTTCTCCCATAACAAAACCATTTCTGTCTTTATCAAATGGGATAGAGGCACGAGTTGGATCTTCCGTTGTGGACAAAGCTGTCAAAGCTTGGAAACCAGCAATCGCAAAAGGAGTGATGGATGCTTCAGAACCACCAACTAACATCACATCTTGGAAACCAAATTTAATGGAACGGAAAGCATCTCCAATTGCATCATTAGATGAGGCACAGGCCGTATTAATGGACTTACAAACACCATTGGCACCAAAGCGCATAGCAACATTCCCAGAAGCCATATTTGGCAAGGCTTTTGGAAGTGTCATTGGTTTCACTCGTTTCGGACCTTTTTCATGCAAGCGGATAACTTGATCTTCAATTTCCTTAATACCACCGATACCTGAAGCAACGATAACACCAAAACGATCTTTATCAATAGCTTCCACGTCAAGACCAGCATGATTTACAGCTTCCTCTGCAGCATAAAGAGCATACAGTGAATAATTATCAAAACGGTTAGTGTCTTTTTTAATGAAGTATTTATCAAAAGGAAAATCTTGAACCTCAGCAGCATTATGAACAGCAAATTCACTGTGGTCAAACTTAGTAATTGGCCCAATACCAATTTTTCCTTCCTTAAGGCTAGTCCAAAATTCTTCTGGTGTATTTCCAATTGGGGAAGTTAGGCCATAGCCAGTTACTACAACACGATTTAGTTTCATCTCAAAACTCCTTTTTACGGTAAGATTTAAACTTAGAAAATTGCAACTAAGATGCATTCTAAGTAGATTTTTTCTATACTTTTACTAAATTATTGCATTGTCAAGCCACCATCGATAGTGATTACCTGACCTGTTAAGTATTCCTGACTGGCAAGAAAGACTGCAACATCTGCAACTTCCTCAGTATTACCAAAACGCTTCATTGGTATTTGAGCCAGAGAAGCTTCTTTAATTTTTTCTGGCAAACCATCAGTCATATCAGATTCAATAAATCCTGGGGCAATCACATTGACGCGTATATTACGAGCCGCAACCTCACGAGCTACTGACTTAGAAAAACCAATCAAACCTGCTTTAGAGGCGGCATAGTTTGCTTGTCCAATATTTCCTGTCAAACCGACCACGCTAGACATATTGATAATAGCTCCCTGACGCGCCTTAGTCATTGGTTTTAAAACAGCTTGCGTCATGTTAAATGCACCAGTCAAATTAACCTTTAGCACTTGTTCAAAATCTTCCTCAGTCAATTTAAGCATGAGTTTATCTTTAGTAATTCCTGCATTATTAACCAAAACATCAACTGAACCCATAGCCAAAGTTGCTTCTTCTACCATATGCTTTGCATCAGCGCTATCTGAAACATCCCCAATAACCGCAAAAACCTTTACAGGATAGTCTTTAAACTCTGCCAAGACGTCCTCTGAGACTTCTCCACGTCCATTTAAAATAATATTAGCTCCAAGACTAGCAAATTTATGGGCAATAGCAAGACCAATTCCCCGAGTGGAGCCTGTAATCAATACGTTCTTATCTTTTAATTCCATATTGTTTCCTCATTTTTCCAGAAGTTGTGTCAAACTAGCTTGATCTTCAACTTGATAAATAGCAGCAGACTTATCAATCTTTTTTACAAATCCAGACAGAACTTTTCCTGGACCAATCTCGATAAACTCTGTTACACCAGCTTCTTGCATTCTGGCAATACTATCATAAAAGCGAACTGGCTCCATCACTTGACGTGTTAATAGCTCCTTGATTCGTTCCTTTTCCATGACACTAGCTTCTGTATTCCCTACTAGGGGAACTTGGAAGTCAGAAAAATTGACATTTTCTAAAGCTACAGCTAATAAATCACTAGCTGGCTTCAATAAAGCAGTATGGAAAGGTCCTGATACGTTGAGTGGAATCAATCTCTTTACCCCAGCTTCTTGCAAAAGCTCTACAGCTTTATCCACTGCTTCAGCTTCTCCACCAATTACAATCTGGCTAGGTGTATTATAGTTAGCTGGAGACACTACACCAAGCGCACTAGCCTTTTTACATGCATTCTCTATCAGATCTAAATCAGCATTAAGAACTGCTACCATTTTACCAGAACCCGCTGGAGCGGCTTCCTCCATGAAGGCTCCACGCTTAGCAACCAAAGCTAGAGCACTCTGAAAATCTAAGGCTCCAGAAGCCACCAAAGCAGAGTATTCTCCTAAAGAAAGACCAGCAACCACATCAGGATGGATTCCTTCTTGAATTAACAAACGGTAAATGGCCAGAGATGTAGTCAAAATTGCTGGCTGGGTATAGCGGGTCTGATTCAGTTTTTCTTCATCATTATCAATCAAATCACGCACATCATAGCCTAAAATTTGACTAGCTTCCTCAAAAGTTGATTTCACCACGTCATATTGATCATAGAGCTCACGTCCCATACCAAGGTACTGTGCCCCCTGACCAGCGAACAGAAAGGCTTTTTTAGTCATTTCTAGTTACTCCTGCCCAACGTTTAGCTTCTTGCTGAATTCTTTCAGCAGCACCATAGTAAACATCTTTCAAAATTTCTTCAACAGTTTCTTCCTTGCTGACCAAACCAGCAATTTGTCCTGACATGACCGAACCATTCTCAACATCTCCACGGACAACTGCATTTGCTAAGGCACCCGCACCAAGATTTTCGAATACTGTTAAATCTGGATTTTCTTGTTTGAAGGCTTCTTTTTCTGCTTTTTCAAAATCCCTTGTCAGCTTATTTTTCAAAGCACGGACTGCATGACCAAAATGCTGAGCTGAAATTGTTGTATCAATATCGCGTGCCTTCAAAATCATATCTTTATAATTTTGATGAGCGTTTGATTCCTTAGCAACTACAAAGCGAGTTCCTAACTGAACTGCTTCTGCTCCTAACATAAAGCCAGCAGCAGCACCTGAACCATCCGCGATACCTCCAGCTGCAATAACGGGAATGTTTACTGCTTCTACAACTTGACGAGTAAGTGCCATCGTTGTCAATTTACCAATGTGACCTCCAGCTTCCATTCCCTCAGCAATGACAGCATCTGCGCCAATTTTTTCCATTCTTTTAGCGAGGGCCACACTTGGTACCACTGGAATGACTGTAATACCAGCTTCATGAAAACGAGCCATGTACCGACTTGGATTGCCTGCACCAGTTGTCACTACTTTTACGCCTTCTTCAATGACCAAGTCAACAATGTCATCCACGAAAGGTGATAAAAGCATGATATTCACTCCAAAAGGCTTATCAGTCAAAGACTTAATTTTATCAATATTTGCTTTAACAACTTCTTTAGGAGCGTTGCCTCCACCGATAATTCCTAAACCACCCGCTTTAGAAACAGCACCAGCTAAGTCTCCATCTGCTACCCAGGCCATTCCACCTTGGAAAATAGGATATTTAATATTTAGTAATTCTGTAATTCGTGTTTGCATAATACCTTCCTTTTATCATTGCTTAAGTAATAGCTTGATTCTCTTAAAAACAAGTGCTTTCTATACTTTGACAGTCAAACTATTACCTAAACAAGAGGGAGTGGATAAAAAATCATTTAAACAGACTTTTTCGTTCCACCCCGGCCATCTTGACTTCATCGAATCTTTACTCTATCTGTTGTTTTCTTTTAAACATTAGAAGAGATAAAAGACAGTCAAGACTGCCACCTCAAATTCGTCTTCTTTAAAAGAGGGCGAGAACGTATTCTCAGCCCCATTTACTTTTTCTTATTTAGTTTTTGATTCAACGTAAGCAACTAAGTCACCTACAGTATTCAAACCTTCCTCAGTTTCGATTTGGATGTCAAATGCATCTTCGATTTCTGAGATAACTTGGAACAAGTCAAGTGAATCTGCTTCAAGATCATCGAAAGTTGACTCAAGAGTAACTTCTGATGGTTCTTTACCAAGTTCTTCTACAATAATTTCTTGTACTTTTTCAAATACTGCCATGATAGACTCCTTTAAAATAAAATATTTTTTAATATGTGAAAACCACATGATTAACTAAATTGTAACAATAAGTGTTCCCCATGTCAAACCTCCACCGAAACCAGATAGTAAAATTTTCTGACTTCCATCTAGCTTAACAAGGCCTTGCTCGACACACTCAGAAAGTAAAATAGGGATACTAGCTGCACTGGTATTTCCATATTCCATCATATTAGCTGGAATTTTATCTCTCGAAACACCAAGCTTTTTCGCTATTTTATTCAAAATACGATCATTGGCCTGATGGAGCAAGAAATAATCTATTTCATCAACTTCCAGCGGACTAGCTTCAATCGTATCTTTAATGGACTGAGCAACATCTCGAATAGCAAAATCAAAAATTGCCCTACCATCCATTGTCAAATATTTTTCATCATCCTCAGTCTGCGCAAAAGGCGATTGCAGACCCATTAGGCAAGAAGTGAGACTTTCTCCACGAGAACCATCCGTTTTCTGGATTTCTGCAAGAAAATGTTGATCAGAAGTGCTTTCCAGCAAGACGCCACCCGCACCATCACCAAACAAGACCGCAGTGCCTCGATCAGACCAATCTACAACCTTTGATAAGGTTTCGCTTCCAATAACTAACCCCTTCTGATAAGCACCTGAAGATATGAGCTTTTCAGCTGTCGAAAGAGCAAATACAAAGCCACTACAAGCGGCTACTAAATCATAAGCAAATGCTTCATTTGCCCCAATATTAGCCTGAACACGAGCAGCTGTTGATGGCATCAATGAATCTGGCGTAATAGTAGCAACAATAATAAAATCAAGATCTTGAGCAGAAATTCCTGACTTTTTCAGCAAATCTAAGGCAACACTTGTAGCTAAATCGCTTGTCGATTCATGATGAGAAATATGACGCTTTTTGATTCCTGTCCGACTTGAAATCCATTCATCACTTGTATCCATGATTTGGGCTAAATCATCATTCGTAACGACTTGCTCAGGCGCATAATGAGCAACTTGACTGATTTTTGCAAATTTCATTATTTTAAGTCCTCAAGAAACTGATAAAGATTTTTCAGGCCTTTTTGCATGACCTGAATCTCATCCCTGCTCATACCAGCAATAATCTTGTCTAGCATTGAATGATGAAACCGTCGATGCAAACGATACAAAAGACGACCATTTCTCGTCAAACTTAAATGAACCACACGACGATCAATATCAGAACGAGTTCGTTCTACATACCCTTTTCGCTCTAGATTATTTAAGCTCGTTGTCACAGTTCCTAGAGTCACCATAAGCTCTCTAGAAATGTCACTAGGAGTTGCATTGGGAGTTTCGCCAATAACATCAATCGTATGCATTTCTTTGATAGAGACGTCATTGAAGCGACTGCCCCGCAAACTGGACTCTTCAATCACCAATACATTATTAAAAATCGACGTCAAATAATCATTTACTAATTGGTAATTCAATCATCCATCCCCCTTTATAAATATTCAAGCATCAAAACATTTGACTATCAAATTATATCAAAGTCCAAATATTTTTGCAAGCTCTTTTTGAAAATGATTTACTTTTTTTCAATTTATATCATTTCAATTAAGTAGATATTATTTTCCTTGAAATTTAGGACGACGCTTTTCTGAATAAGCACAGACCCCTTCTTTAAAATCTTCAGTGAAAGCTAACGACTTTTGTAAGTGCAATTCCAATTCAGCATATTCTTCCCAATCAGAAAATTGACTTTTCCAAATCATTTCTTTCATTGCCTTATACGAATTTCCTGAACCACGTTTTAGTTTTTTGATTAGTTGCTCTGTTGTTTTCTCCAACTTTTCAGATTCACAAAGTCGATAAAGAATCCCATATTCCAAAGCTTTTTCAGCTGTCAAAGCCTCACCAGTCATGACAAGGTGGGTTGCACGAGTTACACCAATAGCACGAGTTAGTAAATACAATCCTCCCGCATCTGGGGCTAATCCAACTCCAACGAAAGCCTGAATAAATCGAGCCTTTTCACTTGCAATACAAAAATCAACAGCAACGACCATATTAGCAGCAGCACCTGCAACAGGTCCATCAACACTCATGATGACTGGCTTAGGTAATTTCTTCATCTCGAAAGAAATAACATTTACTAACTCCGCAATCTTCACCAAGGATTGAATATCATCTGCATCAACAGCACGCTGCATTTCTGCCAAATCGCCTCCTACTGAAAAAACTTTCCCATTTGCCTTGATAAGCAAGATTTTTACACTATTGTCTGACGCAGCCAATGAAATTGCTTCTAAAATTTCTTGGCACATTGGAATATTAAATCCGTTAGAAACCTCTGGTCGGTTAAAGGTGAGTACAGCTACTTCGTCTAGAACTTCATATAAAATATTTGTAAATGTCATACAACTTCTCCAAATTCTATTTTTGCAACTTCGTTTGATATACAAATATTTTGAATGTCAAATAATTGCTTTTAGAATATTCTAGCATAAAACTATATTTTCTCAAAATAAAATCTGATAGAATAAAGCAATAGTTCGTCTTTTCCACTTTTTACTCCTAAAAAAACTGACACTATGCTTGATATTTGCTATAATGTAAAGAAGCAATATTACAATTGTTTGAATAATAACAAAACCCTTTAGGAGAAAATATGAAAGTTGTCAAATTTGGTGGTAGTTCACTTGCCTCTGCAACTCAATTAGAAAAAGTTTTAAATATTGTAAAATCTGATTCTGAGCGAAAGTTTGTAGTTGTTTCTGCACCAGGAAAAAGAGATCAAGCGGATACCAAGGTAACAGATGCACTAATCAAATATTATCGAGCTTACGTTGAAGAAGGTGATGTCACCCCACACCAAGAATGGATCATTAATCGATATGCCCAAATGATCGAAGAATTAGAGCTCAAACCTGTTGTACTAGAAAAAATAACAAAGAGTATTTTAAATCTGGCTACCTTACCAATCGAAGATAATCTCTTTCTTTATGATAGCTTTTTAGCAGCTGGAGAGAACAATAACGCCAAGCTGGTTGCTGCATTTTTTAATAAAAACGGCCTTAATGCCCGTTATATTCATCCTAAAGATGCAGGAATATTTGTCAGTAGCGAGCCTGGAAACGCAAGAATTTTGCCCTCTAGCTACGATAAAATTGAAGAATTAACCAACTTTGAAGAAGTACTTGTAATACCTGGATTCTTTGGTGTAACTAAAGATAATCAAATCTGCACTTTCTCAAGAGGTGGCTCTGACATAACAGGCTCAATCATTGCAGCCGGAGTTAAAGCTGACCTATACGAAAACTTCACAGATGTAGATGGCATTTTTGCAGCCCATCCTGGTATTATTCACGAACCAGATTCTATTCCTGAGTTAACCTATCGTGAAATGCGAGAGTTAGCATATGCAGGTTTTAGTGTTCTTCACGATGAAGCACTTATCCCAGCTTACCGTGGTAAGATTCCTCTAGTTATTAAAAATACGAATAACCCTAATCATCCAGGAACAAAAATTATTCTAAATCATACTGATAAAGCAATCCCTGTTGTCGGGATTGCAGGAGATTCCAACTTTGTTAGTATAAACATGTCAAAATATTTGATGAACCGTGAAGTCGGCTTTGGTCGGAAAGTTCTCCAAATTTTAGAAGAATTAAATATTCGTTGGGAACACATGCCAACTGGTATTGATGATTTATCAATCATACTAAGAGAAAGCGAACTAACACCAATAAAAGAAGAAGAAATACTCCGGCAACTAAGACAAAAAATTGAAGTCGATCATGCAGAAATTGAACATGGCTTATCTATCATCATGATTGTAGGTGAGCAAATGAAAAGTCATATCGGTCTAACTGCAACTGCTACAAAGGCACTATCAGACAACAAAATTAATATCCAGATGATTTCACAAGGATCTAGCGAAGTTTCTATCATGCTTGTAGTAAATTCTGAACAAGAAAAAGCTGCCATTAAAGCGCTTTATGAAGCATTTTTTAAAAAACACAAAAAGCTTGAAGTATAATCTTCAAGCTTTTTTCAAATTATTATATAGGAAATAAAAAAAGACAAGAAACTCTTGTCTTACTTATAGATATAACTCCGGCAGTAGGACTCGAACCTACGACATCATGATTAACAGTCATGCGCTACTACCAACTGAGCTATGCCGGATAAACGCTAAGCGACTACCATATCTCACAGGGGGCAACCCCCAACTACTTCCGGCGTTCTAGGGCTTAACTGCTGTGTTCGGCATGGGTACAGGTGTATCTCCTAGGCTATCGTCACTTAACTATTGAGTATCTAATCTACTCAAAATTGAATAACTACTCATTTCTAACAATACTTTTTGAACGCTGCGCTCAATGAAAATTGGATAAGTCCTCGAGCTATTAGTATTAGTCCGCTCCATGTGTCACCACACTTCCACTCCTAACCTATCAACCTGATCTTCTCTCAGGGCTCTTACTAACTTGCGTTATGGGAAATCTCATCTTGAGGTGGGTTTCACACTTAGATGCTTTCAGCGTTTATCCCTTCCCTACATAGCTACCCAGCGATGCCTTTGGCAAGACAACTGGTACACCAGCGGTAAGTCCACTCTGGTCCTCTCGTACTAGGAGCAGATCCTCTCAAATTTCCTACGCCCGCGACGGATAGGGACCGAACTGTCTCACGACGTTCTGAACCCAGCTCGCGTGCCGCTTTAATGGGCGAACAGCCCAACCCTTGGGACCGACTACAGCCCCAGGATGCGACGAGCCGACATCGAGGTGCCAAACCTCCCCGTCGATGTGAACTCTTGGGGGAGATAAGCCTGTTATCCCCAGGGTAGCTTTTATCCGTTGAGCGATGGCCCTTCCATGCGGAACCACCGGATCACTAAGCCCGACTTTCGTCCCTGCTCGAGTTGTAGCTCTCGCAGTCAAGCTCCCTTATACCTTTACACTCTGCGACTGATTTCCAACCAGTCTGAGGGAACCTTTGGGCGCCTCCGTTACCTTTTAGGAGGCGACCGCCCCAGTCAAACTGCCCGTCAGACACTGTCTCCGATAGGGATCACCTATCCGGGTTAGAGTGGCCATAACACAAGGGTAGTATCCCAACAGCGCCTCCATCGAAACTGGCGTCCCGATCTCGTAGGCTCCTACCTATCCTGTACATGTGGCACAGACACTCAATATCAAACTGCAGTAAAGCTCCATGGGGTCTTTCCGTCCTGTCGCGGGTAACCTGCATCTTCACAGGTACTAAAATTTCACCGAGTCTCTCGTTGAGACAGTGCCCAAATCATTACGCCTTTCGTGCGGGTCGGAACTTACCCGACAAGGAATTTCGCTACCTTAGGACCGTTATAGTTACGGCCGCCGTTTACTGGGGCTTCAATTCATACCTTCGCGTTACCGCTAAGCACTCCTCTTAACCTTCCAGCACCGGGCAGGCGTCACCCCCTATACATCATCTTACGATTTAGCAGAGAGCTGTGTTTTTGATAAACAGTTGCTTGGGCCTATTCACTGCGGCTGACCTAAATCAGCACCCCTTCTCCCGAAGTTACGGGGTCATTTTGCCGAGTTCCTTAACGAGAGTTCTCTCGCTCACCTGAGGCTACTCGCCTCGACTACCTGTGTCGGTTTGCGGTACGGGTAGAGTATGATACATCGCTAGAAGCTTTTCTTGGCAGTGTGACATCACTAACTTCGCTACTAAACTTCGCTCCCCATCACAGCTCAACGTTACAGGTATAAGCATTTGACTCATACCACGCCTCACTGCTTAGACAGACTCTTCCAGTCGTCTGCTTTAGTTAGCCTACTGCGTCCCTCCATCACTTCATACTCTAGTACAGGAATATCAACCTGTTGGCCATCGGATACACCCTTCGGTCTCTCCTTAGGTCCCGACTAACCCAGGGCGGACGAGCCTTCCCCTGGAAACCTTAGTCTTACGGTGGACAGGATTCTCACCTGTCTTTCGCTACTCATACCGGCATTCTCACTTCTATGCGTTCCAGCGCTCCTCACGGTACACCTTCTCCACACATAGAACGCTCTCCTACCATCCCCTAAGGGATCCACAGCTTCGGTAAATTGTTTTAGCCCCGGTACATTTTCGGCGCAGGGTCACTCGACTAGTGAGCTATTACGCACTCTTTGAATGAATAGCTGCTTCTAAGCTAACATCCTAGTTGTCTGTGCAACCCCACATCCTTTTCCACTTAACAATTATTTTGGGACCTTAGCTGGTGGTCTGGGCTGTTTCCCTTTCGACTACGGATCTTAGCACTCGCAGTCTGACTGCCGACCATAATTCATTGGCATTCGGAGTTTATCTGAGATTGGTAATCCGGGATGGACCCCTCACCCAAACAGTGCTCTACCTCCAAGAATCTTGATGTCGACGCTAGCCCTAAAGCTATTTCGGAGAGAACCAGCTATCTCCAAGTTCGTTTGGAATTTCTCCGCTACCCACAAGTCATCCAAGCACTTTTCAACGTGCCCTGGTTCGGTCCTCCAGTGCGTTTTACCGCACCTTCAACCTGCTCATGGGTAGGTCACATGGTTTCGGGTCTACGTCATGATACTATTGCGCCCTATTCAGACTCGGTTTCCCTACGGCTCCGTCTCTTCAACTTAACCTCGCATCATAACGTAACTCGCCGGTTCATTCTACAAAAGGCACGCTCTCACCCATTAACGGGCTCGAACTTGTTGTAGGCACACGGTTTCAGGTTCTATTTCACTCCCCTCCCGGGGTGCTTTTCACCTTTCCCTCACGGTACTGGTTCACTATCGGTCACTAGGGAGTATTTAGGGTTGGGAGATGGTCCTCCCAGATTCCGACGGGATTTCTCGTGTCCCGCCGTACTCAGGATACTGCTAGGTACAGAATCTATTTAAAATACGAGGCTCTTACTCTCTTTGGCTGACTTTCCCAAGTCATTCTTCTATAAATTCTGAGTCCACATTGCAGTCCTACAACCCCGAAGAGTAAACTCTTCGGTTTGCCCTCCTGCCTCTTCGCTCGCCGCTACTAAGGCAATCGCTTTTGCTTTCTCTTCCTGCAGCTACTTAGATGTTTCAGTTCACTGCGTCTTCCTCCTCATATCCTTAACAGATATGGGTAACAGGCATCTACCTGTTGGGTTCCCCCATTCGGATATCCACGGATCGTCGCTTACTTACAGCTCCCCGAGGCATTTCGTCGTTTGTCACGTCCTTCTTCGGCTCCTAGTGCCAAGGCATCCACCGTGCGCCCTTACTAACTTAACCTTATTTTTGACCTTTCAGTCTTAAACTCATTAATATTCACAGCGTTTCGGTTTATTTCTTGTTACTATTTGATATAGTTATTCAATTTTCAATGGACTAGTTTGGAACTTCCGTTCCAATGGAGCCTAGCGGGATCGAACCGCTGACCTCCTGCGTGCAAAGCAGGCGCTCTCCCAGCTGAGCTAAGGCCCCACAAGACCTCTCAAAACTAAACAAGACTCCATCGTGCATTCCGTTTTTCCTTAGAAAGGAGGTGATCCAGCCGCACCTTCCGATACGGCTACCTTGTTACGACTTCACCCCAATCATCTATCCCACCTTAGGCGGCTGGCTCCTAAAAGGTTACCTCACCGACTTCGGGTGTTACAAACTCTCGTGGTGTGACGGGCGGTGTGTACAAGGCCCGGGAACGTATTCACCGCGGCGTGCTGATCCGCGATTACTAGCGATTCCGACTTCATGTAGGCGAGTTGCAGCCTACAATCCGAACTGAGACTGGCTTTAAGAGATTAGCTTGCCGTCACCGACTTGCGACTCGTTGTACCAGCCATTGTAGCACGTGTGTAGCCCAGGTCATAAGGGGCATGATGATTTGACGTCATCCCCACCTTCCTCCGGTTTATTACCGGCAGTCTCGCTAGAGTGCCCAACTGAATGATGGCAACTAACAATAAGGGTTGCGCTCGTTGCGGGACTTAACCCAACATCTCACGACACGAGCTGACGACAACCATGCACCACCTGTCACCGATGTACCGAAGTAAAACTCTATCTCTAGAGCGGGCATCGGGATGTCAAGACCTGGTAAGGTTCTTCGCG
>NZ_LQWV01000041.1 GCF_001553855.1 Streptococcus gordonii
GTTTTGGAACCATTCGAAACAACACAGCTCTAAAACTTAATCTTTCATTATTCAATTATTATAAAAGTTTTGGAACCATTCGAAACAACACAGCTCTAAAACGTAATGTCCAATGAAGCAGTTGATATGTTTGTTTTGGAACCATTCGAAACAACACAGCTCTAAAACAGTTCGTGACCGTAAGTTAAAACTTAAGTTGTTTTGGAACCATTCGAAACAACACAGCTCTAAAACCTATCAAGGCAAGTTCGGACTTGAGGCTATGTTTTGGAACCATTCGAAACAACACAGCTCTAAAACTTTAGCCTTGTTAAACCAGTCGCCAGAGAAGTTTTGGAACCATTCGAAACAACACAGCTCTAAAACGGTAACTTGTAGAAGTCATTTTCAAAACGAGTTTTGGAACCATTCGA